>NZ_LT671858.1:0-646233 GCF_900083515.1 Cuniculiplasma divulgatum
AAAATAAGAAGATTGAATAAAAAATATTATATATCATAAAAATACATTGGGATATCTATTGCCAGATACATTAATTATTTCAGAGAAAGCAGATGCAGGAAGAAGGATTGCCTATTTTCTATCCGATGGTAAATCAAAACAGAAAAGATCAAAGGGTTTGAGTTACATAGAATATGAGAATGAGGTTGGTGGTTTTTATCTGGTTCCACTGAGTGGGCACATTGTGGAAATTGATTTTCCAAAAACACTCAAGGATTGGAAATTAGAAAATCTGAAAGAACTTATTTCATCAAATGTAATTCATAATGTTAAAAACAAGACCGCCTATGAGAGCTTAAAAACGCTTTCTGCAGGCATTAAAAGAGTTATAATTGCTACTGATTATGACAGGGAAGGAGAATTAATAGGTACAGAAGCTCTGGATATTGTTAAAAAGGACAAATCCTTCCATGGAGAAATCAAAAGGGCTAAGTTCAGCGCTCTAACAGGCAAGGAAATAAAGGACGCTTTTGCAAACTTTATAGATGTGGATTACAATCTTTCAGATTCAGCTGCTGCAAGGGAGGAGATTGATCTTTACTGGGGAGCAGCTCTTACAAGGTTTTTCTCGCTTATAACAAACAGGCTAGGTAAGAATTTCCTATCCATAGGAAGAGTGCAAACACCCACTCTTGGGCTAATCGTAAAGAGGGAAAGAGAGATAGAAAACTTTGTTCCGGAAAAGTTCTGGGAAGTTAAGGTTGACTTTCTCAAGGATGACGTTTTTACCGGTATCTACGAAGAAGGCAGAATAAACGATGAGAAAAGGGCAAGAGAAATCCTTGAAAATATTATAGGAAAGGATGGAATTGTAAACGAGTTTGAAAAGGGAATGGAAAGAATCTACAAGCCTGCTCCCTTCAACACAACAGAGTTCATGAGAGAGGCTTCTAGAATAGGAGTTATGCCTTCGAGAGCTATGAAGATTGCCGAATCACTGTATGTAAAAGGATTTATAAGTTATCCAAGGACTGATAATACAGTATATCAGAGAAGCATAAACCTCAAGTCAGTGGTAGAAAAACTGAAAAACAGTGAATTGAAGAAGGAAGCAGAAATGGTTCTTTCTCAGGAAAAAATAATACCTTCCAGGGGTAGAATGGAAGCGACCGATCATCCGCCAATCTATCCAACAGAGGTTCCAAAAAGTGGGAGCCTGAGAGCAGATGAAGCAAAGGTCTATGAACTCATAGCCAGGAGATTTCTGGCTACACTTTACAGGGAGGGTACCCGAGAGGTAAAGTCAGCAAAGATAGAAATTGACCATTATAACTTTAAGACAAATGGAACCAGAGTGGTCGATCCAGGATGGCTATCCATATATACATATAGAAAGTTCAAGGACATCTTTCATCCCGATCTTGAGAAAGGTGAGAAGGTAAAGGCTGAAAACTGGAGAATAGAGGAAGGAGAAACAAAGCCTCCATCAAGATTTGATATGGCCTCGCTCATTAAGGAAATGGAAAACCTGAATCTAGGAACGAAGAGTACCAGACACGATATTATTGATAAGCTCCAGAGCAGGGGGTTTATTGAGGGAAATCCAGTCAGACCAACGGCCCTTGGCTCATCTCTTATAGATGGGGTCACAACAGTGGATTCAAAGATAGCTGAGCCAGACATGACTGCAGAGCTCGAATCGTTCATGAACAACATTGCAGCTGGGGAGAGAACAAAGGATTCAGTAGTTTCAACATCAAGAAACATGCTTTCCAGTGTTTTAGAAGAGCTTGGAAATAACAAGGATTCCATAGCAAATATAATTCGTGGAGCACTTGAAACAGGTACTGTTGTAGGTAAGTGCAACATAGACGGAACCAATATACAGGCAATAAAGATCAGGGACACAATAAGGTTCAGATGCGAGAGGGATAACTGCATCGATTACTACCACAAGATAAGGGGGTTAATCAAGCCATCCGAAGAGAACTGTGTGGTTTGTGGAAAACCTGTAGTAACTGTTATAAGAAGGGGACAATCCCCAGAAAAATTATGCATTGATCCCTTATGTAAATTCAACACAGAGAAGAAGGACATCGGTCTCTGTCCACTTGACGGTGGACATATGATTATAAGACAATCAAAATATGGAAAAAGATTTCTTGGCTGTTCTAATTTTCCAAAATGCAGGCAAACATATGCACTTCCACAAAAAGGTGAGATTAAGATGACAGGAAAGATTTGTGAATACTGTCATGCTCCAATAATATCCGTTTCCTTCGGGAGTGGATCAAGAGAAATGTGTCCCAACATATCATGCGAAAGTAATAAAAAGTCAAAATCCGATATGGAGAAAGTGAAGAGTACTGCTGTGAAAAAACCATTAACCAGAAAGAAAACTGTGAAGAAATCAGGTTCATCTGCATCTAAGGAGAAAAAAGCCAGGAAGAGTGTAAAAAATGCTTAACAGGAGAATTGCTACTGAAATTGGTACTGCAGTATTATTTCTGGTAGCCTCTCTTATCGGTCTCGTTATGGCTCTCGAACTGGAGAGCGTTAGTCCAACAAACCCAAGCCAGAATACTTCTGCAGGATTTGGATACGTGATATATTTCATAGTTGCAGTTATATTAATGTCTGTTGTGATTCTATATATCTCAAAGAAGAAGAGGCTTGGAATACTCAGGATCATTTTTGTATTATCCATGGTTTTTGTAATCTATATCGTATCAAGTCTTCTTTATGCACTTCTTCCAATTACATATCCTGAATACTATTTTCTCAGTTTTGGAACACCTGTACTTTTCCTTTATCTACTCCTTTTCAAACAGAACTGGATCGTAATAAATATTGCAGGGATTCTTACCGCAGCAGGTCTAGCAGCAATTTGGGGTGTAGATCTTGGGCTTTATGCAGCCATTGTTCTAATGATAGTCTTTGCCATTTATGATTACATAGCTGTTTACAAGACAAAACACATGCTTGATATTGCAAGAGCTACAACATCTTCAAACATGCCACTTTTTTTCATAGTGCCGGAGAACATGAACTTTGATATGAAGGATGCAGACATAGACATACCAAGAGAAGAGGGAAGAGAGAGGGGTGCAATAATGATAGGTTTTGGAGATATAGCAATTCCTAACGTAATGGTAATATCATCCTTCCTCTATTCCGGAGCAACAACTTCAAGTCTTTCATTTTTCATACTTCCCCTCCTTGGAGGCATAATAGCAATGTTCATTCTCTTCAGTTTCATAAAAAGGCCAGCCCCGGGATTGCCATTCCTGAACACTGGAGTTCTAATAGGTTTTATAATAGCACTGGTTCTCAGAGGAATCTGATATTGCTTAAAAAATAGTTTAATAACTAATCAAATAAAAAAATCATAGAAATGAAAGACTCATTTCTTCTTTTCACTCAGTTTTATCATCTCCATGATCTTACTAAGAGCAAGATCCATCTGTGGATCTTTTCCACTATGCCAATCTTCAGGTTTTATTTCCACTTCATATGTTGGATCCGTTCCGTAATTTTCTACGCCAAACCCAACATCCCTGAACTTCATCCCAAATCTTGGCTGAGTCACCTGAGTACCATCTGCCAGCCTTCTTTCAGGGCTTATTCCAATTACTCCACCCCACGTTCTGGTACCGATTAGTGGCCCTAGGCTTAACAGCTTGAAAGAATGACTGAAAATATCCCCATCAGATCCTGCATTCTCGTTTGTAAGAGCTATCATTGGCCCCTCAACAGAATAGGATGGATATGGGGAATCCTGCCCTCTCCTTGGATGAGTAAGTGCTATTCTTTCCCGCATTAGCTTTTCAAGGACAAGTTGTGAAACATTGCCTCCCCCATTGAACCTGACGTCAACTATAAGACCAAATTTCTTGAATTCCCTTGTATAAAGCCTGTAAAATTCTGCAAGTCCATCCAGCATCATGTTTGGGATATGAACATAACCTACCTCCCCTCCAGTTTTTTCATGTACCATCTTCCTGTTTTCCTCAACCCAGCTCCTGTATCTGAGATATCTATCATCTGGAATTGTCTTAACGTAGTTTGAAAATGCCTTCTTGTCCTGAGTTTTGACATCAATTCTGATTATCTCAGATGGTAGATTAAGTAATATCTCATCGATTGTTTTTCCATCGGGTCCAGGGGACTCTCCATTAATGGACACAATCTGGTCACCCTCCATGAATCCTCCCAGGAGCAGTGGACTTTTTTCATTCTCATTTGAAAGATCTCCATGATAAATTTTCTTTATGTAGTATTTCTTTCCTCTTAATTCAAAATCAGCCCCAAGATGTCCTATGGGTATGGCATCAGAAGAAAGGAAGTCTCCACCTGTTTCATAGGAATGTGACGTTCTGAACTCTCCCTGCATCTCTCTCATTATTTCAGACAGTTCAAACCTTGTGGTGATCTTGCTAACAAGGGGTTCATACTTCTCATATATCTGCCGTGCATTCTTTGTTGCAAACTCCTCCTTCCAGAAAAAGCTTGTTGCCAGCAGCCATGTCTCATTGAACATCTGCTTCCACTCTTCCAGAGGTTCTATCCTTATTTTCAGATCTTTGAGATGGATTTCCTTTTCCTCGTCAAAACCACTCACCATTTCCTTCGCAACCTTTGCCTGTAGCTTGAAAACTTTATTTTTTTCCTTTCTGATTAACACAGATTTTTCATCCACTGAAACTCTGAAATCAAGCACCTTTTCCGCAACAGTCTTAGGCTTCTTTGTTTCAAAGCTGAAGAAAACAAGTTTACCAGCTCTCTGTCTCCCCGATGCGGCATTCTTTAGCAAGCCTTCGGCCCTGTATGAAAGGTATAGCAAGCCTCCTTTTATGGCCCTAAGAGAATTGAAGTTACCCGAATCTATGGGTAATGAATCGGAAAATGATCCTGCACTCTCTCTTTCAGATTTTAGTCTCATGGATTCTGGTATCCTGACTGTTGGTGAAAAGTCACCACCATCGATCTTCATATAATATATTCTAGTCATCAGGGGAAATGAGTAGTTGAAAGTTGCCCTGTCCTCTACTGGATCAAAAGTCCTGTCAGAAAGATAATAAAGATAAGACCCAGAAGGATCAAAGGATGGTGAATAGTCATTAGCCGTTCTTTCTGTTATTTCTTTCTTCTCCATCCTGTCAAGCACCACTGTTTTTACAATGGAACCGTCCCTCTGCCCAAAACCTCCTGTCATATATGGGAATGTATATGCAATTTTGCCTGAGTCATTTGACCATGCAACATCCCTTATTTTTCCTGCCTCACTTTCATCAATCAGATCACAAGACATATTCTCTATATTCACCATATAAAGCTGAAACAGAATATTTGTAACCGCAATCTTCTTTCCATCAGGAGAAGGAAACGTGTTATCTATCAGTCCAATATTTCTTTTAAGCTGCGTGTGCTTCGAAATGTCTGAAATTTCAGATATGCATAGAAATTCCCCATCCTTATCCTGCCTTACATAGGAGACTCTTTTTCCATCAAGGAACTTCATCAGTCTTACCCTTCCATGTGATTGAATTTGCAACTGTGGACTCATTTCTTCAGATGTTATGATGCCTTTACCCCGGAGGACAAATCCATATGTATCATCCTTTCCGTTCATTGTATATTCTTCCAGGTAGTTTGCGGTATCCGGGAACTTCGATGATGGAAACGTTATCCCTGAGTCCATTCTTACCTCAATTTTCTTTTCCTCCTTTTTTTCTGGATTTAATGTAAATAATTCGCCTCCCATGGAATACAACAGAACCTCACCATTCGATGAAAGATGCCTTGGATAATAGGTCTTGAAATCAGAATGCTTCGTTAATTTTCCACCCTTTACATCAACGGAATATATCTGTCCATTGCCTTCATGATCGGAAACAAAAAACACTTTTTCACCATGGATACATGGAGAGGAAACGTGTCCATCCAGGTCTACTATTTTGTTAAATTTTCCATTGAGCTTTCCTGACCAGATAACGCCTCTGGTTCCACCTTTATAACCCTTCCAGTGTGGCATATCGTATGTATATCTTCCTATTACCACATCATCTCCGTGGAATAATATGTGAGATCCTGGACCAAGATTCAGAGGGTTCAAATTTAGTGTTTCTGTATCAAGTTCATAGAAGAATGTAAGAGCTCCAAACGGTGACATTGCATCTGTTGAAATAATTGGTACATCTCCCTTCCAGCCTGCAACATCTGTAAACATCCTTCTTGGTACACTTTTGCCGTTAAGGAAAGTAACCCTCTTCACCATACCTGTTACCCTGTCATACATATACAGGTCTGCCAGTGATCCATCCTTGCCCCTCATCGATCTGAAAATTATCTTATTTCTGTCTGGAGAAAATCTCGCATTATTTATTATACCTTCATTTGACACTACAACCCTTGAGCTTCCATCTTTCAAATCTCCGACCCAGATTTTATCATTGGAAACAAAAAGAAATTCGTTACCCATGATATCTGGCCCATGCTTGTAAAATACCATTGTTCTGTAGTGTAATTATATTATATAGCCATTTTCTATGAAACTCTTAATTTTTATACCTGTTCAAAGTTTAAAATATCTCTCAAAAAATCAAAACAGTTTAAAGAACCATTTTATAAGATTAGAATATTTTCATTGATGAAATTGAAAAGCAATAAAAAAATCATATCCATTCTTATGGTTCTTGGTTTCCTCTTTTCAACCATGGCAGTACTGTCAGGCACGGACCAGGTTTCAGGAATGATTACACATTCATCCGGTTCGCAAAACAAATCAATAGAAAACAACCTCCTCATTTCCTCCAATTTAGTTCCTTTAAGAAATTATGTAAACACATCAGAAAAATACAGCATAAAAAGCCCAAGAGAAGTTAACACAACAAACAGTAACAAAAGCGAAAGTATTCTCGTGGGATTCCAGTTCTCAAATCTTTCAGAACTGGTGAGTCTACTTTCGAATATATCTAATAAAAATTCTCCACAATATCACAGGTATATTTCCAGGGCTCAGTTTGAAAGGAGGTTTGAACCTTCAGATGCAATTTATAATAATTTTATAAAATATCTTCAATCAAATGGTATATATCACATCACAACCTATAAAGGAAGATCCATAGTTACATTCACATCCACAACGAAATTAGTTGACAAAATGTTCAGGGTTAAGACAGAAGATTTTGTAAATGGTTCTCAGAATTATTATGCAGCAGTTGGTGTTCCTAAAGTCCCATCATACTTCAATAACTATGTAACTTCCATAATAGGCCTGTCAAATTATTCGCAGTATGTAATGAGTCTGAATCTTCAGCATAAAGTGGCAGTGCAGAAAAATGCATCAGTTAAAAAAACACCGCAGGGAAACATCATTTCACCTGCCTGCTATGATGGTACACAGTATTTTTATGCTCCAGAATTTCAGTCTGCTTACAATGAAAGAACACTATTCAGAGAATATGGATATCCAACCTCTTCTGTTGAGGCAACCATATTATGGGGTGGTGAATATAATGGAACAAACACAAGCACTCCTTATGGAACCCTAACACATGACGAAAGAGTAGGTTCATTTGTTCCATCAAACGTATACTGTTACTTCAATGAGACAATGCCAGCTGGTGAACCACATGCTAAGGTTGTTGGAGTACCTCTTAACGGGGCTGTATCGCCAGGCCCTCTAGCGCAGTATGACAGCACTGGAGCAAATTTTGAAAACACTCTGGACATGGAAATGCTTGGAAGCACAGCACCCGGTTCGACCATATATAATGTATATGGAAACAGTTCCTCTTATTACAATATTAATCTGGCTTTCAATTATATACTGAATCCAGGGAGCAAAAGTTCTAAACTTAACAACGTTTCAGTAATTTCAAATTCGTGGGGAGGATGTAACGTTAACTGCACTAGCTTTTGTGAAGATGACATGGAGGCTCAGGCAAGGGGAATCACAGTTCTTGCCTCATCAGGCGATGCTGGCGATAATGCCAATAGTACTAAATGGGTAGGGACAAATGTGGAATTTCCATCTGTACTTGGATACAATAACTTTGGGGTAGTTGCTGTTGGAGGAACAACTTTCCAGTTGAATGCAACGTCTAACATCGAATCTCAGAGGAACTGGTACGTCCCAGAAGGGGACAAAAATTTAAGAGGCCCATATGGAACAAGTTCAGGAATTGACACATGTCTCAAGGAACCAACTTGGCAAAAGGATTCATCAGCGAATCTTGTAATTAAGGGGGAAGGAAGAGGTGTTCCAGACATATCTGCCATAGCCAACGATACACTGGTAACCATCTCAATTTCTGGATATACCTATGATGCAACAAACGCAACATACGGAGGTAGATTCGAATATGCATGGGGAACAAGCATTGCATCACCTGTCACGGCTGGAATACTTTCAGAAATTGATTCAGTCTTATATAAAAATAATGATAGTCGTTTAGGTTTTCTGGACTCTTTGCTTTATAAGTTAGGAAATGAACAGTTTGAAAAGGAATCTTCAAACAGCACCACAGGATACATTGACACTGGAACATATAATTCTACATTGCCTGCACTTCCATTCTATCCTGTAGAAACTGGAAGGAACCACATATATCACGCAAGATATGGATACAGCCTTCTTGATGGATGGGGATCAATAAATGCCTATAACCTTACGATATATACTCTGAAAAGGAACTTCAGGAACAATAATTCTGATCTTTTGGGAATCGATAATAATCTTACCTTAAAGTCTCTGGATGTCAGTTCATATAACTCGACCGGTTCTCTCAATAGATTCTATAATGCCTCAGTTCAACAAAATTTATTTCTTGCCAATGAAATGGGACAGCCACTTTACTGGATTCAAAATGTAATTTACTTAAACAAGACAGTTTCAGGAGGATATGTGGTCAATTACACCGGATGGGTTAACTATCCATTTTATGGAATTTATCAAACATCAACCGTATATCACTACACGTTCCCTTCAGGAAGAATAATCTTACTGCCACATAGTTTTAATATTTCTACACAGTTAAACGTCAACGGAAACCCCATGGACAGTTATCTCAAATTTTTTGTTAACAGGCATGAAATAAAAATGAATGTTACAGGGGCTGCGTTTATAATAGGGGCAAGAAACTATTCATATTATTATGAAAACAATCTAATTTATAATGGACCATATCCCAACAACAAATTTCAGGGTGGATTAGATCCACAATTTGGTCTTGTTGGTGGCCCTTCTGCATATCTTGGAATATTCAGGAATTCAACAACCGCTTATGTGAAAAGTTACATTGAAAATGAAGAAGGGCATTGGATAGTTCCTAGAACAAGATCATTCAATGAATCAATTGATCAGACAGGTGAAAATGCAACAAACCTGATCTACTCCCCGAATGGAACAGGATGTTACAGTATTGGCATAAAACCAGGAAGTAAGGAGCAGGGACTGGTTTTCTATACTACGACAGGAAGAGAAAAATTCAAGCTAGACTTCCTTGAGACAAATCTTACAGACGGAACAGTTTGGAACCTGACATTTGAAGGGAAGAAATATTCATCAAATCTGAACAACATTACTGTATATTCTGTCAATGGAACCTATACATACGAAGCTGAAAACACAACACTGTTTTACAACCAAAATTTTCATAAAGTTATTTCAGTAAGTGGCAAAAATATAACAGTACAGATCATTTACATAAGGTATTCATACATTCACGGAACTGTATCACCTTCAGATACAACTCTGTCATTTAACGGAAAGAATGTGCAAATATCCGGAAATGGTCAGTTCAATATAACAACCACTTACGGAAGTTTTGTTCTAAAGGCATCATCGCCAGGCTTTAAAACAAAATACATGAACTTTACAGTTCAGAAGGGGAAATCACTTAAACTTAATATTTCCCTTTCAGAAATTAAACAACATGGTCCGAATTATATTTACCTTTACTTAACACTGATCCTGCTTGTCATCATAACAGTAATTGCAGTCGCTATAAATTTAAAAAGGAGGAGGTAGTATTAGTGAAGAAAAACCCTTCTACCGGTAAAGTAAAGAGAGATTTCGTGTTTCTGACAGGATTCTATTACATCCTGATCCCTGATTGATCCTCCCGGTTCAACAATGGCCGAAATACCATTTACTGCAGCCACATCAACATTATCAGAAAATGGCAGATACGCATCTGAGGCCATTATGGACCCCTTTGCCTTTTCACCTGCCCTGCTGCATGCTATTTTCGTTGCCTCAACGCGGGAGGTCTGACCGGCACCAACACCAACTGTAACACAGTTCTTTGTCAGTACAACAGCATTGCTTCTGCAATGGGCTGCTATTTTCCACGCAAACTCTATCTCTCTGGATGAAAATTCTCTTCTGGTCTTAACTACCTCTTTCATCTGATCTATGCTTGTATTCATTCTTGTCTGTTCAAGAATTCCATTAAAAAGCGTTTTAAAGTTCCTATCAGGTCCATTGCCAGAATATTTTATCATCCTGATATTTTTCTTTTTTCCTATAAGTTTCCTAGCATCACTGTCAAAGTCCTTTGCGATTATTATCTCTACGAATAGATCTTTTATTGCCTCTGCCACTCTTTTATCTGCATTACCATTAATGCATATAACCGATCCATAGGCAGATTCTCTATCTGCTTCTATAGCTTTCTCCAGAGCATCTCCATGGTCAATCCCAGTTGCCGCACCACAGGGAGTATTATGTTTTATAACAACTGCGAATGGATCTGAGAAATCGAGAGCTGTCTCAATAGCTGAAGATGCATCGACGTAATTATTATACGACATCTCTTTCCCGTGGAAGACCTCCATCTCTCCATACTCTGGAATTTCATAGATAAAACCTTCCTGATCCGGGTTTTCACCATATCTAAGTTTCTTTCCATTTTCGAGTTCAATTAGTTTTATGCTTCCTGCATCATTGAGGGAATTATATATCATCATGTCATATTTGTAGGTTAGTTTAAAAGCGTCTAGGGCAAGTTTTTTTCTGGTTTCTTCCCTGATCGTCCCATGGTCAGCAATGTCTTTCTTTACAAGTTCATAATCATTCCTGTTTTTTACTACTGTAACTCTTTTCCAGTTTTTAGCTGCTGCTCTTAATAAGGAAACCCCTCCAATATCTATGTGCTCAATTTTTTCATCCTCTGTTCCATTTATATATTTACTGAAGTCGTATAGATTGCACATAACTATATCGAAGGGAAAATAGCCCTTTTCTTTAACTTGCCTTTTATCTTCATCACTATCACGCATTAATATTCCAGAAAAAATAGCCGGGTGCAGTGTCTTGACCCTTCCACCAAGTAAATCATCAAAGCCAGTCAATTCAGAAATGGAAAGGCTTCTCACACCGTGTTCTTCAAGGTATTTTCTGGTACCATCTGACGCATATATTTTCTCTATCTTTCCATTTATCGCCTTAAGAAACTCATCTGATCCTGATTTATCCGTCAGGGATGCAAGCACATTCATGATCTCTAAGCACTTCATTTTTAATATGCTTTAAGAATTTCAACATCAAAATGATGCTGTGTTCATTTTGTGAATTTAAAGTTAGCGCGAATAATATAATGAATAATCGTACGATCAACAGTCTCTAACTATTGGTGAAACGATGAGAATTGTGTAATATTATAGCAACTATATTACTGGTAGTAATGGTAAATATGTTTCTGTAATTTATTTTTAAAGTTGACAAAAGATTTTATAAAAAAGAAATCTTAGCGGTTTAGGTAAACAAATGGTTAGAAATATTTCAGTTGAAGCAATCAACCAGGTTCCAACACACCTCAGAGGCGTGGAACTAGTAGAAAGAAAAGGCCTTGGTCATCCAGATAGCGTATCAGACGGAATAGCAGAGTCAGTAAGCAGAGAATTGAGTAAATATTACATAAAGCACTTTGGAAAAATTCTGCATCACAACACCGATCAGGTGGAACTCGTGGGAGGACAGTCAGCACCTAAATTCGGTGGTGGAGTAGTTCTTGATCCTGTATACATTCTGCTGAGCGGAAGAGCAACAACAACAGTTGATGGTGAGAGAATTCCAGTTAAAGCAGTTGCAATTAAGGCTGCAAAGGAATATCTGCAAAGCAATTTCAAGCATCTGGACATGGATAGTGATATCATGATAGATTCCAGAATAGGGCACGGTTCAGTTGATCTGAGAGATGTTTATGATACAACAAAACACAGGGCCAACGACACTTCATTTGGTGTAGGTTTTGCACCATTTACAGACACGGAAAAGCTTGTAAAGGGAACAGAGAAATTCATTAACGGAGAAATGAAGAAGAAGTTACCAGCTATTGGTTATGATATTAAGGTAATGGGTTATAGACAGGATAAGACAATCAACCTGACAGTAGCGGCTGCATACGTTGACAAGTATGTCAAGGACAGCAACGAATACTTCGCCATAAAAGAACAGTTCCAGCAGCTAGTTGAGGATAACGCGAGCAAGATATCAAATGAGGATGTCAATATATTTATAAACACAGCAGACAAAGATGGAGATAAGATCACAAGCCATTATCTAACAGTAACTGGTCTTTCCCAGGAGAATGGAGATGACGGATCTGTCGGAAGGGGAAACAGGGTAAACGGAATCATAACTCCTTACAAGCCAATGAGCATGGAAGCAGCAGCAGGAAAGAACCCAGTAACTCACGTAGGAAAATTATACAACGTTCTTTCAAACAAGATTGCTGAGCACGTTGTCAAGGAAGAAGGCGGTGACGTGGTAGAAGTACTTGTCAGGATTGTTTCACAGATAGGAAGAAGCATAGACAATCCTCACGTAGCAAGTCTCCAGATCATTTATGGGGATAATGTTGATCCTTCAAAGCACAAGAAAAACATAGAAGCTATTACAGATCACGAGCTGGAACACATATTTGATCTGACACAGGGATTTGTTGAGGGAAAAATACCAGTATTCTGATCTGGCATTTTCCAAAATAACTTTTTCTTTTCATAATTCTATTAAACTCATGGTAATTTTCTCAAAGTGAAAAAGTCGTTTTTCGGATAAATATTATCCTGCCTGTAGAAGTAATCAATATATCACCATAATAATTGTTGATCGTGTATTCGCTGATTCAATAATACCCTGAGAAGTTGTCATTAATAGAACTTATAACGTATGTATAACTTTTTATCTCTTTTAAATTAAATTTTGTAATTTAAACCCGTTTTAATTCCTTGAGTTAAATGTTGTGTCTACTCAATCAAAATGGAAAAAATTAAGCCCGATTGAAGATGATCTATCATGAGTAGCGAGACCACGAAATTCGATGTTATAAACGATGGAACATTTTCTCTTGATCCGGGTGCTGCTTTCGGAGTTACGCCTAAAAATGTATGGTCAAAAGAATTTCAGCCGAATGAAAATTACAGAATAAGCCTTAACTGCAATATATGTGTAATTTCTATGGACGATAAGCATTACCTGATAGATTCAGGCATTGGAAATAATCCTGGAAAGTATCTGGAGAAATGGTTCGAGGCAAAACCCAACAGGAACCTTGAAAATTATATGAAAAAAAATGGAATTGAGAAATTTGAGGCAATTTTTCACACACATCTTCATTTTGATCATATGGGACACTCCTTTACTGACCTGTCAGAAAGTAAATCGTATGTGCACCATCTGGAGATTGAAAACTTTAGAAAACCTGAAGACTTCGCAGCAGCCAGTTATACATACAAAAGCAGTGAACCAGACGTTTCAAATCTTATTCCTCTTTTTTCCGATACTAGAACGGGGAATTTTGAATTGATTCATACGGGAGGTCATACAACAGGACATATGGCAATAATTTTTCATAATGAAAGTCTTAGATTGATGTTTCTTGGTGATCTTGCACCGACTACCTTCCAGCTAAAACCTACGAGATTAACTGCCATAGATTCAGAACCTCTAAAATCAATGAACGCAAAGAAGATCCTTCTAAAAAAGGCGATCAGGGAGGAATTTACCCTTGTAATGAGTCACGATCAAAAGAATGAGATAGTAACGGTAAGTGGAGATGCAGACGATCCAAAATACAGGAGTATTTTTTAGAGCCTTTAATTCAAATAAGTAAAACTGGGAATATTTGCAGTCTATTAGCTTTTAACACTATTTATTCTCAGCTCTGTATATTTTCTCAGGGTCATTATACCCCAGGCCAGTTCTATAACACCGAAGGGCCAGGCACCAGAGAGAAAACCATAGGATGATGAGAAAAAGCAAGTAAGTCCAAAGAGAAGTGTGTAAATTTTCCCATACTGTTCTCGAAAATAGAAGACCATCATTATTATAAGGACTATAGCCCCATAAATATTGACAGGAGATAGAAAATCCATATCATTGCATAATAACCAAGAATTAAAAGGTTATACATTTAATTTGAATTATAATATCTCGAAAAAAACATTCTCAGAGGAGGCATTGAGGTAAATTTATCGCAAACAACATTATTATATCTTTAGAAGTGATGGTTTTACGTTGGTAAGCGCTATAAAAAAAGATGTGAGGATAGGTTATGTCTATCTTCATCAGGATGATCCAGCAAAATCAACCATGAAGAAATTACAGAAATTCAAAATGGCCGAACAGATAAACAGAGACAGGATGGGTGGATATGTTGTATTGAGGTATGACGCAGATAGGACATTATTGCCAGATGACAGATCGGCCGTAGAAAGAAAAGGCATTTGCATCATAGAAGGTTCATGGAATCTTGGAGACCTTCTTGGCTCCTACAGAAAAGGAATTGAGAGAAAACTCCCTGTTCTGATGGCAGGCAATCCTGTTAATTTTGGAAAGTTCAATAAACTATCATCAGTCGAGGCGGTAGTAGGGGCTCTTTTTATAACGGGGCACATAGATCAGGCAAAAGTTATGATAGGAAAATTCACATGGGGGCACACATTTATTGAACTGAACATGGAACTGTTTAAGTCCTATTCAGCGTGCCAGACCATGGAGGACCTTGAAAATGTTTATCTTGAATTTGACATAGATCCTAATATTTGATCCATTTACTATTATCCAGTTTCCAGTTACCGTTTGTATATTCCGATATTATTGAATATATGCCTTCCCTATACTCCACAGGTATTTGTTCCATTATTTCAGTCTCTCCCGGAAGCAAATGGATTCCCGTAATTTGTGTATTCATGTCGTAGTCTCCGCTTTGAAGACCGTCTGTTAAAAATTCCAGTTCATCGGGATCTAGTTTCATTTTTTCCTCCTTTACCATATCAAGGAGATTGGTCTTCAAAGGATAGTGTATTTCCTCAGGGTCACCGTGAGCGTATTCAATAAATAATCTAACACCCAGACATTTAGTGCATTTTCCACATGGATAAACATCACCATTCTGATACCTGCATGAGTGGCATGATCTCTGTAGTAAGTAAAGATCATGATACCTGTTTACCAGTATATCTTCAACCACAGAGCCATATATATCGTAAAGGGCTGACCACAGTGTTATCCCGAAACCTTTTTCCTGTGTATATTTTGAAAATCTCCTCTGAAAATCAGGACTCTGATCGTACACGCCATAATAATGCTTTATTCCCCTGTATGGAGGCTCTTCTGCTGGATCGTCCATTTCATTTCCCATTATAATATCCTTTATCCCCTTTAACCTGAGAGAGGGAAATGTTGCGAACAGATAAACTGGAAATAGGAAAAGCTGTACAGGATAGTCATCAGCCCAGGAAAATGATACAACAGGATCAAGAATCGGCATCCTGTGATTCATGAAATTATAAAATCTATCAATGTTTGACCAGACCCTCGCACTCTCAGTGACCCTGCTGAGATAATCATGTGAATGCTTGGCTGCTTTCCAGTGACCTCCCGATTCATTGAAGAAATACGGCAGCGCATTTCCAGTAAGCTCCCTCATAATTCCATATGAGAGAAGGCTTTCCTTCCCTCCAGATAGCATTATTGCAGATCTGCCATTAGGGCTTCCCGAATAATTATCAACATATTCAGACCTAAATGTGAGTTTTGTATTTCCATTTGCATTCTCCTGTGTAACTTCTTCATCTGCAGGTAAAAATTCGTTCCTGAAGAAAGGGTATCTTATCCTGCAGAGACGGTTTATAAAAACTTCAACATTATTGATTTTAACCATTTCCTCTATCATTTTTCTGTCCGACTCAGAAGTTGGGAAATCAAATATAATTTCCCCGGTAAATAATGCATAGTTTATGACAGCTGTAGCGCCCATTAGACCTGCGAGATTTTCATTGAGTTCAACTTCATGATCATACTTATATTCAAGAGTGAATTTTTCTCTGTTATCCAGGGATATATTGATCTTTGCAAAATTTTTAGAAAAAGAATGCACACTTATCTCAAGTGTTTCAAAGCACCTGATCCTGTCGAGGAAAGGCAAGACTAAAACCCGGAAACTATGATTTCTGCCATTCTTTTTGAATCGAACAGAGGATCAAAAGCAGGGAGGCCATACCTGCTTTCCAGGTCTTTCTTAGCATCACTAATCTCCTTTTCAGTCAGTCCTTCTCTGTTAATTGCTATGCCCATAACCTTTTTGTCTGATAACTCTTCAAGTATCCTGATGAATTTTTCAACAGGTGGGATTTTAATTCCTGGAAAGCCATCATAATCAATTCTCGTCGGGGCGTGCTGTAATATTATGCCATCTGGCTTCCCTGCTGCTATTATTTCAAAACTTCCTGGGTATGCAGGGTGCAGAACTGAGCCCTGTCCCTCAAGGAACATGAAATCTGGTGATTCCTTCTCCCATGCTTCAACTATGGCACTTTCTATCCCACCGGCAACGAAATCGTTTATCATTGAATCTATTACCACTGTATAGGGAAATCCCTGCATCCATGCTGTCTGGCCTGTACCTATCATGACCGAACTCTTACCTAGCTTTTTCACCTCTTCGTTCAGATAAACTGCAGTAGTTCTCTTTCCTATGGCACTATCAGTACCCAGTACTGCAATCTTTTTAGATTTTACATCCCAGATCTTGCCTGTAAAAAAGTCTCTTCTCATCATAAACATTTTCCTAACATCAACTATCTCGGAACCAGATTGTTCACTGAGTTTTTTGAATTCTGGGTCATCTGAAATGAACTGGTGAAGTCCACTAACAACAGTCATCTTCTCCCTTATTGCCCTTGATACAAACGGTCTGAAATATTCAGGGAGAAAGCCTCCATCCGTTGCAACACCAACTATCAGGGTATCGGCACCCAGATCTATGGCTTCTCCCATTGTTGAAATGATCTTTATATCTGGTCTTGCCTTAGGTACAATCTCCTGTATGCTGGCTCCTGAATGGGTACTATCTATGACACCCAATATATCATAACGCTTTGAAAATCTGCACAGGCCATTTGCAGTTTTGCCATATGTAGACCCAAGGAAACCCTCGGCAAGTATAACCGCTTTATCCATCAATTTCCCCTTCCAGTCAATACGGCAACTACCTCTCCACTGACATTTCTGTTATTTAAGTTCTTATGGGCTGCTGCCAGTGCTGATGCAGAGGCTGGAAGAACCTGAATAGATTGTTGATTCTCTATCATCCTTGAAAACTTCACCATTTCCTGATCGTTAACTCCTATTGCAACGCCTTTACTTTCATAAATTGCGTTAAGTGCTTTTTGGCCATCCATGGCACGGAATGAAACCAGTGGTTCGTTGGTTTCTGTCTCAATTATTGTTGATGGTTCCAGTTCCTGAATCTTCCTGAATCCGTGTTTCCATGAATACACGATAGGATTACCAAGAGATGTAGAAGAAGCAATGAATTTTGGGATATTACTGATCATTCCCCTCAGGTACAGTTTTTTGAAACCGCTGAATATCCCGGCAAGTGTTGTTCCATTACCCACTGGCGCCGCCAAATAGGCTGGTGAATGTCCTAGCTGCTGTACTATCTCATTTGCAATACTCTCGTAACCAAGTATATCAACTATTGAATTTACCGAGCCAGGACTGCAGTCATACCAGTTCTCATCCCTCGATTTGTCCTTGATATATTCAACAAGATCCTCATATTTCATGTTTTTCTGTATGATCTTTGCTCCGTTTCCATAAATTTCATCACTTCTTGCGTTAGTGTAGAAGGATGGAATTGCAACAACGGATTTGATTTTATATGCAGAAGCAAAATAAGATACAGATGCCCCGTAATTACCACATGTTGCAACTGCGATGGTATCATAACCTAATTCTATAGCCCTCCTAACATGAAGGCTTGAGATCCTGTCCTTTTGGGTTCCTGTAATGCTGGCACCTTCAAACTTAAAAAAAATCTTATTCATTTTCAGGAACCTCTCTATATTTCTGGCCCTGAAAAGAGGTGTCAATCCAGGAGGCTTTTCTTCCTCTGTAATCTGTTCCATTATTTAATACACCGACCACTCGGTCATGTAATGATGAGTACATTCTATTTAAATATATCTTATAAAAATTTCAATATATCTATAATCAGCAAATTGGCTGTTTTCCAAGAGTTTTAAATATCTATTCATATAAATGTATAAATAATTATATTGTATATTTTATTTTTAAAATTCTTAAATATTTTTGTACTATTCAGGTCTAAAAGATATTTCTAATAAACCAAAAAAATGAGAGGATTGGAGATGTTTATATTGTTATGACTTCAAGACCTAATTGATCTGCAACTTCCCTTATCATAGTCAAGCCTGCAGACTTTATCCCTTTCTTATCAACCAGGAAACCCTTACATTTATCAGTTTTCTCAACTGCCATCAGGATTTCATCCTTTCCGATCTCATCCATTCTGAACTTGGAAATAATATGGCCAACATTGACATTCTCCTTCAGAACATATGAGGAAAATTTTGGAGCGTAATGCCCTCCACCGGCACCAACATAGTTCGGATAATTCTTCGGTGTGGCATCTCTCACTCCCAGAAACAGAGTCCTAAGTGCATCGACGTCTTTCCAATTTTCTGGCTCAGTGCCTATCTCTGCAAATATCAGTCTATTATTGGACTCTGGACCATGATGAGTTGCCTCAAAGGTCACCTGATACTTTTCTCCACTGTAAACATCGCACATTTTTCTAAGTATTGCAGTCTGTATTTCGGGTGCACATCTTGCAATGTTCCTTTCTCTTCCACCAATATCATTAGTTGAGAAGTTCCCTACAGGATGTACTGTAATGGAGTTCACCTTTGCCTTGGAAGAATGTCTGCTAAGAAAAATAATAACCCTGTCTTCATTATCTATAAGCTTTTCTGGAAATTCTAACAGTGGTAGTCTGCCTTCAGTTAGTATATATTTTCCAAGTCCGGGACCATTAGAAATGAAGTAGTTATAAATACTGAAACTGGCATCATCGCTTTTCGTTGCAATAAACACAGGATCGTATTCCATTATCTCTCCACCAGATCGTGATACAAATTCTCGCTTCTTATTCTGAGTCTTTCAATGTTGCTTGCGTAATTTTCAAGATAATCCTTTCCCTCTTCATATTTTCTTATGGTTCCAAGGACAATGTCATGCTCCCTTCCAAGTGTGCTTGAAATGAAGAGCAATACACTCTGAATGCTCTCAGGATCTGGTGCTTCTACTTTCCTGTGGTTATATATCCTGATATCTGGTTCCCTTTCGAGTTTCTCAAGAGTTTTCTTCTTTTTAAGTGCCTCATTCATGAGGTTCAAATTGGCTATAAAATAATCAACAATCATCGAGATATTATTGTGAAATGTCTCATCCCTAATATCCTTAAGCTGCTCCTGAATTTTTAAGTTACTTTTTGTAATTTCATCAATTAACTCATCTTCCTTACCCATGCTCACTCCCATACCTAATATGGAAAGTGTTTTAAAAACTTTTGAGATAACAAGCCAATGGACTTTGACATTCCAGAAATGGAAAAAGAGATACTGAAAAAATGGGAAAAATCCGATCTCTCTAAACTGAACGAGGATGCAATTAAGGATGGAAAAATATACTCAATAGACACACCTCCACCCACAGTTTCAGGGGAAATCCATATAGGACATGCATATTCATACCCGCATCAGGATATAGCGGCAAGGTTTAGAAGAATGATGGGTTATTATGTTTTTTACCCGTCTGGTTTTGATAATAATGGGTTGGCAACGGAGAGATTTGTCGAAAAAACTCTGAAGCTCAGCCTCAACAACATCCCTGTAAAGGATGCAATAGAGAAGTGCGAAACGGTATCTGGAGAAGCAATAGCGGAAATGAAGAAATCATTCATCAGGCTTGGTCTATCACAGAACTTTGAAAATTCATATATTACTTACTCTAAGGGATCCTGGAAGATTTCACAGGGCTTCTTTCTTGATCTGTTCAAAAAAGGAATAGCATACAGGAGTGAGGGAATGACCATAAGCTGCCCAACTTGCAGGACTGCAATTTCACAGATTGAAATGGAAGACAGTGAAAGGGAAACAGATTTCGTTTATATAGACTTCAGGTCAGATGATGGCGCAGTTATCCAGATAGCCACAACAAGACCTGAAATGCTTGCAGCTTGTGTGGCTATTGCACTGAATCCGGAGGACGAGAGGGCAAAAAAATTCTCAGGAAAGAAATTCAGGGTACCTCTATACAGGCAGGAAGTTGAAATTATAACAGATCCGCGAGTTCTGACGGATAAGGGCACGGGTGCTGAAATGGTATGCACCTTTGGGGATCAGACAGATTACGAAATATGGAAAGATCATTCCCTGAAACTTATAAGATTACTTGATGAAAGGGGATTCATAAGAGATGGTGGCCTCCTTGAAGGTCTTAAGGTAGAAGAGGGAAGAAAAAAGATAAAGAATCTTCTGAAGGAGTCAGGAGATCTTAAGTCCATAGAGAGAATAAAACATTCTGTCAATACCCATGAAAGATGTGGAACTCCAATTGAGATCGGCGTGAGCAAACAGTGGTATCTCAGGTATCTTGACATGAAGGACGATCTTATACAGCAGGGAAGAAAGATAAAATGGACACCCGATTTTATGAGAATACGTTATGAAAACTGGGTAAATGGCCTGAAATGGGACTGGTGCATATCGAGGCAGAGGATAATGGGAATATCAATTCCAGTCTGGTACTGCAACAGTTGTGGTGAGGTCATTCTTCCAGAAAAAAGTGAGTTGCCAGTAGACCCAAGGTTTGATGAGAAGAAAAAATGTCCTAAATGTTCATCTAATGATGTGACTCCAGAAACAGATGTTCTGGATACATGGTTTACATCATCAACATCGCCTACAATTTCTCTTAGAGATTCTTCCATAGAAAATAACGGAATTCCGATGAGTGCAAGATTTCAGGGGCATGATATCATTACAACATGGGCATTCACCACGATTTACAGATACATGGTTCATTTCCAAAAGATACCATGGGATAATATCATAATAAGTGGGAACGTCTTTGATTCCAAGGGTCAAAAAATGAGTAAGAGCAAGGGAAACGTGGTCTATCCAATGGAACTTGTTGACAAGTATGGAGCTGATGGGGTTCGGTTATGGGGTTCTTCCTCGTCAACCTGGGACGACATTTCACTAAAGGAACAGGAGCTCACAAGGGGAAGAAGAACCATAATAAAGATATACAACGCAATAAGTCTTATCAGTGCACTACCAGATAAGAGAAAAATAGAAATAAAGCTGCCATTCAACAGATGGATTGCACAGGAGTTAAATAGAACCATTAAAAAGGCAGAAGAACTATACTCAACCAATGACTTTGCCAAAGCTAGGACAGAGATTGATAACTTCTTTTGGACAATGTTCTGCGATAATTATCTTGAGATAATCAAGTCCTTTGTATCAAGGGGTTCAGAAGAGGAAAAAGATGAAATTGCATATGTTGCAAGAGAAGTTGCACTGGATATTATGAAGCTTTATGCACCTATTGCCCCATTCATCACAGATAAGGCATATGAAATGCTGGGCATGGAAGGATCAATTCATGAACAGAAGTGGCCTGAAGCACTGGAAGATTATGAAAAAGATGCAGAAATATTCAGCAATGTAATATCAGTAATCTCTGGGATTAGAACAGAAAGAAGTAAGCTAAAATCGGGAAAACAGGCATATAAAGGATTTATTATTTCCACACCTGTGGATTTGAAAGAATTCGATAAAAGGGTGATCAAGGAGACACTGAGGGAGGAAAATCTTGTATTCAGGAAAGATAGGGCAATTAAAATTGAATCAATAGTTGAATAGGTTCATACATCGGCGTAAATTAAAATACATTGGATAACATGATAGGAAAGGCTTGAAATGTATCTCACACCTGAAAGAGCAGTAAAAATAGGAATGATACTGGTAGTTGCATCAATTTTAATACTGGGTTATTCTGCCTTTGGATTTTACACGTCATCCTCAGCCACAAAGGATACAGTTATTGCTGGTGGTTCCGAAAAATCTATGGATATAAACGTAACGTCAGGATTACTTCTGACATATACGATCACAGCAAATTCTACTGGGAACTTCAGGGCATGGTTCAGTGAACCATCAGGCAATACTGTTGTGGAATCAAACTTCACAGGATCGGGCATTTCAAAATCCATAGTGGCACCTGTTTCAGGACAGTGGGTTTTTCACGTGGAAAATCTGGAAAAAAATAGCTCTGCCCTGAAAATACATCTCGGACAGATTTCATATTACCTTGAAGCGGGATTATACTTTGGCATTACTGTTCTTATTTTGGGCATAGTTTTCATTCTCTATTTCTTCAATGTACAGAAGAGAGAAACCATAAGAAAGAGTAAGCGGTTTTAAAAATCTGTTTTTTATGTAAATATTTAAGTTTTAATATTTCACCAATTCTTCTAACCTATATATATGTGGAAATGGGTGTGGAATATAAATCCTATTGTGTAGGTGATTGCCGCGGCTAGCAGTGACAAAATGGCTGCCCTGCTTGAGGATTTCAATATAGAGATGTTCAGTGCTATTGCTATAATGGAATTGCTTACTGCCTGAACTGCAGCCACAAGTATAACGGCAATGATCAGTGAAAGTATGCCAAGAGGAAAGAGGAAAGGAATTATTGGAAAAGCAGCTCCTGCTATATAGGAAAGACCGGTTGTTCCCGCTGAAACCTTTGTACGGTTCTCTTCATTTTCAATTTCAGTCTTCATCTTATGAGTGCTAGTGTTTGTAATGAGACTTTCCCTTTTAATATTCCTTATCCTGTACTCAATTTCGGAGGATTTTGAAAGATATGCTCCAAGGGTCATGCTTATGGTTCCACCGACTCCTATAACAAGTCCACTCATCGCAATTATGAAATTGTTACTTATAATTGCAGTTAATCCTGCGATTGCCGCCAGAACCTCAACGAGTCCATCACTCATACCATATATGAAAGCCTGTATTCTATCAAGATAGGCTTCCCTGTTAATCCCCATCTGTTCAAAGACGTTTTCATGACCTATCTCATCATTTATAATAGATTTTAATGCATTTACTTCATCGGTATCCTTCATATTCTTTAAAAAATCCCTGTATTTTCTAATACTTTCAACCTCTCCTCTTTCCAGAAGATTGACAGTCAGGTTATTACCCAAGATTCTGGTAAGGAATAGGAGAAAGAAAATCTTCACACCTCTAGGCTTGATCTCATTTTTTTCAGAGCCTAACTTTATGAGTCTTTTCATCCAGAACTCAGAATGGGACTCCTCCATTTCAGCGAGATAATCAAGTTTCTCTTTTAAAACTTTATTTCGGGATCTTTTGGCAAGTTTTCTATAGAACTCTCTGTCTGTGATCTCATCTCTATAGAATTCTGAAACCAGTTTCTCTTCTTCTCCCATCATTCAGGTAGGATTGTACATGAATATTAATAATTTTATATTGCATGAAAATAAAATAAGGATTTCCTTACATTTTACACAATTGTCACACTATATGTTATATTTAATATTCTGATATAACTCAACAGGGCAAATCCTCCTTAGAATAAGAATAATTTTTATATATGTTACGAAATACGTAACATTATTTCGTTTTTCATTCAATAAGCTATATATTTTCAATTGACATCTATTTTCAGGTGAAATTATGCAAACAAATGAAAACGATTTCGAGATGAAAGTGAATATAAAGGTAGTGCCGCCAGGACCAAAGGGTAAGAAAATAGTTGAAGAAGATACTGAATATCTGGCAACAAGTTCCAAGTCACTTCCTATAGTGGCCAAGAGAGGAAGGGGGGTTTATATACAGGACGTAGATGAGAATGTATATATTGACTTCGCAGCAGGTATTGGAGTCAACAACATGGGGCATATTCATCCCTATATTACCGAAAAAGTTCAGGAACAGCTGTTTAAGCTCTGGCATTTTGCAGGAACTGACTTTTATTATCAGGAACAGGTAGATGCAGCAAAGGCAATATCCAGCGTGACACCAGGTAAGTTCAAGAAGAAGGTCTTTTTCACAAACAGTGGAACAGAAAGCGTTGAGGCAGCAATCAAATTTGCCAAGGTTGCAACAAGAAAACAGGAGTTCATCTCATTCATAGGAGCATTTCACGGAAGATCACAGGGTTCACTTTCCATGACCGCTTCAAAGGGAATCCAGAAAAAGTATCTTTTCCCATCAATGCCAGGAGTTGAACATGTTCCATTTCCTAACCCATACAGGAACATTTTTGGAATAGACGGATATGAACATCCTCAAGAACTCACCAACGCAGCACTGGATTTCATAGAGAAATACACGCTGAAAATGTACATGCCTCCAGAAAACGTTGCTGCATTTGTAGTTGAACCAATACAGGGAGAAGGCGGCTATATCGTTCCACCAATGGATTTCCACAAGAAACTCAGGAAACTGGCAGATGACAACAACATGCTAGTTGTAATGGATGAAGTTCAGGCAGGCTTTGGTAGAACAGGAAAATTCTTTGCCTCAGAACATTTTGGTGTTGAACCTCAGATCATTACACTGGCAAAGGCAATTGCAAACGGGCTTCCAATGGGAGCTGTGGTGGTAGATTCAAAGCTGGACTTCCCAGAACTCGGGCTTCACTCAAACACATATGGTGGAAACCTTCTCGCTTCAGTTGCAAGCAAGGCAACCATAGAGGCCATGAAGAAGGAAGGTGCAGTGGAAAATGCAGCCAAGAGAGGAAAGCATCTCAGGCAGAGACTGGAAGAACTAAAGGAAAGATATGATGTCATTGGAGATGTAAGGGGTATTGGGCTCATGCAGGCAATCGACTTTGTAAAGGACAGAAGAACAAAGGAACCGGCCGTAAAGCTCAGAAACGATGTTGAGTATAAAGGCTTCCAGAATGGAATAATACTTCTCGGAACAGGAGAAAGTGCAATAAGGCTGATTCCACCTCTGATAATCACTGATGAGCAGATAGATGAGGGAGTTGAATGCCTTGAGAAGGCAATAAAGCAATCACTTTGAATTGCTTTCCATTAAATATTTTAGCATATTACTCAGTGGGGCACCATCCTCCCACTTCATTACAAAATTTTCATTTCTGGTTATTTCAATTTGAGGAAGTATATTGTAAAGATTCCTGTATCTGCCCATGGGTTCTCCCGGGACTTTGAACATTCTCCAGGGATCGCCTTCTGTATTTTTTAGCCTGAAGGCGTAAATTAGAAATATGCCAGAATTAAGGCACTTCTTGGCCAGTCTCTCAGCCTGATCCTGATTTTTTCCAGAGGAGGAAGAAAAGGCGAGTACTGGATTCTGTGAACTCTTTACCTCAATTACCATAGACATGTCAAATCTAACAGCAATCAGATCAGCACCTTTTGAACCTGCTGCCCTGGTCACAAAAAAAGGGTATTTAATCAGATGTTCATATGCTTCCTTTGATAGGAAATCAAGTTTTTTAGACAACTTTCCAATAACTTTCTGGCTTCCTGACAGTATGGATACCAGTTCCCTTTCATAAATACTTCCATTCAACACGCGTTAATGTCTCATGCATATAGAAATTTTCTCTGCATAACAATGAAAGCGAGTAATAAAAGAGGTAATCTGACCTAAGAAGGTTTTTTGCACAACCTAAACTGTAATATGTTTTTATTCTCCAATTATTGCATTTTTAAAAGCCGCATAGTTTAAAATAAAGGATTTTTATCTATTGAATTATGGACACACAGAGTGAAACTGTATTTTTTCCAGATCAGATGACAATTGATAACAGCAATATCAACGCCCTCAAAAACTTCATAGGGCTGAAGACTATTGATGAACTCTACACATTTTCAGACAGCCATATTGAACAGTTTTATGATTCAGTGGTTAGGCACTCAGGTATCTGGTTTTCGAGACCATATACAAAGGTTAGGGACAGCTCAAAGGGAAAGGAATTTTCAAGATGGTTTATAGATGGTGAAATAAATATAGCTTTTAACTGTGTTGAAAGATATAAGAAAAGTAAGAAACCCGCAATAAAGTGTGTTTATGAGGATGGTAAATTCAGAAGCATTTCTTATGAGGAACTTGACGTGTTAACAGGTAAACTATCAGGAGCAATGAAAAATCTTGGTATAAAGAAGGGAGACAGGGTAGGGATATACATGCCAATGGTTCCAGAGGCAATTATTTCCATGTATTCTATAATGAGAATGGGTGCAATCGCAGTTCCAATGTTCTCAGGATATGGAAGGGAAGCAGTGGAAACCAGGGTTAGGGATAGTGATATAAAATATATTTTCACCATTGAAGGCTACAGGCGGAAGGGTAAGGAAATAAAAATGGCCGCCAATATAAAAGATATAAAAGGAATAAAACTCATAACACTCGACAGGATCAACAAAGATGAGCTTGATTTCAACGAACTTCTCCAGAACGGAGAATATATGGAAAGTGAAAAAACGGGCTCAGAAGATGGTGCAATCATGCTCTATACATCAGGAACAACTGGAAAGCCAAAGGGCACAGTTCACGTCCATGGTGGATCATTCATCAACATTGTTAAGGAGGTTAAATACTACCTTGATTTCAAGGAAGATGATACAATCTTCTGGATTACTGATCTGGGGTGGATGATGGGACCATGGGAAATAATGGGAGCCAACGCTCTGGGGGGGACACTATTTCTCTATCCAGGTGCAGTGGATTACCCAAAAAATGAAAGAGTATGGGATCTTGTGGAAGAGCATGCTATAACCATTCTTGGTATTTCTCCTACCTTTGCGAGAACAATGAAATTCAATGGAATAAGTAGGTCATTCAAACATCTTAAAGCCTTTGGCTCTACAGGAGAACCGTGGGATAGGGAATCGTGGGAATATGTATTCAGGGTATGGGGCGAAAGCAAAGTCCCCATATGTAATGTATCAGGAGGAACAGACATAATAGGGTGTTTCCTTGCATCAACTCCCATAACACCACTCAAGCCAAAATGTCTTTTTAAAGGACTGGGCATGGCCATAACAGTTTTTGATAGCTCAGGTAAGGAAATCTATGATCAGATAGGCTATCTTGTGTCCAAGGAGCACCTGCCATCAATGACCCGTGGTGTTTGGAATAATGAGGAAAGATACAGGACCTCGTACTGGTCTCAATTTCCAGGGTTCTGGTCACAGGGTGACTGGGCAATGCAAAGCAAAGATGGTTATTTCTTCCTTTATGGAAGGGCAGATGATATTATAAAAACCTCTGGAAAGAGGATTGGTCCTGGAGAGATTGAAGACGCTGCAGATAGGGTTTCGGGCGTAGTTGAATCCGCTGCCATAGGAGTGCCTCATGAAAAGAAAGGCGAAGCAATTGTTATTTTCTACAGGGGAAAAAATGATGAGGCTGTTAGGGAGGGGATAAAAAAGGAGGTTGAGAAATCGCAGGGAAAGTCATTCAGTCCAGATAAAATACTAAATATAGATGAGCTTCCAAAGACCAAAAACGGGAAAATAATGAGGAGAGTAATCAGGGCAGCGTATTTAGGACAGGATCCTGGTGACATAAGTGGCCTTGAAGATCCATCAGTAATAGAAAGAATAGGGAAAATGAGGATAAAGAATTAGTCTTTCTTTTTCCAGTAATATACAGGCAAAAGAGCAAGGGCAGCAATTGCAGTTATTCCACCATAAATATCATTTACATTCAGCCCTGGTGGATTAGTTCCATCATAGATTTTTGTAGGTCGATTAGGAATGGATATGGCGCTCCCATGTGGAACATGGTCTCTAATTTCTCCGGTCGTCCTGTCATAACACACAATCTGTCCGTTCCCACCATTTCCGCTGCTACTTTCACCATTTAGACTGTAAACACCCTGGCCACCTGATACATTACACTTATTTTCAAGGGATATATTATCAAAATAGGAGAGAAATATTACTCCTCCTCCGCCTCCACCTATAAGACCTGTACCACTTCCGGTTCCACTCCCATTTGCACCTGATGCTATTATTCTTCCCACATATATGCTATGTGCACATATTGCTATTCCATAGGCCCCAGCGGAATATGGCAACCCGTTGAGGCTCTGTGCTCCAGCTCCTGAAAGGAAATTACTGAAATTGTTTCTGTACCAGTATGAGAAAAGGTTTTCTGTAGTGCTATTTATCTTTAAATAGGGGGTCGCTCCATTCCCTCCGGGTACAGTATTACTGCTTGAACCCTTACCGCCAGGGGCCAGGGTTGAGAATCCTGAAGAAATACCTGCATTTTCAGACTGGCTCTGTGCCCCTGCTCCTGAACCTCCGTAGGAAAGTGGATATGAGTCCATTGGGGTCATTCCGGTAATTATAACGCCATAGTTACAAAAGCTTCCGTTTGCAAAAATGTTCCATCCATCTGAAGTAACAACGACACCCGGTTCTATGGTAATGTTCGCCCCTGTTAGATTGGATGTTAGTGTAATATTAGATTTGATTATTTTATTTTCATTTGAAGTGTTTACTGAGCTATGGGCAAATTTACCTTCATGACTTAGCATATTGAAATTATGGGTATTAACTGAAGAGAAATTATTGCCAGACATAAAAATTAGAAGAATTGCAAGTAACACAGTTGCAATTAAACCTATATATTTCACTTTCAACGGATAAGTATTTTAAGAGTGATATTTAAAATTACCCTTACCGATTTGAATAGAAAAATCATCCTATTAATTCATTTTCCAGAGGTTCATGGAACAAATGTATCTTGAAAATGCTGAAATTATACTATTTAAAAAAACAGATTATTGACTAAATTATATACGCAATTCGCAAGTTATAAAATTAAAACTAACATGACTGCTATTCGGTAATTAGATAATATTGGAATTTTAAACACAATTTTTGTTTTATTATAAGTCTATGGAATAATGAAAATATCCCTGTCAACATATAACATGTATGTCCTTAACATTTAACACAAACAAATTAATAATAAAAAAAGGAGAGAAGCCATTCAAATACTATAATATAAGTTTTTTCCCGAGCATAGGAAATTTAATTAAGTAGTTGTAATACTCACATGATTTCAATGGTTGTCCTGAGACGCGAAACCCTGATAAAGGCACTTGAAAATGTTTACGGAACAAAGGGATTAACCAGAGGAGACGTCCTGGATCTATGTGATTTCCTGCTCGATTTTTTTGGATATGAGGACTATGTGCTGGACAATGTTCTATCACCACCAGAAAGGGACGCATTCTATGATCTTGAAGAGAATGGGATACTGAAAACACAGGCAGAGGAAGTAACACTAAGCAAGGGAAAAGTTTGGAGGGTAAATCAGTGGGTATTCAGAAGAAACAAAATAATTCAGTTCGCAAGCCTATCAGTTCACGAAGATGGACTTGAAAAGAAGTATGAAGATATTTTCAAGGAACTGGAAAATCAGGAAATACTCTGAGGAGTTAACCCAAACTTTTAAAAAAAGAAATTATTTTTCCTGTTTTTGATCTACTTTTTTCTCAGGAGTGTTCTCACTACGGCAAGTGTCGCTACGGCACCTGTTGCAATTATGGCTGCATATTTTGGCGAATCATAAAGGAGATGTTCCAGAGGTTTTTTCCCAGGATCATACCTGTCCAGATGAACTTCATATCTATCCCTGTACTCAACGGCGTGGACACACTGGGTTGTGCCTGGAACAGATGCTCTCCAGTCTGCTATCTGACCCTTAATCTCACCAAGAGATCTCCTGAATAGCCCAGAATCCCTGGGCTTAGGAACATTGCTGATCCCATCATTCTTTGGCACAACCACAACATCTCCCTGTATTGCCTCAGTTATCTTTATCTGCCAGAATGATCTTGAATTCTGATCCATATAATTCAGAAATGCCAAATCTTTATAATAACATTGGGTGATTCTATTTACCGGCATGCGGATAAGGCCAATTAAGGTATTTTGACGGTTAATATGTGAAGATTGTAACATTATTTTAATCATTGATACAACAATTTTAATAACAGCCAACTATTCATTAAAAATGAAGTATATTGTAATTACAGGAGGTGTCCTTTCCGGTATTGGAAAGGGAACAATTGCCTCAAGTTTATGTCACATACTTACTAATAGTGGGGTCAAGGTAACAGCATTAAAAATAGACCCATATCTCAATTATGATGCAGGAACAATGAACCCATACCAGCACGGAGAAGTTTTTGTACTGGATGATGGAAGTGAGGTCGATCTAGATCTAGGAAATTATGAAAGATACCTGGATAGAAGTCTAACAGGAAATAACAATATCACAACAGGAAAGGTTTACAAGGAAGTCATAGAAAGGGAAAGAAGGGGAGAATATCTTGGTAGTACCGTACAGATCATACCTCACATAACAAATGAGATAAAGAGAAGGATAAGAAAAGTTTCAAGTGCCGAAGATCTCGATGTGGTTGTAATCGAAATAGGGGGAACTGTGGGAGACATAGAGTCAATGCCATTTCTGGAGGCAATAAGGCAGCTGAGAAGGGAAGAAAAAGGACAGGTGTTTCTCGGTCACGTAACACTTGTACCGGAAATAGGAAGGGAAGAGGAACAGAAGACAAAACCAACACAGCATAGTGTTAGGGCATTGAAGGAAATTGGACTGCAACCTGATCTCTTACTTTGCAGATCAAAGAACCCACTGTCTAAGGAGGTGAAGAAAAGAATATCACTGTTCACTGATGTGCCTGAAGAGGCCGTTATAAGTGTTTATGAAGTGGAAAATGCCTATCAGGTTCCTGAAGTAATAGAAAAACAGTCTGTAATCGATATTATTAAATCACAGCTGGGTTTGCAGACCACAGTGTTCAGGGACAGCTGGGAAACGTACAAGGAAAATCTGCTCTCCCCGGACTCTTTTGTTGATATAGGAATAATAGGAAAGTACACAGAGTTGCATGATGCCTATATTAGTCACAGAGAGGCAATGAACCACGCAACTGGGAGTACGGGCATTGGAGTTAATATTATCTGGCTGGATTCAGATATGGTAAAGGAAAATCCATCAGTACTGGAAAAATTAGATGGAATACTTGTAACACCCGGATTTGGATACAGAGGGGTAGAGGGTAAAATACTTGCAGCAAAATATGCGAGGGAAACCAATACACCATACCTTGGCATATGTCTTGGATTTCAGGTTGCAGTCATAGAATACGCGAGAAACGTTCTAGGGCTTGAAGACGCAAACAGCACGGAGTTTTCAACAGATTCAAAAAATCCTGTTATAGATATCCTCCCAGAACAGGTTGGCGTCAAGGATATGGGTGGTACCATGAGGCTTGGAGCCAAGAAAGTTGTTGTAAGTGAAAATACACTGGCCTTTGATCTTTATAAACAGAATGAAATAATGGAAAGGCACAGGCACAGATTTGAGGTTAATCCAGAATATATTAAAAAGCTGGAAGATCATGGTCTTATATTCTCAGGAAAAGATGAGGAGGGAATAAGAATGGAAATACTTGAGATTAAGAACAGAAAGAATTTCATTGCATCCCAGTTTCATGCAGAATTCAAGTCTAGACCACTTAAACCATCTCCACTGCACTTACATCTTGTTAAGATGGCATTTGAATTCAGGAAGGAAAAAGTACAAATGGAACAGAGAGCATGATATGGTATGGCCACCATAAGTGAAACTGATTATCAGCTGCTGGTCAGGAAAAAAGTCAATGAATGTTATGATGTGGCCAGGGTGGCAAGGTCAAGGGGACTGGACATTACTGACAGGGTTGAAATACCACTGGCCAATGATATGGCAGACAGGATAGGAGAACTGCTAAATCTAAAGGATATAAGTCAGGAAATTAGAGATTTATCCCTGACAATGAGCAGAGAAGAAGTGGCCCTTGAGATGGCAAAGAGGACCGCACAGAAATATTCCGGCGAGGGGATGGATAAGGCCGTTGATATGTCAGTGAGGGTCGGTCTCGCAATTCTTACCGAAGGCATCCTTGTTGCACCTCTGGAAGGGATTTCCAGGGTAACCATAGGTAAGAATTTTGATGGCACAGATTATGTTTCAGTTGTATATGCAGGGCCTATAAGGGGAGCTGGAGGAACCGCTCAGGCTCTTAGTGTACTTATTGCAGATCTTGTGAGGAGACAGCTAAATATAGGAAAGTTCCAGATCACAGATGAGGAAATAGAAAGATATATTGAGGAAATTCAGAGTTACAACAGGGTGAAACATCTTCAGTATCTCCCGGATGATCAGGAGATAAAGAATGTCCTGAAGAACTGTCCAGTATGTATAGATGGAGAGGGAAGTGAAGATGAGGAGATCTCAGGTCATAGAGATATGGAAAGATTCAAAACTAACAAGATCAGGGGTGGAATGTGTCTGGTTTTATGTGAAGGACTTCTCCAGAAGACAAAGAAGGTTCTGAAGCACACCACTAAACTGGGAATAAATGACTGGGACTTCCTTGAAAAATCAGGAAAGAACACAACAGATGTTGCAGTTGATCGGAAAGCCACAAAATTCCTTGGAGATCTTGTGGCAGGCAGGCCTGTTTTCGGCTACCCAAACAGACCTGGGGGCTTCAGGCTTAGATATGGAAGATCAAGGTTATCAGGACTTGCTGCAGCTTCCATACACCCTGCAACAATGATCATACTGGACGATTTTGTTGCCACCGGAAGCCAGCTGAAGGTAGAGCTGCCAGGAAAGGCAGCCGCAATGACACCCTGTGATGAAATCGAAGGCCCCATGGTTCTTTTAGATGACGGAAGACATCTCAGAATCAGGGACGAAAAGCAGGCTAAAGAGGTTGTAAAAAAGGTAGTTGAGATCACAGATCTGGGGGAGATACTCATATCATATGGTGATTTTCTTGAGAATAACCATGTTCTTGAACCCTCTCCATTTGTAATGGAATGGTGGAATAAACTCGCAGTTGCAGCAAATGTTCCAAGGGAAAGAATTATAGTAAGGAATGTAAAGGATGCAATTGACCTAAGTAAAGAATTCCACATACCTCTTCACCCGGACTATAACTTTTTCTGGCATGATCTCTCTGTTGAGGAAATTAACGAACTAGGGGATATCATAACTGATTCTGTGAAAAAAAAGAATTACCCATCAATCAGTGGTGCAGATAAAACTGAGGATATATTGAAAAAATTAGGAGTTGAATATCACACAGTAGGAAATGAGATCATACTTGATGACAAAAACATACTCAGGGAATTAATGGGCAATTTCAGGCATATAGAAACAACTGATCCTATGGAATGCATAAGCAGTATTGCGGGAGTTACCATTATGCCAAGAGCTCCGGTACGAATAGGTGCAAGGCTTGGAAGGCCAGAGAAAGCGGGAGAAAGAAAGATGAAACCAAAGGTGCACTCCCTTTTCCCAATTGAAAACACAGGCTCTTCAAGACGTTCAATAATGGATGCTGCAAAGTCATCACACTCCAAATATGAGGTTGAAGTAAATGTCAGAAAGTGCACAAACTGCAATCATGTGGGACCGGAGGTAAGATGCAGCGAATGTGGCTCTCCAATGAAGGATTCCGGGACATATGAAAAAATCAAGGTTGATCTATCAAAGATATGGAATTCAGCGCTGGATAATCTCGGGGTTAGTCCAAATGATCTAAAGGAATTCAAGGGCGTAAAGAAGGTAATGTCAAAGGGAAAGCATGTTGAACCACTGGAAAAGGGAATTCTACGCTCGCTGAATAATGTATCAGTGAATAAGGATGGAACATGCAGGTATGATATGAGTGACGTACCAATAACACATTTCAAGTCCTCTGAAATTTTCCTTCCTGAGGAGAAGGCAAGGGAGATCGGGTATGAACCAGGAATGAATGAACTATTCACGCAGGATATCATAATACCGATGGACTGTGCAAGATATCTTTTAAATGTCTCAAAATATGTTGATGACTTACTGGAAAAGTATTATAAAATGGATAAGTTCTATAATTGCAGGGATGAAAGTGATCTTATAGGACATATTGTCATAGGACTTGCTCCGCACACTTCAGGTGGTATAGCCGGAAGAATTATAGGTTTCTCAAGGGTGAACGGGGGATATGCACATCCGTTTTATCACGCTGCAAAGAGGAGGAACTGTGATGGTGATGAGGATTCTGTAATGCTCCTGATGGATGGACTTCTCAATTTTTCTAAAGATTTCCTTCCTTCAACAACCGGGGGTCTAATGGATGCTCCACTTGTAATGACTCTTTTGCTGAGACCTGATGAGGTTGACAAGGAGGCCCTGAATGTGGACTCACAATCAGAATATCCACTTGAATTTTATGAGGCAACACTGAAGAGGATTAAGCCTGCAGAGATAGAAGAAATGATGAAACCTGTGAAGTATATGGTAGAAAAAACAGGGTCTGCCAGAGGAATGGACTTTCAGTTCAGTACAAAAGACCTCAATTCAGGGGTTTTATTATCATCATATAAAACTCTTGAAACAATGTCAGAAAAGATAGAGAAGCAACTCAACCTTGCAAAAATCATAAGGGCAGTTGATCAGGACGATGTAGCATCCAGACTTATAAATTCACACTTCCTTCCGGATATGTTTGGAAACTACAGGGGCTTCTTCTCTCAGGAAATGCGCTGCACAAAATGCAATGCAAAGTACAGGAGAATTCCACTTTCAGGAAAATGCCAAAAATGCGGAAATGATAACTTGATCCTCACCATACACAGAGGAGGAATAGTGAAATACATGGAAGAAACTAGAAAATTAATGAAGAATTTCAACCTGCCACCTGCACAGATGTACAGGATAGAGAATATTTTCAGGTCAATAGACACATCATTCAACAGTACCGAGGATATTCAGAGGGTCGAAACACACATTGAAAATCCACTGGATAATTACGGTGAAATTGAGGAGGAGATTCTGGAATGAAAGGGGCACTTTTTGTAGCCGGACCAGCGGGAACAGGTAAGTCGACATTCTGTGCTTCATTCAAGGACTGGCTAACAACCAACAACATGGATGCAGCCATTGTGAATCTGGACCCTGGGTCAGAATTCATTCCATATGAAAGTGATATAGACATAAGAGAATGGATATCCATAAGCGACATAATGAGCGAATTCAACCTGGGACCAAACGGTGCCCAGATCGTGGCTTCAGATCTCATAATAGAAAATGTAGATAGAATAAAGGCACTTCTGGATGAACTCACTGACTACTATGTAATCTTCGACACACCGGGACAAATAGAACTCTTTACCCTGAGATCTTCAAGTTCAATGATAGTGGACTCTCTTGGGGGCAAGAAATCCATGCTGGCATTCATTGGAGATTCTATCATATCATCAATCCCATCCGGATATATATCGCAGAAACTTATGTACGCATCAGTAATGACAAGGTTCTTCAAACCAACACTGTATATAATGAATAAATCAGATATTCTTCAGGATGATCAGCTTGAAACGATTTCGCAGTGGGATGAGTCTGTTGACAACCTAATGGACAGCCTGATGGAGGAAAAGGTAGATCTTAGAAAGGACTTCTTCTACAACGTGATGAATTCTTTCGATGAAAGCGGTCTAAGCAGTAAGATGATACCTGTGTCTTCAAAGAACATGTTCGGAATGGAAGACGTTTATTCTGCCATGTCGCTCTTCCTTTCAGGAGGGGAAGATGAGGACACTATGTATAAAGATGATTGAAGGAAGACATTTCAAAACTTCCAATTTCGTCAAAATTTATCCATTATCATTTCATATCTTTTGAGAAATTTTATGGAAAATTATCTGGTAAACATTGAGAAAGTTTAAGTAAATAGTTTACCTATTAGAATGTGGCATCATATGAAACTGTCCGATGAAAAAATACTGAGAGGATTGCTCAGTATATACCTCTTAAGGGAAATGTGCATTAAACCACGTTACGGATACGAACTAAACAGGGAAGTTACGGAAAAAATAGGAGTGGAACTTCCAAAGGGTACAGTTTATGTTTTGCTCAAAAACCTTAAAAATAAGGGGCTTATAGAAAATGAAGGATCCTGTGAAGAGGATCATCAAAAGGCAGTAATATACAGGATAACAGATAAGGGACATGAGTTCGTAAAATCCCATTATCAGGCTCTGAGACTTGCCAGAGGCATGATAGATGATATCCTTATGACAATTGATAATAATTTATGACTAAGTTATTTATCCTTATTTGTAATCACTAATTATGAGCATTAAAGTTTTAACAGCACCAGGACCAGTTTGTTTTCCACTGCTTGCAGTTGACAGTAAGGATATAGATGTAAAATTTGGAAAGGATGGGAATGCTGACATAATCATGGATTCTTCAATCTCACTGATCAAGAGAAAGTTGCCAATTCATATGGTATTATTAAGTGGATTATCGATGGTTAGCCCAGATTTCAATGGAACAACAGCAATATTGAGAAAGGGTGGAGCAAGTGATGTTTTATCAAAAATTATTGTGAGGAATGAATCCTTGCCAGTAGACTTTGTTTATGGAGAGAATATGGAAGAAATTAAAGCACTGTTAAATAAGGGTAAGGCAACTTCAGCAGTAGTTATGTCCATGAGTGGAATGAAAGGTATTACACTGGAGGAAAGGGCTAAGAAAGCTGGGATCTATGTCCCAGGAAGCTGTTCAGCCTCATTTGAGGATAGGAGCACTCTAAACGATTTCAGGACCATTTACAACCAGGGACTGGAGGAATTTAATAAAAATCCGGAAAAGGCTGCAGAGACAGTTTCAAAAAAATTACCGAATAAATTTCCTCTTGAGTTCATAATTGGCACCATGAAATCCATGAAGCCAATACTGGAAAAACCTCAAGATTACAGCAAGCTGGAAGGGGCAGTACTTAATGCCTGAAAATTCAAACACAGATAGGCAAATAGATCATAGGACAGTAATCGTAATCATAGCGGTCATCCTTTCGATGACCTTTGCCATCAGGTCCAGTAACAATATGTATGTTACATCTGTACCTCTCTTGGCAAGGTACTACTTTTTCTATTCCAACGTCGAGATAGGTCTTCTGGCTTCAGCTGCATCCCTGACTACCTTTATAATGAGTACATTCATCAATGCAAGAGCTGAGTCCAAAACAAGAAGGAAAATTTTCATTATTTCGTCAATAATATATGCAGTTACTTTTCCGCTCTTCTATATATCAACTCCCTTCACAATATGGATAATTCTGCCAGTTGCATCTTTCACACTGGGTTCCATAATGCCCAATATTATCACATCAGCGTCTCTTTTTAAGGATAAACGACAGAGGGAAAGAATCCTTTCCATTTACACCCTCACTCTCAGTCTTTCATTGATACTTGGACCGTATATTGAAAGTGAACTGCTCCACTACGTATCATTCCAAGAATCATTCCTTATATTCTCCATTTTACCGGCCGTAGGAATGATCGATTCATTCTTCATAAAATTTCCAGATGAGATGGGTGTCAGGAGAAGAGGATTTGATATAACAGTACTAAAGGATAAGGGATTTCAATCATCACTTCTCAACATCCTTGCCTATAACATCCCCTTTGCCTTTCTCACCACGTATGGTGGGCTCTTCGGCATATCTGACTTCAATATAAACATCTCTACGGTCAATCTGACATTCAGCCTTTTCTTTCTAACATCATTCATATCAAGACTTGTATTTTCTGTGAGGGTACCAGAAAGATTGCCAAGATTGATGTTTTCAGCGGTTATTCTTTCCGCCATAGGATTGCTTGTACTTGGAACAGCAAAATCCTATGATTATTTTATGTTAGCATTCCTGATCCTCGGCATCCCCCATGGACTTACATATCCACTTTCTGTAATGTCCATAACAAGGAGTTTTCCAGAAAACAGGAGAAATATGGCTAACAGTTATTTCTTTTCCATAATGATGGCCATTGGTACAGTAATGCCATTCATATCTGGTGAGGTAATAAAAATAGTAGGATACAGAAACGCATTCCTCGTGGTCATACCTGTCATATTTGTAATTCTGGCAACTCTGTACATTGTACTCAAGGCTAAGGAGCGAGAAGAATCAACCTCAACAATGGAAAAAACATAATCATAGGGGTCTTATCTTCCGGTAAAATTTCGGTGATAATAATTCTTAAAAAACAATTATTTAAACGTTATCGATACAATTTTTAAACCAGTAAATAATATTGATCTGGTGAAAAAATGGTAGAAAAATGGGAAAAGAAAAATCAATTCAAGCCAAAGGGACTGGATGGTATATCAGATCAGCAAATAGAATATCACTTTGAGACGCATTATAATGGGTACGTCACAAAGTTGAATGAGATTTGGGAAAAACTTCCAAATGCAGACAGAAGCAAGGCAAACCAGAATTACAGCGAATTCAGGGAACTTAAGCTGGAAGAAACCTTCAATTATGATGGTTCGCTTCTTCACGAGATATATTTCGAGTCACTGAAAAAGGATGGTCTCAAGAATCTATCTGAAGAACTGAAAAAGAAGATCTCAGAAGATTTCGGAAGCTATGAGAAATGGGTTGAGGACTTTAATGCTACTGGTACTGCATTCAGGGGATGGGCACTTCTTGTATATGACCTGAACACCGGAAAGCTGAGAAACATTGGTGCTGATGTACACAACACAAATGGAATATGGAATGCCATAGTCGTCATGGCTCTAGATGTCTACGAACACGCATATTACGTAGACTACGGGGCAAAGAGGGCACCATATCTGGACGCATTCATGAAGAATGTAGATTGGGCATCAGTGAACAAGAGATTCGAAAAGGCTCACAAGGCATATCTCGCATTCAAATAAACCCTCATTTTTCATTTTAATTTACAACCATAATTTTTTAAAAGTGGTAATTCGGTCTATAAAATTTGTGAAATCATACTTAAGAAATAAGAGCATATCTGCGAAATTATGTAATTTTAAAAATGTAGAATTGAAGGCAGAGGTAGTTATTTAGAGATTTTTAATTTAATGTCGTTACAAACCAAATACAATAAGCATAAAAGTGGAATAATTATTTGATCTAAAGTTAATTTAAATCAGGATTTTGCGCCCTTCCTCATCTTTCTGGTAATAGTCTCAGAGTTTTTCCAGTCCTCCTTGAACTTGTTATTGAATATCTTCTTCATCCCGTATTTCTTCACCATGATCCCTACTTCCCTGTTTTTCAGTAGACTTGTGGATGAGAAATTCTGTGAACCAATGAACACGAACTTTCCTGTATGGATCATCTTGGCGTGCATATAGAGTTTTTCAGCAGGCATTACCCTAATTTTTGCACCATTCTTCATGAGTTCATCTGCGTTATTCATGTCCTCATCGGAAATGCTTGAAGGAAGTATCATCCTTAATTTCTTTCCCTTGGTCTTCAGGGTGTCAAGAATTACCCTGTCATTACCAAGTTCTTCTGTTTCTATGAATAGCTTCTTTCCGTCCCTCAGTATTCCAAGGATCCTGTTCTCAGAGTCTGGTGAAACAATCAGATCCTTTCTATCAACCTCACCTGCTCTTTCTCCCTTCCAGTCTGATTCAAATATACTTGCAAGGGATTTTAGAACCTTTCTTTCATCGCCTATTACAAAGTACTCCCTGTTGCTCTTGAATGCTGCATCTGTCAGATTCATTGTTCCTATTAGGAACCTCTTTTCATTGTACATGTATTTCGCATGATCAAAAACGTCAGTATTATCAAATCTTGAAGGAGAAAGATTAACCTGTGCGCCTGTCCTTCTGAGTGCCTCAAGGCTGGAATGACTGCTTCCCTCATATGGCTCGCCATCAATTATTATCTGAACGTTTACCTTATGGGATACCCTGTCCTCGATTGCCTTCATGAATTCAGGATCGTCAATGAGATAGTAGTTCAGGTGCAGGAACTTTTGGCTTTCCCTTATGATCTCAAGTACAGGATTCTTTCCATCTTCGGGTTCAGTATGAATGTTCATATAGGGGACTAATAGCGTCTACCTTTTAAAAGTTAGCAGTAAACCTTTTAAGGGAATATCAAGGCAATATTCAAAAGAAATAGAACTGAATAGAAAGACTAATTCACATAAATGCGGTACAGAGTCAACAAGGATAACATGACTGGTAGCAATATAACAGCACAGAAAGTATGGTTCACAGAACTGGAAGATCTAATTAATTCCAAATTCAGGGACGAGGTGAATGAAAGAGTTAAGGAATTCGAATCATTCAGAAAGAAGGATGGACCAGAGATTTTTTTTGAGCTATGCTACTGCTTCCTGACAGCCAATACTTCTGCAGAATTAGGCATAAAGATGCAGAGAGAGCTGGGAGTACAGCCATTCATAGAGGATAGTACAGAAGTTTTAACTGCTAAATTAAAAAATGCGCATTATAGATTCTACAATACGAGGGGTAAATTTATTTCGGAGAACAGATGGATAATACCTGAACTACCTGTACTGTTGAATCATCCCGATCCATGGGTCGCAAGAGAGTTCATTGTGGAAAATGTTAAGGGAATAGGGTATAAGGAATCATCTCATTTTCTAAGGAACACTGGTGTTTTTGACTTTGCAATACTTGATAAACACATCATAAGAATGCTGGACGGGGAATTTGCAAGATCAGGTAAGGCCCTGAATAGAAAGCTTTACATGAAGTATGAACAACAGGTGATCCAGATTTCAGAACAGCTTGGGCTGAAGCCAGGTGTACTGGACCTTTACATGTGGAAGATGGCAACTGGAAAGTTAATAAAATAATCTAATTAGATTGAATGTAACAATCAAAAAACACAAAAAAATATCTAATTTGGTGCAATTGTAAAGCATGGGAAAACTGAGAAATAAATTTATCAAATATATTATCAATGGAACACCGCTTGCTTCTGTAGTAGCTCTTGCCGGAAGTTTGTATATTCGTATTTCCACCTCTACATTAAAAGGATCCATTTCACCCTATACTGCAAACAGGATCATTTCACCGTATACGTCAACTTCTGGTCCATATGGCCTTAGCTCATCTTATATTTATATAATAGTGGGTGATATAATTATACTACTTTTTATTGCGCTTGCAGTTGGTATGTTAAAGAAAAGGGGGCAGTAAATTTATATATAGATCAAAGGAAAATGATCATTTTTTAATTCATTTGTTATATTTTATTGTAAGTTAGTGAGATAGTGCGAAAATTATTAGTAATTTCCACAAATATAATAAGCTGAATTTAAAAGTGTTTTCCAATTAAATTTAAATAAAACATCTTTATAAGCGTTTGAGGATTTTCATGATTTATAGCGTTGGAACGTTTGCATGGAGTGCTGTGGTAACAGCAATGGCGACAACCAGTTCGTCTAACTATGTGGTTAGTACTTATGCACTGGAAGCTATTGCGGCTGCCATAGCCATTGCAGGCGGATTGATTGGAACTGGAATGGCCCAGCAGGGAATAGGTGCATCGGGTATGGGCATCATAGCCGAGAAGCCGGAGAAGTTTGGACAGGTACTGATATTTTTCGTCATTCCAGAAACCCTGTGGATTATAGGTTTGGTTCTTGGATACGTGCTTTTGAAAGCCATACTGTGATATCAAAATGTCAGCAGAGGATATAATAGAAGAGATAGAAAAAAAGGGTAAGGAGCAAATCAATAGAATATCCGCTGACTGTGAAAAGAGCCTTAAGGAAATAAGGGACAGAAGTCAGGAAAGACTGAAAGAACTTGAAAAGAACATGTCACGAAAACTCGAGGAGAGCCTGAAGAAAATTGAAGTGACATCAAAAGACGAGATACTGATTGCAATTAAAACCATAGAGATGGAAAGGAAGAGAAAACTTCTTGAGGATTTCTGGGAAATTGCATATAATTCTGAGTCTATCATTAGGAAGGACCCAAAATATGAAGAGTTTATCAGGAATTCCATAAAGGAAGCAGGTTCTAAGCTTGGAAAGGGCTTCAAAGTTCTAGGTTCCAGTGAAGATAAGAACATTATAAGCAAGGTTAATGGAGATTTTACCTTTGAGCAATCAGAAAGGATAAGGCTTGGGATACTCGTCACATCATCAGATGGAAAGAGGACCCTTAATATGACTTTTGATTCCATTATGAGCGATCAGAAAGAAAAGATCGAGGAGATGATAATGGAAAAGATGGGTGCGGATTAATGGATGCAACTTTTTTCGGGAGTGCGTCCAAGTGCCGATTACTCAATGATGAGCTTCTAAAGGAAGAAACCTTCAGCGAACTCATAAATGCAGAGAGTTTTTCAGATGTTTTAAGAATAATGGACGGAACCCCGTACAGCACCCATATTCAGGCTCTATCAGGATTATACAGTTCCTATGAACTTCTTGAGATTGCATCCAACAGAAGGATGATGAATCTTGTACTGAAAGTTGCAGAATCTCCTCCAGCAAATGGAAGGGAAGCAATTAAGAGTTACATATCACGATGGGATATAGATAGCATAAAAAACATCATTACTTCAAAGTATCTTGGGAAAGATATAAAGAAGAGTGATATCTTTGTTGTTGACAGAAACAACTACCCTGTGGGTATGCTTGGAAACGTGCTTACACCAGAAGATTATACATTAATGATAAATGAAAACGACATAGAGGGAATTTCTAAATATCTTGTGAAGCTAAGTTACGGAATATACCTATTAAAATATCTCGATGAGTACAGGAAGGAGAGAGATGTATCAGTGCTTCTGTATTCACTGGATATTGCATATTACTCAAGGCTTTTCGAAAGTGTTAAATATTTTCTTGGGAATGAGGAACCAGCGAGATTTTTTATAAGGGATGAGGTCGATCAAAAGAATCTTATGACACTGATAAAGGCAAAGACCCTGGGACTGGATTTTGAGGCCATAGATAATGGTCTAATGAACATGGGTAATATTGACATACAGAAGCTGAGAGAGATGTACAATTCAAGTGAATCAGAAAATATAGCAATAAAGTGTTTGAACCTTTACGGAGTAAAAGGAATAGAAAATGAAAATGGAATTTCATCAGGAGAAGCAGAAACTCTCATGAAGAGGACTCTTCTGGAGAGGACCCTTCCGAGATTTTCCCTTCAATCGAATTCCATAGGTTCCATATTTAATACGCTTCTAAGGTTTGAGAATGAGAGAAATAATCTGAGGATAATATTTGCTGGAAAGGCATATGGAATGGATAAGGAAAGAATAAGGAAGATGATGGTAAATATATGATCAATCAAAAGCAGGATGAAGGTAGAATTGCGGTAATTGGGGAAAGATCAATCTCAATGGGGTTCAGGCTCATAGGAATAGAAGATACTTTTGAGGCTGAGGGCAAGGAGGCACTTGAAAAACTTCAGTCAATTGAAAAGTCAGGGAAGTACTCCGTGATCTTTGTATCAGAAAGCCTGAAGTCAGTTATGGATAAAAGACTGCTTAATTATTATGAGAGCACACTTAAGCCTCTCGTTATGTTCATCCCCCTGCCAGGTGTGGACAGAGAAGAAAGTTTAGAAACAATGGCCAAAAGAATATTGGGCGTAGATATAGGAAGGTGAAAAATTGGGAAAGATAATCAGAGTTTCCGGTCCAGTAGTGGTCGCGGAAGATATTGAAAACCAAAAAATGTTTGATGTGGTTAGAGTAGGTGAACTCAACCTCGTGGGAGAAATCATAAAGCTGAACGGTAACAGGGCAACAATACAGGTATACGAGGATACAAGTGGGATAAAGCCGGGAGAAAAGGTCGAGACAACCGGAAAGCCTCTTTCAGTTGAACTGGGACCTGGATTACTTAAATCCATTTACGATGGTATCCAGAGACCTCTGGACATCATACGGGAAAGCAGTGGAGATTTCATAAGGAGAGGTTATACAGCAAATCCCATAGATCTGAAGGCGAAATGGGAATTCAAGCCTCTGGTGAAAAAGGGTGATGATATAAAACCTGGACAGATACTGGGAACAGTTCAGGAAACATCTCTTATAGAACATAAAATAATGGCTCCAAGGGACATAGAAGGTCAGATTAGTGAGATCCTTGAGGGCAGCATGACCGTTACAGACGTCTATGCTCATGTTAAAACAAAGAATGGAGATAAAAAATTAACCATGAGGCAGGAGTGGCCTGTAAGGACTATCAGGGGTGTAAAATCAAAATTACCACCTTCCATACCACTTGTAACAGGTCAGAGGGTAATTGATACATTTTTCCCTGTAGCAAAGGGTGGAACAGTTGCAGTTCCAGGTCCATTTGGATCTGGAAAGACCGTGGTTCAGCACCAGCTGTCCAAGTGGGCAGACAGCGATATAGTTGTTTATGTGGGATGCGGTGAAAGGGGAAATGAAATGACCGAAATTCTCACAACATTCCCTGAACTGCAGGACCCAAAGAGTGGAAAGCCCCTCATGGAGAGAACAATATTAATAGCAAACACCTCAAACATGCCTGTTGCAGCAAGAGAAGCCAGTATTTATACTGGAATATCCATAGCAGAATATTACAGGGATATGGGATATGGAATTGCTCTAATGGCTGATAGCACATCAAGATGGGCAGAGGCCTTAAGGGAAATATCTGGTAGACTTGAGGAAATGCCAGGAGAGGAAGGATATCCAGCATATCTGGGAAGGAGGCTTTCTGAGTTCTATGAAAGATCGGGAAATGCCATAATCTCTGGAAATCCAGACAGAAATGGTTCAATAACCATAGTGGGTGCAGTCTCACCACCTGGTGGAGATATATCAGAGCCTGTTTCACAGAACACCCTGAGAGTTACAAGAGTTTTCTGGGCACTTGATGCATCTCTCGCCTCGAGGAGGCACTTTCCATCAATAAACTGGCTGAACAGTTATTCGCTATATGAAAGTGAACTTCTGCCATGGTTCAGTGAGAATATATCCAAGGATTGGCCAACAATTTACAGTAAGATGATGAATATACTTCAGAAGGAATCTGAATTGCAGGAGGTTGTCCAGCTGGTTGGATATGATGCCTTACCAGACAGGGAAAAATCAGTTCTGGATGTTGCCAAGATAATAAGGGAAGATTACCTGCAGCAAAGTGCCTTTGACGATGTGGATCAGTTTTGCTCACTTAATAAGCAGATCGTGATGATGAAACTGATCATGCACTATTCCAATGAGATAGAGAAGACAATTGATCAGGGATTCTCAATGTCTCAGATAGAGAATATACCTTCGAAGGAGAAAATTTCAAGGATAAAAGAGGTAAGAGATCCGGATCTGGAGAAGTATTTCAATGAAACAGTGACCAGCATAGATTCAGATCTAAAAAGAATCAGGGGTGAAAAGTAATGGTTAAGGTTGGATACAAGAATATAAGCGAGATAAGTGGTCCACTGATCTTTGTGGAAGGGATCTCAGACGCAGGCTATAATGAAATGGTCACCATAGAGACACCCAGTGGGGAGATAAAATCAGGTCAGGTTCTCGACACAAGAAATGGGCTTGCCATAGTACAGGTTTTCGGCTCAACATCTGGTCTGGACAGCAATAATACAACTGTAAGATTCAGGGGTGAAACTGCCAGGATCAAGGTATCTGATGAGGTTCTTGGAAGGATTTTTAATGGTCTTGGTGAACCAATAGACAACGGACCACAGCTTCTGTCCAAAGAAAGTGTTGAGATAGTTGGAGATGCAATAAATCCATATTCAAGAGAGGAGCCATCAGAATTCATTCAGACTGGAATATCCACAATAGATGGAATGAACACGCTTGTAAGGGGACAAAAACTTCCCATATTCTCAGGTTCCGGTCTCCCACATAATGTGCTTGCATCGCAAATTGCAAGGCAGGCAAAAACCCTGAAGACTGGGGAAAGCTTTGCCGTGGTGTTTGGGGCCATGGGTATTACAAGCGAAGAGGCAAATTTTTTCATGAACGAATTCAGGAAGACAGGAGCTCTTTCCAGGGCTGCAATATTCATGAATTTATCATCCGATCCATCCATGGAAAGGATAATTCTTCCCAGGGTTGCCCTTACAACTGCAGAGTACCTTGCGTATGAGAGAGAATACCATGTTCTTGTTATACTTACGGATATGACAAATTACTGTGAATCCTTAAGAGAAATATCATCAGCAAGAGAGGAGGTTCCAGGGAGAAGGGGATACCCAGGATACATGTACACAGATCTTAGTACTATTTATGAAAGAGCAGGAAAGATAAGGGGAAGAAATGGATCAATAACACAGCTACCCATACTTACAATGCCAGGTGACGATATAACAAATCCAATACCCGATCTTACAGGATATATAACAGAGGGCCAGATCGTAATGAGCAGGGAACTCCAGAGAAAGGGCGTTTATCCTCCAGTGGATGTTTTACCCTCACTTTCAAGGCTGATGAATCAGGGAATTGGAAAGGGAAGAACAAGAGAGGATCACCGTGGTGTTGCAGATCAGCTATATTCAGCCTATGCAACTGGAAAAGATCTCAGATCACTGAGTGCAATAGTAGGAGAGGAATCTTTGAGTTCAAGCGATAAGAGCTACCTAAAGTTTGCAGATAATTTCGAAAACAAATACGTAGCCCAGAAGCTGGACGAGGATAGGACAATAGAGGATACACTGGAAATAAGTTATGATCTTCTATCTGAACTGCCTGAGACAGAAATGAAGAGGTTGAAAAAGGACTTCATACAGAAATACGGAAAATGGAAGTGAGAAATTGGCAGACCTTAACATAAAACCGACCAGAATTGAGCTCATCCAGCTAAGGAAGAGAATTAAGCTGGCACAGAGGGGATATGAGCTGCTTAAGATGAAAAGATCAGCACTCATAATGGAATTCCTGAAGATGGCAAAGGACCTAAGGGGCATGAGGGAGAACTTAAGAAAAGAAGTTGAGAATGCACTGGAAAAAATGGCCATTGCAGAGGTCAGAGAAGGAAGGATGAAGGTCGAGAGTTATGGTTTCATGTCAGGGTCTGCTGATGTAACCTTAAAGGCGAGAAATGTAATGGGCGTGAGGATACCTGAACTGGGCATAATGATGGAAAAGGCCGTTCTTACAGAACGATTTAGGGCCATTTCTGTTCCTGCACCCATAGACGATGCCATAGATGCATATGATCGTCTGTTCCGAAGTCTTGTGGAAGTTGTGGAGAAGGAGAAATCCATGAGAAGGCTTCTTATGGAAATTGACAAGACCAAGAGAAGGTCAAATGCCATTGAATTCGTTATGATACCAAAGTTAAAGAGCCAGTCACAATATATAAGAATGAGACTTGACGAACTTGAGAGAGACACGTTTACAACTCTTAAATTTGTCAAGAAGAAGATGATATCAGAGGAGGAGGACAAAAATAAGGAGGGGGAATTACAGGCAGTATAGTATTAATGAAATGAACAGACAGCAGTTGATCCTGTTCACCCTTAGGAAATACATGTTTCCCATAAGGATCATAATAATTGTTGTCGTACTTTTTACACTGGTGAGATTATGAATGCAGATGGAATTGATAAGATCAAAAAGATAAGGGAAACAGAGGAATCTGTTAACAGATCAATAGAGGAAGAAAAGCAGAAATGCAGGGAAATGACAGAGTCTGAAAAGGCAAAGACAGAGAAGGAATATAAGGATCTTGAGGACAGCCTCCAGATAAAGTATGAACTTGCACTGAAGGAAAAGAAGGCCGAATTTGATAAGCTGATGCAGGAAAAAGTCAGGGAAGAGAACGAAAAGGTGGCTGGAATCAAGCTGAACATTGACAGTAAAAGTACTGTAGATTTGTTACTTGGCATTATGAAGGATTATGTGAGTGACTAAAGATGGGTTTTAAGCCGGTGCCAATGGCAAGGATGAGGATAATTGCCTACAGGGAGAAGGCCGCAGGTCTACTTACACTTCTACATGATATGAAATCCATTCAGTTTGAGGACGTTACGGATTCCTACAAGGAGGGAATGAAATCCTCGACAGAGATAGAGGGAAGAGGAAGGGTAATAGAACTGATGAATGAGATCAGGGGAATGGAAAATCTCCTGCCTCCAAGGAAAATAACTGGAAAGAGAAAATTTTCAAGCGTGCAGGAAATAATCTCCGCAGCTGAATCAATAAGGATCGGTGAAGATCTGAGAACTGCTGTCAATTCCATAAATGACCTGAAAACGGAGCTGAAGAGCATAGATAACAGACTTGAAATTGTGGAACCTCTTGAATCACTTGATGTGGATATGTCCTGTTTTAACAATTCTGTGATCTCATCCTATCTAATCCAGGGAGAATACGAGGGAAAGATAGGGGAAAATTACATTGTAAACAGGGTTAACGGAAACACGGTGCTTTCAATGCCCAAGAGTGGAGAAAAGGAGTTCGCCCAGAGCATTGGTTCTCAGTCTGGAAAGGCAATTTATATAATGCAGATGCGTGGAAAGCCCAGGGAGATCAGGGATGATCTTCTGAATCTCAAGAAGAACATAAACGAGAAGATAAGCGAATTGGAAACAGGTATAGGTGAGCTATCCGATAAGCATTATTCAGAAATAGTTTCTGTCAGGGAGGCCCTGGAAATAGAGGCAAAGAAGATAGAAGCAGCAATGAAGATGCCATCTTCCCAGAGTATATTCGTTATGGAGGGCTGGGTTCCAGAACCCAAATTCCAGAAGATATCAGATGCCGTTGAAAGGAAAGCTGATCATCTCTGCATCATAGAAAGGGTAAAAACAGATGAAATAGGTCCAACACTACAGGATAATCCAAGGAGATTCAGGCTGTTTGAGTCATTCATACGTTTCTATTCACTACCTCAGGATATTGAGATAGATCCCACCATAATATTTGCCATAGTTTTCCCCATATTCTTCGGTATAATGGTAGGTGATTGGGGATTTGGAATAGTAATACTTCTACTATCGCTCTGGCTTATAAAAAGAATCAATTCAACTGGACCCAAGAAGCCACTTCCAAAAAAGATGACTGGATTCATCACGTCCATATTCTCACCCTATCAGCTTCAGATACTGGCAAAGGCAATGCTTCCGGGTTCAATTGTGGCCATAATTGTAGGGATTCTATTCAACGGCTTCTTCGGCTTCGCCATACTGCCCACAACCATAGGGCCATTCCACATAACATATTTTAATCCAATTGTGTATACATCAAAAATACTGCTGATGACAGGCTATTTCGGTGTTGTAATGGTGTCATTCGGTTTCATCCTGGGTATACTGAATGACTATTATTACAATCACAAAAAGATGATCATCGGGAAGGTAGGGTGGCTCCTTTTCGTCTGGGGAATAGTAATTTACGGATTATCACTAATATATAAGTTAAATCTCAGCCTTACCACAAACCCATTTGCTGATATTGACATAGCATCAATGATACTTGGAGTAGTAATGATAATAGGCACGGAGAAGGGAATAGGTCTCATAGAATTGCCGTCGGTTATAAGCCACGTTCTATCATATCTGAGAATTATGGGAATCCTCCTTGCATCGGTAATTCTAACCAAGCTTGTGAACACATTCTTCATTTCAACACTGCATGATCCGGTTCTCATAATATTCGGTGTTATCCTTCTGATCATTGGGCAGCTGTTTGCTTTGCTGCTGGCTATTGTGGAATCTGGTATCCAGGGTGTAAGGTTGCTGTATGTTGAATTCTTCTCAAAATTCTACAGGGGAAATGGTAAACCATTCACACCCTTTGGATCAAAGAGAAGATATACTGAAGAAGTGAACGAAATAGAATAGTGTTCAGGCATCCTCATCAATGGGGATTCTTACAAAATTCACAAGGAATCTCGGGTCAATACCCTTCCTTATGTGATAACCACCATTCTTTCTTACTTTCCTTACCTTAATTCCTGATTTTTTTGAAAAACCTGCGATCTGTGTATGTATGCTCCTCATGATTTTATTATTCACCGGATCTTCACTGGTGAATCCTATTCTGAGGGAAACGCCTGCCTTTCCACCTCTGTGGTGATAAATTGCCACGTCAAGATACACGTCATTCTCAGCAACATTATGTATAAATGCTATATTCTGAAGGAGTGACGGAACCATTATTGGACCGTCAGCTCTGTAGCTGGTTACCCTGTACAGGTTGAATGCCTTTACTTCTTCCACACTCTCTTTTTCCTCCTCATATTTCAGGGGGTAGAGCCTAGAGAAGAAGCTCTTCATGAACCTGAGAGACAGGAGATCATCACTGCCTAAATAGAAATCAGTTATCTCTCCAGTTGCCTTTATACGAAACCTGTTTGTACATCCCTTCTGCGGTATGAGCATTTCACACATCTGCCTGTAAATGAAAACATCTGTTTCAGGCTTCAGATCTGTGAAAATTATCTTTTCCCACTTAAATCTATCAGGACTTTTCCCTTCCTTCATGATATTCACATAATTTTTCCAGATCCTTCCTGAACTGATCTGGGCTGGATGTAATGCATAGCCTGTATCCTGTGGGTATACCAAAATATTTACCCGGACTTACAAAAATGCCCTCTTTGGATAACATATCCTCTGCCATTTGAGACGAATCACCATCTGTATGAACATAAACGAAAGAAGATCTGTCTGGCGTGGTGAACTTAAGGCCTGCCTTAGGAAGCATCTCCTTTACCGTCTTCCTGTTTTCATCCATAACTTTTTTTACAATTTTCTGAACCTCATTTCTCTTTTCAAGTATTTTCATGCATGCGTAAAGTGAAAATCTGGCTGTGCTTCCTGTTGTTAGGGATCTGTAACTCCTTAGCTCCCTGATTTTCTCCTTATTCCCCAGCATCCATCCAACCCTCCATGAGGCTCCTCCAAAGAATTTTGTCATGGTGGTTGATACGACTGCCTCCGGATATTTATGCAGAAGGGTATATGGTTTTTCTGGAAACATGAATTCCCTGAAAGTCTCGTCTATATACATCTCATGTTTTCCATCAAGATATTCTTCAAGATTTCTTTCACCTTCAAGGTCACCTGTTGGGTTATTCGGAATGGTTGTGCTCAAAGAATTTCCCTTACCAGGATGTAGTTTAACGTAAGGATTTACCCTCTGTGTTTTGAAACCCATGGATTCAGGAACCCTGTACATAGGTTCATATTCAGGCACCGGTACATCTATACAGTCTGAATTTTTATGAAGAAAGATTGAACCAAGAGCGATTCCTTCGGTACCACCAGTAGTGGAAAGTACCTGATCTGGTTCCACATCAAACATCTGTGCGATCAGGTCGTTGAATTCCCTTTCTATATTCTCTCTTCTCTTCTTGTACTCATCATAATCAACTTTCACTCCAATAGAGTTCAGATCCAGCTCGGGCATTCCACTCAGGCAGAAGTTGTGTTTGGATTTACTCATTCCTCCAGTAATCCAGGTGAAAAGGTTATCATTAATATTATACATGGTGACTCATAGTCTTATCGAGGAAAAAAAGTTTGGGGAAACTGCAAAATTTCAGGTAAGTTCATTACTGTATATAGGACTGAATAAATGTGATTATCTAAAATATAGTTATTGAAAAATCTATTCTTGAAATTTGTTTATGAATTTGGAAATATGGTTAAAATATTAATGCTATATTGAAAAAATTTACTTACAAAACAATAAGTTAAAAAAGTCAGTCGAAGGAAACAAAACCTTAACCTAACAAAAATTAAAATTTAATAGTACCTTTAGTCAAGTACTATTTCTCCCTGCATCCAGCCAGGGGTCTCCATTGCTCCTCCCCAGCCGCTTGCTCCTGTACCACAGTCAACTTCACACTGCCAGTTGTATACACCAGATGCTGGTGTGTGGAAGTAGGCAACCACAATGGATTCAGATGGAACCATTATGTTAAGGTTCATGTTTGGTACTGTGAATGTATGTGCAAGATCAGAGAAGGGAACTGAGCTAATCCAGTGACCTGTCTGGGCCGTTGTGTTAACGCTTGTATCATTGAACACATATTCGGTGTTGTTTAATGTTCCAGTAACCTTGTTGTATGTTGAGGATGTAGTTCCAGGTCCGGTATCGTAATTAATTATGGTCATTCTTATGAGTGAATCACCAGGCAGATATATCTGGGCGGATGACATTAATTTTCCATTCTCAAGTACATAATAGGCGGGCTGGTTCTGTCCTGCACTTGCAAGATAATTCTGGTTTGTAATAACTAAGGTAATATTATACTCATTAGTTGAACTCTGGGTTGAAGTTGAAGGTGAAGCGTGGCTTATTGCTCCCTCGTAATACATCCCAACACCAAATATCAGGATAACAGCCAACAGTCCTACATAGAACCATGTTTCAATCGTTTTCATTTTTTCTCACTAAGTAAACAATGCATAATTTCTATTTGAGAAGTGACCCTTACATATGAGGCAACTTTGATTTTATGTGTTAAAAACCAGCAAAACACGGGATTACTGAAAAAAATTAATTAAAACAGGTAATTAATCTGTACAATTTATTCAAAATAGTGAAAATCAGGACATCTGGGAATATATTTCTTTCACTGCCAGTGCAACAGATTCATCACTGTTCAGTTTGTTCACATATCCATATTTTCTGATCCTGTCGGTTGAAAGCTGTGCTATTTTCACATCTCCCTTCCATCCCCTTCCCTCTGATCCACCTGTAAAATTAAATTTCACATCCTTTAAACCCATTTCACTGCACACTGCATGTGCAATGGTCTTTACACTGGTTCGCTGGTCATTTCCCAGGTTTACAACATCTCCTTCAGTTGAATTCTCATATACATGCAGCATTGCATTTATGCAGTCATCAACATGTATGTACGATTTCTCCTGTGTACCATCACCAAGTATCTCAAGTTCTGAAGGATTCTTTTGAAGCTTTATGACGAAATCATGTATCACACCATGGGTTGAATTTCTTCCCACAACATTTGCAAACCTGAAGATCAATGGTCTTATGCCGTAATAGTGGTAATATGACCATATGTATCCCTCATTGGCTAGTTTGGATGCGCCATACAGTGATATTGGTAGTTCCGGACCATAGTTCTCTGGAGTTGGTATGGTATTCGCTTCACCGTATACTGTGGATGTGGAAGAGAAAAGCAATTGCTTTATGTCTGATCTCCTTATAAATTCAAGAACATTGTGCGTTCCAATAACGTTTGTCTGCATATCTATTTCAGGATCATCGCTGCCAGATCTTACATCTGAATTTGCTGCCAGATGCACAACAAGATCAAAATCCTTCTCAAGCTTGAAGAAGAAATCCCTCTTTGTTATATCACCCCTTATGACCTTTATACTTTTCCCAACCTTAGATTCGTCAAGGTTCTTTAAGGTACCACCACTGAAATCATCAAGCACTGTAATCTCATTGTTTTCAGATAATAAATTAGCCATGTTGGATCCGATGAATCCCGCTCCTCCCGTTATGAGGATCTTCTTTGAACTGATCATTGATGTGAATTAAGCACCCGTTATTAAATCATGGTTGTTAAGAAATGAAAAAGTTGCTTCTATACTGAACCAACATCTATTTTCTCAATGGTTGCCCTGCTGCTCTGTATCCTGCTCATGCCGCTTTCATCCTCCATGACAAGGGTGAATGGAAATATCTGCCATTTTTCTATCATATCCATCTTTTTCCTGGCAGCTTTCTCCTCATTCTCCGTACCCTCAAAATCAAGGAGTGCCGAATACATTCTTTCCCACATCCTTGTGACAACACCCTCAACAGTTGTAACCTCACCATCAGATATCTCTCCAGGATCAATCTCTGCCCCTATTTCCGGGATAACGACCCTTGCCTGAGGTGATCTGTAGACAACAACCCTGAGATCATCCATGTTTCTGATTAAAAGGCTTTCTCTCACAGGCTCACCTGATTCTATCTGTGTGACCTCATTCTTTTTGAAAAGGCATTTCTTGCAGAAATATGTCTGTATAAGTATCTGCTTTTCATAGGCAATGCTTGTCATCATCTGTATAAAGTACAATCTTTCTCCGCATACAGGGCACTTAACCTCTGTTAGCTCTTCCTTCGGTGGATCAAAATCTTCTGTCATAGTAATCACTCCACTCCTTCAATTCACCATGGATAAATTTATCCGCCCTCTTCAGGTCTTCAACATTTCCAGAACCTGTAAGGAACATGGCAATCTTCAGTTCCCTTATGATTGCGTTTATGTTTTTCTCAATACTCTCTCTGGATTCATCAGCTCCCTTCAGAAGTGTTCTGGCAAAGCCGCCCATGGATGCTCCCATGGATATGGCCCTTGCAAGATCCAGGCCATTTCTTAAACCACCACTTCCAATTGCTGGTATCCTTCCATTGATGATCTTCAAACTTATGGGAGATGGCACACCCCAGTTCCAGAACGTCTTTCCTGCTATGGCCTTCTCACCCTCACCCTGCCTCTCTGCCCTGTAATATTCAATGGCTGCGAATGTTGTGCCTCCGAGACCACCAACATCGATGGCCTTAACATTGGCATCTATAAGCATGTCAATATCCCTTTCTGAAAAACCTGCACCAGTTTCCTTGGCTATTACAGGGTAACTGGCTGCGAGTTCCTTCACCTTTTCCATAACGCCCTTTGCATTTCTGTCCCCTTCGGGCTGTATCATCTCCTGAAGAAAATTGAAGTGAATTATGAGGAACTTTGCATCTATGAGTTCCATGAGATAATCTATCTTTTCCCTGCTCATTGCATCCTTGTCCTGCCCGATAAGCTGTGGTGCTCCAATGTTGGCCAGTTTGAATGGTATTTTGTAATTATTTATAACCGAATATGTACCTGCTAGCTCCTTCTTTTCAGCCGCGGCCCTCATGCTCCCCAAGCCCATGGGAATATTGAATTTTTCAGCAGCCCATGCGAGATTTTCATTGATCTTCTTTGCAAGATCTGTACCACCTGTCATTGACGATATCAGGATGGGATATTCTACCCTGTTGCCATGGAAATTTACCCTGGTGTCAATGCTGTCATAATCCACCTCAGGGATAGATCTGTGAATTAGAGTAATGTCATCCCAGTAATTGTGAGATGCATTGACTTCCTTTCCCTCTGCTATCCTTATATGATCCTCCTTTCTGTTTTCTATCATTAAAATTCAGTCCCCACAAAATCTTCTTTATCTATATTTTCAATTCTTTCTGGAAAATTCCCGTTGAGTAAATATGTTTTAACACCTGCTTTTTTGCAGTTTATCATTGATCTGAACTTGAGTTCCATGCCACCAGTAACATCATTGGATATGGCACCAAAATTCACTATTTCCTTTGAATACTTCCTGATCATTGCTGCATTTCTGTATTTCTTTGGATCCATGTCAAAAACACCATCAACATCACTGAGGAAGATTGCCCTCTCAGGTTTGAACATTTCAGCAAGTGAAACCATAATATGATCTCCTGACAGGATTCCAATTTCATGATTCCTTAAATACACATCCCCATAAAGTACAGGAATGAAATTCATTTCCAGTACCTTCTTCACCAGATCGTAATTGAATGAGTTATTTCTATCAAGGAAAAATGGTGAGATGCCAATTGCAGGTCTTCCCATGTTGTTAAGCATTTTCACTATCCTCTGGTTCAGATCAGCCATATCATATTTGACTATGGCTGCAGCCTTTATTCTCTCCTCTGATACCTCCCCCGGCAAACCGTATTTTTCACTGATGTAATGACCGAAGGAACCTCCCCCATGAACAAGTATGAAACTTTCCAATCTTGAGAGTCTCTGGATGATGGTTGATGTTTTTTTCTGGTAAAACTTCCTGTATACTGTCTTGTCTGTAAGCAGGCTACCACCGATCTTGATTATATCCATTTCACTAATGATGTCATTCGCTCTTAATTATGTTTTTGAAGACCTGTCCATGACAGTATATGTTGAAATGTGCAGTTCCTACGGTGAATCAAGCAAAAATTAAATTATGTATTAACACATACTGGTGAAAAGGGCCGGTAGATCAGCGGTAGATCGCTTGCTTTGCAAGCAAGAGGCCTCGGGTTCAAATCCCGACCGGTCCATTTAATTTATTAATCGAATACTTTTTATCTCGGCACTCGTTATGTTCTCATGACCATGCAGCCGAAGTACCAGGAACTGCTTCTTGACGAGGACGTGCGAAGATGGTTTGAGAACCTCAGGGCAAAGTCCGTTCTTACTGCAACAGTGGCATTGAGAAATCTGGGCCACTATTGCGAACTTACTCAGACCAACCCAAAAGAGATCCTGAAAAAGGCAGAGGCAGATGAGAAGGATTTCAGGTACGAATTCACAGATTTTGTCAGGAAGATGGAGAAAGAGGGCAAGGCAGGCTCTTACATAGCGAGGTTCAAGAAGGTTATTTTGTCATGGTTGAAGTTTAACGGTATCAGTTTGCAGTTAACCGTTAACATATCCGGGGAAAACGAAACACCGACAATCGTTAACGAAAGAGTACCTAGTAAGGAGGAATTGGCCAGAATATTAAGGAAAGCCACTTCAAGAGGCAGAGTTGCCATAGCAATTATGGCATTCTCAGGCCTTCGACCAGAGTCCCTGGGAGACTACGAGGGCACAGATGGTCTCAGACTTGGAGATATCAAGGACCTGAGGATATCGGAAGAAATCAAGTTTGACAAAACACCAGCTATGATAGTGGTAAAGAACAAGCTTAGTAAGGCAAGGCACCAGTATTTCTCTTTCATAGGAGAAGAAGGAACCACTTACATAATGGAATATCTGGAAGAGCGGAGAAAGCAGGGAGAGGAGCTAACTTACGAATCACCATTACTGCAATTCGATGTCCGTGGGGTGAAGAAAAACGACTTTCTGCGCACTACTCTCGTCACAAGGGATATACGGGAAGCAATAGAGAACTCAGGGCTGAAGATGCGCCCTTACGTTCTCAGGGCATATTTCAGCACAGCCCTTGATATCGCAGAAGCAAAAGGTCTCATTTCCCATCCTTGGAGACAGTTCATCATGGGCCACAAGGGCGATATCGAAGCGAGATACAGCACAAACAAGAGATTGCCTCCAGATGTGATTGAGGAAATGAGAGAAGCCTACAGAAAGAGCACAAAGTTCCTTGAAATCAGATACAGCGAACTTGAGGAGGACAAGGCAAGAATGTACCTGCAGCAGCAGCTCTTGTTGGCAGTGGGTTACAAACCGGAGGAGATTGATAAAATGGATCTAACGGAGATAAGCAACGATGATTTCCAGAAGCTTCTCAGGGACAAGGTTGCAGGTGCAATGGCGAGCAATGGCTCGAAGCAGAGGCTCGTTCCCATGAACGAGATTGAGAAGCTCCTTAGCGAAGGATACGAATTCCAGGCAGTTCTGCCAAACGGAAAGGCTATAATGAAAATGCCTTTTTAATTGTGGGGTGCTTACTGCCTAACCATTTCTACTCAAAATATGTGTCGATTTTCTTCATATGAATCAGCTTCTTTGAATTGTTGTAGTGAGTACTGCACCTCCAGACCAACTCTCCTGTCTCTTTTAAGACGTATTCCCCATTTCTTGAAGCCACCTCTTTCTTAACCTGCAATTTTGGTTTTACTTCCTTACCACAATGACTGCACTCTGCTTTTAGGTAGTTCCTCCACTCTCTTACTGACGTTATGAAATCCCATATTACATGAGTTTGAAAATCATACATCTCTTCGGGAACATAACCTATCCTCTTTATGTAATCACACAGAATTTTCGATTCGTTCAGGGCTAACAGAGTAATATTGTTCTGAGAATCGTATATTTCTTCCAAATACCCATTTCCTTTCAACTCATTTATGTGATCCACAACAGTATCATATGCGAGTATCTTCTTCCGCGGGATTTTGATCGGCGTCTCTCTTTTAGACCTCCTGTGACCAAACATTTCAGTGATTCTTTCCTGTTGAAAAGCAGGACTTTCTGCCATATGGGGAATCTGAGGTGGTTCCAATTCATCATATTGCCTGATCATTGCCTCAACTATTTGTTGACAATGTGGACAAGACACAGTTAATCGGACTCCGGCGAATTCCATATTTAAAGACCATGATTTGTATTTCAAATTAAAGCTTAACATGATCGTAATGGAAAACAAAAATCCCTTGCTAGATGCACAACAAGTCTCTTTGATTAGCTTAAAAAAAGGGTTCTCATCGAAATTCCCAACGAGTCCTCTAAATCAAATACTTATCTCGGAGCCTGACTATGTAACTATAACTGAGCTTCTAGCGAAATCACAGACATGGTTTTCCATTTTGGAGAACAAGAGGAGGAATGGAAATGAATAAAGTGAGAAGAACTGTTTTGAATGAACCTGAGTATTTGGGAGAAGACCAGCCCGAAATAATACAATATGAAATTGCCCCACAGAAGAAAGGCACCATAGAGAGACTGCAGGAAACCGTTATCGATAACACGGTTAACCGTTACGAGATTGAAGATCGCAGGCAGATAGCAGCCATAAGAGAGTTTATGGAGCGGAATCCCGACATCAGCTATGTGGAATATGAGTCCAATCCGGTGCTCAGGATGGATCTCGTAATAACGAGACGTGGTCTGATTTTCAAGCGGGAAGAGGCATCAATATCGGCCACACTGACGCCAAACAGGAGATTCAGGGCCCAGAGGTGAGTTATGGAACTTGATGAGAAAGCGGGCCTTATATGCGTGATATGGGAATTATTCCTTATATTCTCAGCTATTTTCATGCCATCTGTTTGGCATGCTTTCCTCTGGCTTCTGGCATCAGGAAACATCTTTTTGGAAATCATAGGAGTAATAGGTATAGCAATAGCCCTCATAGGATTCCTGATAATCCTCTACTACGTTATTTCTTACATTGTCCTTGCATTGGTCATCCTTTTCACTTTCGGTGCTCCCGCCTTGGCGCTTTATTATTTCCTTGGGCTAGACCATTCCATCATCCTTGCTCTGGTGATCGCAGTGGCCATCATTCTATATCTTGTAGAGACCAGAGCAGTGAGAGTAGAACACCACACAGTCACCGTGGGCTTGAACAGGCGATACGTAATTAAAAGGTAGGGAAAAATGGATAAATATTTGAAAAGCCCAAGTCAAATTATGCGAGAAATGGGCTTTTCTGAACTTATCAATGCACGAAAGGTTCTATCCAGACCCATAATCGAATTGCCCTTAAAGAACGAGGAAAGGCTATTTTATCATCCAGAGAAAAGGCTCAAGAGATTCTCTGGCCGTACTGCTATTGCTTATGCCATCATACCCGACAGTGAGAGGGGGAAGTTCAGGAGAGAAGAGTGCTCTCCCAAGGTCTCATCTCTCAGAGATTATGTGATTCATAAGGGAAACAGGAACGTATCAATAACAGGAGTGTCAGGACAGGGGAAAAGCTATCTGACCACGCATCTTATATCCATATTCAGCGACAAGGAGACGATCATATTCTCATTCAAGCCCAATGACCATGAACTGCATCTCGGAATTCCAGTGATAGATGCAAAAGAGTGTTTGCCAAATCCCTTCAGGGACGTGAATGCTTTTTCAGAGGCTTATATGACGGCTTTCTTTGGAGAGAAGACGTCATCAGGCATACAGCTGCAGCAGACTCCTGGATTTCTGCAGGAGATCGCTTCTGAAAGCGACACCTGGAAAGACTTCATGAAAAGCCTCTCTGAAAGAAAGAGAACTGCGTCAAAGAATCAGGTTGAGGCCCTGAATGCCATAGAGCAGAACGTGAAGACCCTCGTTATTGAGGACATGGATAGCGTCACTCTGAACAATGGGAGCATTGTCTTTGACTTCTCTTCACTGCCGACAAAGCAAGCCCAGAATTTCTATGCCGAGCTTATGCTGAGGCAAATATACAGGGAAATGGAGGAGCGCAAGAGGGAAGACGTTCTTGTACTCATAGACGAAGCTCATAGACTCACCAAGTCATATCATACAATCCTTGACATCATGTCCAGGGAGATAAGGGACAAGGGAATGCTTTGGATTATTACGCAAAATCTCATCGACATACTACCTGAAATGAGGGCAAACTTCGGAACAAAGTTCACCTTCAGACTTGGTGATGCCGATCTAAACATGCTGTCATACAATCCGCTGATGAGATTTGCCGTTGAGATACTACAGCCAAGGCAGTTCATAGACATAGAGTTCCCGGAAGGCTCATCATTTTCGCCGGTATTCACATACGTTTCGAATGGCTTGGAGCACAAGGAAACACAAAAGGTCGCGGCGGAGGTATCGGAGCCAAAGAGGGAAGTGGGAGTCGGAGGGAGAGGGGAGATCATCGACTTCAGGAGGGAGGCCCAGGAAATCCTCAGCGAGAAGATGTCTTATGCAACAGAAATGGGAAAGATAATCGCAGAGAAGTATGGTATCACGAAGGATCAGGCAAAACTCAAGCTGAAATCTGCTCTTGAAGAACTCAAGAACAACAACGAAGTTGGTAGGGTGAAGTATCTCAGGGAAGGAAAGCCAATAGTTATGTATTATTCCAGGAATCCGAATCTGTCGAATCTGCATACAGGAATGCAGAGCCAGGTGGTGGGAATCCTGAATGATCTCGGTGTAACTATAAACAGGATATCCACCACGGGAGAAAGGAGTGCATTTGACATCGAAACAGACTTCTTCATGATCGAGATTGAAACGGGCTTGAAACACAGCATGGAAGACCTGAAAGACAGAATAAAGAGCACCAACCTGAGAGTGATCATTATTGTACCGAACAAGGAACTAATGGAGAAGTATATAGGATTAGAAGAGAACGTAATTGTTGCTACCATTGACTCCTTCAAGGTCCTTCTTGAAGAGCCTCAAAAAAATAGAGGCTCATAAATGAAGCATGAAGAGGATTGCCAAGACTATAACGAATGCGATACCTGCTTTGACTAGACTCTTGAAAATGACGAATAGGATGAAGAACACAATCAGTGCTCCCCCAATAGAGGCTTCAATCGGTGAAATTGGAACTGCCACATGGGTTGCGCGCAATATTTAAACCTGAACTTGCATGAGAATGAACAATGAACTGGAAGCTGACATCCATTCTTGTGATTGTTGTCGTGGCATTCATATTCTTAGTTCCTGTAGTTCCCGCTGTTGGATTATTACCCGGTGTTGCCCAAATCCAGAACCATCCAGTATATTTCCACTATTACAAATCGATAAGCGGTGTATTCACTCCATTCGGGACAAGCTTCTATGGGAAATACTACTTCCATCCGTTTCCGTTTTGGGGTACTTATGCTTAACAGTGATTATCGGCAATAGACCGGCAAGCCCTATTTTTTCAATTTTTGAAAACGTTAACCACTAACCGTTACTCCAAGCAGGTTAACCATAAACTTATAACCCTTTCCAGACAAGTTTGATTGATGATCATCGCCATCGCTAACCAGAAAGGAGGTTGCGGAAAGACAACCACCGCAGCGAATCTTGGAGCGTTGCTATCGAAGAAACACAGAGTGCTTCTGATTGACATCGACCCGCAGGGAAATCTCACCACTCATTTTGGAATCAACAAGGCAGATCAAAAGCGCACAATATACGATGTAATGTTAAATGGCAGGATTGAGGAATCAATAATCCGAAAGGACGGGATCGACATCGTACCAAGCACCATCGACCTTGCAGGTGCGGAGGTTGAGCTAACAGGAAGGATTGGCCGCGAGTACATTCTGGATAATGAACTCAAGAGGATTGCCAGGAAATACGACTTTGTAATCATAGATACTCCACCGAGTCTGGGAATATTCACAATCAATTCGCTTGTTGCATCAGATTATGTTCTGATACCGGTGCAGGCTGAATTCTTCGCCTTGGAGGGATTGACCCAATTAATGAAAGTCGTCGAACTCGTGAACTCACGGCTTTCAAAGAACTTGAAACTGCTTGGAATGGTCATGACTATGTTCAATTCAAGAACAAGATCCTCTAGGGAAGTTTTTGAAGACGTACGGAAGCACTACTCAAAGAACCTCCTTAAGACAGTTATACCCAGAAATGTCACCATAACGGATTCAACCATGGCAGGTTCTCCTGTTGTGAGATATCGGAAATCGGCACCTGCATCAAAATCATATATTGCGCTTGCAAAGGAAATTGAGAGAATCTTGAAGGTGAAATAATGGCAGATATCAAGAAGAGAGGATTGGACAGTCTCATATCACAGAACTCACACTCCGAGGTCGCGACAAATAGGCAAGAGGAGAGATTCACAAAAACGGTAGGCTTCAAGGTAACTGAAAAGCAGTACGAAACCTACAAGAGATATTCAAAATACTTTGGCTCTGACAACCTGATAAAGAAATGGCGTTCTGATCTTGACATGATAGAACAGGAGAAAGGCAAGGACATGGAGAGCGTTGAAACAGAAATCAGGAAACGGTTAACCAAGTGACGGATTATTTATCCTTTAAAGGCCAATCCTATTTATATGGTTCACTCTGGATTACGCGGTTACAGGAAAGAATATTATACATTGTGAAAGTATAATGTTTTGAAGTTATGAAGATACAAAGCGACGCTTGGTTTGTATCGCACGCCGTGATATTAAAGAACACAATTCGTATGGTTTTCGGTTTAGTATGGGCCATAGATGCATCATTTAAGTTTCAGCCAAGCTTTATCAACTCATTTCCAAGTCTTATTGCTTCTGCAGCTGCGGGACAACCATCCTGGCTCTCTGGGTGGTTTACATTCTGGCAAACAACGACTTCTTCCAACCCGGCCTTATTCGCCTATTCTGTTGCGATTCTGGAAAGTGCCCTGGCTTTTTCCCTGATTTTTGGGTTCATGAGGAAAATTGCATATGGTGGTGGGTTCTTCTTCAGCCTGGTTATCTGGTCAATACCAGAAGGATTTGGTGGACCATATGGACCAAGCTCCACAGACATAGGTACGAGTATCATTTACGCTTTTGTATTCCTCCTTCTTGCCATCATATCTGCAACTTATGGAACCAGCAAGTATTCTCTGGATGCCTTGATAGAGAAACGTGTTTCATGGTGGCATAAAATTGCTGAGATAAAGCAGGGATAAATGAGGATATGCCCTTCAACACCAACAATCTAGAATACGTGAAAGGCAAGGACATGGAGAGCGTTGAAACAGAAATCAGGAAACGGTTAACCAAGTGATGGTTAACTTGTAACGTAAAGTTATAAAGCGTTGAAAGGTTAACATTATAAGGGTATTAATACTCCAGACATTAGAGGGAGTAGAATGTCATTCTCCGGCAGATTTTCGAGATGGATCCCGTTATTAATCGTAGCGGTTGTTGACTTCTTTGTCCTCTTTTCAGTACTCTATTTTTTACCCAGTTCTTCTCCTTATTACACGCCACTTTACTACATAGTATGGGCTCTGACCTTTGCTGCTGTAGTTCTCACTGGCAATTCCATAAGATTTAAAACAGGTTTTGGAAGAAGAGTTGTTTACAGATCAAAACCTAACTTCATTTACAGCAATATAGTTGACGATTCCGACACAGATGAATACAAGAAGAAGCTTAAGGAAGCATCCGATCTCTACCTTCAAGGGAAAATAAGCTCCGATGAGGAATTCTTCTCAGCAATAGGCGAGCATACACCAAAGGAGGAAAGTATTTTCCGCGCTCTGAAAGTAGCACGGGAAAACTTTGGAAAAATGGGCAGGAGATAATCATGCAAATGCAATACCTGCGTCTTCTGATAACTGCAGGTTCAATAAGACGGGAGAACCTATGGCTCAAAAGCTAAGCCAGAGAGAATACTTCATCATTTCTACTTCTTTTGCAGCATTAGGTCTTGTTGCTTTGACAGCTGGCCTTTACTACTTTTTTGGATACGTGAGCTCAAGCTCAGTATCTAACATTGTATTCTACTCTGCTCTATGGATTGTTGGAGTATTAGTTCTCCTAAGAAGATACTCAAAACGCAGACCTTCGAAAGGCAATAACCAGTGACTTCACTGTCACTAAACTTGTAATTTTAGTAACGCCACTAAACACTGGATTTTAATAACATATGCGCCCCTAAATTCTATGAATTAAATGGCACTCGCTTTCGCTTATGTTCGTGCCAGCACCCAGGAAGAGGTCAGGCAGGGCTCAAACGAGAGGCAGAAGGCCATAATCAGAGAGTACGCGAAGTCCAGGGGCTATGAACTTGAATTCTTCGAAGACAGGGCGAAGTCCGGGAAGAACATCCAGAGGCCGGATTTTGAGAGGATGCTAAATTCTCTTGATGCCAAGCCGAAGCTTGTCATTGTCGCAAAGATCGATAGATTTGCCCGTTCCCTATCAGACCTGCTGAGAATGCTTGAATATCTGGACCAGAAGGGCATAGGATTCATCAGCGTCAACGACCCAGGCATAGATACAACCACACCCAACGGAAGGCTCCTGCTGCAAATCCTGGGTGCTTTTGCGGAATTCGAGAGGAATATGATCAATTCCAGAACAAAGGCAGGAAGGGAACAGGCCATGAGCAGGGGAGTCAAATTCGGGAGGCCTGCACTGAAAACGAGGAATGGAAGCTTCATAGACAGGAGGAAGGTCATTGAACTGAAAGAGAGAGGCCTTTCTGCAAGAGCCATAGCAAAGTCCATGGAATGCTCAATAACGCCAATACTGAAAATCCTGAAAGAAAGCCACTGATTCTCAGTGAAAGAGAGAGAGTCGCCGAACGCGTCGGCGCTCTTCTTATATATAATATATACCTGATACAATGAACATAACATTCTAAAAAAATGGAATTTTCTTCTATTTTTCTAAAGTAAAACCAAACAAACACATCCACTCGTTTTCTGACACTCTCTCTTCTGAAATGAAAACGACTGTTCTACGACACTCAATGATTCGACTCGTTCGGAACTTTTAATAATCTTACCAGTGAATCATAAAAGTGCAGTGATCGCATGGCTCTGAAAGATCCATATGCGTTCTTTGACAGCAAGGTCAAGCAGAGGGCAAAGGAAACCAGCAACATAAAGAATGCACAGCTATTCGACATGGATTTCAAGCCAAATCGCATCCTCATAAGAAAGGAACTTGACAAGGTTACCAATGACCTTGCAGACTACGTGAACCTAAACCTTCCCAGGCACATAATCATCTATGGTTCAAAGGGTTCCGGCAAGACGCTTAGTGCTTTGATCATGGCAAAGGCCCTGAAAGAGAGCAAATCTGTGCCATATTACTACATAAACGTAAGAGAGAACCCAACCTCCATAAAGATATACAGGTATCTGACAAGGATATCCAGCAGAGGCCATGACATTGATGAAGTAAAGAACAAATTTGACTCGTTGCTGTCTGGAAAGTCAATTGTTATACTGGACGAAGTTGATTTTCTCCAGGACTATGATGTCCTATACCACATAACGAGACATACAAAAGCTAACCTTATCCTGCTGACCCAGAAAGTCTACTGGTACAAGGACATGAACGACGAGAGCGTGAAGAGTTCCCTGCAGCCTGACCACATAGTGTTCCATGAATACAACGCAGATGAGATTCGCGAGATACTGAAAATGAGGGCAGAAGAAGGTCTTAACAAATTCGACAAGGTTGCTTTAGGCCTCTTATCCGCCATGCTTGTCAGGGAGTACAGGAGCGATGCGAGGATCGGCCTCAAGGCACTGGAGATACTTGGAAGAGTTAACAAATGGACTGATGAGGCAGTCATATCAGCATTGAGGCAGGCTTATGTGGAGGTGGAGGGAGAAACTCTAAGGAATCTTGGAGACAGGGACTTATTGATTCTGGCGTCATTGATCAAGAACCAGGACACGAATAAAGCCTATGCTGAAGTGACGAATATCAACAGCTTCCTGGTTAAGGGAATGAGCAAGTCAACATTCTTCCAGAGCGTCAACTACCTGCAGAACCTAGGTCTGGTCACGCTGATTAAGAAAAAGATTGGCCGGTACTACACAATGGAATCGCAAATTTTATTATCTGATGCGTCGATTGTATCTGTCGAATTAAGAAAAAGGCTTTGAAGAGTTTCAATGATAACCATAAGACTATCCAGGTAATATTTTGGTATCTATCGGTAAGACTTCGGCTCAAATTCACCCCTAGCCCCTCGTTGAGCCTTCGTCAATTGCTATGTGCCCTTCGCTCGCCTGCACGCCGAGCACAGGACCCCATGCTTCGCCTACAATCAAAATTCACCCCTAACCCCTCTTTTGATTTCCATCTCGCACTCTTCTGCGAAGAGCCCCTCATTCGCCTTGCTCATTCAGGGTGGTGTCCTGTGCTCGCCGCTCGTGGTGTATGTGTGGTGTTACACACCTTCGCTTCGCTTGGTGTTCCACACCACCCACCGCTAACGCTTACACCACTCGGTCTTGCTACGCAAGACTTCCGGCTCGCTTCGGGCACATTACTCTCTCCTGCGGAGGTCAATTTGAGGGGAACAGGGTAGGGGAATTTTTGACCGCACCATCTCGTTGCACTCGGTGCGGGATTATTGGAATATGAGAGAATTCTTCCGCTAGAACTAATCAAACAACGGAAAGCGCTATGCGAAATTCGTAATCAGATCTATCAGGGGTCAAACAGAAAGTTGCAACCAAATTATTTTCGTTCTCTGGTTTCTCACGTGAAAAAGTAGCATTTTTCAGTTTTCAGTGTAATGAAGTCTGTTCGATTAAACGCAGCAGTGGAAGCAAACTCTCCCTCACATTACGGCCAAATTCAGTGAGTGAATAATTAACTCCTTCTGTTTCTTCTCTTCTCTGGATTAAATGTAAATCCTGCAACTCCTTAAGCCTACTGGAAATAATCGTTGAGCTTGAATAGGGGATGTCTCTCAGTATTTCATTGAAATTCTTCCTGTTTCCATTGTTTCCTATTACACCCAATATCATCATGGTGTATTTCTTGCCAATCAGGCTAAGAAGAGGCAGGGACGGATCAACACACACCGTAGATTCGCGATCCTCGATCATGCAGGCCTTGTTCTTGTTTTGGAATCTCGTGCGTTCATCATTCTGGATTTTCCCCAATTTATATCACCCACATATCATCCAGGAAGGTTAAAAAAAGTTTACGTTTCCATATTAATATCTGCCTGCGATGTGAAATAATGCCAGAAGAAAGAGTGAAGCTCAGAATATATGGAATGACGTGCGATGACTGCGTTAGGACAGTAAGCAATGGTCTCAAGAACCAGGATGGTGTCCTCGATGTAAGAATCTCCCTGAAAGACGGCACCGGAGAAGTTAATGTGGATTCGGATAAAGTAAATCCAGAGGAACTTCTTAAGAACAAGGTATTCGAAAAGCCGTCACACTACAAAGCAACTCTCATGGATCAATAAAGGGGGCATAGATTTGAACAGTGATGTACAGAAATTCGATCTTGTAATACTGGGAAGAGGCGCAGCTGCATTTTCGGCCGCAATCAAGGCTTCGGAACTCAGCAATGGTGAGATGACCGTTGCCATGATAGGCACGGGACCGCTTGGAGGTACATGCGTCAATGTGGGTTGCGTTCCATCAAAATACCTGCTTGAGGCATCTCATTCTGTCTTCAGGCCGGAACATCCAATGATGGCGGGTATTCACGCAACACCAGTGAAACACGACTTTTCAGAAGTAATGGAAGGCCTGAGATCATATGTTGCACACGCAAGGGATTCAAAATATGTCCAGGTGATTGAAAACTACAGCAATGTGAATCTTTTTGACGGTCTTGGGAAATTCGTGGATAAGAAGACCGTAATGGTATCAGATTCTGAAGGAAATGATATTGCTTTAGTCTCAGGATCCAACATTCTCATCGCAACCGGATCACATCCCACCGTGCCCAACATTGAGGGGTTGAAGGAAACAGGATTCCTCACCAGTGATACAATATGGGCACTAAAAGAACTGCCGGAGTCAGTTGCCATAATAGGTGGAGGTGCCATTGGACTTGAACTGGGACAGGCACTGCTACATTTCGGCTCAAACGTTACTGTTATAGAGGCTCTGGATTCCCTTCTTCCCCAGTCCGAACCTGAGATTGGATTTGCGCTTAAGAGCAAACTGGAGGAAGAGGGCATGAAGTTCTACCTGAGGGCAAGAGTTAGCTCAGTAAGCTCATCAGGAAACAGAAAAACAATTCATGTAATAACACACAAGGGAGAGGAAAAAGTAGAAATCCACGAGATCATAGTTGCAACCGGAAGACAGCCCAACACACCATATCTGAATCTCAAAGCTGCAGGTGTTGACACCGATTCCAGGGGGCAAATTGTCACTTCCGAAACAATGAAGACATCCGCACCTGGAATTTATGCTGCAGGTGACTGTGTTTCAAAAAATATGTTTCTTGAAACTCTAGCGGCAAGGGAAGGTGTCATAGCCCTGAGCAACATGTTCGGTGAAGACCTTAAGATCGATTACGACTCTGCAACATGGGCAGTATTTACCAGCCCACAGGTTGCAGGTGTGGGAATGACAGAGAATGAATTCTCCCAGAAGAATGGATCGTGTTCGTGTAGGGTATTTTCCCTTGAAAATTTAACAAAGGCAAGCATAATGGGAGAAACAGAAGGTATTATAAAGATCACCGTCGATCCAAAGGACAACAGGGTAGTGGGAATGCACATCATGGCTCCAAATGCCACAGATATAATAACAGAGGGCACATATGCTGTCAGGAACGGATACACCATTGATGATATAATCGCAACAAGCCACATATTCCCGTCATTTTCAGAGGGTGTGAAACTTGCAGCCCAGTCGTTCATCAGGGATCTGTCCAAAATGGCGTGTTGCGTGGAGTGATAGAAATGAAAGTGGAAGAAATAATATCAAAATTCGGATTCGACCAGACAGTTGAGTTTCTTGAGAGATCTGTAGATGAGAATGGCCTGAAGACCGTATCAGTAATAAATGCTCAGGCAAATTTGAGGAAAATTGGTGTTGAGACAGGTGGAAACAAAATTCTGGAAGTTTTCCACCCAAAGCTTGCCAAGGAAGTTTTCGACAGCGATCTGAGAGCGGGCATAGTTCCGCCCTTGAGAATTTACATATACGAAGAAAATGGCACAACCCATGTAGAAACGCAGAATGCGGCGGAACTTTTCTCCGAGTTCAACGGACTGGAGGAACTTGGCAGAAAAGTAGACGGAATGCTAAATTCTGTGATCAAATCTGTCAAATAATGCATTTATGGGAAATAAGATAATGGAGTGAAGAGACACGAATGGCTCCAAATGCCATTTTATCAATTATATTTCTCAATAGATAAGGAATCTGATGGATTACAGTACTCAAAAGCACTTAAGGTTTTCAAGAATCATTACTTAGAGTTGATTCTGCTAATCAATGCCTCTAACACGACGAATGGTGAGAGTTCTAAAGTGATAAGCATAGCTGTCCTAATTTCCCCATCTGGGTCATGATACTAAAACTGCACAACAATTTTTCACAGATCTTTAATTGCTATACATTATGAACAGTCATGATGCAATTCCTTTGCATTGTGATAAGGGAACTTTTAAGATTTCTCAACCATTCTTTCATTATGTAGGAAAAGGTTTTCTACGCCATTGTTTCCGCGATAGTGATTATAGGAGGAGTGGGGATTGGTGTTGCTTATGACCATCAGGTCGCTGTCAGCAGCAGCCATATGAGTAATCAGCAGATTGGTGGCACATATCACCTTGACTTGGTAGAAGTCATGGACGCAAACTACAACAGTTCGATCGGGGCACAACCCAGATACTATGAGGTTGTGAATGGCTCTCTTCAGTCCCCTTCCAATATCACGCTGCCTACACACACCAAGATAACTGTCACCATCACTTCTTACGATATGGGTAATGCCTCTGTACCATCGCAGTATTTGACAGCCAGTGGAATACAGAATGACAAGGTTCTTGCAATAAACGGCACAACGGCAATGGGAAGCAATACTTCAAAGTCATGGTCAACTAATATGACATCATTCCCCGCATCAAAAGTGTTGCATACTTTTACCATCTTACAAGGATCAAGCATCATTGTTAACATTCCTGTAATGGCAGGATATACTGAAATCGCATCATTTTATCTTAACAGCACCGGAAGCATGACCTGGCAATGCGAGGCTGCTTGTGGCACAGGATCATCAGGATGGGAGGGTGCAATGTCCACTGCCGGCTGGATGACAGGAACAGTTTATGCCCAATAAATGATAGAGTATATCGATCTATGAGAAGGAGCAAAGATTCTGCATTTCCAGCATCCGGGGATCCACAGGGCATAAGACGGCTTATATTCTACGGTATCTCCCTGATGCTCTCTCTCCTTATCATAGTCATCTCGATAACATTTTTTGTGGTTGTTGTTTACCTTGAGGGCAGGGTAACTGAAGATTTTTTCTACCTTTTTACAGGAATTATTACCGTTAACCTTGTAATTTCAGCACTTTCCGTTAAAGGATTGATGACTCTCTATCCCATATTACAACCTAAAAATGGAGAATTCAGAACTATGATCTTATCAAGGTCAGATGAGATGCGCTCATCTGGTGACACCACTTCAATGACTAGAAAGAACTCGGAATACTTTACAAACTTAGAGCTTGAAGTGATAGAACTTATAAGAAATAATGGAAATAAAATGCTTCAAAGCAAGATAGTAACCACAATAGAAGCATCGAAGGCATCAATTTCCAGAACGCTTACATCTTTAGAGAACAAAGGAGTGGTTGTGAGGATGAGAAAGGGAGTAACAAATGAAGTAATCCTCATTGAAACCTATTCCAATTAGTTCCGTGAAACATGTTTCAACCTAAACTTAAGTGCCTTTTCATCATATATAACTTCATGGAAAAAAGAGTTGAAAACCTGATATGGATTCTTGTAGCACTTGTGTCGGTGGTTGCTGCAGTTGCAATAATTATCTCCATACTGTTTGGAGGCAACTACTATAATGGAACCTATGGGCCCTTTGGTATGATGGGTGGCTTCTATGGAATGGGGATATTAATGCCGATCATTGGCGTCATTTCGGTAATCTTGGCAATAGTGTTCATTTATTTCATCTTTGAAGCAGTTCAAACTCCAGAATCGTACAGACCTGTTGAGAAAGCCGCAAATGCAGAGGAGATAGCGAAAGAAAGGTTCGCAAAGGGAGAGATTTCTGAAGAAGAATACCGCCAAATAATTGAAACTATAAGGAGGTGAAAATTAGTATGAACACGCATAAAACCATTGGAATTGCGGCGGGTGCCTTCCTTGCTGCTGTTCTTGTATTTTCGGCTTTCTATTACTACGGCGGATATAATACATCTAGCGGTTCCCAGTACCTAACGCAGTCACAGCTTGAAAGTCTGAATGTAACTGAGCAGGGAGTTTACGTTTCACACGTGAATTCAACTGTTTACATAAACAGTTCCACCAGTTTGCTTGTGATGGCTGGTCCAATGAACGCGCCGAGCATGTACAGCTTCGAGATACAGGGTTTGTTCAACCCAACAATAGTAATTAAAGAAGGAGTGACCATTAACTTCACAGTTGTAAATATAGATACCGACTCTGAACACAATTTTGTGTTGAGCAGCCAGGGACCGCCATATTCGTACATGAATGGCATGGGCTCCATGGGCTCGGGAGGATATGACTCTATGACGTCTATGAGTTTTCTTCCACCAACAAATTCTGGTCACTTCTATTATTACAATGTCAGCTACGGTTTTTCACAAACCGGAACTTACTGGTACCTGTGTACCTATCCAGGGCACGCCGAAAACGGGATGTACGGAAAAATAGTCGTAGAACGGTAATTAATCTGGCGGTAGCAATACTGCCTACCTAAATTTTCTCACTAAGAAGTAAGGTAAACTCCATCACTTTATGGCAAATTGCTGGGATGTCCAGGAAAATAAATGAGTGTCTTGAGTTCATTATCAAAAATAACTCAAAGGATAACAATTACCATAGTTGACAATAAAACCATCCTGATGGTTTACTGCCTTACCTGAATAAATTCACACACAGAAATTCTCGCGCATGCATTTTAGACCATATGATAACTAATCCCTGCACTAAAAGACTGGTGCTCCAGAAGCAGTCTTTCCTGCTTAACTCTGGAGCCTATTCAACGATTATATAAATGAGTCCACAATGGTTTTGAGTTTGGTCTCAACCTCATCCAGAAAGGCCGCATTCTGTTCCGTCTTATCTGTTTTAAGAGTTCGGAAAATTTCTGCAGGCAGTTGAGCAGATATTTCCGTACCACCTTCCACTGATTTCGCTATTAGATGGCATGGAATGAGTGTCTCTACCCTATTGTCTAAGGAAAGAGCCTCATGTGCATATTTAGCATTGCAAATATCAAAGGTTCTGAGATTTGGATATTCAAACCCCTTTGACCTCAGTATGTCACTTGTCCTGATCTCAGATAATATTGAGAAACCATTTAGAGGCACTACCTCTCTTATCTTATCGCACACCTCGTCGAAGGAACGTTCTGATTTAACTCTGTATTCAGTTGCCATTTCTTCACCTGGATAAAATTTGTTTCTTCATGCTTAAATATTCTTCCTTCTCGATTTCTCCCCTTGCATATCTCTCGTTCAATATGCCAATTGCAGTTTTAGTTTCATTCACTGTGGGGTTTTCCTCACTGCCGTGACTGTGCATATGGTGCTTTCCCATATCATTTCCTGCATTCTTCATACATCCGCAAGACATACTTACGAAATCATGTGAAGAGATAAAACAATATCCTATTCAATTTGTAATTTATGATGACTGAAAACATACATAATGATAAGAGGTATCAATAGGTTAGCGAGAATCCTTTCACGGTCAGACTTCCAAATCGTCCTTTCCTGATGGAAATGTCTTGCCTGCCCTTATCTATGGCTCGCCACACAGCTTTGCTGATGACAAACGTGAACTTCTCAGTTTTAATAATTTCATATGAGGATGAGTCATTGATGCTGTCAAGAATTCCTGCACTGATTTTAGCTTCCAATTGGCACATATTATCGGGGCACGGGCCCTTTTCCTGCACCAAATCCAGGACAAGAAATTTTCCTTCTGCAGCCTTTACTACTCCTTTTCCCGATTCGACTTTCCCCTTTCCAACAGATATTAATTCTGGAGTGTTGGAATTCTTGACCGACGGGTCATTATCAACCGCACCAGGTGTCGAATGCCTCCCGGTAGTGAAATCTCCTCTCCCACTCATAGATAATTATAATTCTTCTCAGTTATTTATAATATAACTGTCCAAACTGTCCAGAACGCTCCAATTTACTAAACACTATGAGAACAATTTGAGTAGAATGCTTCCATGCCCTTTTCCACATGTTTTGGTTCGTATATGCTAATGTCAGTTTTCCTCCATAATTAACTCTCCTCTTTTCTTAAGATCTCTTTCACAGTTCGGACAGCACACGTAATATGTCTTTCCCCTTATTTCAACTGAGATCGGATTATCTTTGATCTCCTTTCTACAGTAATCGCAGTGGAGGTTTTCTGCCCTGTTCATGTTTTCATACGATTCCCTGGAAGTGGCAATTTCAACTCTTTTTATGTTGGCCCCCTTTATCTTTATGAGGTCCTCATAGTAGAGGATCACCATGTAGGTTCCGTCTATTAGAGAGAAACGCTCCAGGATGATATTCCCCGGTATATTATCTAAATTGTCAGTGTATATGAGAACCATATCCTTTTCTTCATCTGCAATGGAGATGGTGAATTTCTTGATCCTTCCGCTTGATATGATTGAATCCATGGCCTTCTTGGCTGTAAGCCTGCTGGTCCCCAGTTCACTTGCTATGTCCACTATGCTCATCCTGGAATTTCTCCTGAGCAATAATATGAGTCTCTGTTCCAGTTCAGAAAGATTTCTTCTCATAATGTAATGATTTTACTCAACTACTTTAACATTATGCATAAGGATAATATTTGTATCGCAACACAATTCATAACCATGGCAACAGATGTAATATGCGGAATGAAAGTGAAGGAGAGCACTGACCTGAAGAGTGAGTTCCAGGGAAAAACATTCTACTTCTGCAGCAGCCACTGCAAGTCAGAATTTGACAAGAACCCCCTGAAATACAGCAGGTAAGGAGAATATAAATGCCAACCGATCCTGTATGTGGAATGTTTGTACCGGAGGATACCGATCTGACGTCGGTAGTCGACGGTCAAACATACTATTTTTGTTCAAAAACCTGCCAGCAGAAGTACAGCTCACCTGAAAAAGAAGCGATCCGCTTAAAAAGACGACTTGCTCTTGGGTGGGGCCTAGCGATACCAATCATAATCATAAACTACCTCGTTCCAGGAAACCTTTTTCTTGGACAGGCATACAAGGATATTGCCCTATTTATACTAACTCTTCCGGTTCAATTTTACTCAGGCTACGGATTCTATGAAGGAGCATATCATGCCATCAAGAGCAGATCCGGAAACATGGATCTTTTGATCTCGATGGGAACACTGACTGCATTCATATTCTCAAGCTATGTTACCTTCTTTCCGGGAAGAATACCTGCCGCAGACGTCTACTTTGACGCATCCGCATTCATCATCACACTCATACTCACGGGCAACTTCATTGAGAACTTGACAAAGGTCCGTGCCAACAGGGCCGCAAGTAAGCTTCTGGAGCTTATCCCAAATGTTTCACACGTGATCACAGAAGATGGAAAGGAAGTTGACACACCAACAGACGAACTCAGGGAAGGCGACATTATACTTATCAGGCCGGGCGAATCCATCCCTGCAGATGGGATGGTCTTCGACGGTTCAGCTGAAGTGGATGAATCCATGCTCACTGGAGAACAGGAACCGGTATTGAAAAAGAAAGACGATATGGTTTCATCTGGCACTTCCAACCTCAATGGCGTCCTTAAGATAAGTGTTACAAGAACGGGAAAGAACAGCACCGTCAGCCAGATATATGAACTGATCCAGAGGGCAATTTCAGGCAGGGCAAAGGTGCAGAGAATTGCAGACGTATTTTCAGCAATATTTGTTCCTGTGGTGATTGCTGCAGCCCTGGCTTCAGGACTCTTCTGGTATTTCTACCTCAACAGCACAGGTTTTGCCCTTCCACTGGAAATTGCAGTTCTGGCATTTGTCTCAGTTGTAGTCATAGCCTGCCCGTGCGCCATCGGGCTTGCCGGACCAATCACATTACTCATATCCTCGAATTACGCATCCGAGAATGGTATAATTATAAAGAATACCAGCGCTCTTGACAGGCTGTCAAAGGTCAATATGGCTGTATTCGACAAGACTGGCACACTCACGGAGCCAGATCCGGCCATTACAGACATCCTCCCAGAAAAAGAGTGGTCAAAAGAAGAAGTGCTGCATATGGCAGCATCTGTTGAGAGATCTTCCAACCATCCCATAGCCAAGGCCATAATAAAGGAGGCTGGAAAAGCCTCAATTTCGATCGATGAGGCACAGGAGGTCAAAGAGATACCTGGTATGGGGATATCGGGCACTGTTAATGGCAGGGAGGTAAAAATAACTAGGGCCAGTCGTGCAGGAGGATCTGTGGTATCCGTTTACGTTGATGAGGTAGGTATAGGTGACATAACGCTTGCATACACCGTCAGGGAGAGTGCAGTTGAAACCGTCAAAGAGCTCAAAAAGCTTGGCATAAGGACTGCCATGGTATCGGGGGACTCGAAATCCGAGGCCGAAAGGGTTGCCAATATTCTTGGAATCGATGATATCCACGCGGAGGTTCTTCCGGAGAACAAATCAGAAATTATCAAGGAATACCAGATGAAAGGAGACTTCGTCATGTTTACAGGAGACGGGATCAATGACACTGTGGCACTTGAAACAGCGGACGTTGGAATTGCAATGGGTTCAGGTACGGATATAGCAAGGGAAAGCGGTGACATTATACTCATTAACAACGACCTGAGACAGCTCATACTGACTAGGATTATAGGAACCAAGACAATTTCAAAGATAAAGCAGAACATTGGGTGGGCTGTGGGTTACAACACGCTGCTGATGCCAATTGCCGGCGGAGTGCTGGTCCCATTCCTCGGGCTGTCTGTCTTCTCTGTTCTTCCAATACTTGCTGCATTTGCAATGGGCATGAGTTCATCATCTGTGGTGATAAACTCCCTGATGCTTAGAAAAAAAATTAGAAATGAATGGAAAAGAAGTGACTTCCGCCTGTATTCTAAGTCGGCGCAGCCTCATCTTTCACAGTGAAAAATGGGTTAAATAAACAAACATTATACCTTCTATTTTACTGGAACACACATTTACAGGCCACCAAAAAACCATGCAATTATTATTCCTGCGGCTAGCGCTAAAATTGATATAGATGCCATTATCGATATGATCCCTCTGCTGGGATATACTTCTTTCATGTGGTGCATATCTGTATGTTTGTTTATCATACTTTCTGAATCGTGTGTTTTAGGTCTGACAGTCATCATGCCGTGCTTAAGGTGATTTGATACCAGCCACCAGTTCATTGGGTAAGCCATCCCTAAGCCTCCCAAGAGAGCCATGGAGAATATAAACCAGAACACCACTCCTAACGGGTTATGACCTCCAGGAATGTTTGCCAGGGAAATGGTTGAAATGGGAATCATTGCAGTCATCAGAAGATTCATGGAGAGCAGTTCTGGTATAAAAGTCGAAGCTAAGGAACGCTTGTAAGAACCACCTGCCATGTCACGCATGAACAATGACTGGAATATCGCCCATCCAAAAAGGAAACCCATGGAATATTCAATAGCCACGTCGACAAATGGAGAAAAGTGTATTACAGAACCAATTACCGCGCCCACTAATATTCCTATGCCGTCTCCCGCAACGCAATGTATAGTAGACCCAAGTACCTGTCTCCACCTTGCAGAAACGTAGCGTTCATGTAGACCAGGTAGAGGCTCTCTGCAACCTACCACATACAGGAAGGCACCTATGACTCCAGCATACGCTGTCACCAAGACAAATCCCAGTTTAAGGATTGGATTCTCTGGAGTGGAACGTATATCCAAGATTACGAAAATCAGGAAAGGGATTGTAAGCGCAAACCAAAGCAACATCACTCCTTCAAGAATTGAGGTGTACATTTCACACAACTTCTTCTAAGTCTTGTGATATTATGTTAGACTATGTAGTTCTTATCTCTTTTCTGAGACAGTGGTTGAGACGTACCTCATTTCTTTTATCACCAGCCAAAGAACCCAATATGTTGAGGTCTCAGAAGTTGTAGGACGCCGTAAGCTACCATACAGAAGGTAACAAATGCTTTGTTTTCACCACAAAATGAATTTACATTGGTTTTATGAGAATTCATAGTATTCGCTTAAAACATTAAGCGAATCCCGACCGGTCCATTCTGAATTTTTCAGTTAAATGAGAAAATCTCAAAATCATTCCTAAGTTTATTGTCCTTTGCTTATTCAAGAAATTTAGAGATTTTAACTCTGCATCTTTGTGCCTCCTCCAACAATTCTTCATGGACATTAAAGTTTAGTTTCCCTTGAATGTGCATGCATACGTTCAAAAAAGAATTAAATGATACAATGTTGAACAGAGACTTGTACCATTTCTTTGTTGGCATATTTCCAATGGCTGTAAATCATACTTTCTTTGTCCCACTCTTTCCGTACAAACAAATTTATAATTATTCTTAATATCTCAATTTCTAATCCTGATATTGCTGGCCAAACTGCTAAACTCAATACCACACAATAAAAATATCTGTATGTCTAAGAACGTGTATACTTCTCTGACAATGGAATAGGAATTATGAGGTTTCAGTATTTTGAATATGGAATATAGATACTCAAATCACCAAATTGTTAATTGGAAATAACCTCTGCAATGTATTTCCTCGTACACCAAATTTCCTACTATAGTGAATTTAAAGTTGTTTAACAAACTAGACGAATCTAAATGTATCAGGTCTACATTGTCCGATCTATTGATAAATGAAAGAGAGAGGTTAGGAAGACAGAATTAAGATCGCATTCTCCTAGTTAAAACATCCAATACAAATTAACTTTTCTTTTTAATGAAACATTTCTTAGAGCAAGTCACATCTATTTCACGGAAAAACGTATTGGTCAATTCTATTAATATCATTGCAAAGTGAGACTGAATTACCACTAGTAACAATATCTGATATTACATCAGCGTTTGGATGATGATGATTATTGCCCAATCCAAATGATACAAACCAATGACCAGGGCTCACAACGTGTTTCATTATATCTAGATTCCAATTTCCTTTTGATCCGTGATGAGGAATAAGCAAATTGTTCATTTGATCAAGACAATCACTAAAATGTTTAAGAAATGCACTCGATACCTTTTTGAAGTTTACATCTCCGGTTAATACCCATCCAAATTTAACATTGGATTCCAATTCTGTTTTGCAATGGTAAAAATAATAATTTGATGGCATATTTCTTGTGGAATCTGCAGGGCATAAGAGTGAATGAATTTGCTTTTTAGTTGGTCCATGGAAAACTATTAAGGAAGTATCGTTTAGCTCTTTAAAAGTATTTTTATAGCATTTTTCGAGTTTATCTAAATGGCCTTTATTTAAAAGTATTTTTTTTAGCATTACATTATTTATATTTCCTGTGTTCGGTAATATTTGTTTAACACATTTTTCTAGTTGCGATAAGTTCTGTTTTGTTGGAGGGGAGAAAAACCTGAAAACCCATTTCTTTCTTAAAGTAACCAATCCAGTATGGTTTTTTAATAAAATTTTTCCCTCAAAATTCTCTTCAAACAATTGATTATCATAATCTCTAATCATCTTTCTAAGATCTTCATTATCAGAAAGCTTAATTGCTTCATCATTTAAATCTTCGGAACTCAGATCAAACTCACCACCTGGAAATTCATCATTATTTCTTTCATACCTTTCGTCATTTTTACTATTATTACCACTGATTAAAACAACTTTATCAGCCCCTAGTTCCAAAAAGTAACTTACCGGATCGATAAGTAAATTTAAGTATGATTCAGTTAAATGTGCATGCCCACCTAAAGCCAAAAGAAGTCTTTGAATTGGAAGCAGGTAAGGTAAGAACACATATCTGACTTTAGTATTTTTCATTAATTCTTCGATCCCACTAACATGATCCAGGTGCAGGTGAGATATAATTAACATGTCAATTTTAGAATTCCCCAATCTGCTTTTGTAATCTCCTATAATACTGGATATCTTATTTAGAGCTTTCATTGAACCACAATCATAGACCATATTAAAGCTACCAATTTTTCCAGTGTAGAAAAGCCCCTGCCCAACGGGCTCTAAAGAGAATCTGGCACAATATTTAATCATATATATTATAAGTGCTGACTGTATAAAATTGTTTCTGTAATAAATTGTGCAAACTTTGTTAATTTATTATTCAAAAGGAAGATTTAAAAAAAATGTTGAATATTTTTATAATAACATCTTTGTTTTTTTCCAGCCCTGAAGATAAATTTTTTAAACAGTCAATCTAACATTTTCCTTCATCTATAAAGATAGGAAAAAATTATATGGACTAGACGGTTATTAATTTCAATTATTAAGGGAGTTTAATGGCTAGAAAAAGTGAGAAAAAAGAAAATAGAGATGAACTGACACAATACACATTTGAAGGAGAAAAGAGACTCAATATCCCACAAACAGGACTGGTTTCAGCGGGAACTGATCCAATTAACGGGAAGAAGACGTATATGTTTGATCCACACTTGGATCCCGAGTTGCAATGGGCTGGAAAAACTGAAGGAACAAGCTTTGAAGTGGACACAGTATCTTTACACGTTCATGAAAGAATCGATCCTCTAACAATAATTGAAGCAGTCAGAAATAAGGAGCCAGATACCCAAAGAAACTTGTTCTACTATTTTGAGGAGCCAGAAAACAATCTTCCTATTAGGGAAGCAATAGAATTCTACAAACACTCTGAAGGCTGGTCGAATAGATTGATTGCAGGAGACTCTTTAATTGTTATGAATTCTCTCCTTGAGAAAGAAGGTATGGCTAGAAAGGTTCAGATGATTTACATAGATCCACCTTATGGGATAAAGTATGGTTCTAATTTTCAGCCGTTTGTAAATAAGCGAGATGTTAGGGACGGAAAAGCTGAAGATCTGACACAGGAACCAGAGACCGTAAAAGCGTTTAGAGACACTTGGGAACTTGGAATACACTCTTATTTGACCTATTTAAGAGACAGATTGCTTCTAGCAAAGGATCTGCTATCTGAAACTGGCAGTATATTTGTCCAAATGAATGATGAGAATTTGCATCATGTTAGAGAAATAATGGATGAGGTATTCGGAAATCAGAACTTCGTCGCGATCATTACGTATCAAACAGCTACAAATCAGAATACTAAGACCATCCAAAGATTGCATGATTACTTGATCTGGTATTCAAAAACTGATAACCCAAAGGTAAGACACCTGTTTAGAAAATATACACAGGAAGAGCGGGCCAACATTTTTAATAATATTGACAGTAAAAATAGGAGATTCAAGGCAGCTCAGTTTAGAGATAATTGGACAAAAAGTCAAATAGAAAATCTAAGAAAATCAGATAGAATATATGGTAAATATGTTAAACGGTTTGAAACAGATTTTGAGTATACTGAATATGACACTGTTTGGAATGGGACCGTAATTTCAACGTTCTCTAAGGAGAAAGTTTACGCTGTCCAAACTAGCACAGTTCCTATTAAGCGTTGCATTCTGATGACAACTGATCCAGGGGATCTTGTTCTGGATATAACTTGCGGTAGTGGCACAACGGCATACGTGGCAGAGCAGTACGGTCGAAGATGGATTACATGCGACACCTCTCGCGTTTCAATAACTTTATCAAAGCAAAGATTGATGACATCCATATTTGATTTTTACGAGTTAGCACATAAGGATGAAGGTGTTTCGAGCGGTTTTAATTATGAAAAAGTACCACACATCACACTTAGTTCTATCGCGAATGAAGAGCCTCATATAGAGGAAATTTTGTATGACAAACCTATTATCGACCGCACAAAGAAAAGAGTGACTGGTCCTTTTACCGTTGAAGCAGTGCCGTCACAGCGTGTAGTAAATCTGGAAGAAGTTGAAGAAAATTCTAGTGCCCAAGACCCAGATAACACAATTCCCAGAACTGGAGAAACTATAAGACAGAGTGATTGGATTGATGAATTGAGCAGAACTGGAATAAGGAGTGTCAAGGGAAAAGAAAACATCAAATTCGTAAGAATTGGAATATTACAGGGGACGAAGTGGTTACAAGCTGAAGGGGAGACAGAAGACGGGCAGAGAGCAGTAATTTCTTTTGGGCCCACTTATGCTCCATTAGAACAAAGACAGGTTGAATTGGCTATCGAAGAAGCACAGCAATTAGTTCCCAAGCCCAAGCTCGTTATATTTGCTTCATTCCAGTTTGATCCTGAGGCGGCAAAGGATATTGATGAACTAAAATGGCCTGAAGTTTCCGTTATAAAATGCCAGATGAATACAGATCTCTTGACAGAAGATCTTAAGCAAAAGAAGGCGAATGAGGAATCGTCTTTCTGGCTCATTGGACAGCCGGATATCGAATTGACAAGAAAAGAAGAAAAATACATTGTAACAGTGAATGGCTTTGATTACTACGATACTCGGACTGGCGAAATAAAGTCTGGAAATCCATCAAATATTGCTATGTGGGAATTGGATACTGACTATAACGGCAGGAGTCTTTATCCCAGACAGGTATTCTTCCCTCTTGAGGGCGAGAACGGTGGTTGGAGTAAGCTCACTAAAGCACTTCGGGCATATGTTGATGAAGATCTAATTTCTAGCTATTCTGGCAACCAGTCTTTACCATTCAAAGCCGGCAGAAACAAGCAAATTGCGATAAAGATCATTGATGATCGTGGCATTGAATCTTTGAGAGTTTTAAAGGTGGATTAATGACTTACGATAAGGTACAGCACCTAATAATTAACAGCCCTTATGAGAAGCCAGACAAGCACCTCAAATATGATCGCAATGAGCGAAAATTTGAGCTGGTTGAAGGAAGACGTCCTGCAGGATATACAAAAGCTTCAGAACAATCAGAAAAGTTTGATGATCCCGGATTCTTTGTAGAGCTGCCTGAAGTTAACAAAATCAGGGAACGAGTCGATAAGTGGAGAGATTCAGGATATCAAGGTATTACAAAGGTAACAAAGGAGTTGCTGGACTATTGGAAGAAACCGGACAGAGACAGAAAACTCTTCTTCTGCCAACTTGAAGCAATTGAAACACTTATATGGTTCATAGAGGCTCCGCCCACGGAGAAACAAGGAATAAAGTTAGAGGGTGATGGTGGTAACATAGAGCGGTTATGTTCTAAAATGGCCACAGGGACAGGGAAAACAGTTGTCATGGCAATGCTCATAGCTTGGCAGATCATCAATAAGATGACTTACAGACAAGACACACGATTCTCCAAGGATATCCTTGTTGTGTCGCCTGGGCTTACGGTAAGAAATAGACTCCAAGTCCTCAGTCCAACGGCCTCAGAGGGAAGCAACTACTACATAGAATTTGATCTGATTCCTTCTGGAATGTATGACAAGCTCCGCGGTGGACATGTCAAAATTATCAACTGGCACCTTCTCGAATGGGAAACGGAAGACCAGGTTAAGAGGAAAAAAAGTGTCGACAAGCGTGGTGTGAAAAGTGATGAATCTTATGCAAGAGAAGTGCTTGGCGAACTGAAAGATGCAAAAAATATTATTGTGATAAATGACGAGGCGCATCACGCCTGGAGATTTAATCCAGAAGCTCTTGGAAAATACGTAAGGCAGAGAGACATGAAGGACAGTGCCAATGAGAGCACTGTATGGATAGGTGGCCTTGACAAAATCAATAATGTTAGAAATATCATGCGATGCTTTGATTTCACAGCTACTCCCTTCCTCCCTTCTGGAAAGACAGCAGACGAAGACTCACTATTTGGGTGGATTGTAAGCGATTTTGGTCTAAACGAGGCAATAGAATCCGGCCTTGTAAAGACCCCTAGGGTTGTTGTCAGAGATGATGGAACACCAAACGCCAAGACAATGAAATCAAAATTCTACCATATATATGTTGATCCGAAAGTGAAGTCAAATTTAAATCAAGCAGAAGGGAAAGAAGTTCCTTTACCAGACCTCGTAACAAAAGCATACTACTTCTTGGGCCTTGACTGGCTTGAGACGCTTAAACTGTGGGAGAATAGTGCTGAAACTCCTCCTGTGATGATATCAGTATGTAACAGGACCGAAACTGCTGCCAGAGTCAAGTTTTCACTAGATAAAGGAAAGATCATGATCAAGGAACTGCAAAATCCCGATGCTACTCTTCAAATAGATACAAAAGTGCTTAACGAGGCTGAATCTGGGCTTAATGTCAAGGGTGGTGCTTCGAAGAAAACAATGGCGGAAGAACTGCGTGAAAAAGTAGACACGGTAGGGCAAAAAGGGCATCCAGGAGAAAAAATTCAACATGTTATCTCAGTCGGAATGCTTTCAGAAGGCTGGGATGCAAAGACTGTAACACACATCATGGGACTGAGGGCCTTCACAAGTCAGCTACTTTGTGAACAGGTAGTGGGAAGAGGCTTGAGACGAACATCCTATGATGTGAATAAAGAGACTGGTCTTTTCGAGCCAGAATACGTTAATGTGTTTGGTGTGCCGTTCACATTCCTCCCACACGAAGGAGAGGGTGTTGGTCCGGAGGGTGGTATCCCTCCGCCCCCTCCTACACCTAAGACAAGAGTCCATGTTGACGATGATAAGAAGAAATTTGAACTGACCTGGCCAAACGTCCTGAGAATCAATCACACATACACTCCAAGGTTAAAGATCGATCTTGATAAAGTTCAAGAACTACAGCTCAACCCTGAAGACACACCACTGAAAGCCGAATTGGCGCAGATAATCGAGGGTAAACCTGATGTTACAAAGGAACTGAAAGTAATCGACCTGTCAAACAATCAGGTTGAAAAATTGATCACGAGTTTGAGAAAGCAGAGATTGATATTTGAGGCCGCAAGAGATGTTTTTGATCAGATGCAACCATCGTGGCCAGGTAGCAAGGAATATTTAATAGCACAGTTGATAAGAATAGTCGAGGCATTTTTGGATTCAGATAAGCTTGTTATTCAGAGTGAATCATACAGGGAGAATCTAAAAAAGAGGCTTCTAATCCTATTAAACATGAACAAGATAGTTCAGCATCTCTTCAGCGCAATACGTGCAGAAAATACCGAGAAACTGGTACCTATTTTTGACAAGGAAATGCCCATAAAGTCCACTGGAAAAATGATCACCTGGTACACAAGCAAGCCGTGTGAGCTGACTAATAAGTCCCACATCAGCCATGTTGTTTACGACAGCGCATGGGAAGCATCAGAGTCGTATGAGTTGGAAAATAATGGCGCAATTTTGAGTTGGGTCAAGAATGATCACTTGGGGTTTGTCATAAGTTACCTTTACAAAGGGGTGGTTCACAGTTATTATCCAGACTTCCTTATTAAGTTAAGCAACGGGAAGATGTTGGTGCTAGAAGTAAAAGGGATAGACGATGAAAAGAACAGAACAAAAAGAACAGCTCTAAAGGAGTGGATCGATGCAGTCAACTCTGACGGACGATTTGGACCATGGGAATCTGATGTATCGTTCAGACCCTCTGATATTAAGGACATAATAAGGCGGCATATGGTGGGATAAATGAACTAAAAAGTGGAACTTGCCTAATCTTTTGCAAAGGAACTCTCCAGAAGGAATATTGTTAAAAAGGACCGGCTTGAGCACATTAGTGAGAGAATAGAACAAGAGTGTCAATTCTTCAAGCCCCATAAGAGGCAACTTGCATGGATTGTGATAACTGAGAATAGGTCATTTTAGAGAATAGGGTAACGCAGGAGCTATTGCACACAAAAATGGTGCTATAAAGTATTATAGAGTTCCTTCAAGAACTTGCTCGCATCCCTAACTCAGTCATTCTTTTGTTCTCCTTCGAAATGACTTCATTCGCTCTATTCATTCCTGGATTGATAGGTAAAAATTTATTATTATATATAAGTTAATATAATAGAGTTTTTCACCATTCAGATTGGAGGTAGGCTTTGTTTTTGATCATGAAATAATCGCATACCAGAGTTCACGTCTCAAATCTATGTTCAGTATTTCTGATCTGATCGTAAACGTAAATGTCATGTAAAAATTTTGTATTCCTTATTACCTGAAAAGAGCGTTCATAATTTGTTTTGTTACAATTAGATTAAGATTAAAAACTGGAACGTGGTAATCTATTTATGGCATAAAATTATAAATGATATTATATTATATATTTAGGCATCAGATTATGAAATTTGTACGCTTTAATTTTGAAAACTTTAAAGGCATAAGGAAATTGACTTTTGAACTGAACCAATCCCCCTCTTCAAATGTATATACATTAGTTGGTTTAAACGAAAGTGGTAAGACTACTATTTTGGAGGCGATAAGTAACTTTGACCCAAATCTAGAACGAGGACCAATTGAAAAACCTGAAAAAACTATAGATAATGACCCTAATGCTTTTTTACCATTAAGTGAAAGAGCTAACTTTGGAAAAGCAATAACAATCGGTGCAGAGTTAGAATTTGAATCGGAAGACATTGAAGAGCTAAACAAATACTTGAATATAAACAAAAAATATTCCGAAATAAAGGACGTTACCAACACTATTTACAGAAGGTTTTATAACTTTGAGAATTCAAAGTTCAAGGACATAAATAGAACTTGGAGCCCTGGATTCAAGGTCAGTGAGAGAAATGACCCTAAAGGTACTGGAGTCAATCTCTATGAAAAGGACAAAAAAACATGGATAGAATTGGATAAGATCTGTAACAAACGTATACCTGACATTGTATACTTCCCTAATTTCCTTTTTGACTTTCCTTCAAGAATATATCTTTCTATTGATATTTTATCAACTGATGAAAAAGAGGAGTTTTATAAGAAGCTTATTCAGGACATCTTGTATTCTTTAGATATTAACGTTACAATAGAAGAACATCTTATTAACAGAATAAAGAGTGACAACGAAAACGACAAGAGCAACCTAAGAAGAATAATTCAGTTAATGGAAGATAAGGTCACTAACGTAATATTTGAATCATGGTATAAAATGTTTAAAAAGGAAGTCAAAGCATCTAGAATCAAGATCGAAAGTGGAGAGGACAGCATAAAGGGGGCATATCTTGAATTCTATATCGAATCTTCAGACGGAGTATACAATGTAAAGGACCGGTCTCTTGGATTCAGATGGTTTTTTACCTTCCTACTTTTTACGCAGTTTCGACCTTATAGGCCAGATTCAAAAAAAGGTTTGATTTTCCTATTTGATGAACCAGCTTCTAATCTGCATTCTTCAGCACAAAATCAACTACTAAAACATTTTGAAAATTTTGGAAATAAAGTTACCATAATTTACACTACCCACAGCCATTATATGATAAACCCAAACTGGCTCGAAAGTACTTATGTTGTCAAAAACGGAGGATTTAATGTAGAATCATCAGAAGATGATGTCCCAAATAGTACTAACGTTACCGTTGAGCATTATAGAACATTTGTTTCTAAAAACCCTAAAGAAACTTCATATTTCCAGCCAGTCCTAGATATATTAGAATACGTTCCAAGCGAATTAGAAAAGATCCCAAGCTGCGTGTTTCTAGAGGGAAAGAATGATTTCTATACGCTAAAATATTTTAACGAGGTAATTCTTAATAACGAGGTAAAAATCAACCTTATGCCCGCTTTTGGCGCATCCACTATGGATGCTCTGATTAGTATGTATATGGGTTGGGGGAAGAAGTTTATTATACTACTTGATGGAGACAAAGAAGGGAATGAACAAAAGCATAGGTATTTAAAAAAGTTTGGAAAGTTCGTATCATCTGTAATTTTTACTTTAAAAGATATCGATCAAAAATGGGAGAACAAGTCTTTAGAAGACTTATTTCAATCTTCTGAAGCTCTTTCTTTTCAACAGATTGCAGCTTCCGATTCTATAGAATTTAAAAAGTCTCAGTTCAACTTGGCTATTCAAGAGTGTCTAATATTGAAAAGAAGATTTAATTGGCAACCAGAAACAGTTAGTAGAATAGAAAAAATTCTCAATTTCTTACACACTAAAATTCAAAATAATCCATAATAATGAATCCTTTAATTATTTTAACGGCAAGCTAGCTACAGTAAATAATTCATTTCTAAATTCTGATGCTTCTATAGATCTGAAATGAAATAAATGAAGAGCAGAAGAAAGTAACGCTCAGAGCAACCCTTCACAAAGATGAAGCAAAGAAATATTACTAGAGTTCTTTCATAAACTCTCTAACGTTCCTTACTTTCCCATTTTGTATATCTTTCTCGCTCCTTTCAAGCTGATCCATTACATACTCATTTTCAAGAGCCTCGATGGTGGCATAAAGACTATCCAAATCTGACTTCGGTATGCTTACAAGCCTTGACTGTTTTGCTGTGGTCATAATATAACTCTATATTCTTTCAGATTTTAATATCTTTTAGTATGATTTGGCTCAAATTCTCCATCCGACTTTTAGCAATCCTCTCTTTGAGCCTTCGCCAATTACCATTTGCATTTAGCTCGCCTGCAAGTCGAACATAATACTCCATGCTTAGTTCCCAATCAAAATTCATCCCTAACCCTCTCTCGATTTATGCCTCGCACTCATCTTGGAAAAGCTTTCATTCGCTATGTTCACTCAAGTTGAGGTCCTGTGCTGGCCATTTATGGTTTATGTGTGGTGTTCCGCACCACCCACCGCTAACGCTTACACCACTCGGTCTTGCTTCGCAAGACTTCCGGTTCGCTTCGGGCACATTATTCTCTCCTGCGGAGTGCAATTTAGGGGTGGGTATTAATGGGACTCTCGACCGCACGATAAGGATCCAATCCACTATATTTTTTGGTTAATCCAAACTAAGAACTGTTAAGTATTATTTTAATACTACTCTCATATACTTATTTTATGAGATGAAATTATGCGAAATAACAACCTAAGATATTATTCAATCACCTACCTATTTCACCTAAACGGAGGCATTAGGGGTATTTTTTTCTCTAGAGGATCTTTGGATTTTTACATCTCACTCTTAATAGTTTCGATATTAACTTTGTTCCATAAACTTCATCCAATGAGCACAACAGAAGTAATATTCGTAATTGGCTTGGATGTTGCACTTCTGGGCCTAATTTTAGCAACATATGCAATAATTTACTCAATCCAAGACGAAAATTATCTATCTGCCTTAATAGCTTCTAGAAACTATCAATATCTATTATTTCAAACCTCCTGGTCCTCGTATTGGATCTTCCTATCTATCCCATTATTTGGTTTTATAGAGATGGTATATTATAATGTTACAATTCAAGCGTTAGCATTATTTGCAATAATATATGGGTTTCTTGGTACTTTCGTCCTTATAACTAAAGCTTTAAGAAAAATAGCAATAACTGCTGCCAGAAAAAGTGAGAAACTAATGAAGAGTTGGGAAGAAGCAGAGAAAAATAATTAAATCAATTCCTTAATTTTTTGAATTAGTTTTGACATTACACTCTCATCACGTTTTCCTTTCTCGTATTTTACCTTCTCCTTCTGCTTGTTCCTTCCTTTTGAAGAATTAAACTCTTGTTTCTCCCCCCCAATTTCTCCTTCTATTTTAACATTAAGTTTTTGCATTTCGGCAAGTTTTAGTCCTCCTTTTACAATGCTAGATTCCTTATTTATACCCTCTCCTGAACTGTTTGAAAACTCAGTATTTTTACTGTTAGAATCTTTTATGATTTCTTCAAATCTTTGAATATTTCGATCTGGATTGTCAGGATTGAGAATTATATTTGAAAACCTTATTAGTATTATTTTTTCTTGAGTTTCAATAAATTGATCCATCGCCTTACTATCTGTGACAAAATCTATGTCTAATTTTTCTATTTTGATTTTTTCCTCACAAAATTTTAAAATTGCGTTCAGAACTTGTCTTTGTCCTAGTATTCTACCCTTTTGCTCGATCCAGATATTTTTATTGAAAACAACGAAATTTGAGTATCCTATGATTGGTGGATTGTTTGTTTGCTCCTGTGTTATACTATCATTATCTATATTAAAAGAGTCTACTTCTCTTTCTCTTTTAAACTTTACAATCTGACCAGAGACATATCTAATGTTTTTAAACGGATTATTTCTAAATTCGTGTATTGCATATTGATATTCCTCCTCTTCATTCAAAAGAATGACCCGCTTAAACGAATATGCATTCTCTAGAGAATCAAACAACGAATCCAGTTTCCTATCATTTCTTTCAATAGAGGTCCAGATGGTTGATTCCTGCATATAGTTCACCCGAAGATAAAATTGATAGACGTAATTCAATATAACTCTTTCTACAAATAAGCCTACCTTTAGGTTTAAATTTATGTCTTTCAAATCATCCTTAAAAACGGGTTTAGTCCTTAATAACTAAGTATTCACTTAAAACTCGAACAAAATCCCTGTCTATCAATTCTAACTATAATAGAACTCGTTTATTGAAGAAAGCTGATCCAGTCCGATTTCCTATTTTCCCTTATTCCTTGGAGTTGTGATAAGTTTTAGTGTTTTAAAGGGCAACAACCCTTCCTGTATTTCACTATATGCGTGAGTTATAAAGCACATTTAAAAATAACAAAACAATAAAATATCATTAATAGAATTACAATTTACATGAACAACACGATATCGCGTCTGTTCGCGGTGGCACGTTATGAATTTACTTGGGACATCAGAAAGTACCGTACCATAGTGATGTTATTTGTTATTTTGCTGGCAACTATCGGTTATGGTATTCTTCAGCCAATGCTTTTGCTTACTCCTGCTGAAAGATTAGCCCTGGGGAATAACTGGTGGATGAATGTGATTGGGCAGCACTTATTCACAGAAGTTGTTATTGGCGTTCTTCCACTGGTTGTGGGAGGTACTCTTGCTACCGATTCAATTTCACAAGAATTTGACAAAGGGTGGATAGTGCCCCTCCTGTCTCAACCAGTTTCTAAAGCTGAGATCTATATTGGCAAGGTTTTCGAAAAGGTATTTCTTTGCTGTATATTCTCTCTGGTTGTAATTACAGTAAGCCTTGTATCATCATATGTTGTTGACAGCCCTGCATCCTATCTGAACCTTGTACCATATATTTTCCTGTCAGTAGTAGTCACTTTTTTTGGATTTTCTGCAATAGCCTTGCTGCTTAGTTCGGTGATCAAGAATTCAAGCGTTGTGTTTGGGTCGTTACTGGGATTGCTTGTTCTCCTTATAATAGTGTATTTCACAGTTGTTTTCTACTCGAACAGTTACACTCCGTGGATGAATGCTGTGCCAATGATCAACGAAAGCATGTTCCCCTCAGTCATTGGACAGTATCTGCTGAATCCCAACGGAAACCTTCCTTTTGCAGCCTCATCTTTTGGAGTCACAAAAACTGAGTCAATAAGTGCATTTAGCTTCTTTTCATCAAGCATCATATCAGTTCTTGTAGAAATTGGACTGGTTCTTTCTGCAGGTTTCTATTTCTTTAGAAGGAAGGAGGTAGTTTAAACATGAACAACAACATAATTCTCCAACTAGATAGCATCAAAAAAGTGTACAGGGGAGGATATGGTATTTTTGGCATTAACATGAACATCCACAGTGGAGGAATACACGGATTTCTTGGACAAAACGGAGCTGGAAAAACAACGACGATGAAATGCATCATGGGTCTGATCTCATATGATTCCGGCTCCATGAGAATGTTCGGAGAGGAATATAAACCTGGTAACTGGAAACTTAAGGCCAGAATAGGCTTTATGCCAGAAATTCTGGCATTTCCTCCCTATCTCACAGCACTGGAAGTTATGCTTACCTATGGCAGAATAAGGGGTGTAGAAAAGAGCGCCCTAAAATCCCAGGCAGAAGTTCTACTTGAAAAGGTTGGGCTCATAGAAGTGAAGAATAGGAAAGTCGGAACCTTCAGCAAAGGAATGACTTCCAGGCTGGGGATTGCCTTCTCAATGAATGGAAATCCAGATATATTGATACTTGATGAACCTACTTCTGGTCTCGATCCCGTGAGCAAGACTGCAATTCTAAAACTTTTCAAGGAGATAGAAAATGAAGGTAAGACCATTGTGCTATCATCTCACCAGCTACAGGATGTCGAGAATCTCTGTGGTAGTGTAACAGTAATAAACAGGGGTCTAACTGTAGCAGAAGGCCCGACAGAAATGTTGCGCAAGAAAGAAGGAGCAACTTCATACAGGGTAGAATTTTCAAAGGTGGATACTAGACTTCTAAGTAGTTTGAGGTCTCTGGAAGGAGTCGCTTCTGTTAATGAAATTGAAGGAAAGAATATGGTTAGAGTAGTTGTGGCAGGAGAAAAAGATATCAGGGAAATGCTTGCAAAAGAGGCTGTGGCACTTGGAAATGCCATGCTATCTTGTGAGGAGGAAAAAAAGACCCTGGAGGAACTCTTCTTCCAGCTAATCAATTAGATTAATGAGTGTAATAAAAGAGAGGAGGATTTAAAATTATAAACCATTCAGGCAAGTGATGAAGAGGTGTCAGGAAAAGTTGAAAGTAATGTCATTAGAAATAGGAAACTGGACGTTTCAATCTGCCTAAATAGGTTTTTGAGACTTCTTTATTTGCACTAATATAAATGCCACTTGTTGCAGTATCTCTGATCACACTCTATAGTGACACATTCGGGACCGGTAATAATGTCTGAACTAGATCAGCAAGCTTCAAACTTTGAAAAAAAAGCCGTATACTTTTTGATTACTGTGGAGTTAGCTGTGGCATAGGGATGAAGAATAAATCTGGAAAAAGAGTTCTAAATATACTTGAGAAATATATTTACCAAAATTATGACACTACTATTATTCGACTCGGTACTTAGAGGTTTTTAATTGTACTTTTATGATAGAACATCCTACCCGTACCTCATAATTGTAATACATGATTTATGCCTTAAAATACCACTTTAATCATGCCAATAATATCATATAAAAGCCAGATTATTTAAATTCCTCGATTCAAATTATACTATATGTGTAGCTCAAGCCAAGATCTGTATCAATAGACAGCACTTCATTAGTTTCACGGGCACTTACAAACAATAGAATGTAACTCTTTCCTGGGATGAGGTTCCACGACAAAGGCAAATTCCCTGAACCTTTTTGGTTATTTATATAACTAACTGGAGTTAAATTAGTTGTTATGGTTAAGATTCCTACTGGAACTGTTCCGTTAAACACTCCCTGAATAGCTTTGTTCCCCCATATAGACCTGTTAGATTCGTTCAACCATCCAAACAACTGTCCAGGAGTCATGAGAAATGTTAGGTAACTGGTAGAATTAGACTTTACTATACCAGATATATGTGTGTAATTTAGCGACCGAAATGCAAACATCATACCATAATAACCAAATGTTTTATTTTCTGTAACACTCAATTTCCCCTCTTCAGGGAACGGTTTATTCACCGTTACTGGTTGAGACAGTACCACCAGTGTTGAAGATGCAATAACTATCACCACTGCTAGAATAGATATTACCTTCAAGTGGTTTCTGCCTTTCATAAACGTAGATACCGATTATTAAAATATAAGGTTTTTTATTCTGGTTGTGCCATAAAGAAATATGTAAAACAAAAATTCAAATTCGCTTAGTCACTATAAAATACAAAGTCTACACTATCATAGATTAAATCTTTTGGATATTCATATAACCAGAATAGTTTTCAATGTGGTGAAGAGGGTATTGACCAGAAAATTATATGGCAAAACCCTAGTGTTCACTTATATTATCAATTATCATAAAAATTCTCCATGCGCTCATAAAGGAAAGAATTTCCAACTAAGTTAAGTTTGATATGAATAATTCTGTTGAAATTTAGACTAAAAATCAAAGCACGCTGTTCAGTAAATTATGTCATGATCACATTTGAATTTCTGGCTCATAGTGCAGGGCCACCACTCCATTCGAAAACTTACTGGTAGAAATAAGTTTGAGTTTGTGCCTTTTATTTTTGTCGTTGAAAAGCGTCTTCCCTGAACCCAGAATTATGGGTCTAATACGAATGCGGTATTCATCTATCATCTCCTTTGCAACAAGAGAAGACACAAGAGTCCCACTCCCAACGATCACCATATCCTTGCCCTTCTCCTTTTTGAATCTGGATACTGCCTCAACAGGATTCTCACGTATTAAAACTGCAGGACCCCATGGAACATCTTTGATGCTGCTTGAAAACACCACCTTCTTAAGGTCATTCAACTTTCCTATGATTTCTGCGTCAAAACCTTCTGGAGTCGGAGAAGCATTTGGCCAGAACTCGCTGAACTCCTGATATGTTACACGGCCATAAAGCATTGTATCTACCCTTCTGAGAATCTCCTTAGACCATTCAATTTCCTCCTTGCTGAAACCAAACCAGTCAATTTCATTATTCAGACTTGTATAATAACCGTCCAGAGAAATTATTGTATCAAGGATAACCTTTCTCATACTGTTACAGCCAATGTGGATATATAAAACATTCTGGCGTTATATTTTCTTTATTAGAAGGAAGTTCAACTAATACGGCGATAAACAGGTTAAGCCATTTTTATAAAGTATCGGTTTTAAATCAATGTCTATAGATAAAAACGGACCTAAATCGGTTGCTTTCATTCGTTCCATTTCACATTATCTCTCTTCACTCTGAATTTGTTGTAAAAACTATTTCAGTTGAATGCAGGTTAAACCTGAAAATTATAAGGCATTTCAATCAAAGCAGTTTGCGCAAATTCTAACAGTAAATGACAACATCCGATCGAATAATCACTTAAACTTTTAGAAAGTTGATGTAGAGCTTAAAAAATTCAAAAAAAGGGGTATACACAGATATACATAATCAATTTGAATTTTGAAAAGAGCTAACTTTTTGTTATCCACTTAAGAGAAAATCATTTAGTTAGATTGAATAGGAGTAGGTGAGGAGGCACAATAATATTTATAACAGGTTTATGCACATAAATGGTCAAATGCTACACTCAAATAACAAGGATACTTTGAATCTATAAATAGAGAATTTAAAGGAAATCAAGGAAATCATAGGAGAGGAGTATCCTCAAAACTCAGTATAAAAGAAAATAAATCCCTTATCTTTTCTTAGAGTTCTTATCACTGATAATTCAATAAGGTATCACTAAATACAGATACGATATGAAAGAGAACCTTGAAATAACTTCTCAGTTTTACCTGATAAACTTAGGGTCTCGCACGAAGCAAAAATGGAATGGTCATATCCAATAGCCATTGGGGAAAGGGAATTACTATTAGATCTGGTTATTGAGTCCAAAGAAACTGTGACCATTGTTGAAATCAAGTCAAGAATAAATGGGTACTCTAAAGTTATCTAATAAAAAGGTCGCCTCCATTTAGTTGGTGGTGAAGTATTCACTTAAAACTTTAATTAAATCCCCGCCGGTCCACTCTGAATTTTCCTAATTCCTTAATCAAAAATAACGATGAATTCTTGCGTCAAATTTTCAGGAGGAATTTCTTGCATTCTAATTGCTGTTACACTGAGCCTACATTCAATGCTCGAAGTGACGGCTTGCAGGTAAATAATCATATACCAAAATACCATTTTTTATTAACATGAACGTGAAAACGAGTATATCTATAGATAAAAAGATTTGGATGGAACTCAAGAATCTTGCCTTAGAACGGGGTAAAGACGTAAGCTCCATACTAAAAGATGCTATAGAAAATGAACTGAATTCAAATCTTGACAAATCTTTAATGAAATATTCAATTCAGGGCACATTTGATTTAGATTTTGAACCCATTAAACCCAAAAGCAAAATATCTGATCTTATAAGGAGCATGAGGGATGACAGAGAAAGTCATATATCTTGACAGTAGTGCCATAATAAAAAGATATGTGTATGAAAACGGATCGTAAATTATTCGTGCACAATATCATGAAGCATATTTTGGAAATGTTCTGCTTTCATTTAATATATGGAATATTGGGGAAGTAATTGGGATATTTGACAAGGCACATAGACAAAAGAGAATAACAAAAGAACAGCTAAATGTGGTTATGGGCAGATTCTCAGATGAGACTACAAGGCTTAGAAAGATAGGCATGGTTAGGATAATCCCACTATCAGAAAGGATAATAGAGGGTAGCTGGGATTTTGTAATTAAGTATCATATCTATGCTGCTGCTCTACAGATCACAAGTGCCCTTGAAGTTAAATGTAACGAGTTTTATACTGGAGATGAAAGACTTCACAAGGTTACTCTTTCATCCGGTCTGAAGTCCGTTTATCTGGTATGATAGTTAATGCTTTAATAAACAACAAAACAGCAACTGAAATTAAGTGTTTTAAATTAGTGTCCACTTAAAACTTAAATCAAATATCGACCGGTCCAATTTAGCGTCAATAAAATTTTTACATTTGGATGAATATCGTAGAATGAGAAAAATTTTCTACAATGTGAGGCATCTTAACCTTGATAGGATTATCAGAGGGATCTAATCATATACGTTGTTTCGTTTATTTTTTTTAAATTACAAGCAGAATTGATATTATAATAATGATCTATTATCTATAAAGGATGAAAAACAGCATGAATAATGGCTTTGATCCATCGGAGAGACAGAAAATCCTAAGAATAGCTATATTCTATGGTATATCCCTTCTTCTGTCGCTTCTGATCATAGTCATATCCGTGACGTTTTTTGTAATGATTATTTACCTTGAGGGAAAAGTCTCCAGCGAATTCCTATACATTTTTGTCTCAGTTGTAATAGTCAACTTTGCAATATCGGCGCTATCAATAAGGGGTCTGATGGGCCTTTATGGTTCGTTTCAATCAGAACATACGGACCGCAGAACCATCGTTTTTTCAATAAACAATAAAAGTCATGCAAGTGCTGAAAGGCCCTCTGCACCAAAGTTAAATCCAGAGTATTTCACAGATTTAGAGCTGGAGATTATAGACATGCTCAAGAACCATGGAAATAGAATCCTTCAGAGTGATATCGCAAAGACGATCAATGCCTCAAAGGCGTCCATTTCCAGGGTCATTACTTCTCTGGAAAGCAAGGGAGTCGTCGTCAGGATGAGAAAGGGCGTCACGAATGAAATAATCCTAGTTGAAACCAATTTCAAATAGTTTCATGAAACCTGTTTCAGACAACAGTTAAGTGTTCTTTCAGGATACATTGCATTATGGAAAAGAGAATTGAAAATCTGATATGGGTCCTTATAGGGCTCGTTGCAGTGGTTGCAGCAGTGGCGATCATCACTTCCATCTTGTTCGGAGGCCGGTACTACAATGGAGGATACGGACCATATGGAATGATGGGTGGCTTCTATGGTATGGGCATAATAATGCCAATAATTGGGATAATATCAGTGATACTGGTTCTGATATTTGTATATTTCATACTTGACGCCATTAGAGGTCCAGTCAATTATGTCCATACAGAGAGCATATCCAGAGCTGAGGAAATCGCCAAAGAGAGGCTTGCAAAGGGAGAGATATCTGAGGAGGAGTACAGGAAGATCATCGAAACGATAATGAGATGATAATAAAAATGAGCGCGCATAAAACTTTTGCAATAGTGGCCATATTTTTTTTCGCCGACCAGCAGGTTCACTCTGGCCTCCTTCTCCTTTCTTTCATGCAGCTTCTTTTTCGCAAAATCATATATTCTTTCTAATGAAAAGCCCACAATATATGGATAAACTTCCTTAATAATTGTAAGTACTTCGCTATAAAAAGCTTGATCTAAAGGGGTTTATTTACGGAATATTTATAATCATAATCCTGAAAATATCTCCCAATAAATTGGTTTGTTAAACTATCAAATGAGGGCTGTTCGGGCATTATTGAAGATGGTCTTTCATAATATATACTTGTTTAAATCAGTATTCACTTAAAACTTCAACCAAGTCCCTACCTTTCCATATTTAAATTTGGTCCCGATGATTAAATATATCAAGTATTAGCAGACACATACCAAATCAGATAAATAGGTTCTTTGACCATGAGGAAGATAGTATTGTTGTCTGTACTTACCAACTTAGGGTTGCGTCCACCCGAAGTTTCTAGTGTACCCGGATGTGCGAAGGCTCCATGAAGCGCTGAGGGAAGCTGGGTTCTACAGATTCTTCATTTAAAAGGAGGGAATAGATGATGGAGCAACAATCCCGGACTAATACCCTGATAAAATTTCATCTGGAAGAATACGAAATGAGTATGAAACACTAAAATATTCCAAGAAAATTAAAGAACTAATCATAGGAATATTAGAGAGTGGAAACACTCTTCTTGTCATTGGTGGTGAGGATCTTGCTAAATTGGTGAACTTCTTGGCACCGGGCACTATTGGTGCTGATGTCACTATCTTTAATCCGGATCCCGACCCGGATGGAAAATATGCTATTTATGTAGTCAAAATTATTTCTGAAGGATTGAGGTACCTCGGCGTGATGCACGTGTGATTTGTTCTGAATGTGCGCAAAGGGAGCACTGATATCCCTAAAGAGGCAACGTTCAGGACTGGAGCGGCCTCAATACTCGGTAATGGGTCCAGCAAAACAGACTGGACCGTGAGGGACGAAGACGAAACCGAAGCAAAAGTGCGAACCTCACAATCTTCAGCTGTGAGAGTATGTCAGACCTGTTTATTGCTGTTGAATATGTTCTCGGCTAAGAACCAAATGAGTGGAAATACTTAATACGGTTTACCATATATACGGTTAGATGGTTAAAACCAAGATAACTGTATCGGTAGAAAAACCAGTGGTGGAAAACGCAAAGTTGGCACTATTGAAAAAGGGAAGGACCCTCAGCGACTACATAGAAAAATCACTTCGTTCCCTTTCCACAGCTGAGTTTCTAAGCGATCTGTGCAAGGAGCTTAATCTCGATTGCGGATACATGAGCGGGGAAGATGTAGAGAAGAACAGGCCTGATCTCACTGGTAGAGTGGAATCGGAAAAAGAAGTAAGGGAAATGCGAAATGAACGTATCTCACGTCTATCTTGATACCAGTATACTAATCAAGAGGTACGTTAAGGAGGAAAACAGTGCCCTAGCTGACAGCTACTTCCATCAAGCCCATCGAGGGGAGACAGTTATTTGCCTGTCTGAGATCAACCTTGGCGAGGCAGCTGTTGTTTTTGATAAATACTCCAGGAAAACGGGTATTGACGCTAGAAAACGTCTCCAGGCAATGCTAAGTGAGTTGGCCATACTTGAAAGATCCTCCTCGGTTGAAATATATCCTGTTAGTAGCCAGATAATAAGGAAAGCTGTCGAGACAGTTCTTGAACAACGCATATACATTGTAGATGCAATTCAACTAGAAACCTGTATTGAATCGGGGACGACTGTGTTCTGCTCGGCTGACAGGGGACTTAATGCAGCAGCCAGGAAGCTTGGTATAGAAACAGCCCTGTGAGTGCCGTAATATACTTTTTCTCTTCTATTTACTAAGCTTCCAATCAGGCATAAGTATCAATCCCAGGTATAATGCGAGAACAGCAACTCCCTTCTTGTCCCAAGAACCTTCAACAGTATTCACTTAAAACTTTAATCAAATCCCGACCGGTCCATATTAAGTCATCTTGGTCAGGAAACATTTTCTATTCATCATCTAATTTCATCAATTACTTTTATATCCTTGACGTTCTTGAAAGACTGGTCATGAGTGATGAGGGTGTTGGATCCTACTGACTTCATTGTGGCAAGAATTACACAGTCCCTCGAGCCAAGCCCCATGGAACCATAAGTTGACAGAAGATTAATTGACGATTGCATGATAGTAGCGGTGAAATCAACTAGACTAAGAGTTGTGAGGTCAGCTATGATTCTCATTTTCTCGTTCAAAATATCCGGTGGGATCATCCTAAAGTAGTGTGCTACTTCCATTAAGGTAACAGTGCTGACCACTACATCACCCTGAATAGTTCTTTGCATTACATCGTCAACTGAATCATGCTCTGGGAGTCTTTCATCGAACCAGTAAATCCAGTAATTAGCATCTACATATGATAGGACCAATGGAATCTCACTTCCAGATGTGTTTAAGCTCAAGAGGATCGCTTAACGGTATCTCAGAACCTTTTTTGATAAATCCTCTCATCTTTACGCGAAATTCATCCGGGGATACAGATTTTTCAATTATTAGACGATTGGATTCAATGTACATTTTTACTCTCATTCCATTCTTGAGTCCGAGAGAGTTTCTGACATTTTTCGAGATCACTATTCTACCCTTTTCATCTATCACAGTCTCTTGTCCCATTCCCACTTCATTTCCCACATATCAAATCAGTATGTAAAGTTTTCGCCGATTTTCAAATTGTAATTATTATGGGATACCGACTGATTTGAGGGCGAGGAATCTCCATGGATTGCTTGAAGAAATTGGTGTTCCCTTAAAACTTTAATCAAATACCGACCGGTCCATTTTAATTTTGCTCTTATATATACACCAGTCGGACTTAGAACATTTATGCTCAACTCTCTCGTTGCATTAGATTATGTCTTTATTCATGATTGGCACAATTCATCTCAGCGTATCCTTTTACACACTTCATGAGAGTTATAAAACTCGTAAACTCCAGATTATTAAGAGGTTTAAAAGTGTTAGGCATAATACTGGCAATTTTCAACTCACTAACAAAGCCCTGAAATGAGGTCTTAAATGAATTGAGGAAGCATTACCAAGAGAACCTTCTTAAAATGGTCATACCAGGGAATGTAACTATAATAGATTCCCCCGATGGCAGGTTATCCAGTGGTAAAATATCGTAAATCCACACTTGCATCAAAATCATACCTTGAACTTGATAAAAAGATTGGAAGAAAATAGTCGAAAACCTTTCTGGCGCTATAGAAGAATTTCCTGATGATTTAGTAAGTTGCATAATTAATATCCCTCACTTAATTTATTATATTCATTGTAAAAATAAACATTTAACATTATCTCCTGAATTATACATTCAGGTTTAACGGCCCTTACTGTTTCACCGAATAATCTCTTCATTCCGGGGAAATATATTTCAATATTCCATCTTAGGCCGTAATTATTCTTAATCTTCCATAATTTTTCATTGAATCTTTTAATAAATCTTGTAACTTTGCATCTATAGGGAGGTCCCTTAGGTAATGTCGATGAGTTTTTTCTTACAGGTATTGCAGTTTTATTTTTTAATTTATTGTAAATTAATTTGAAATCATATACATTATGTCCATATAGTTTCTTTATTTTCTTTTTAATTCATCTTATTATTTTTATACCCTCCATGACATCATTGGTATTTTCACTGTGAATAAAGGAAGTCAATAAATATTATATCACTCTATATTCATTATGAATGCATGTTCTCCGATTATTAAATTTACAGAAAGAGAGAAAAATGTTTGCAACATAATTTGCAATTCAGGCAAGATAAGATTTATTGATATTAAAAATAAGAGTGGTCTTCATCAGGAAATCCTTTCAAGAACATTGAAAAGAATAAAGGATGACTGCGGTATATCTAAATGCATTAATGGTTATGAATGCAATAAAAGTGGTCAATAAATAGCATTAATGAATACATTAATTGGTGAGAAAATGGCGGAAAAGGAAGTTGTACAGAAGAATGATGGCGTAGAAATTATAGTGCCAGAAAGTGCAGATGCTGATGATATTAATGAGGTTATTAGATCATGTTCCTCAGGCGAAAATTCATGCTCATGCTGTTCTTCTGATTTTTTAAGTGAAAATAAGGTAGGCGTGTATGAATTGAACGGGCATGAAGTTATAAAAATAATGGGTAATGTCAAAAAGGATGAAATCGAAAAGAAGATAAATAGCTGTTCATGCTTCGACAAATAAAAATTTTAAATTTTTTATTAAATTTTATAGTAAGTTGCATAATTCATTTTAATAAAATTTACAATTAAATCTAAGTCAACTGCGCTTTTAAATGGACGGAATTGACTGGTTTTCTATAACTCCAAAACCCATCAGATTTGGTTCAAATTGTTCGGCATTTCGGTATTCGCATAAAGCTTTAATCGAATCCTAACCGGTCTATTTAACATTGATGATCACAATTCAAGAAATACAAAACCATGAGCACTGACTCAATTTTTAATAGGGAACAGAGGAACCAAATGTAATGGTAAGTCCACATGCATGGTCATAAGAAAATTCTAGAGGTAGTAAGGAGAAATGACAAATTCTCAAGTATTTGTGACTCATGTGTGACAATGTTTAAGAAACACAGGGTTTCGGTAAATGAATACCTAAATGGGCACAGAGATTTGGTCTAACTAAATGAAGTTCTTCTTAGTGACAATATCAGGATATATGCGGAGACAATCATGGCATTGTATTCACTTAGCTTTTCTATATTAACAAAGGAGACATTTAGCCTTTTTGCAGCCAACCAAAAAACCTATAAATACAGGATAGTTCATCTCAAAATATTCAAAACGTACTACAGTTAAGGAAAATTATTCCTGAACTGCCTCTATATAATTTCAACAAAAGACAACAATCCGGTGGTAGAAATACAAGTGAATTTCCTCAATTATAATTTTTCTATTCGTTGCAGAATTACATCATTCACTTCTAACCATTTTGTTAATACTTAAAATTCTAAATTATATTTTTTAAACCTAACTGATTGTCTAATTTGTCCAATATAAGATAAATATGCATTCACTAACGATTCATACATTATGAAACAAGCCTTCTTTTTTGGATAGCATCGACATAAATGTCTGAACACATAAAACCGTACTATCCCTAATCTGATATTTTATTTATCTATTTTCTGACCAAGATATACCAGATTAGTCTTAAGAGGCTTATTCGGATCAACTTCAGGAATGTTACAATCACATTTCCACTTGCAATCTAATGTAATTACGTGTCCAGCAGGCCAGTGTGGTAAACCCAGGAGCTTACTTCTTGTTATGTGATGCAACCATTTTGAATTATAATTAACAACAGTATGTCCACAATTCTTACAGACACCAAACTCTAAACGAACCATATACAAACACTACTCACTGCTCAATCATATTGACATACTATTACAAACATATAACCTTTAGCAGAAACTATATACTAATCAATTAAATTTTCTCTGCAGGCATTCCTGGTCTGCTTTTCAAACAAAATCAATCCCTTATTTTTATTTCATAGAAACATGATTGAGATTTAATGATTTTATTCAAGTTTTTTCGCTATTTCTCAATCTAACACAAAGAAAATAACCTATATGGTATAGTTCATAGAATATTGGATCAATGATCGAGGAGAATAAGAAGGAATGCTCCAGTGTGGAATATGGTTCAGAAGAAAGTTTATATCTTTTACAAATGTGTATGAAACTGAATCAAATGGGAAGCAAGAACATATCCATTTCGGAAGATGCATACTTAAGATTATCAGAGTTAAAGCTAAAGAACGAAAGTTTTACAGAACTCATCTATAGGCTGACAAATAAGTCAAATGTGCTTGACCTAAGGGGAATCATGAGTGAAGATGAGGGAAAATCCATAGAGAAAAATATTAGAGAGTCAAGGAAAATGAGTAAGGAAAGAGTAGATAGAATTACTGACGAGTTAAATAGAAACGTTAGCTGATACTTCATTTCTAATTGACATATTGAAATTTGACATGATAATTGAAGCTCGATAATATAGCATCTAAAGAATTCATAAGATTTAAATTCTATAAGACAATATTATTAACAAAAGGATAAATGTAAATCACATGGACGTTAAGATTAGGAATACTGCACCAGAAGTGTATAATGTAAGTAGGGGTAACAAAAGATGAAACCTATTTCAAACAGAATTATGATCCCACTCATGGTTATTGAGATAATTCTAATCGCAGTTACGCCATATATAATGGGAGGTTTTGTGAGCCAGGGATATTTTGCTACTTTGTTCACTGAGTTGCTAACCCTGGTTTCCATGATTGTAGGCATTAAGGCGAGAATAAACTGGGAACGAAATAGAGATTACCAGAATAGTGTAAAAATTTAAATTAAGTGATTCAGTACCTATTTTTAGATACATGAAATATAAGATCATTTTATCACTATTTTTTTGTTTTTCCAGATCATATATCTACCTATAGTTTCTTAAAGAGTGAACGAGGATTGTAGGTAGATATTTTATAGATCTCTTCTTAGTTCATCATCGAACCAAATCATTAATGAATATGATAAATCCTAAAAGAATATTTCAGATCAAAACGTAACTATTTTCAATGGTTCATTCAGTTTTTCAAAATGATTCATAAAATCAAAAATAAATCAAAGGTTCTTGAAAATAACTGTTGTTAGGGAGGCAGCATTGAATTCGATTTCGTTTGACAAAACTCTTGATTTGAATTTCTCACCAACTGCTCCCTGAATGAACCTTAGGGGAAGATTATGTCCCTCCGGAGAGGCTGCCCTTACAATATCTGGTGGAGCATTCCAGATCTTTTCCCAGTTACCTTCATTAAAGGCTGAAATGCAAAGATTCAGATACTCAACCGCCGCTGGAGGTGTTTCCTGATTGCCTCTCTGGAAAAGATCAAGCCTGTGAATCAGAGATCCTGTTGAAAGGACGCAGATATTTTTCTTAATAGATTGGGATCTCATAAGCTTGCCTAAAAGTACATGAGCCTGTGGACCGATTTCAGGGCATATTGATAGGGGCACCACTGGCACATCTGAATCCCTGAAAATATGAAACAGCGGAGACCAGGCACCATGATCGAGCCCCCAGTTTGTTACTTGACCAATTCTTATAGAATTTTCAGATCCAAGTTTCATTATTTCCTTTGCAAGATCTGGATCACCTGGTGGTTCGTATTTGATCTCATAAAAATCAGATGGAAATCCATAGAAATCATAGATCTGTTTCAACCTTGGGCTTGAAACTATTCCGAATGATCCTGAAGTCTGAAAATGGGGTGACATTATAATGACAGCATCGGTAGTATCTCTGATCTCATCACCTAATGATCTCAACGCTGATAATGTTTTATCGTTTTTGACACCCAGATCCCCAATAAGTGTTGGGGTATTAGGCAGAAAGCACACGGAACTAATCACATCCCATCCATGTGAAAAATAATTATAAACATTATTAGTTTAATACAACAAGGATATCTAATGTATTCCAGTTCATCTTGGTTTATGCAGTAAGAGAGATTCTGTCATTTCTATGGCTTGTAACCGAATTCATTTAACTGTAGTGATAAAGGTGTTAAGAAGGAAGATAGAAATAAAAACCCATTTGCGAATTAAAAAAAAGAACTAAAAAGAAAAAGACCGCTCAATCCTATAACCTCCGGTATATGATAGATGTCTGGCAATGAACCATTGAAGAGTTGCTATAATCGTGAAAATCCTTCTTTATCAAAATAAAAAGAATTAATTGAAGTATCGCGTTCCTTCTCACTTCATCTTCCTGAGAGACTTAAGGAGATATTCTGGTATGGCTACGACGAGAATCATGTTATGATCTCCATCTTTTTTTTCATTCGTATCCTCAGGCTTAAAATTCTCAGGAGTGTCAACATAATCCATAAAAGGTTTGAGTTTTTTAACGCCCGTTGAAAAGTGATCATTTGAAAGAGTGCTGAAAGAAAGATTTAGATAGCTTTTCGTTCCATCTTCAACAGCCCTCATCATGTCTTCATCTGAAACACTCATTATCTCCTGCGCAATGACTTTCAGGTTAAGTGACTGAGATAGTAAGAATGTGGCCATGAGGTTTCTCAATTTGTCAGGGGACATCTTCTTAAACTCTTCATTCATCTCTCCTGCCGTTGTCTGGTTAAAAGCAGAATCATTTAGAGAATAATATTTCTCCACATAATTTTTCCTGACAACAATATCTGGAGGATTCACGAAACCCTGTTCCTGAAGGTCTGAAATGGCCTGATAGAGATTTGACCTGCTGGTTTTGATATGTTTCGAAATCTGTGTAACAGTCATTTTTCCACTCAATGCGAGTAAGGCTATTATGTGGCTCTTTGTCTGGCTAGACATCACATCAAAGAGTTTTTCCAGTCTGTCCTGAGGCATGCACTAAGATTTATATATAAGATATAAATCTACGTATAAGGCAAATTTATATGAGTAATGAAAACATACACGATTATAACCAGTGGAATAAGTTCCTGAAGTATCTTATGGGAAGAAATATCATCAGGGTAGCCTATTTTATATTCAACATATTCTTCGTTTGGAGAACAATTGTCGCGTACAATTCAGTTTTTCTTGCAGGATTAATACCAGCATTCTCACTGCTTGGATACCTGATCATAGTAATACCAGAGGGCCATATTCTTGACAGGCATAACAGAGGCACAGTTTTCAGGATATCCTCTTTGCTGCTTGCGTTCACATATCTGATACTGGTTTACAGTGACAGCCTTGCCATTGTTTATCTGGTCGCACTCGTATCTTCCATACTATCATCAATAAATTCTGATGCTTTCAACACAATTCTAAAGGAAACCGTGAACGAGGAAAAAATTCAGTCTGCAGTTTCCCTGAGTCAGGGAACAAATGCGGTTTCAGAACTGTCAGGGATCATAGCAGGAGGGATTCTTCTATACCTTCCCTTTGAGTTTCTTGCCATCACCCTCTTCTCTCTACCTGTCATATCTCTCCTATTTGGGTTAGGTAAAACGCTGAATAGATCAGGCACGGTGGACAAATACGGTTTCAGGGGAGCATACCGTATTATACTGGTGCTTGTGCCTTTCCTAATGCTATCTTTACTCCTAAACGGTCTGTTCATCTCTCTGGATGTCTTCGGATCCGGTCTAATACACATAATTCTACATGGAACGCCATTTGATTATTCTTTATTTATTGCCGGATTCCCGTTCGGGATCATAGTTGGTTCTCTCTTCACAGGAAAGCTTTCTGGTGTAATAGCGAAGACAGGTACAATTTCCATACTTCTCGTTCCCATGGGAATAGTGCTTCTATTTATTGCACTTTCAAGAATCATCTATCTTGATATAGCACTGGGAATTTTACTTGGGGTCATAGTGATATTTATAAATATAGGGCTTCAGACCATTTTCATGAAGGCAATACCGGATGGTGTTATGGGGAGGGTAAATTCCCTTGTCACAATTTTTTCAATTGGAGGTTCACCCCTGATGGCTGCACTTTTCAGTATACTCTCTAATTATTTCTATTTCCCATATATAATGGCTGCTGCAGGAATCTGTGCAGTTCTAGTTTCACTTCCTGCATTTAGGATTTTGAAAAATTTACCCGAAAAAGTGTCAGGTATTGCCAGGTTAGTAGAAAGTGAGGGTGAGTCCAATCTTATTCAGCAACCCTCTTAATTAAATGCAATCTTTAAACAATGAATTATTAACCAACAGTCAAAATATGAGGTTCCCTTCTTAAGTATTATGAATAAATGTTTAGATATGAAAGTTGACGTTCTAATTATAGGCGCAGGGGGTGGCGCATATCCTGCCGCATTCAGGCTTGCTGGATCTGGAAAGACTGTTCTTATGGCTGATCCAAAAGGTGTGCTTGGGGGAAACTGCCTCTATCTGGGGTGCATCCCGTCAAAGACAGTAAGAGAGCTTATCGAGATAAATGAAAGGTCGGGCAGATTGCTTGGTTCAAAAAATCATGCTGATTTCAGATTGATTCAGCAGCATAAGGATGACGTGCAGCAAATGCGTTTTGACCAGCACAACCGGGAAATGTCAGAATTCCAAAGTCTGAAATTCATGAAGGGAAAGGTGAGTTTTACAGGAAAAAACAGCGCAAAGGTATCCACTGAAAGTGAAATGATCGATGTGGAATTTGATTATGCAATCATTGCAACAGGAACAGTCGTTTCAAGGATATCGTTCCCGGGATCTGATTTTTGCATAACAAGTGATGATATATTCTCATTCGGTTCAGAAATCAGGGAAATTCCAAAGAAAATGGTGATTGTGGGCGGAGGTTACATAGCACTTGAGGTTGCAGATATGTTCCACGCCCTTGGAACAGAAGTGCATCTTTTTGTTAGGACAGAAACGGTCCTCAGGAACGTTGACAGAGATCTTGTGAATATTGCTTATCCACTTATAACACCATACCGGGTTCATATGAATACAATCATTAGAGATATAACAGGACAGAGGGGGAATCTAAAGGTCAACTACACTGAGAATAGAGATGATCTTAACATGGAGGCAGATGAGGTTCTACTTGCTGTAGGAAGAAAGGGTGTTGTTCCCGAAGGATTGGATCTCACTGGAGTGAAATACAGCAGCAGGGGCATTATAGAAGTAAATGACACACTACAGACAAATGTTTCACACATTTATGCAACCGGTGATATAACAGGAAGAACACCGTATTTTCATGCTGCGGTCAGGGAATCACTGGTTGCAGCAAACAACATTCTGGGTGATACCACAGACAGGATGGATTTCCTCAATGTACCAGTCTCAATATTCACCTACCCTCCAATTTCATACATAGGTATATTGAGAGATGAGGCAAGGAAGAGGGGTATGGATATAGTGGAGACATCCTATGCCATGTCAGGAGATTCACGGGCGCAGATGTATGAGGAACAGGATGGTGAGATAAGGCTATTCTTTGAAAGAAAGACAGGAAGGATAGTTGGGGGATGGGTTGTAGGATTAGATGCACCACAGCTCATTAATGAAATAGGCACAGCTGTTTTTAATTCGCTGACAGCATCCGATATGTCCAAGTTCCCGGATCAGCATCCCACCACAAATGAAGGGATATCCAAGGCAGCAAGAGCCTGGAAGGGTCCCACATAATCAGGTCAACATTTTTACATAAAAAATACAACTTTTTTCAGTTCACCTTTCACGCATTAACCATGAAATGACATTAAAAAAATAGTGTAATTAGAAATTTACATTAGGCAATCAGACCGCATGTATTATCAACCCTTATTTTAAATTAAAAAATAGCCTTATAGCCTGTTTCTCTATGATTTATTTTTTACTTTTCATGTAAAGCAGAACATCTTATTTATAGAATATATATTCATTAACATATGAAAACAGATTTTATTAGCCTAAGACTTGACACGAAAACTTCAACAACTGTAAGAAAATTAATCTCACTCCGTTTGGTTAAAACCAAGACGAACGCTCTGAAATTCATAATGAAACACGGTATAATGGAAACAACACATATAATCGAAAACAAAGAAGAAAGCCGTAGAATAATAAAGAAATGGAAAGAGGAAGGATTTCCAGTTCTATCTGAAGATCTATCAGACATATCGATCAAAGAAAGAGAATAAATGAATTATATAGATAAGAATGTCATTCTTTGTTACCTTAATAAAAACGATTTAAACCATGATAAGGCAGCAAAGTTATGGGCAATAAATGAGCCAAAAGTGATATCTAAAATTACCTTACCTGAGCTTAGGTCAGTTCTTTCAAGGAAAACAAACCTAAGTGAAGCAGAAATAGAGGCTTATGTTGAACATTTACCCGATATAGGTTTACAAATTGTAGAATCTGACCTAAACAGAGTTTTCAACCGAGCTTCTGAAATGGTATTTAAAATTAAAATGAAAACGTTTGGCACTTTGCATATTTCTGCCTGTTTAGAGATCAATGCTTGAAACCTGGTAACACTTGATTACGAGTTTGTGGAAAAAAATAGAATCATATCTGAACTTGGCATAAACATAGTTTCAAGATAATCTTTAAAAAATTATGGAGATTTTTGATACATAACCATCTAAATCTCTAAAAATTTTTAAGTTGATCGAAAGTCCAAAGTGTTTTTAAAAGGATTCATATTTGAATTTTTCCTTAAATTAGTTGTTAGGTTTTTACTCTAAGTGCAACGTTGAAGAAAATCTTAAAAATGACTTTGTAACCAATACTCTTCACTTCATATAATAAACATAAAAACTCTAAGATGAAAGTAAACTATTAGACACTTCAAGATATTTTCCAGGTATTGGATTTTTCAGTTTCCATATTATGTTCATTGGTCTACTGCCCTCATGGCTATAATATTCCACTGTGCCAAGGAAAGTATATGGAAATGCACCTGTTTTATCTTCTTTATTTTCTCTGACAAACAGTAAAACTTTACTTCCATATTCTTTATGATTTATGTATCTCTTTCCAGTTTTTGAATCGACTGATGTTGTGCTTTGGCTTTGCCAATGGAACAATGTATCATTAATCGAGTAATCTTCGTAGAGTGTTGTTGGAGTATAATCCCCTTCTTTCTTGTTTAATGTCACAAATAATAAATCTATTTTCCATTTTGGAATGTATTTGACACCTTCTCTCATATTTTCAGGAGAATCAATGTCCATTGCCACTAAAATTTGATCTCTTGTGTAATTGCAATGTAGGTCAAGCGGGCAATCAAAACCAACATTAACTGGACTGTCCAGGAAATCTATCTTGTCCAGTCTTAGCTCCAGTAACTCTATTATTTCATCCAGAAATGGGCCACTTGACTTTATTCTATTAATTGCTTCCTCCGGAGATTTAAAACCACATTGGTCGAATGATTTTTTCCAAACAGTGTATTGAAACATGTTCAGCATCCTTCGTTCTGTTTGAGACATTTTACTAACATCAGGTAGATTGTTTGATTTAAGGACATTCAATAGGAAGTTAATCCACCTTCGTGAGTCTATGGAACAAAGCTTAAGAAATGCTTTAGTCATTAAAGTTTCCATGTCACTATTAAAATCAGGGGCTAAACCAGAATCTGCCTTTAATCTTGAAAAACTCGTTTTTGAATAGATTTCCCTCAAGTCCAATTGATAATATTCAATGAAATTTTTGAGTGTTAATGGTAGCCCAGTATCTGCAGTAAAAGTGGAAACCAGGGACTTTAACTTAGATCTTGATCCAACTGCCTGTCTTATATTATCAAGTATAAATTCCTGAGCTCTTCTTTCAAGCTGAATATAGCATCCCTTAGGTACATCTGGAAATCCATCTGTAATCTCTCTTTCCAATCTCATATGGGTCTTAGAAAGCATTGCAGAAAATTTTTCTCTGAAATTATAATTTTTATTAGCCTGTCCAACAAAATCAAGGACAGTCAGGCAATCTTTTCCCTCAGAAATCCTTAGTCCTCTTCCAAGTTGCTGCAAGAAAATGGTAAGACTCTCAGTTGGTCGAAGAAACATGATTGTGTTTATACTTGGAATATCCACACCTTCATTATAAATATCCACAGTAAACACAAATTTTATCTCTCCTCTTTCCAGCAACTCTTTTATATTTTTTCTTTCATCATTCTTAGAGTTGCTGTCAATGTACATAGACGTTATTCCATAAGAATTGAATTGTTCAGTCATGAATTTACAATGCAATTGTGAAACACAGAATCCTATGCCCCTGACGTTCTTTATATCGTCTACATACTTTGTAAGAGCATCAACTATGTTGCTAACTCGTTCCATTGAAGACCTGTTTCCATCGCTATATATCTGACTTAATTGGTCCTTATCATATCCTCCCCTAACCCATTTCACATCTTTTAGATCTATATTGTCCGTTATCCCAAAATACTGGAAAGGTGATAGCAACTTTCTATCAATCGCTTCTGGGAGCCTCATTTCGGCTGATATTTTGTTTTCAAAATATTTTAGGATATCCTGCCCATCCATCCTCTCTGGTGTCGCTGTCAGACCAACCAGTATTTTTGGCTTATAATAAGTAAGTAATTGTTGATAACTTGGAGCTGATGCATGATGAAATTCGTCTATAATGATAAAATCATAATAATCGCTTGCGGTTCTAGTTGTCATATCCCTTGAGTTGAACATTTGTATTGACATGAAAAGATGATCCAGTCTATTTGGAATATTATCTCCAACGCCAATCTCTCCAAAGTTTTGATCCCTTAGCACACTTCTAAAGCAATCTATTGCCTGTTCAAGTATTTCTTTTCTGTGTGATACAAATAGTAGACGATTAGTTTTCCCTTGATTTTGGGTTCTGAATCTTTTATAATCTAAAGCAGATATAACAGTTTTGCCTGTTCCGGTTGCCGCAACTATTAGGTTTTTATATCTACCATGAACAACCCTTTCTGCTTCGAGCCTGTCAAGGATTTCCTGTTGATATGCAAATGGATGTATGTCTGCTATGAATTTTGAAGGATTCTCTTTTCCAATATTTCTTTCAGAATTTATAGCAGAAACAAGTTTATCCCTTTTACCATTTGAATAAGACTCAAAATCATGAGACTCCCAATAACTTTGAAATGTTGCCTTGACCTTATTCATCGTTTCTAACATGTCCTTTTCCGTTATTTTTACATTCCATTCAAGTCCACTGGAAATGGCTACATTAGAAAGATTTGAGGACCCTATGTAAGCAGTAGAAAAACCGGTGTCACGATAAAATATGTAAGTTTTAGCATGTAACCTTGTACGCTTGGTATCATATGAGATTTTAATCTCTGGGCTTTCACCGTTCTTGTTTTTAAGATTATTCAATTCTTCTATCGATTTTACGTCAGTTGCACCCATGTATGTTGTAGTTATAATCCGAAGTTTACCATTTTTTTCAAAGAATTCCCTCAATTCATTAATTATTAATCTAATACCACTCCATTTTATGAAAGAAACGAGAATATCAATTCTATCAGATGATAAGATCTCTTTTTTTAGTTCAGAATACATACTAGGCTCCCTAGATGCCCCAGTAAAGAGAGAACTTTGTGAAATAGAAGTTATTGGTCTTTCTATTTTATCTACTGTGCAACCAAGACTCTGGCTTTCCTTTTTATCAAAAATCGCCAAAAGGTTTTCAATTCTTTTCTCATGATTATCAGAAATGTTTGGATAGAGATTTTCATCTTTTCCCAGAGAGTCTAAAATTTTATTTACAATATCTATTTGCTCACTAATTCCATGTCCACGGCTCCTTACATTATCAAGGGTTTCCCTTATTAACCCACTCAGGTATAAGGTAAGTACTTTGGAAGAATCATCATCATCTATTGGAGATTTTTGAAAATCAGTATGGTTGGACATAGATTCCAATTCGTTTTTAATCAAATCGTTAATGAGTTGTTCATAAATCCCTTTCTTGAGCATATCTAAACTTTTAAGTATACTCCCCATTGTATAAATAACATGCTTACTCGTTTGAAAATAGAATGAATGGTGGGAATCTCACGTTCCTGATTGTAAGTGAAGTCGGCCATTTGTTGACTTCTTCAAGGAACCAGAGAGATTTATAAAGGAAAATTTCGGGTCATGTCTATTTCTGTCCATTAAATTTAAAGTTCATTCTATTTTAATTCAAACTAGAATTAAAATAGTATGTTCTCAAGTGTTTTAACAACGGTCAAATTGTCAGGTAGGGGATTAACGAGATAAGATAGTTCTGAATTCCATTTCATACGGCTCGAAGCAATTTGTATCTTTTCCATTAGTTTATTTCTTTCAAACTTCTCATTCCTTCTATTCATTTTTTCATTAACCAAAGATTCATCATATTTCACTTTTTTTATGTCCAGAAGAAAATATAGATCATATATATCCCTGATCTTGTCTCTTTCTATTATGGAAGCAACCTTCTCTGCTACAATTTCTTCAAGATTCAATACAGGTACCAGAAAGAGCGGAATATCCTGATAAGGTGGTAGCATGTACTTATTTTCAGATTCCCTTAGAACATCTCTTCTAAGGCTTATATCAATATTTATATTCTGCATCTGTCTTGAACTTTCATAGAGAGGACCCTGAATCCTTAGTTCAAAGTTCATTCCCACGACAGTGTCATTTTCCCTGCGTCCCCTATGTTCATTTCTGTTAATGATGTATTGCTTCCCAACACTTTCCATGACTGTTTCAAATTTCCTGTTTATTTTTCCTCTTTCCATGGAATTGTTCTCACCTGTGTAAGAGAAATCAAGATCCTCTGAAAATCTGTTAAGATTGTAGAAGTATTTTAGTGATGTACCTCCCTTGAAAATTAGTTTGTAGTCAAAAACCCTGTAAATCTCGAAGAGCAGAAGTGTAAGAAGATAGTCCTTTTCAAGCTGCCTTGCATCTCTGAATCTTCCAGACTGCTTCAGAAGATCGCCCGGATCAATCATTTTTAATCACCTTCTGATCTTCTAATTTCATCATCCTCATAAAGCAGCTTAGAGAGTTTCCTGTTCACACTTCCAGAATTCATTCTATGGGCGTACTCCCTTAACACTTTGAGGTTCAACATTGAATTCTGTCTGGATAAATCGAAAGCTTCTTTTACATATGAGAAAGCAGGTATATTCAGATAAAGGGAATCAAGGATTGCCTTTTCTATGGAGGCTATGTAGGCATTCTGTACTCTATTGAATCCAAAAAATCTTTCTCTTCCAATCGTCCTGAATTCAATTATATTTTCACCAAGGTTAATCTCCCTGTGCCTTTTAATTGATATAACGCTGTATTTTTTAATAACCTGATCTGTAACTGAATAATATTGGAATGCAGCGAATAGACTTATGTATGATGGAAAAACAATCTGGGACGCAATCTCATATAGATTATCTCCTCTTGAAGAGCTTATGAAATACAGTCCTCTTTCAATTCTTTTCACCTTTCTGTTGGACGATAATATCTTGGAAACATATTTTTTTGGTTTTTTCATAAGCATTGATGCATCATTTATTGTGAATACAGTTTTTCCATGTAACTGTAATTCTTCAAGAGTATCCATAACTCTGTTGTAAATCATACAGGTAAATATAGTAAAAGAAAATAAAGTTTATGTAACATTATACCCACAATTCTGGTGATAATGTTACATAGATTTAAAATAAAAATCTTAGGGACCCCAATAAGTGAAGAATCTTGTTGAATCAAGAGACTATCGCTGCATTATATCAATTATGGAATTTTGAATCACCTGATGTTATTTTTTTCAGTGAATATATGACTGTATTGCTTCTTTATGCTGGTTATGTAAACGTCCCTTGAGACAGTACCTCCAAATCTTTTTCTGTCAAAATCTGTGAACTGAGCTTCAACTGAATCCAGTTCATTAACTGTCTTACGCAGTTTTTCACACCATTCAACATTTTCCGGATCAGGATTTGCTAACAGTTCCTTTATGGTCTTTATAAGGCTTCCTTTTGCCATAATACTTTTGGGGTCAGGTTTTCTAAGGCAGGCCCCATAGAGGCCAGATTTAAAGTCATCCCACATTTTCTCTGCGTCTTCATCATCTGTACCTGTTTTTTCCACCTGTCCAAACCTGTATACGTATCCTGGTTTCTCCAGTACCTTTTTTGCGTCCAGTAAAAATTCGTATTTTGGATTTGTATCATTACGGAGACTCCTTTCTATAAGAATAACAAGATATGGTGGGTACCAAAGTACACCATCCTGCGTCACATAGGTAGGCTCAGGAAACTCACCTCTATCATGCCACTTTGTGATAACATCATGGGTAACCCCAGATTTTTCCATAACATTATTCATATTCAAAAAGTTTCCCCTGATATGGGAAACATCTGACTGGCTCAATTCAGTATTTTTTTCATGTTCATTCTTATTCATGTCTTTGTCATCGTAAAATTCTATGTTAATTGATTGACATATCCGAAAAACATAATATGTGATCGGCAATGGTTGTTAAATAAATGAAAAATATTTCAGCGGAACACATTAGCAGCGTTATCAGGGCCATATCAAATCCAGAAAGGTTAGCTATCATTGAGATCATGGCTGAGGGGCGATCTAATGTTACAGGGATTGTAAAGAAAACAGGAATTGCGCAGCCGAAGGTTTCCACATATCTATCCATGTTACAGAACGCAGGCATTGTAGATTCCTTTCGTTCAGGAAAGGAGATCATTTATTCCATCGTACCAGAGGTGATGGAATCCCTTTTGTCATGGGCAGAGGATCTTTCAGGGAAGATGAATAGAAGCTTACATGGGGAAATGAATGTTATAGTTCCCTCATCAGATAGTTTTTCTTATGCAAGGTGCTGCTATGACCACCTGGCAGGAAAAATTGGAGTGTATCTTCTTGAGGAACTTCTCAGAAGAGGATGGATAGCAGTTGAGAATAGTGATAAACCCACATTTATGCTTACCGATTTAGGTGAGGACAGCCTTAAGAACTTAGGTGTAAATATACCAGTAAAGAAGAAGCATGGCAGGATATTTGCCTATGGATGCAGGGATGTATCAGAGAGAAAACTACATCTTGGCGGATCACTGGGTCATGCAATCTTTCAGGACATGATAGTGAAAGGTATAATACAAAGATCTTCAGGGACCAGATCACTGAGGGTAAATTCAACAGTGGATGAGTGGTTTTCTGGAAAGGGAACCTGATAAACACTGATAGAATTTTATACACAAAATTAAAATGATTTTGTATCACTTCAGGTACTTTTTGTTTATTTAAATCAGATACCATAATGCCTGAAAATATAATTTTTACCAAGATCAATTATGGCCATTGAAAGGAACGTAAGGGCGAGAACCAGTAGAATATTACGCAGTGGAATAGCAGTAACCAGTATTCCCAGCCATGAGATCAGACTGATAAATATTAAATCTGCAACTGTCGCAGACAGTAACCATTTGCTTGGCCTTGAATTCCAGAATCTTCCCCTCTCCCTAACCATATAGACGGTGAACTGGCCAGAAAAGACCAGCATGTCAAATATGAATGTATGGATCTGATTGTTGTTTAGGCCAAGCCTCATTCCTATAATCAGGATAGCAAAGGATTCCACAACAATGAACATTGCAAGGCTAAAGGAGGATCCAACAAGCGATCTCACATTCCACTTCTCAGGGTTCTTTGAGAATCTCACATTGTCAGTTGCGATGGACATTGTAACGAAATCGTTCGCAAAAAGTAGCAGGATTATATCAAAGGGTGTTGTGACGAAGAATCTGAATATGAAAAACGAAGTTGTGAGGAAAATTGCAACCTGTACTGTTTTTATTATCTTGTTAAGAGTGTATGTAAGCATTCTCTGAAAGATCTTCCTTCCGTCCTCGACTGCACTGACTATATCTGTAAGCCCCTCATGGGTAAGAACTATACTGGCTGAAGCCTTGGCAACATCTGTGGCCGAGGCAACTGCAATACCAACCTCTGCCTGCTTCAGTGCTGGAGCATCATTGACACCATCACCAGTCATTCCTGTGATGTGTCCCTCCTTCTGCAGGATTTTTACAATGGAAAATTTATCCTCCGGAAATACCTCTGCAAAAGCATTGCAGTCATCCACCTTCGTTTTTCCAGAAATAACATCAGAAACCCTGCTTACATTCTGTCCTATACCAACTTCCTTTGCTATCTCCTCTGCAATGGGTGTAGAATCACCTGTAATCATTCTAGGTACAATACCCATGTCCCTTAGTTTTCCTATGAGTTCTTTCGAGTCATCCCGTGGAGGATCATGCATGGGAATGAGTCCACTGAATTTCCAGGTAGTTCCATCATTTACCGCCACAGCAATTGTTCTATATCCTCTTAGAGAAAGTTCCCTGGCCTTTTCCATAACCTCATCTACTTTGATTCCAGGACACATGGCGGCTAAAACCTGTGGTGCGCCCTTTGTGACAGTGATCATTCCATCAGGTGTTTCAACCTTTGCCTGTGTCCTCTTTGTGGCGGGTTCAAAGGGTGTGAAATCAGTTATCCTGTACCCTTCCATATTTACTCCTGCTGATTTCCCAAAATTTATGATTGCAAGATCTATTGAATCCAGGCTGGATTCATCTGATGCAAGCATGGCATATCTTGTAATATCTTCTCTAGAGGATTCAAATAGAACAGGTTCCTGCACTGTCAGTTCATTTTTTGTAAGCGTACCGGTTTTATCAAAGCATATGGAATCCATGGAAGCAGCGTCCTCAACTGCATTCAACCTTGTAACAAGTGCACCCTTTTTTGAAAGGTCTATTGCACCGTATGCAGTTGCGATCGTAAATGTTGCAGGCAGGGCAACGGGTATTGATGCTATCAGAACTACCAGTGAGAAAGGTATGGCATCGATAAGAGGAACGTTATAGATAAAGGAGAATACGACGAGGCCGAGTACAAGAATAACATCTATAACTGCAAGGTATTTCACAATGCTGAGAATGAGCTTTTCAAGATGTGATTCTGATTTTGCGCTGCTGACAAGTTCTGCTGTATGTCCAAATAGTGTTTTAGCTCCAGTTGCAACTACAAGTCCTGTTGCCTCTCCCTTTTTTACAATTGAACCTGAAAATATCTCTCCATTTTCTCCCCTTCTAACAGGATTTGATTCTCCTGTGAGTGCTGATTGATCGACTTCTACCTTTCCTCTTTCAATCTTAACGTCAGCAGGAACAACATCTCCCATTCTTACATGAACCACATCTCCTGGAACAAGTTCAGTTGAGATGATCTGTTCCCAACTTCCATTCCTCAGCACCCTGGTTTTTACAGTGATCCTGCTCCTGAGCATCTCCACTGCATCACTGGCCCTGGATTCCTGAAAGAAGCTGATGAAGCTGTTGAATATTAGAAGGGATAGGATGATATATGTATCCAGATCCTTCCCTATAAAAAATGTTATGATCGCAGTGATTTCAAGCATCCATGGTACAGGCGCCCAAAACTTCTTCAGAAATTTCAGGACAGCGTTCTCCTTCTTCTCCACAACCTCATTTTTACCATATTGCCTGATCCTCTGTTCTACATCGGAAGAACTGAGACCGGAAGATGAAGAATTGAGTTTATTGTAACATTCCTTTGTGGACAGTTTCTCGAATTCATTATCCATTCTATCAGTTCTCCCTTACAGAATGTGAATTAGTGAGGGTATAATAATAAAACAATATTGAATGAACAACACGTTTTAAAATAGTTTCTGAATTTGTATTTTCAGTGCCCGTCACTTTTCACCTGATTTTAATATCCCATTATAATATTTTAACTATTAACCTGAGAAATCATGCAATAATTAGCCATCTATCTCCGTTCTAAAAATTCCTAGCAATCCTTTCTATATCGATTCAGCCAGATCAAACTCCAAATTCCTGATCAAGACACCAACAAGTCAATGTTACATAAAAAGAATCATGACCACAGAACTTTTGCTCAGAGGGCCTGTAGAAGCAGACATTAAAAGCATGTTCATGAGGGAATTTTTACATCGAAGATGTAGTAATCAATTTCCCACACAGAAGAAAAGGCACATGTAGTTTTCTGTTAAGAGGAATTCCAAAGGATCATTTAAAAGCTATTGTGGCAGATACACCATTAATTAACAAACAGGCTATTGCATTTTATCAAAAAATGGGATTTGTAAAGGCCTTGGGATTATCCGGAGAGTTTAGTAAAACATGGAACAGAATGTCAAAACCTGAGTGAATGCATTTTACCGTGATTTATAAGTCATCATAAACATTCTTTCTGTTTCCCACTTCAATCACAAAGATAACAAGTTTCTCCCTTTCTATACTCATGATCACTCTGTACTTTCCAGCTCTCAAACTATAAAGCGGTACTCCCCTGAGACGTTTGATGTAATGAAACGGATTTTTGCTGATAATCATCATATTTTTCAAGATATTTTCGACGCCAACACTTTTCATTTTCTTCAAGAATCAGACAGTTGTTTCTATCAATTTTACCTCGTAATCAGGCAATTTTTAGCCTCTTCCTCACTTCATCGGTTGAATATACCCTACCCTCTTTAATATCCTTTAGAGACATTTCTATCTTCTCAATTGTATCTTTGGAAAGAGGTTCCTCGTCCTCTGCAAGTTTTAAAAGTCTTCTTATGACTGAATCGTAGGACTCCTTTGGATTGAGTCTCAAAGAATTGAGTCTTTCCTTAAGATCCTTTTTTATTTGGATAGTTGTCTCCATACTTATGTAATTATATGATACAGTTAACGTTTATTATGAGTACTTATAACAAGATATGGCAGCTTATGGGACAATCCATTTATTCAATAGTTTCCTATCTATTCAAATCAAAGAAAAATTAAGTATTCGCTGACCTGAAAGTCAGTTCCGTTCTATTTCTGATCAGTTGGTTACATTACCGAAAATTCTAACTCCTGCCTCATATCCTCTCCTTAGCATGGTCGTGTTTCTTTCAGTATATTTTCCCCCAAAAGCATTACTTACATATTTCATTGCATCATCAAAATGAATTTTCGGATCCATGGAACTAATAAATCCTAGAAGTACCATGTTGATGCTTCCACTGGAATCATCACCGGCTATGGACTGGCAGTCAACCCAGTAAACCTTCTTTCCCTCAACAAAGTCAATGACAACATCCTTCCCCGGATCATTAATTCTGTTTCCGATACATATTCCAGTTTCTTTCAGGACATACATGTTTGATAATGCCTCTGATGTTTTCATTCCAATAAGTACATCTGCATCATTTTTTGTAAGTATGGGCGATTTTGCCCCATCATATTTTATATCTGAAACAACACTTCCGCCCCTCTGTGAAAGACCATGAATCTCAGACATGACTGGATCAAGATTCTCATTCATAAGAATGGTTGAAATTGCCTTTGCCATGGTAATCACTCCCTGACCACCAACACCGGCAATCCGGTATGCACCTGTCATTGTACCACCTCTATGGCCTTGAATGGACATACATAAATGTCAGAGCACATTCCGCATCCATCACATTCCCCAGAATCTATGAATATGGTTCCATCTGGCTTTTCCTGAATTGCTGGACAGTGAAAATCATCAATGCAGTTTCTGCAAAGGCTGCATTTTTCAGTGTTGATCTGATACTTCAGTCTCCGTGCCTTTTCTTCTCTGTTTATGAGGGCACATTCTCCTCTTGTTATAACAACTGTAATCCCAGAGGATTTTAACGCTTTCATGGTTGTAAGCATGAGCTCTTTCTGGTTATAACTGCTTGCAGTTATAACATCCTTTACACCGCATGCCCTGATCATTCCCTCAAGTGGAATTCCTGTGAATTCTTCACCGTTTACAACCGCATCCTTCTCTGGTGTTGGTTCCTGACCAGTCATTGCAGTGGTGCTGTTATCCAAAATGAATATTAGCATGTTAGCTCCTGATCTTACTGCATTTGCCAGAGCGGTTATGCCTGAATGGTAAAATGTTGAATCACCGATGAACGATACCACTCTCTGTCCTGTGGCGAGGCTTATGCCTGAACCGGTGGAGATGGACGCTCCCATATCAAGCATCGTATCTCCAGCAGAGTATGGCTCATAGTAACCAAGTGAATAACATCCGATATCTGAGGTGATCACAGTCTGCGGCTTTCCTGCAAGTTTTAGTGCCCTCTTTATTGTGTAGAAGGATGATCTGTGAGGACATCCGGGGCAGAAATCAGGTCTGGAAGCAGGCTTGGGGATTGATGTGTCTTCAATATTAAGGCCAAGTATCTTCCTGATGCCATTTTTTACAATGTCCGGGTTCATCTCATATGACCATGGCATATATTCATCCAGCTTTCCGTGAATGATTGCACCACTGCCAAGAATATCCCTGTATGTCCTTATCTTTGTCTCAAGATATGGATCAAGTTCTTCAACAATAAGAACAATATCATTTTCCTTCAGGAATTGAGCCGTTATTTCCTGTGGGATTGGATTGGTAAGCCCAAGTTTCAGCACATTCATTTCAATACCCATAGAAAAGATCGCATCAGTGGATTGGTTATACGAGGACCCTGAGGTGATTATACCAATTCTGGAACTCCCATATCGCTCAATTCTGTTGAGTGAGGAGAAGAAGCTATCATTTCCTAGAAGAGCCATCTTATGCAGCAGATCATTTTTCAGAATACGTGCATTGGAAGGGATGGCCGTTGTCCTGTTTCTAATGCTTTTTACATCAATATTCTTCCTCTGAGCATTCATGATTTCTCCAAGTTCCACTGGCGCTCTCATGTGGCTTACCCTTGTTGATGTCCTGTATAAGACAGGTATGGAATATTTCTCTGATATCTCAAAAACAAATTTCACAAAGTCCTTGCATTCCTGCGGAGTTGACGGCTCTATCATCGGAGCATGTGCAAGATCAGCATATCTTCTGGAATCCTGTTCATTCTGAGAAGAAAACATTGATGGATCATCCGCAACCATTACCATCATCCCAGCGCCAATTCCAGTATAAACTGAACTGACAAATGGATCAGAGGCAACATTCAATCCAACGTGCTTCATGAACACAGAAGATCTTAGACCTGCAAGGGAGGCGCCATAGGCGGTCTCATATGCAACCTTCTCATTTATTGAATACTGGAAATAGGATCCATTCTTACTTCCATCCCGTGCCATAACATTCCCAATTTCGCTGGAAGGTGTTCCAGGATAGGTTGCAGAGAACCCATTTCCATTCTCCAGAAGACCTCTTGCAATGGCCTCATTACCAAGCATTAGCTTTTTATTGCCATTTTCAACCCTCAAGGTTTCGGAAAGAATCATGGTTATAAATAAAACTTGAGATTATTTCTATTACGAGGCTGATATATGAGGCTAAACCGGCATGCTCCTCATTCGCACGGCACAATAAATATGCAGAAAATCTTATCTCCCTGAAGTTTTATTCCTCACGAGTTTTCAATCCTTTCATTCAACCAGCTTAAAATATTATTGGGGGCTTCCTCATCAAGTATTCTATCTGAAGAATTATAGTTCAGAGAAACATACTGTGCTGATAATTTTTCCAGAGGAAGCTCCTCATGTTTCAGCAAATGATTTGCATTCTCCGGAAAAACGAAAGAGGTGTTCATATTTTCAGAAAGCGACTTCTTTAGCATATTTCCATCATCATTCCAGCTTACCTGAATATCCTTCTTTCCAATCAGCACCATTATGGGATCCTTAACTATACTGATGTGATCACCAAGATTGTATGCCCAAAATTCCCTAGAAAATGGTAAATTTATGGGTGTTTCTAAGCTGGAAATTAGTTGTTTCATTAGCAATGGCAGATCATCATTTACTGTAACAGGTTTCTCTGAGATAAATTCCCTTATGGCAAGATCATATGCTTTCATAATTGTATCTGCATTTGGCAGTTTTCCAAACTGTGACAAAAGCTGGCTTCTGGCAACATCTCCAACAGATCTTCCATGTGGACCTGTAAGAATGAAACCCCTGAAATTTTTTCAAAATTCCCAAGCTGGTAATTAACCGCATGTATGGCACCTTCACTGTTTGTTAGAGCGAATATAAGGTCCATGTTAACTCCATCCTCCCCGGAAAGTTTTTCAAAAGCACCATGTAATTCATCTGCAAAATATTGCATATTTACCCTGCCTGCAAACTTCTGAATATTCTCCTTTGCATGTACACCAGAACCGGCCTTATCGTATCTTAGGGTTACAAATCCATTTTCAGCCAGTCTTTCTGCAATTAACCTTCCACTTCCATTAGATCCTGGAAGAAGCGGAGAGCACCAGTCCCTATCAGTAGATCCGCTGCCTGCCAGAAGGATCACAGCGGGAAGATTCTCTCCTGCGACTGGTCTGGTAATGGTCCCATAGATATCAATATCATGAACCCTCCACTGAACTTCCTTACTCTGTATCTCCATGGTATTCCTTTTATGCTTCTATACCCCTGTTAGGAATAAACATTTCCAAACCTGATTAATCGCATCAGAAATGAAAATTCATAACCAAAGTTCTATTTTATGGAAAATGATTGAAAATCGAACCATGTTTAAAGGCACCAGAAAATTTAAGCCATGCCTGTCCATGTAAATATATGTCAAACAGGTATGAATTGACCATAGACAAGATATTGATAAGCTCAGTGAGAAACAACCCTGACCAGATCATTTCTTACCAGGGAAGGGAAAACATAACATATAAAGAATTCAATGATAGGGTAAGAAACCTTGCATTTTCATTATTAAAAATGGGTATCAGGAAGGGTGACAGGATCGCTGTGATTGACTGGGACACCACAAGATATCTGGAAGCATACTATGCAATTCCCATGATTGGGGCTGTACTGCACACTGTAAATATAAGATATCCACCTGAAATGATATTCTATTCCATGCAGCATGCAGAGGACAGATATGTGATCATAAGGGATGAATTCGTACCTCTTATTGCACAGAATAAGGCTATGTTTTCTTTTATCAGAAAGTGGATTGTATATTCAGAAAGTGGAAAAATTCCAGGTACTTTAGAGCCTTCTGTGAATTTTGATGATCTTGTAAAAAGCCAGGACCCTGTGAAACTTCCAGAAATAACAGAAGACACAATCGCAACAACTTTCTATACATCAGGAACAACAGGTCTTCCCAAGGGTGTTTCATTTACACACAGGCAGATTGTGCTACATGCACTGGCTTCCATAGCAGGACTCAGCGATCAGCCCATTGGATTGAAGAGCAGTGATGTTATGATGCCCCTTGTACCCATGTTCCATGTTCATTCGTGGGGGATTCCATATTCCACCATAATGAAGGGAATGAAATATATTCTTCCTGGAAGATACGATGTACCACTGATTCTCAGTATAATGAAGAAGGAAAAGGTCACTGTAAGTGCCATGGTTCCCTCAATCCTATACATGATCATAAGTAATCCAGATGCTTCCGGGGCGTTGAAAGAAAATCACCTGAAAGTCATAGTTGGAGGAGGGGCCATTCCAAAAGGGCTTGCAGTTAAGGCAAGCTCTATTGGGATCGATACAGTGGCCGGTTATGGAATGTCTGAAACCGCTCCAATTCTAACTCTTGGAACATATACACAGAAAGTCATGGAAATGGATGAACAGAAGAAATCTGAGTTCAGGATAAAGACAGGTGTACCAATAAGTCTTGTTGATCTAAGGGTTGTTGATAGGGAAGGTAAGGAGGTTCCATGGGATACAAAATCAATTGGCGAAATAGTAGTCAGGGCACCATGGTTAACTCAGGAATACGTAAAGGATAAGGAAGGAACAGAAAAACTCTGGAATAACGGATGGATGCACACTGGCGATCTGGCAGTTGTTGACAGTTATGGTTATATATCAATAGTGGACAGGGAGAAGGACGCAGTAAAATCTGGAGGTGAATTCATCCCAACACTTGTTCTGGAGGATCTTATCAGTACTGCTACAGGTGTAAATGAGGTTGCAGTTGTGGGAAGAAGTCATGAGAAATGGGGTGAAAGGCCTGTTGCCTTCATAACAGTAAATGATAAGTTCAACCTTGAAAACCTGAAAAAACATATGGAGTCATATGTTGAATCAGGAAGGATAGCCAAATTCTGGCTGCCGGATGATTATATGGTGATAAAGGAATTCACAAAGACAAGTACTGGCAAGATAGACAAAAAACCACTGAGGAAAAATCTATAAAAATCCCAAAAAACACTTATCTAGAGGAAATACCAAAACATTATTTACTATTTTTTCGAATTCTCTGTCATGAAATTACAAAACGGTTCGGATGGCATATATCTCCTGTATGAAAATTATGAAGCCATGAAGAAGGAAAGTCTCCATGGTACAATCTATACTCTGAAGCCACTTTATGAATGCAGACTTGAAATACACATACCCCTAATTAATATACAATTTTCATGGTTCACCACCTCTGGAAGGAGCAATGGGCTTGAACCAGACTGGAACGGAGAAGTGAAGATAAGGCCAAACATTAACATTCCAGTCATTTCATTCTATAATCAAAAAGGGAAAAACTCATGCACTGTAGCAATATCAGACTGCCTCAACCCCATTAATATATCCTATGGAGTAAGTGAAGAGGATAAAGAAATCATAATAAAAATAAAAAGAAAATCACAGGATTCTTTCAGCGTTCTCCTGAGCACATCAGGGGAAGAGATTACAGACGTCATATTTTCCGCATCCTCATGGGTTAGTTCATTTTATCCAAAGCCTGTTATCCCTAATGAATCGGAATCCATAGTATATTCAACATGGTACTCCATGCACCAGAATGTTAGTCAGGAAGCCGTGGAGCAAGAAGCTAAGTTAGCAAAAAAAATTGGGTTTGAATCTGTATTTCTAGATGATGGATGGCAGACATCGGACAACAGAAGAGGGTATAAATATACAGGTGACTGGGAATTCGACAGGTCAAAATTTCCAGATCCTGTAGGTCATGTAAAAAGGATACACCAATTAAATTTAAATTACGTAGTCTGGATTGCACTTCCATTCATTGGCAAGGAATCAAAAATATTCAATAAATTTAATAAGAAACTGCTGAGAGTCAATGAAGGATGGGGCACAGGCATAGTGGACCCTTTAGATCAGGAAACGACAGATTATATTAAAGAAAGGGTAAATTATCTTGTAAAACTGGGTTTTGACGGTCTAAAGGTTGATTTTATAGACTCAATAATAGATCCTGATGACAGGGATGATGTTTACAGGAAAATACCAGAGTTTCTGAGAGAGACACTGGGTCCAGCCAATGGGAAGTTAATAGAGTTCAGGCAGAGATACATCTCTCCCATAATGCTGCAATATTGCAATATGATAAGATCTGCAGATTGTCCAGGGGATCATATAGAAAACAGGATCAGATCCTTAAGCACAAGACTGATATCCGGTATAGTTCCGGTACACAGTGATCCACTTATGTGGAACAGTGAAGACTCAATGGAAAACATATCCTTTGCATTTATAAACGTGCTATTTACGGTACCACAGATATCTGTAATGCTGAAAGAACAGAAGAGTGAAAATCTGGAAGTTTTGAGAAAATGGATAGAATTCTGGAAGGAACACAGATTAACTTTACTCCATGGAAAGATAAGTGTTAAACATATGGAATTGAATTTCCCTACCGTCTCTTCAATAATAAACAATCAAAAGATCACTGTTTGTTATTCACCAATTCCAGTTAATGTGGATGGAAAGGAAGAAATCATAATTAATTCATCCGGTAGTAATTTACTGCTTGAAAGCGAAACTGAGGCTGTATACACAGTTAAGGACTGCAATTTCCAGGAAGTTGGAAAAGGAAGGCTTTCGACAGGTTTAAATCGCATATCAACTCCATTTTGCGGTCAGATTTATATTGAAACCTCAAAGATTTAATCGCAACTTTCATTTTCAAATTAAAGGAGTAAATATTCTAAAATTTCTATATAAAAAATAGGAAAACAACTTTTGATTAATATGAACCTTTTATCCCACGATCAGTTACAGTTCATTCCACAATTTTTAGATAGAGTGGGAAAATTGAGTTTTTATCTGATTCAATGACTCATGTAATACAGGTCAAGGTTCATAACCTTAGTCCATGCTGAAACAAAGTCTTTTACAAACTTTTCTTTACCATCAGAACTGGCATATACCTCGCAAACTGCCCTCAATTCTGAATGTGCGCCAAATATCAGATCAACCCTTGATCCCTGCCACTTCTTCTCACCATTATTCCTCTCATGGCCTTCAAACAGGTTCTCATTTCCATTCACCTTCTTCCACTCAATGTTATTATCAAGCAAATTTACAAAGAAATCATTGCTTAGCACACCCTTCCTGCTGGTAAATACACCCATATCTGTATTTTTATAATTCCCACCAAGAACCCTCATTCCACCTATTAATACTGTCATTTCAGGAACCGTTAATGTGAGTAGCTGTGCCTTATCAATCATCATTTTCTCTGTCTTTCCATGAATTCCTTCATCAAGATAATTCCTGAAAGCGTCTGCCTTTGGCTCCAATACATTGAATGATATTATATCTGTCATTTCCTGTGTGGCATCGTTCCTTCCAAGTGTAACAGGAACATCTATCCTGAATCCACCATTTTCTGCTGCATGTTCAACCGCAGCTGATCCGGCTATAACGATCAGATCAGCAAATGAAACTTTCTTTCCACTGTTATTTGTTGAATCAAATTCTTTCTTAATCCTTTCAAGTGTTGATAAGACCCTTTCAAGCAATTCCTGATCGTTAACTTTCCACTCCCTTTGAGGAAGCAACCTAATCCTTGCTCCATTTATCCCGCCCCTCTTGTCACTTCCACGAAAGGTCGAAGCGGCAGACCATGCTGTATAGATAAGATCTGATATAGATAAACCTGAATGGAGAATTTTTTCTTTCATGGACTTAACATCATTTCTGTCTGGCAATTTGTGTTTCAATGGAGGAACAGGATCCTGCCATATCAGGTCTTCTTCCGGAACTTCTGGCCCCAGGTACCTTGATCTGGGACCCATATCCCTGTGGGTTAGCTTAAACCATGCTCTGGAAAATGCATCGGAAAATTCATATGGTTTTTCATAAAATTTTCTTGCTATTTTCTCATATACTGGATCAAAGCGCAATGCAAGATCTGTTGTAAGCATGGTGGGTTCATGGTATGTATTGCTGTGGTAAGCGTCTGGTATAGTTTTTGCATTACCCTTTGCCTTCCACTGATATGCACCTGCCGGGCTTTTTGTCAGTTCCCAATCATAGTGAAACAGATTATAGAGGAAGTTATCACTCCATTTTGTTGGCGTTTCTGTCCATGTAACCTCGGGCCCACCCCCAATCGTATCTTCTCCGCTTCCAGATCTGTAGGTACTTTTCCATCCCAGTCCCTGATCTTCTATGGGTGCACCCTCAGGCTCAGGTCCGACACTGGAGGCAGGACCAGCACCGTGAGTCTTTCCGAATGTATGTCCTCCGGCAATGAGTGCCACGGTTTCCTCATCATTCATTGCCATTCTGGAAAACGTCTCTCTTATGTCCCTTGCGGCTGCAAGTGGATCTGGCTTTCCATTTGGCCCCTCTGGATTTACATATATTAGACCCATCTGAACTGCTGCGAGAGGGTTTTGAAGTTCTCTGTCACCGGAATATCTCCTATCGTCCAGCCACTTTCCCTCTGGCCCCCAGTACACAGAAAGATCAGGTTCATAAACATCTTTTCTTCCTCCTCCAAATCCAAATGTTTTAAATCCCATTGATTCCATGGCGACATTTCCAGTTAAAATTATCAGATCACCCCAGGAGATCTTTTGTCCATATTTCTGCTTAATCGGCCATAGTAGCCTCCTTGCCTTGTCCAGGTTCACATTGTCTGGCCAGCTGTTAATAGGTGCAAACCTCTGCTGAGCAGATCCAGCCCCTCCCCTTCCATCTCCAATTCGGTATGTTCCAGCACTGTGCCAGGCCATCCTGATAAAGAAAGGACCGTAATTTCCGAAGTCTGCTGGCCACCATTCCTGAGAATCAGTTAGGATTTTTGCAATATCCCTCTTCAGGCCAAAGTAGTCGAGTGAACCGAACTCCTTTCTGTAATCAAACTCAACATTCATCGGATTAGATTTTTCCGAATTCTGTCTTAATATTCCAAGATCAAGTCTTTCTGGCCACCATTCATTTAACGACATATGACTTTCATTTCCATGGTTCACAGGGCATTTATTTTCTTCCATTCATATTCAACTCCATTTTACAAGATTAACTTAGTATTAGATAATAATAATTATAATCTATTTAAAGGTTGTCAGAATCTCTTCATCTTAATATATACCTAATATTTTTCAGGGAAAGTAATTAATGAAATCATTTCTTTTTTAATGCGTTTTTCTCATTCATATCAATGATCTGCAAAATAACACTGGTAAGTTTTTTCTCATCAATAGTATCATTCTCAAAATAATCAACCGCCCTTACAGTTTTGCTGTCCATTCTTGAATTGAATAATCCATCTTGGTCCACGACTTTTACTCCCTTAGGGAATGTTAACCTTACCGAATTCTTCAAAATGTTACCAAAGCAGATTATGCCATTATATGACCATACAGGGATGCCTGCTGGATTGCTCGGCTTTTTCCATTTTACCTCTTCATATATTCTTGGATCTGTCTCATTTATGACCTTCCGGATCTTAATTAGGATTTCTCCCTTCCAGGTCCTCTCTTCTTTTATTATTTTATCTATTTGCATTGAGGCAGATTTGTTTTCTTCAGGATTGTTAATACCTCCTTTATCCATTATTCACATCGCCACTAGAGGAACAATCTTATTATCTATAAATATTTGAATTTTTTACTAAATAAGGACTTACATAAAAATATACCTAACAAGACGAAGTGAATAAAGAGAGTTACCAAAAAGCATTGAAAGAAGAGGAAAAGATGCTCTTATGAACTGGGGTTCTAAAGCAACTTTGAAGCATTTGTCAAAATTAAATATTACTGGGTATGAGGTACTTACAAAAAGTATTTCATTTGTAAACGAAAGTGTGAGTCTACTGCCTCACACTTTCTACCTTGTGGAATTTCTTCTCTGAGAATTTTCTGAAGTTTCTCAGCCCCTTGGAGAAATCCAGTGCACTGGGTTTCAGGTAGAGATCTATATATTCCACAATGTCCATCTCATTGTCCCTTGCCTCTTCTGAGATTTTTGCCACAAGGTATGGAATAATATTTTTTGCCTCCCAAATGGACAGATCGTACTTCCTGAAAACTTCGAAGATGTCCTCAGAAATTTCATCCATCTGGATCATTGTGTCCCTTGTCACAACATCTCTGGTATGGGTGGACTTACTCTCGCTGACCAAACTCTTTCCATCTTTTTCGGTTTCCTTTATCTCTTTTACTTCTGCCATTTTTTCACCTCCTTTGAGGCAATATAGTAATTCTAAACTTCTATAAAAACATATCGCAAATTAGGCTTATTGTTAATATATTTTTCTTACTAATTTAAACATCATATCATTGAAATTAACAGTAATGTTATTCCATACACACAAGTACCGGAATGGATCAAAGGATTACAAAGAAAACTTGCCCTAAGAAACCTCAATGAGGTCTTTTGGGGGCTTCTGGGTAAGAAGTTCAAATCCATCATTCTTAACCAAAACGTCGTCCTCTATCCTCACGCCTCCGTACCCGGGGATGTATATTCCTGGTTCTACTGTAACAGCCATGTCTTTTTTCAAATCAAAATCATAACCACCAAATGCTGGGTGATCGTGAACATCAAGACCTATTCCATGTCCAACACCATGCATTAGCATCCCCTTATAGGGAGAACTGTCTATAATTTCATATGATTTTGCATTGACATCCCTTCCATTTACCCCCTGTTTGATCATGTTCATGCTTGACTTCTGTGCATCAAACACTATGCTGTATATCTCTTTTTGTTTCTCCGTTGCTCTTCCAAACACTGAAGTTCTTGTTGTATCTGCATGATATCTTTCAAACGCTGCTCCGTAGTCAGTAAGGACAAAATCACCAGATTTTAATTTTCTATTTCCTGGAGAATGGTGTGGTTCAGATGCATTTGAACCAAAACAAACAATCGTGCTGAATGAAGGCTCTGATGCACCATTTGACATCATTAGATATACCATATATGCTGAAAGTTCCGTTTCAGTCATACCTTCTTTCAGATGATTCATTGAAGCATCGTATATCTCACTGCTAATTCTGGCAGCTTCTCTCAGCTTTCTTATTTCAGTTTCATCCTTTATCATCCTTGCCTCCGCGATGTTCCTTGACACATCTACAAGCTCTGCATTTCCTGTTGTTTTCCTGACACTTTCAAACATGTTTACGGTTAGGGAATCTTTGTTAACACCTATTTTAGTTTGACCACGTAACTCCCTTTGAATCATATCATTCATCTGTGCTGAAGACTTTGCAACATGTACTTCATGGTCTGTTGACCTTGCTATCTGTTCCTCAAGTTCATATACGAACATCTGAATGTGATCTCTATCTGCAATAATTGATGAACCCTCGAACAACCCTCCGTTTACCTGTGAAAGGTAGAAAAAAGAACGGTCAATGGCATTCTCACCACCGTTCTTTATGAGAATCTTTTCAACTCCATCCAGATTTTTAAAAATATCCTTAACTGTCATAGATTACAATTATTCATTGTTTAATTTATTTTCCTAAATTAAGTATGCAGGTACACTAGTTCAGCAAATCATTTGCCTCACACCATGATATAATAACTTAAAATATACTATAAAAATATTATCATACTGAAGTACTGTATTTCATCAGGTTTTAAATGCGTCTACAGTCTGGTATGTTGGATAAATTCATTAAGAATACCATAAATAATAGAATTGCTGATAAGTTGAAGGATGAATATTATGTTTAATTGGGGCATTACCATTTAAAACGTAAAATTTCATTCTGGCAGAACTAACACCTATAAATGCATGACAATTCTTTCTATAGGAACCATCTTTAGTTTTTTTAGACCATCCTTAATTGTGATTCGCAAACGACAGAATATACCAGGTTGAAATATATCTAAGAGTAGTGATGATAGGGTAGGCAGTGCACTGTTCTTCACCGGTGTATGGCACAACGTGTTCAACATGGGCAAGTCTTAGAATAGAGTCACACACTTCTGTTCCAAGAAAAATATTAATACAACGAGTTGTTCATATATATATGAATAACAAAAAGCTGACTTCTGTTTTAATTATCTCTGTGATGATATTCGCAGGAGCTATATCAATCACGGAATATTACAGGGATAACGGGAGTTCGCCAAATAACGCTGGTGTAACTGGGGTGTTTGGACCGTCTGTTAACATATCCTGCCCCAATACTTTAGAAGGTGACGGGTTTCATCTTTCCAACAATACGACAATAAATATTCAGTTGTACCTACCTGTTCCACAGGCAGTTCACAAAGGTCTGAACACAGTTGATATGTTAGGAATGAACAGGTATAACAACAGTGTTGAAGACCTTTTAATGAATATAACAATATACCCACTGAATGACACCTACACAAAATTCTTCCTGCCAATAACATTTGACCGTGTATCACATGAATGGAGTAATATCACGAAGCACTACACGGGAAATACCGATCTGTCTATGACTGTTGAGGCAATAAAGACAGTTACTCATGATAATGGTACTTTGTACATATACCAATATTACAACAATGTACCTTTTAATCCATTAAATGTACATATAGGAAAACTTTCAGCAGTTACAGAAGTTTCTGATTCATCAACAGGAGCTAGTATAAATGTGTTAAACAGGTGGTTCAATGGTAGTGATGTTAATGTGACACAATATTCACAGGTGGTTTATACACCTATTAATTTCAACGTAGGTCTTTCTTTTTCAGATAAGCCTTTAGAGATTGTACATGAAAAACATTCCGTTCCTAATATTTATGTTTCCAATAACAACATGAAGAACGAACAGATGAATGCTTTGATAACGCCTGTAAAATGTGGGAACCCAATAGTCAAATATGAATGCAAGTACTACAATGTGACATCCAGCATCATAGAAAATGTAACTGACTTCCACGGCATGTTGCCACTATCAATTGCACACATAGGAAGGAATGCTGATAATGGAAAATCATTAGTGGACACAGGTAACACCATTTCCCTTTCTGATTCAATCATAAATTTAAGTTCTAATCAGGTATATGAAAGTTCATCAGGCCAGATCACCACTACCGTATCACCAAATCCTTCCGTTTCCAAAGTTTTTAGTTTTATAGGGGGTGGTTCAGCCACAGGGGCAAATGCTTATCCAACAGCAATGTGGAATTCTCTTGTCAAAAACTCTACAGAAGGCAAAGCACTGAACCATACAACAGTAGTAATAGGAATTCATGGTGTTTCATACTACTTCGAAAGATATTCAACTTATACATATCTTCATAAAGAAAAACTGAAAATACTGGAGTGCCCAAATACAGGTTCTTATTCAATCAATGTTTTATCCAATAGCATACTTAAAACCACCTTTGATGGCAGGTACACAGTAGGGCAGATCACCAATATAAATACAACAAATGGCCTCCAGTTGAGTTATTCAAACCTGCCGATAAGCGCTGTGTGGGTAATACAGCACTACTTGAAAACTAAGACAGGATCATTTAATCTCAATGACAGCGGGCGAGGAGACACCTATTCTACAGCAACATTTTACGAACATTCAGCCGGATGGCTCAATGTATCAAGTGCCTACAAACAGGTATCGGACGGTCTTAAGATCTTCTCCGCCGCATTGGGGCTTGAACTTGCTATAGTATCTGCAGAATCCGCTGCAAACGGCGCAGATATGGATGCAACAGAACCGGCTGTCATACTTGCAGTGACATCCATAATAGCACATGTGATAGGACTCAGTGGAGATATACTAGGAGACATGTCCTCAGTTGGATCATTTTCCAATACTGGAAACGCACAGATCTTTTCATTTATATCGAATTCACCAGCACCGGGATCAAATTATACTGTGAATTATTTTGAATCAAATAATCCCATAGAACTGAATCTAAACGGACAAACATATTTCTTCCATGCACCTGACAACTTCTATAACGCAACTGAAATCACAACTGCATGATTTTTTATATTCATTCCCTTCATTAGCTCAACTTCACAATTAGTGGTTCCCAAAAGGTAAAAGGGAGTAACAGGAAATACAGTGAAATCTTAATTAGAGACTATTGTTCAGGAATTTCCTACTTGTTCATCACAACTTTTGCTTTGAGTCATCATAATAATAGGTTTCTACGCCCTTGATCCCGGTATCTACTCTGAATATAGAACCTCCGATATCTTTCGGATCAGCTGGTTGATTACTGGTGAGTTTTGCCGAACTAACAAAGAGTTCTGTCATGTTTTTACCGCCAAAAGTGCAGGATGTTACATTTGTAGCTGGAAAAATAATCTCGCTAAGTTTCTTTCCTGTTGAGGGGTTCCATCTTGATATCCTGTGTCCTCCCCAATGGGCAACCCATATCATTCCCTCTGTATCTATGTTCATCCCATCTGGAAATCCCACTTCTGTGGTAAAATCTACAGCTATCCTTTCATTCGTGAGCTCACATTTCTCATTGTATGTGTATGATCTAACCTTTCTGGTTGGAGTATCTATGTGATAGAACATCATTCTATTCACATCCCATGCAAGGCCATTGGAAATGGTTTGTCCTCCAAGAACCTTTCTCAATTCGCCTGACTTTGTGTAGACATAGAGTGAGGCTACAGGCTCCTTCTCATTCATATCCATAGTTCCTGCCCAGTAGTTTCCATATGGATCCACCTTTCCATCATTGAACCTGTTATTTTCAAGAGAATTTTCAGTCTCCACAAGTACCTTTTCCTTACCAGTTGATGGATCGATGGATGTAAACCTGTGGCCAATTGTTGCATACATCTTTCCTGATCGAGAGGGAACAAGAGAAGATATCATACCGTCTGTCTTCACAGTTTCTATCTTTCCGGTGGAAAGTTCAAAGGATCTAAAAAGATGACCCTTAATATCTACCCAGTAAACTTTGTTATTTCTCCTGTCCCATGTTGGCCCTTCGCCAAGTATCTCGGTTTGCTTTGAAATAATTTCAACGTCTTCCATAAATCCTTAAGACTTCACTTCATAAAACATGTGCGATTGAAATATTAATCAAAAATTTGTAATATAATTTTAGGCCAACTAACCGGTCATATGCCAGTCTACTTTTAAATGCTAATGTTGTTGTTAATACATCTGTATATATGAATACTCATAATAGTATGTTTTAATACATACAAATGTATAGAGTATTATGAAAAGGGAGGACTTCCTAGAAAAGATAAACTATTTTCAACTGGAAGTTTTTAGCATACACGATGCAGCTAGAATCTTCGGCAAAAGTGAAAGGTATGTATCTAACAGGCTTTCTACTATTAAACAAATCAAGAGAATAATGAAAGGAATGTATTACGTAGAGGGTACGTCAGTATCCACCATTGCCTCAAGCATCATTTCACCTTCATATGTGAGTCTTATTTCTGCCTTCTATATTAGGGGCTCCACCACACAAATTCCTATAGAAATTCAGGTCATTTCCCCTATCCAGCACAGGTCTCTTCTAATAGATCAGACAAGAATCATTTTCATTAAGTTGAGTAGGGGAAGAATATTTGGCTTTGAACGGACAGATGTTGGCATGGTAGCCACTCTTGAAAAGGCTATTGTTGATTCACTTTATCTGAACACCTTTATAGGTGAAACAGAAGAGGCTCTGCAAAACAATAGTGGATTGAATATTAACAGACTACTAGAATATGGAAAGCTCATGCATTCAGGTGCAACTGTAAACAGGTTAGGACACGTATTGGAGAAATTTGGATATGATTGTGAAGCTTTACTTAAATACAGATCAGAAAGGTACGTTAATTTTGGAGAATCAGGTAACCTAAAAGATTCTAAGTGGAGGGTAAAGTATGCTGAGTAGAGAGGAACTATTAAGTGTACCCTTATCATTCAACGCCTACCAGAAAGAAAAAGACTATCTTCAGCATATAATTTTATCAAGGATATATGCAAATACAGGAAACCAATTGATTTTCAAGGGTGGTACATCTCTCCAGAAATGCTGTGGCCTAAACAGGTTCTCAGAAGATCTAGATTTTACAGTTAAAGACAAATTAAGATCCGAGAAGATAGAACTCGCCTTGGCAGAAGTTAACCGTTACTATCCATCATCTTATTCAGGTTATAAAGCAGATCATTCAATGGGGTACATAATAAAGATTCATGGACCTTTATATAAATCCCCCATATCATTGCAGACAATACGATTAGACATTAGCATGCGTGAGAAGGTAATCCTTCCATCTGTAAACTACAACATCATTCCCATATATAGAGATCTTATGCCTTACTTGGTCATTGCAATGGACCTGAAGGAAGTATTCTCTGAGAAGATAAGGGCACTTTTGACAAGAAAAAAAGCAAGGGACCTTTATGATATATATTTTCTGATAAAAAGAAACATAGCGCTCGACCTTAACTTAGTAGAAGAGAAAATGAAATTTTATAACAAAGCATATGAAGGAAAAGAAGCAGTTGAGAGGATCAGAAGCCTCAAAACTCAATGGGAAAAAGAAATTCCGGCACTGGTGTTTAACCCACCTCTGTATGACACTGTCTCTTCAGAAGTAATTGAATTTCTGCTTTCCTCTTAGGATAATGAAAGAGTACTCTAGGTCTTAATTATGGATCATGTGGTATTGTCTCCACTCCAGGACGGACCCTGAACACCACTGGCAGCCTTTTCCACAAGTTCAATTTCTTCCGGCGTCATTTTCCAGCCCATAGACCCTGCATTCTCCTTCACATGATCGGGATTTGATGCCCTAGGAATGGGATACACAAAGTCATATTTACTGAAAAACCAGTTGAGTGCAATTTGAGGCATGGTCTTCTTTCCATGATTCTTTTCAATTTCACTTAATACTTCCTTTCCCAGTGATGATTCAGACGTGAGCATTCCATGAGCAAGTGGATAATATGCAAGTATGGCAATACTGTTTTCCCTGCAGTACGGAACCAAATCTTTTTCTATATTTCTATGGGCAACGTTGAAGTTCATCTGTGTTGACTTGATCTCATATTTTTTCATGAACGAGACCGCCTCCTTTGTTTGCTCAAGATTGAAATTGCTTATTCCTATGTGCCTAATCTTCCCCTCATCCTTAAGATGTTCCAGTCCTCTCAAAGCCTCCTTAACCTTATCGGCACTTGAATGCATATGAAGCTGGTACAGATCTATATAATCTGTCTGCAGTTTTCTCAGGCTCCTCTCACATGATTTGATAACTCCATCATATGAATAATGCAGTGGAAATACCTTGGTCGCTATAAAAAGTTCATCTCTTTTTCTTCCCTTCATGGCTTCAGCCACAAAGGGTTCTGTTTCATATATTTCTGCAGTGTCGATGAAATTAATGCCAGCATCTAAGGCAGCTTTTATTGCACTAAATCTCCTTTCCTTTCCGGGCCTTATCCTCAGAGTTTTTGCCAGACCTATCCATTTGAAATCATAATAGGTGCCAACACCCATAGGTGTAATCATGGAATCAGTATTTCCAAACTTAACTTTCTCCATGGTGGTTCATCTGTAAAGTACTTATAAAAGCTTTGTGAACTATTTTCTTATTTAATATCAGGCATTGCTTTATACGTAAGATAAAAGTAGGTCACGGTTTTCCATGAGCCATTTTCTCTTTTCTTTCCAGTTCGGCATAATTTTTTCCACCTCATTCCAGAACAACTTTCCATGGGCAGCAATTTTTGTATGAACAAGCTCATGGATGATCACGTAATCTATTACTCCAACAGGAGCCATTGCCAGTAGAAGCGTGAATCTTAATATGGTTTTGTTACTACAGCTCCCCCACGTTCTTGTTGCACTTCCTACAGAAAATGAGGAGTAATTACAGTTTATTCTGCTGGAAAATGCATTTAATCTCTCATCAAAATAACTTTGTAATGCATTACGGTAGAAATGCTTGAAAACCTTTCTTCCTTTGTCCTTACAGTTCTCTGAAAGATTGAAAAAACCATCGAAGGATAAACATTTACTATCCTTTACTATCTTAATCTCATACTCTTTTCCAAATAGCAGATGTTTCTCCCCATCCTCAAATCTGACATTTTTCTTCATTTCTATCGCTTTGTCAAATTTTTCCTTTGTTTTTCTCATCCAACTGGCGTTTGTGTCCAGAAAAATATCAATCTGAGTGCCTGTTACCACCGTTTAAGCAGAAAGCCCACGACTTAAGTCGTGGGATGAATGCGAAACTCTTAATATGGTAGAAAGTGTATCTAATCCAGTACCGCAGGGCATGCGGGATTTGAAGCCTGATAAGCTGCCCGAAAGGGATAGTGAGAGATGGAGTAAGCCCTCTGGATCGGATGAAAGGGGCACTGTCAATGAAGCAGGAACCTCACAAGCTTTAGCTGTGGGAGGATGTCAGATGACTGGATACTCTGAGAGAAAAGGCGCCATCACTTTTTAATCTCAGAACCATGTATTTCCTTTTCCCTCTCACTTTTATAATCTCAACATTGATCATCTTATTTCCTGTATAGAGGATCGGATAATTACAGGGTAAATAGGGTTTTTCATTGCTGTTACCATAATCAACCTGCACTGGGTGAAAACTACTTCTCTTTGAAAATTAGTTTCATCAATTCAGCATAGGTGGAATATGCCTCCTTTCCCTTATCAGTAATTGTTACTGAGATACTGGGGCCTTTCCTCTTAAGAACAGTCTTCACAGACACCAATCCACTCTCCTGAAGTTTATCCAGATGATTGCTCAGACTCCCCTTTCCACAGGATGTAACTGCCATTAGTTCCTTGAGATTCATCCTTCCGTTGATTGCCAGTGAGAGCAGTATTATCAGTCTTGCAGTGGACTTCATAACTGGTTCCTTCAAGTTATTTCCCAGTTTCTCAAGGAGCTGTGCAACTCTCTCATCACCCAATTCAATCAACCCTTAGACTTTCATCCGCTCCATTCACCATTTTCCTGTAGTCTCTCAGGGAGATGTATCCAGATAGGAACCACATGGCTGAAGAAACCAGCCATAGTAGTCCGTATACCAAATAGCCATAGTTAAGGAATAAGGATACTGTACTCGACACAGCACTGAAGAGAAAGGCCCCAGATGACAGATAACCCTCAAATGGAATCTTTCCCATGCTTTGTTTTATACCGCCCAGCATACCAATATAAATCAGTACTAAAACAAAGAACAGTCCAATCACTCCTTCTGGGTATTTTAGAATACCTGAGGCAAGGAAAAGAATTAGGATGAAGAGCAACACGTTGATGGATATGCTCCTAATTTCGTTTCTCCTGTTTTTTCCTTTAAAACCAGAGTTTATCTGTCCTATCATATAGGCTCTCCTGAATAAAGTCATCGTAACAAATATTGCAACTATGAAAACGATTCCGTAGGCAGTGAAAAAAAGTATATCCTGATATACTGTGTTGGATATATTTTCCAGAGGAATATATATGGTTGAAAAAAGTGTAATCGCTGTTGCCCAGATCATATAGTAAAAACCCCACGTCTTCTTGAGTATCCTCCTGTCCAGCCTTACTGCATTCATGCTGGCAGTTTTTATCTGATCTATTGCCTGAGTTAATTCATTTTCAGTCACACTCTCCTCGCCTCCTCAATAGATCTGTACTTTATCCTCTTCACGAGAATCATATCCAGTCCCAACAGGGCAAGTAACCATATAACCATAGACCCCACCAAAAGATAACCGTTTACGTTTCCACCTGCTAATGTCACCATGTTAAGTGGAAGTTCTCTTCCATAGAATGCCTGTAGGAACAGTCTCAGAATAGCAGTAAATGGTGAACCATAGACAATATATGACGGAAGGCCAACATCGAGAGCGCTAAATCCGAACAAATAGGATAATAGCTGCGGCAACAGCATTACAAATGATATATTTTTCAGACCAATGTAGTTGTTTGCTGCGATTACGAAGAACACTGCGAGCAGTAACATAAATACTCCCGTTAAAACAAAAAGTCCTATGGTCTCCGGTACTTCCACAGGATAGATCAAATATCCGGCCCTTAGGCTGAAAACAATAATTATAAGTGCTGTAAGAACAGCTCCAATAATAAGACTCACTATGGCAGAAGATACCACAAAATTGTAAAGGTAATTAAACGGTTTCAAAACTGTAAATTTGAAGGAATATATCAGTGAGGAATTTGCATAGTATACTGAATAGGCTATGGAGGTAGAGAGTACCGATCCGGCTATAAGTCCTATAAACGCAAACCATCCTGAAGTGTATTCCAGGCTACTGTTGTGTGTAGAAAAGCTAGAGGTACCATCAAGCAGGTAAGCCCCCATTACTATCCAGAAGAACATGAAGCCTATGGACCATCCCAGAAGGGATTTATTTGTGAGAAGGCTTTTTATGTCATATCTGACTATCACAGGGACACCTCATCAAAGAGAGAGTTAAGATTACTGACAGATGAAATTGGTACATCTCCACCATTAATTGTTATGGAAAATTTTCCAATATCAGATTCGATCAATCCCAGGTTTCCAGGAACATCTCCTTTCGATACGTAAAGTTCTTTCAGCATACCCGTATTGAATTTACCATAAATCTGCCCATCAAGTATGAAGTAGAGGGACCAACCATCAAGATAATTCAGCAGGTTTAATTCATGAGTGTTCAGAAGGATATCAGATTTCACTTCCTTCAGTAGTCTTATCAATTTTATCCTTCTTGACTGGTCAACATTATCGAAGGGTTCGTCCAGTAGTATTATGGAAGGAGAAAAGCTCATGGCAAGGATATTTCCTATCATCTTCTGTTCTCCAGAGCTAAGCTGGAAAAGTTTCTTCCTTAGAATGCTTCCTAGCTGAAAATGGTCAATCAGTTTTAACGCATTAGAAGGATCACTATTTTTTAGCTCTGCAAAGATCCCAATTGTGTCAGAAACTGTTCCACCCATTAATTTGTAAACATCGGCAAGATTTGTTGAAAGACCAAGGTAGTCATGAATTTCATTCGTATCCACACCATCAACCGTGACTTCTCCCTCTGTTTTTTCAAGAATACCAAGAATAAGTTTTATAACGCTTGTTTTTCCAGAACCATTAGGTCCAATCACTACAGCCTTTTCCTTTCCAATGGAGAAACTTATGTTCTTAAGTGCTAACCTCTTTTCAGCACCCTCATATGAGGCCGTTACATTATGGATTTCAATCATAAACATGAAATATCATGGAATGTATTAAAAAGGTATATAAGTTCAAAATTTGAACCAATAGCACTTAGAAAAATAAAAAAAAGTTATTGAAAATATGGTTTACCAGATGAATATCTTCTTAGCCAGTCCCTTCTTGACCCTGGAAAGTTCAACAAATGAGGAATCAAATTTTTCATGATTCATAACAGGTATGGAACCCCTGAACACATTGGGAGAATGTGGATCTATAGATATTCTTCTCCTGATCTCTGGTTCCCTGTTGTTTCCTCTCCATATCTGAGCCCAGGATAAAAAGAACCTCTGCTCCGGTGTGAAGCCATCTATCTTCTTATTAAGTTCTGGGTTTTTCCTCAATCTTCTCTGTAATGCTTCAAACGCAATACTAACCCCGCCAAGATCTGCGATATTTTCTCCCAGAGTAAGTTTTCCGTTAACATGGAGACCAGGTAAAACCTCAAGAGAATCGTATAGTTTTACAACCTCGTCTGCTCTTTCTGTAAATTTCTTTGCATCTTCCTCTGTCCACCAGTCCTTTAGGTTTCCATCCATATCATATCTTCTTCCCTGATCGTCAAACCCATGGGTAATTTCATGTGAGATAACTCCTCCAATTCCACCATAATTTACCGCATCATCCATGGTAGCATCAAAGAATGGTGGTTGAAGTATACCTGCAGGGAATACTATCTCATTTTCTGTTGGGGAAAAATAGGCATTTACTGTGGGAGGCGTCATTAGCCAGAGTTCTTTGTCAACCTGTTCACCGATTCTTGATGCCTCTCTTCTAAACTCAAAATTTTCAGATCTCATAACATTCCCAAGAAGATCATCCTTTCTTATATCAATGGACGAATAATCAATGAACTTCGATGGATACCCGATCTTTGCCCTGAACTTACTGAATTTTTCAAGTGCCTTTTTCTTTGTTACATCACTCATCCAGGGCAAATTCTTAAGTTTCTCCTCAAAGACAGATCGTATATCATCTACCATTGTTTGCATTCTTTCTCTTGCTTCCTTACCAAATTCCTGTTCCACATATAGTTCTCCAAGAGCCTCACCTATGGATCTGTCTACAATATTCACTGCTTTTTTCCATCTTTTTTCTGGCACTTCCTGTCCCAGTAGTTTCCTGTTGAAGAAATCAAAATGTTCCATCTCAGCGGCCTCGTGTAAATAAGGTGCAGCGTAGTTAATTGTGTTCCATTTGAGATACGTTTTCAGGTCTTCCAGAGAATACTCTTCCAGCATTTTTTCCATGGCATCTAGAACTTCAGGCTGCCCAACAACTATGTATTCAGTTTTAGGTACCTGGGAAATTTCCAGGTATTTTACAAGGTTTAACCTGCTGAACTTTTCATTTAGTTCACTGTATGGTATTCTGTTATAGTTCTTTTCAGAATCTCTTAGATCTGCCTGAGGTCTGCTTGCCTTTGCTATGTAAGTTTCTATTTTCATTACCTTTTCTGCGGAATCCTTTGACTCCATAGGGGAGTATCCATACATGGTAAACATGTTCTGCATATGGGCTACAAACTCATCCCTTGTCTTCTGGAATGAATCCTGAATATAATAATCCCTGTTTGGCAGTGAAAGTCCACCCTGATAAATATAGAATGCGTAGACCGAACTGTTCTTTTCATCTGGCATTGAAAAGACTGAAAAGAAATTTCCTATGCCATTTGAATGGAGGTATTGAGAAACTTCCACCATCTCATTTTTATCCCTTACTTTGTTTATCTTTTCCATTATGGGCTTTATGGGATCAAATTTTTTCTCCTCCAGTTTCATCTGATCCATTATGGAAATATAGAAGTCACCAACCATTTTTTCTATACCTCTTTTCTTTCCATCATCAAGCGCACATTTTTCAAGTATCTTTCCCAGGATGTATATATTTCTGTCTCTGAGCTCCATGAATCCTCCCCATGAGGATTTGTCAGGAGGAATTGGGTGTGTATCTATCCATTTTCCGTTAGCGAATCTGAAAAAATTCGACATTGGGTCTTCGTTCGTATCCATGTTTTGGATGGAAAATTTCGCTTCTTCCGGCCTTTCTTTAGGGTCTATCCTTTCAATAAAACTATTACCAGCCATGTTACCTGTATCCACTAATTCCATTATAACTCTTATCTGCTTTAATTAACGCAATGGCTGGCAATAGAATCGTATTTCTGCATTTCGAGATTAATATAAAATATTATATGATCTAAGGAATATATTTTTTTAAAATTTACGGCACTCACTATATAAAAAATATAAGACATGTTTAGATTACCAAAGATGATTCTTTCAATAGACGGCGGAGCCACAAAAACATGTGCACTTCTTTTCGACGAGGGTTCCATGAAGTTATTATCTGTAGGTCTGGCTGGACCATCTAACTTTACAGCTGTACCTGAAACTACAGCCTCAGAAAATATACGAAGTGCAATTAAACAGATAGAAAATAAGAGTGGTATTAGTAAATCTGACAAGGTAAGAATTATAATAGGATTAGCAGGAATCGGAGATTCAACAGAAGCAACAGAACGGGGAGAAAAAATGCTATGGAGCATTTTTCAAAGGGAAGACCTGAGGATAGAGAATGATGGATTTGTTGCATACCGAATGTCAAACATGTTCAGTGATGGAGTAGTGTTTGCACCAGGTACTGGTAGTGTTGGCATGTTCCAGAAAGATGGAAAAATAAAAAGGATTGGTGGTTGGGGATGGTTTGCTGGTGATGAGGGTTCAGCCTCATGGATAGGAAAAGAAGCAATCAGAACCGCGGAAAGGCAGATGGATGGAATACTGGAAGGAACTGACTTTGTTGACCTTGTGTCAGGGCATTTCGGTGAGGATTTCAAGGAAGTTGTGGGTTCACTTGAAAGAGATCGTAGCAAGAGAAAGGTAGCATTGCTAAGTCCAAAGGTAGTTGAAATGGCCAGAAATGGGGAAAAATATGCCATGGAAATCATTAAAAATGCAGCGGACTATGATGCGATGATCGTGAACTCAATGCTCAAATTTTTCGATGAATGTCCTGAAGTTTCTGTACTTGGAGGTACAATGATTGCCGGGTCCATAATCCGGGAAAGGATTTCTTCCAGTGTCAGGTGCAAAATCAAATTTTTCAACGGATATCATGTTGCAGTCGGAGGTATAGTACTTGGTTTAAATGAACAGGGAATCACACCAAACATTGCAATCAGAGACCGTATAATAAAAGATCTGGATGAAATAATCAAAAATTTCGATCACGAAATTAGGATAAATTCACTGGGTTACTAAAAACAAATAATTTCATTATAATAAAAGGCTTTTTGCGAAACAAAATTTCATAATGTGTTGAAAAATATATAAAATAAACTAATAAAAAACTTTATTATATAAGTGAAATATTTCAATAGTTTCCCATGAATGCTGTCAAAGACATATTAAATTCAATTCGCTCAAAAATGAAGCCAAGAGTGATCATTTCTCTTTCACTGGTATGCGTACTAATCTTTCCAGCTATTCTCATAGAAAATAGTTCCATTCCAACAAGTGACTCAAACATGTTCCTTCTAAGCTGCCCTAATGGCCCTAATGATTTGAGACCCACATTCATAGGACTTTCCAATCTAAGCAGTAGTCCTCCTCAAACATATTACTTACTAAATAACAGACTGGATCCTGGTGTGAATTTGTCAATGAAACTTAACGTGTCTGTCCAAGCCCAAAATTTAATAGTCAAAAGCTTCACATCCTTCAATATATATTTCGTGCAAAAGACAGGCAATCAGGGTAATTTCACACTCAATAATTCATATTTAATGTCACTTTCACCAAAGATATATGATAACAAGGAATATTCAATTTTATACTACTGTGTAGAAAACTATTCCGTGCTTAATACTAAGGGATATCAGTTGGCAAACCAAAAGGATGACAGATTCGGCTTCAGCTCTTATCAAATTATAAACACGAAAAATAAAAACACAACGAGTAACATGTACATAGCTTACCTGCCCTCTTATCTTTTAGGATATTACGGGCTTTCCCCAGTCATTTTAGTTCAGGGACCTAAAGGGGGAATTTACAACCTATCTTACCACCTGTATAATCCTCAGCAAAATAATTCAGTGGGACCAATGGTCTATCTGGGAAATTATTCATACAATAAGATTTATGCATTTAACTCAAACGAGCAACTTGTTCTATCAATGAATGAAGCATACAATGTAACATTCTTTATTAATGGAACATTTATGAGTACTAATTTTAGAAGTAGTCTTTTTTCCTCATCATTATCAGTAATTTCCCTGGTGGGATTACTTGGCAATACCGGCTCTGAGATAATGCTTCTGGTAGCTGTTTTTATGGTGTTAATGCTATTTGTACCAATGTTCAACCCCTCTGTTTATAAGTATTATCTGTCACTGCCCAGAAAGAGATGGCACACAGTAATGATTGAATTCACCTCATCCCTCATCACTATGTCAATATTTGAGGGTTTTGCGTTTCTTGCCACATATGTCATTTCAGAAGCAGTGTTAAAATATTCTCTTTCAGGTCTTGCTTTTCTCTATATCTATTTATTTAGTCTTGCTGCATATACAGTATTTGCATCCATTTATCTCCTCGTAGGTACCTATTTCATAGGCAGATCAACCCCTAAAACATTCCTAACATTATTCCTGGTATTGGGGTATCCCATAATCTCTTCTATCCTGCAATCCATACTTGAATTAGGTTCTTTTTTGCCATTTAATACAGATAACTCTCTATTTAAGCCAGTGCTTGATAATATAAGAACCCTGAATGTGATGAGCGGCATATTACCCGTTCTCAATGTAGAGGAACTGAATAGCTATTTCCTTAGAAGTCCAACCAGTGGAGTTGTAATGTTGAATCATCTCTCAATTTTTGATCTATCTCCCATAATATTCCTGTCATCCATAGTAGGAATTTCGGTGGCCTTATTTTACCTGTCAATCAGGAGATATGACAGGTATTGAAATAAAGAACAGGGAAATATAAACCTCTTCACATGGCAGGTCAATAGGACCTCCTATTTTTTTATTTGGCATCAGTTTTTGATTTCAACAACAAAGCCTATGTTAAACCTTTCAGATTTTCTGAAGATTTGTTGTTACATGTTATTCTCAATACAAAATCATAAAGCTTTCTTTATATTACTGCAAATTCTGTTTTAATCTTATAGCAATTTTATATCCAGTACTAGATTATCTCATTATATCTTGCAATTAACTTCTTGATGTTACTTGACCAAAGATCGTATATGGTTTCACATCAATTCCAAGCACCCGAAGATTCTCTTAATGGTCAAATTGGTTGTGTTTTATTTCATTTTTAAAATTAGATACAAACTCCTTGAGTCATCAAAGTCTGTCTTTCAGAGTAAGGGATAGGTTTATTATGCACCTGTAAGTAATAACTCGATGAAAAAGAGCATCTATGCAATTATTACTGTTGGCATAATTTCTATAGTTATTCTGGTTATCAATATTCTTGCTTTCTTGAACAACGATGTTACTGAATATTTATACATACTGGACATGGTATATGTTATTGGGAACAGTGCACATCTTGTTGCTTTATCACTCTCCTCAAGCGGACTGGATATAAGCTCAAAATATGAAAGGTGATTTTTTTAAAGAAAGAGCAATGTATACACAGCAGTTTTTAAGATGATGTGACCTGTGATAATATCACAACAGCACAAAAAATCTATTATTACAATAAAACGAGCAATTAAAAGAACCTTAAAATATCATAATTATAAGATATGTATTTCCTTTAAGATCATCCTAGGAAGTTTTTTTTTGAAAATGCATTTATTTCAGAACCATGAGTGCTTAAAAAGGTTTCATTGAAAAAGAAACAAATTTAAGTAGACAATGGAAAATAAATTATCAATTAACATCACATAGCCAACTGATAAATCCACTCTTTACCAGTACTGATGCACCAAGGGTTTTATTTTTTGTTCATACATCTCATTAACTATTTTCATTGTATTATCATTTAAATCTGGCATTTCCGAGGCATGTGCATTTTCTAATATCTGTTTAATCGTTTTAGCCCCTGTAATTACAGTTGAAACCTGTCTGTGCATTAGAATCCATTTTAGAGCAAATTCAGTCATTGTAAATCCATTTGGTATGTATTTCCTTAGTTCATTCACAGTTTCTATACCAGTTTTGAAATCAACACCTGCAAAAGTTTCTCCTCTATCGAAAGCCTCTCCATTCCTGTTAAATCTTCTGTGATCATCCTCCTCAAACTCCTCTTTTCCTGTAAATTTTCCGGTCAATAGTCCTGATGCCAACGGAACTCTAGCAATTATACCGATATTCTTCTTCTCTGCAAGGTTAAAGAAATAATCTGATGGTCTTTGTCTGAACATATTAAATATAATCTGGACCGAAGAAACACCTGGATATTCTGAAGCTTTTATGGCTTCTTCAACCTTTTCAACACTCACACCATAATTCAGAATTAACCCCTCCTCCTTCAATCTATCCATGGAATCAAAAACTTCGGGATTATAATATACTTCCCATGGTGGGCAGTGTAGTTGAAGTAATTCAATTTCTCTAAGATTCAAATTTTTGAGACTTCTTTCAATAAATCCTTTTATATTTTCGTAGTTGTAACCTACAGCAGTGTGCGGATTTAATCTTCTTCCTGCCTTTGTAGCAATATGGACCTGATCCCCATATTCTTTCTTTAGCTCTCCAACAAGTCTTTCAGATCTACCATCTCCATAAACGTCAGCAGTATCAAAGAAATTTATACCACTGTTCACTGCGGCATTAAGAGCCTTCCTTGATTCATCATCATTCACTTTCCCCCAAGTTCCACCTATGGCCCAGGCCCCAAACCCTATTTCTGATACTTTAATTCCCGTTTTTCCAATAGTCCTATACTTCATACACTCTACCTCTATTTACACAGTATAAAAATGTTTTAAGTGTCCTAACATTTCCTATTTTATTTTACCATCCATTCTAAATCTTCCGGTATGCCTCTGTGTTCAGAAATGTACTTAAAAACTAACGCGCTTGGTCGCATTTGAATCTTTTTAGTCTCTTGATCAACGCCAAGTAAACCAAATTTCATCCCAAAACCAGATGACCATTCGTAGTTGTCTAAAAGTGACCAATGAAGGTATCCTCTAATATCCATACCATCCTTAATTGCCTTTTCCACTTCGTAAAGATGACAAACAAGATATTTTGGTCGCAGCGAATCAGTTGAATCAGCAATACCATTCTCAGTTACGATCATAGGAAGCCCATAGTGTTCATGGTAATCTTTAAGAACGTGGTATAGTCCCTCTGGATACAATTCCCATCCAAAATCGCTCACTTCACGTCCAGCTTTACTTTTCATTCCAGCTACTGCGTTGTGACCATAACCTTTCACAGTTACATATCCACTTTCTTTGCTAGCTATTACGTTCCTGGTGTAATAATTCACTCCTATCCAGTCCAGTTTTCCTTTCAGGTCTTCTCTTCTTTCTTCTGATTTCTCTTTAAACTCTTTGGCTTCGTTTATGATTTTCGCCCATTTCATGTCTCCAAAAATCAGAGAATTAAAAAATGAATGCCTTTCATTGAAAAGAGCCATTTTTGTAGCTTCCTTGTCATTCTCTTTCTCTGGTACCAGATCTGCGTTTGCGTAAATCAATCCAATTGGTTGCTTAGTAAACTTTTTCATTTCGTCGTAAGCTCTTCCAATTGCTTCTATAATATGTTTTTTAGCGAGGTTTCCTGCTTCAATTGAAGGGTATGCCGGTGGAAAACCAGTTTTGACGTTGAAATATCCATTTCCAAAAACCACGTTGGGTTCATTCATAATTGAAAACTGATCTGCTATATAATCAAATTTCCATGCCAAATAAGCTGAATACTTTACAAACTCAATAACAGTCCTGTGATTCAGCCAGCCATTCTGTTCATTCTTGAGTCCATTTTTTCTAGAAATTATTGGATCATGCAACGAAAGAGGCAATGGCCAGTGATAAGCATTTATTATTAGCTTCATTCCATTTTCCTTAACGTTTTCAAATATTTCCTTATAGTGTTGCAGCGCTTTCTTATTTACAACATTATCCATATCATTTAATATTTTTTCAGTTACATTTATGGATATTATATCGTCATTGTTTTGTTCAACGTCTACCTTAATCTCAGGAGTAGCTTTTGGAAAAAGTCTTGTCCACTCTACCCCTAACCTAAACGCATTAGAACCAAGTGACCTAGCCATTTGATTGTATGTTTTATAAAGATCCCAATATGCAACACCAGTTTCTGGTTGGTCCCCAGAAACTAAACCTGTCTTTATGTTGTTTTCATCGTGAACCCATTTCCACCAGTCTGAATTTTCGTCATTATCACTAATACCCATTTCAGATTGAAAACCTGCGAGAGAAAATCCAAGCAAAAAGCCATCCTTAAACATATTTTAGAATCGGTCTTTATCATAAATATATTTGCAAATACTACTAAGATTAATTGCTTCTGGTAATACTTGGGAGAAAAATGAAAAATTAACAACTGGTGATATTTTGTAATCTTAATCAAACACACAAATTAATGTATTATGTAAAAAGTGACATCGATCATCTTTACTTGTTCCAGTTTCCCATTTCTTCCTCCGACTGTAATTTCACCATTTTCACTCAAAATGTTAAATGATTGTATTTTACCAGGAATTCTTGTTATTGAAATAACATCACCTCCTATTGTTATAATTTCTTCATTCATCACTCCAAGTACCGTAGCTCGAAGACGTTTTCCCTTAGCCATTAGGTTCTCTATGGCATCACATGCTAGCCAAGAAGTGGTCACTTTAAATTCGTGTTTGTAGAAATTAAAATCGATAATATAATTTGCTGGAAGCCAGTTCATAAAAAAATAATAATAACTCATTATATCCATTAGTTCATCTTCCTGCAAGAAGACTGAATAGTTTGATTCGAGTGAAACGGATCTTCCATTAAAGAAAGAAATCTTTCTGTCAATTATTACCATCTCTGCGTTAGTCATTTCACTCGTTTTGAGTATTCCTATTTCTGAGATAATGTCAATTATCTTTCTATCTAGGTTGTTATTTAAAACGAAACATAGGGTAACCCCATTCTGATGTGCCTTTTTTAAGCTAGATATAAGCGTCATTATTTTTTCGCTCGGTAAAGAAAAAAGAATCTCAGACTCTGCATTTTCTATAGCATTTTCTAATTTATTTTCAGCGGTGCTACTATTTTGGATAAATAGCATATTAGGAACCCTAACAGGGAAATTCTTTCTACTTTTCTTAACGTAGTCTTCAAGGCTGGATAAGTATTTCTTCATATCATCCAGTTCTGACTTAAAAGCCTCCTCTGGCATGACTGCTTCATAAGATTTTTTTAGTCTTGAACTAATAATTACCAACCCTTTCCTTTGAAGTTTACCAAGTATGTCGTAAATCCTAGGTTGTGGAATTCCCGTTTCTTTTATTATATCCGTTGGTTTCATTGCACCGTTTAACAAAAGGCAGGAATAAGCTTTAATCTCATACTTTGAAAGATGGAACCTTTCAAGTTCTTCAAAAATTTCTTCTTCAACCATAAATTGATAGCCTTAAACAACCTAATAATATTTTGCAACCATTCGCGGAAATTTACTAAATAAATGTTCATAGAATTTAATCTCAGAGTCGGGAAAACCTTTAGGGTTTAAAGACTCTATCTTATTTAAACAATTCCAAATATATACTTACTTTATAATATGATTCTCCTATGGTTGCTTTTTAAAATTAAAGAAAAAATCTTTATATATTCAAATATAAGTGAGCCTTTACCACGAGAAAAGTCGTTCACTGTTATTGGAAAAAGTTAGTTAGACTGATATTAAAGATTCGTATGATATTTAAAAAAGCCTTAGCCTGAAAAAGCAATATTTTTCCATTTAAACTCTATAAAAAATGTGGCATGATCTTATGTTAAAAAGATTTTTAACCTATTCTTTTGTAAGGATCAGGTGCAGCTTCTATTAGTTTCTTGGTATAGTCTTCACTTGGAGAGCTGATAACATCCGCTGTCTTACCAGATTCCAAAATTCTGCCATCATTAATGATGTAAAGTCTATCAGTCAGGTAACTAACTGTGCTTAGATCATGGGTTATATACAGAATTGAAACTTTTCTTTTATTTCTTAGATATTTAAAAAGTTCTAAAATAGTTGCTCTAATAGAGGCATCTAGCATGGAAACCGGTTCATCAGCTATCAATAGAGACGGAGACGTTGCCAGAACCCTTGCTATGTATGCCCGTTGTCTTAAACCTCCTGAAAGTTCATGTGGCATTTTCCACCTGAAATTTTCCTGAGGTATTAGAGATACGTCTGCTAGAATATCATTTATTGTTTCCTCGATATTTTGTGCATTTCTAAGTTTTAAAGGGCGTCTTATATGCCAGTCTACATTGTGTGTTGGATCTAGAGATGAGTACGGATCTTGAAAAATAAGCTGAACATTTCTCCGATATTCCTTTAATTCTTTTCCTTTAATATTTGTTATATCCTTTTCATTGTATAGCAATTTTCCTTCCGTAATTCTGTTCATCTTAAGTATTAAATTAGCTATTGTAGACTTTCCACTTCCACTTGCCCCTACCAAGCCAATTATTTCAGCCTTATCAACAAACATGTTAATGCCATGGAGAACTTCCACAAAATTCTCAGATCCTCTTTTGCCCTTTACATCAAATCGTTTAACTACATCTTTAAGCTCTAGAACGTGCATTGTTTATAGCCTCCTTTTTCCAATCTGGGTATCTTATGCAACTGTATTTAGTTCCATCTTCCTCTATTAGGATTGGTCTTCTTTCTCTACATTCATTAATCACAAAAGGACATCTTGCCGAAAAAACACAACCTTTCGGCGTTTCTGAGAAATCCAATGGCTCTCCCGGAATAGGATTTAACTTGTTTATTGACTTAGACATAGTGGGAATGCTATCAAGAAGTAATTTAGTATATGGATGTTTTGCATCTGTAAGAAGTGCCTTATAAGGTCCCATTTCCATTATATTTCCACCATATAGAACCAGTACTCTATCTGATATCTGAAAAAGTACCGAAATATCATGTGTAACTATAATTATAGACAATGACAGTTTTTTTTGAATCTCTTTTATAGTTTTTAAAATCTCATATTGAACAAGCACGTCAAGTCCTGTGGTAGGTTCATCCATAATTATAATTTTGGGTGAATACAACAGTGCCATTGCGATTATGACTCTCTGTTTCATCCCACCACTTATTTCATGAGGATATCTATAAAGAACATCATAACCCAGATGTACAATATCAAGAACTCTATGTAAATCCTCAGTATTCATTTCTCTTTCATGAGACTCTATTATGTCCATAAACTGATCTATAATTTTTTTCACGGGATTTAGAGAGTTCTGTGTTCCTTGTGGGACAAAACTAATAAACTCTCCTCTTACTTTTCTTAGTTCCTCTTCTTTCATTTTTAACATGTCTTTATTATCTATTTCCACGTTTCCTCCCAGTATATACCCTGGATATGATAGTGAGTTAAAAATTGAATAAAGCAGTGTAGTCTTACCCGAGCCAGATTCTCCGGATATCCCTAAAATTTCCCCATCCATTAATTCAAAGCTGAGATCATCAATTATCTTTACAAATCCTGATTCACTCAGATACCCGGAAATCATATTTTTAACCTCAAACTTCAATTCTTATCACCTATTTTCTTTAACGACTTTTGGATTTTTTTCCTAGAATAAACTCTCAGCGTTGGATTTGCTATTTCATCAAAGCCACTGTTGAGTAATGAAAAACTCATCGCCAAACCCCCGATCGCAATAGAAACGGGTATATACCACCACCATTCACCTGAAAGATATGCTTCATTGCTAATAGCCCAATACAGCATTGTTCCCCAGTTGATAGAATCAACGTTACCAAGACCAAAGAACTCTATCCATGTTAATCCAAGTACTCCGTACATTGCAGCGAAGAAAAAATTGCTAACTATCAATGGAAACATATTTCTAATAATCTGTCTGAATACTATGCTTAAATTTGACTCTCCTATAAGTTTTGACGATTTAATGAAATTTCTGGTAGCAAGACTCTTAGTCTGAGACCTTAAAACTCTTGCACCCCATGCCCAACCAGTAATCGATAACGCCAAAAAGATAGCAATGTAACTGAAAGAGATCCCTATTCCAATAAATAAGCTACCAATAATAATTACAATCATGATTCCAGGGATTATGACAAAAACATAGCTAAGACCATCTAAAATCTTATCTGTTTTGCCACCAATCAAACCAGCACTCAATCCAACCAAAATAGAAATTAAAGTTGATACAAGACCAACTGCCAAACCAACACCAAGAGTGGGAGCAGCCCCATATAAGAATCTTGAAAACAGATCTTCTCCATACGCATTAGTGCCTAAAATATGGGAAAAACTTGGACTCAAATTGATAGCGAAAGAATTAAAACTTGGTGAATACGGCGAAAAGTCGGGCCCAAAAATTGCCAATAAAATGTATGCTATTAAGAGGAAAAACCCAATTGATGATTTTTTGTTCGAAAAAATTCCAGAATTTATAAATTTTTTAATTAAATTTGAGAGTGATAAGGTCATTGCGAATCACTCCTAATTCTTGGGTCCATTATTCCATATAATATTTCTGTAATAAAGTTAGCAACTAACGAGATCAAAACTATAACAATGAAAATACCATTAACAAGTGGATAATCTAAACCTTCAATTCCTTGATAAAGGTATTCCCCCAGACCTTGATATGAAAAAATCTGTTGTATTAGTATAACTCCAGTTATAGAAACTCCTATGGATATGCCAAAGCTAGTCATGTTTGGTAAAATGGCGTTTCTTGTAGCATTCTTTCTCATTAATTTCTTCTTTACGCCCATAAGTTCAGAAAATTTAAGGAAATCGCTATTCAGAATGGTTACCATGTTGTTTCTCATACCAAAAACCCAACCAGACAGGGTAGTAAGTACAAGAGTTGAAACTGGTAATATAGCATGATAGGCAACACTGGATATAAATGTTAAATTTAAGCCTGGGGTTAATCCCAGTTTGTAGGCATTTAAAGCTGGAACAACATTCAAGTCAACAGCAAATATTAGCATAAGTATGACTGCAAACGCAAATGCTGGAATTCCATACATGAACATTGGGATGAGTGTTGAAAGAGAATCTTTCCATGTACCTCTGGATAATGCAGCCACTCTTCCTAGATAGTTTCCAACATAAAATGATATGACTATTGGTACAACCACAAGAAAAATAGTCCACCAGAACGAGTCTGCTATAATTGTTGCGACAGGCTCTGGAAAATATATGATAGAGACACCAAGATTTCCGTGAAACAAGTTTGATAAGTAACTAAAGTATTGAATATATAATGGTTGATGTGATATTCCTAGTTCAAGGTCTATTGCTTTAATCAGAGTAGGGCTCACATATGCTCCATTAGCTGAAAGTCTTGCAATCACGGCCTCGGCAGGATTACCTGGAATTAATCTTGGGAGCGCAAATCCGACAGTAACTGTAATAAAAAACAAAACTATGAAGTAAACCACTCTATCAAAAAAAAATTTATATCTCATACTCTCACTCATAAAAGAAAATTATTTGTTAAATTTTTTCTCCTTTTTGTTTTTATTTATATATGCATAGGACACAGCAACTGCAGCAATTATAACGATCGCAGCTATGATCCCATAGATGTAGTTAGATATTGGGGTTTTTGATGGTGTAACAGTTACGGATGGTTTTTGATCTGCTCTATCGAAGAGGTGAAGTGCAACAACTTCAAGTGCTGGGTTTTGCCATGGTGCCCCAACCCAGTAGTTATTGTTAGCAGTTGGGAATCCTCCTATTGTTTTGTTGTTGTATTCATACCATATAGCTGCGTTAACCGTAGTTACAACAGGGTCGTTTTTCATAATTATGCTTGCCATTTTATTTATAAGTATGTTTTGGTCGTTAACGTTTGTGGTCTTTGAATATTCCTGTAAATATGTGGAAAAACCATCGGTCGAGGAATTGAATCTTTCCCAGTCAGTTGTTGCTGTTTGGCCTATTGGAGTTACATTTCCACCATCATAATACTGACCATAAAACCCGTAGTATGGATTAGGCCCCCATTCGGTGTTGGAGTACTGAATTATCCAGTAATTTCCAGTTTGCATATCGTTGTACAAAGTGCTATAAACCGGAGTAACAACTGTTAATGTTATACCTATGGCAGCCTCTTCCTGAGATATGATTGATATATCTGCATCCCAGTCTGTCCATCCAGCTGGAGTCATTATTGTCATCGTTGGAACTAGGGTTCCATTTGGTTCAACCAACTGTCCTTTACTATTCCACGTATATCCGTGTTCACTTAATATTTTTTTGGCAAGAGATACATTATATTGAGAAAGGTAATTCGCTAATTTTAGATTTGTACTGTTTAATACTGAAGATTGGGATTCCATCAAACTTAATCCAAGGGCTGGTGTTTCATACCCATATTCACCCTGCATGTAAAGTTTAGTCCTGTTAATAGCGAAACCCATAGCTTCTCTGAAGAATGTTTGGTTTAATGGAAATCTCATATTGTTCATCTGCTCGGCAACTGGCGTTTCATATCCAAAGTAGTAACCATAATTAGCTGGGTCTTTAGACACATATAATTTCTGAAGTCCTGGTATGAATAAACCACCCCATGACACCTGCCCATCTTCAAGCGCTAAGTCTGCTGCATTGTTACTGGTATAAGCATAATAAACTATGTGCGATAAATGTGGTTCATTAGGCTGCCAGTAGTGGGCATTAGCACTTAATTCTATCTCACTTGAAGAAACACTTGTCAATACGAAAGGACCTGTTCCAACAGGTTTTGGATTGGTATATGTCACAGGATTTGACACATTTTGCCAGATCTGCTTTGGAACAATTAGGACTAAGTTCAGGTAGTAAAACGATGGTACATTTGGTGTCTTGTAAGTGAACTGCACTTCATATTGGTTTACCTCACTTACGGAAGTGATATAATCCCAAACAGAGTATGAGTCAAGTGCAGGATACTTCTTCATAAGGTTAAAAGTAAAGACAACATCACTTGCATTGAATTTCATTCCATTACTGAATGTTACATTCTGTCTGAGATGCACAGTAAGTGTCAAATCTCCATTGCTCCATGCATAACTAGTCGCGAGCCAGGGAATCGTGGTGCCATTTAATGGATCAATCTGAAACATTGGTTCATATATTAATGACTGGACTCCATTAGGGTATATAGAAGAGCTGAAAGGATTAAATGAATCAGTGAATGACTCATAAGGGGATGGTAAAACTATGGCTGTCCCTCCAGATTTAATAGCAGTACTATTGGCTACATCACTAGTTACATTTCCACTTTGTGAACTATGTCCCAAGGGAGTATCGCTGGCAATGATTCCATAAAATGCGGTACCTACCATGAGAAGCGTCACAAACACTATCAATAATTTTGTCGCTTTCATAAAACTAAATATCTAAAACAGTATTTATAGATTCAAAATACTTACAGTCAGTAGTGACATTTGGTCAAAACTCGATCATCCCTATCAAATATAAATATGCGTATTTTCTAGGCATACATGATGGAAAATAAATGGAAAGATAATTTCTTGTTAGGGGTAAATTATTGGCCAACAAGACAGAATATAAAAATGTGGAAAAACTGGGAACCAGAAGAGATTTCAAAGGATATAACTTCCCTATCAAAGCTTGGTACGACAACATTGCGAGGTTTCATTCTGGACGAGGATTTCATAGATAATTATGGGAAAATAAATCAGGAAGCGCTGAAAAACCTATCTCAATTTCTAGACATCTGTGCTTCCCGTGGGCAAAATGTAATGCTTACATTCATGGTAGGTCATATGAGTGGAAGAAACTGGTTTATACCGTGGGCACCTGAAAACCGGATCTATGACTATGAGTCCATAATCAAATTCACTGAGTTTGTGAAAACTATAGTGGTTAGATTCAGGAATCATCCAGCTATCGAAGGATGGTTAATGAGTAATGAAATGAGCATAGTTTTAGAGCCAAAGGATAAGTATCAAGCTCTTTCAATTGAAAAATCATTCTACCAAACTGTAAAACTTTATGATCCAAAACATCTGGCTTCATCCGGAGAAGTTATTTCTTATCTCCAGGAACCACAAAACATAGAAGGCTATTCGGACTATTCTGGGCTGCACATATATTTTTATGATAATGATAAAATAAGACATAGATTCACCTATGGCTCTATGTTAAGAATATACTCAAACGATGGAAATAACAGAAGTTTTCTTGAAGAATTCGGGTTTAGTACAAATCAAGTATCAGAGGACTCTCAGGGAGAATTCATTTATTCCATACTATGGTCATCCTTTATTAATGGCTCTCTTGGTGCCCTTATCTGGTGTAGTTCAGATTTTGAACAGATAGAAGACCCACCTTACGAATGGAGATTGATAGAACTTAATTTTGGATTGATGGATAACCACAGAAATCCTAAACTATCGGGAAAACTATTCAAGAAATTTTCAGACGAAATAATGGAACTGGAAAGCAGTGGAATAAAAAGTAAAGATTTTTCAGAATCATCTAACGCCTCTGTTCTTGTACCTTTCTTTATATCCAATGAATATACGTCAATTGATCCTAATTACAAGAGACAGCTTTTCAGTAGATTTCCAAATGGGCTTACAATTTCCATTCAACTCATGAAAATGGCAAACATTGAGAATAGTGCATTTTACGAAGACAACATTACAGAAAAGATAGAATCGAAGAAACTCATAATAATACCATCAACTCCTACATTGAAGGCAACATCTTGGTCGAAAATCATGGAAGCGAGTGAAAAAAAGCAAGTAGGCATATATGCTTCAACATTCCGGGGAATTAGCGGTAAGATTTCGCTAAATAATTATCATGAATCATTTACTTATCTCTGGGAAGAATTATTTGGATTGCAAAATGTACTGGAAGCTGGTGAAAAAGGAATTCATTACAGCGAAAAAATCACATTAAACTTCCTGACAAACTTTGGGAAGATTAAAAAGGGAGAAAAGATAGAACTCATTCTTGACGAATTGCAAGTATATTCATATAGGGTAAAGGTAAAAGATGCCCAAGTAATTGCTCAGGATCAGTTTGGAAATCCTATTTTCACCAAATCAAACAAAGGCAAGAACTTCTTTATGAATATCCCAATGGAGCTTATTCTATCTTCTATTGAAGAAAATAATTGGAATCAAAAATATCACGAGATATATAGAGAGATAGGGAAAATGAGTGGAGTAGCTGTGGAACATGAATCAACATGTCCATGGATAGAAATAGGAAGAAAGGAAGTTAACCATGGAGAATTCTTGGTAATGATTAATCATGGTCCGGAATCAGTATCTATTATATCAGACATAAACAACGATTTCGTTAAAATTGGTGGAAACGCTGAGATAAAAAAAGTGGAGAGAAATAATATAGAAGTTCTGTTCCCTTCCGGAGGCATACTGGTGTTAAAGATTAATAAAATGAGAAAGCAAACTAAATAGAATCAAATATCACAACCAATCACTTCTTAGAATTTCTCAATACTGGAATATATCCTAGAACAGATGTGGCAAAAAGTGGCAACGTTGCTATCGCATCATAAAGTGAGAAGTAGTCTGCCACAAATAGTATACCGGCAAGAGAAAGAACACGTCCTGCTACCAGATAGTATTCCCTATTTATCCAAAAGTGTCTTGTTCTCTTAAAACCATCAAGATATTGCATAAATTCACTCACACCAAGATTAGAAAGAGGTGTTATGAAAAACAATATTATAGAAGATGCGAGAAATATTAATATTAGGGTATATGAGAATCTGACAATATAGGCAAGTGACGAAAGTATAACAAGAAATATTGCATAAGGCACATAACGTTTCACTTTCTTTTTCATATATGGAGCAATTGCATTGGAAACGAACCCAACAGAAGCTGTAACAGTCCCGTATATACCTGTGAGGACAAAATTCCTAGTCAAATAGAAAACATAAACTGGAATAACTGCACTCATCACCATTCCCAGAATTGATGAAGTAAAAAATAATAACCTGAACTTTCCATATTTATCTTCCTTTATTATTGTATTTTTTACATGAAATTCTCCCCCCTTTTCTCCGCTTGATCTAACAAGAAGGGATACAATTCCTGAAAGGAGAAGCAGAATAGAGGCAAGAAGAAAATCGTTAAGATACCTTTCTATACCTGTTGCAAAAGAATAGGCAATAAGTAGACCAGCAACTAAAGGTGCAACGAGTGAATTAAGGTTTGATACTGCAGAATTTATTGAAAGAAAGTTAAACCTCTTTATCGTCTTTGAGATCGCCAATGTAAATGTCGCATTGCCTGCCCAAAAAATACCTGATGAAACCCCATACAGTAACCCAAAATATACAGCATTTCCCGAGAAAAAAGGAGAAATAAAAAGACTTGATATTACAGCAGCTTTAAGGAAAGTACCGATAGAATATAGAAATCTAGCACTAACGTATGCAATTAAATATGTGCCAACAAGAAAGAATAATGTTTGAGAAATCTGAAGTGATAACTGGTAATATATCACATCACTTATGTTATTTGAAGTGAAGAAAAGTACATTTATGAAGATCCCAAACAACCCATTAGAAAACGAGAATAACCCATATGATACATAGTACTTCAAAGGGTCGAAATTGGATTTCCCTTCTCTCCCTTCTAAATTCATCCACTTATATCTCTTTAAATAAAATAGTAATCCCGTTTATATCCATTTTTCTTTACTACTGTAAATAGTTTAAAGATCACAAATATTAAGGTAAAATATGAGTTTGTTATTTGATCAATATGAATATATTGCTACTGGGAGGAAATGGTTTTGGTTTTGTTCACGCAGAGAGCTACAGGAAACTTGGGTACGATTTTTCAGTGTTTTCAAGAAATGAGGAAGTTTTGAAAAGATACAGAGACGAATTTCATGTTAAGAATACGTATAATGATCTCAACGAGGCAATGAATTCTTCTCATGACGTAATTGATATGGTAATGCCACATTATATGCACAGAGATCTGGCTGTGAGAGCCATGAAGGAAGGCAAAAATGTACTGATAGAGAAACCTATCGCAGGCACTCTCGAAGAAGCAAGAGAGATGATAAAAGTGTCCAAAGAAAACAATGTAAAATTCATGGTAGCAGAACAGTATCATTTTGACTCCTCACTAATTCATTCAATGGAATACGAGAAAAAAGGGATGATTGGAAGAGTACACACAATCATAGTAAGAAGTCAAAACCAGTTCAACAACCAGGGATGGAGAACTAATGAAAAGATGATGGGTGGTGGTGCGCTAATAGATGGAGGAATACACTTCATTGAAGCATTGCTGGATCTGGGTGGAGAGTATGAAGATATAATTTCAAGGGTGTATAAGGGAAAGTCATCTATAGAGGGAGAGGATAACACTGTTTCTCTTATCAAATTCAGATCAGGTGCCACAGGAATTTTCTACTATTCATGGAACTATATTTCTTCCCCTGATGTTCCGTCATTTGAGGTAATAGGAACTGAGGGGAGCATATATGAATTCAGGGGTATGAGGGAACCTGGTCAACCAAGAACTGCTTTCGGTATGCCTGTACTCAATGGAAAGATACAGAAAATTAAGGAGGTTGATGTTTTCGATGCAGAAATATCTGGGTTCCTGACAACTATTGAAAGAGACGAGGAAGTTCCATATTCCCCTGAACTGGCATACAGAAATCTAAGTACAGTTCTTGAAATGTATAGAAATTCAAGATAGTAAGTTTAAGTGCAAATAAAATATTGAAATTTTATTTTTCCAGAATATTACACACTGAATCTTGATGGAGAGAAGAGATCAAATTCTTCAGGTATTTTCCCACCATCAATCAGTATGGAAGCCAGCCTTCCCATCTCACCTGAATGCATTACCCCCTGTCTGCAGTTACCTGTTGCCCAGAAGAGATTGGTGAATTTTGAAGACTTTCCAAGGATGGCCAGACTATCAGGTGTGCAGGGTCTCATTCCTGAACTTTTACTTGCAGGTTCTATTCCATCCAGAAATTTGAACTTATCACTCATTACTCTCTTAAGGTATTCAAAGCGTTCAGCTGGTGGTTTGAATGACTGCCCTCTAAACTCGAAGAAGCTTGTCGCCTTGAGACTGTTACCCATTGGTATTGCATACACACCATCCTCACTAAATTCAACAGGCATATGAGGTCTTTCCTTTACATCATCATATGTAATACTGTGACCCCACCCTGGGGCAAGTGGCAGCTTCAGACCAAACATGGAGGCAATTACGGTGCTACCCATTCCAGATGAGATAAGAAATTCATCGCCTTTTATAGCATCACCACCAGAAACAACGTGTTTCACTGAGCTACCATTCATTTTTACACTTTCAATATCATTCTCAATTACCTCAATGCCTGATTCCCTGTTAATCCTCCTCATTTCGCTTAGTAGTTTTCTAGGATTAAGTGAAGATTCTTCCGGGTAATAAATGCCAGATAGCTTTTTTGTTCCAAGTGCGGGCTCCCTTTCAAGGCATTGTTCAGGTAAAAGAACCTCAAATTTAACTGTTCCATCTTTCCTTAACTCTTCTGAAATCTTTGTCATCTCTTCCTGAGTTTTGAAGGTTTGCAACAATCCGGTATGTACAATATCAATACCCATACTGTAATTCTCAACAAATTCATCCAGAATTTTCATCGATCCAGTAGTCAGCATATACTGGCTTTTCTTCCCACTTTCAGATAAAATCTTATGCCTGCTTCTTGAATAAGCAGAAAACCATGATAAATTGGAAAGCATGAATCCCATGCCAAGCCTGACAGGGGAATCTCTCCTGAAGAGCCACTTCATATTGCCTTTCAACCCCTCATAATCAGGAAGAGGAAAACTTAACCCTGGTCCCACAAGTCCTGCGCTTGACCATGCAGCCGAATTCGTGATTTTCTTGCCTGAAATCCATTTTACACTGTTTCCACTTTTCCTGAGAAAATATGAGGAAAAGGCCCCAACAGGTCCCCCACCGACAACAACTATATTTTCATTCAATTCAGGAATGAGATCAATTGCCTAATTAAGGTTTTGGAAAAGGGTGTTAGCCATTCAGTCAATAAGTTTCTCTCAGAATAAAAAAAATTATTTAATTTAAATTCACTATATATTATCATTATCATTTATTAGTCTCTGTATGTCTATATATTTTATATATACTATTAAGAAAATCTATAAGGAAAATCATGCAATCTACTTCTATCGGGAACGGGATGGAAAATAATATTCTTGGAGGTCTAGATAATTCAGGTCTTAGAAGAGGTCATGTCAAGACAATGTTTGTAGCAGGTATGGGATTCTTTACAGATGCCTATTTACTGTTTGTTCTTACTGTAGCAAGTCCAATACTAGCATCAACCTATGGTTTCAATCTGGTAGCAATAAAGGGAACAACCAATCTTCTAGGATTTCAGGTTCTTAATATTCAGATAATAGAAGGTCTGATCTCATCAGCGGTACTGTTTGGAGCATTCTTTGGAGCAATGGTATTTGGACATATTGCAGATAGATATGGAAGGAAGAAAATCTATGGTTTAGAACTTAGTATCATGATAATATTTACGATCCTTTCCGCTCTTTCGGTTAATTACCCAATGCTCATAATAACAAGATTCATTGTTGGTATAGGTGTTGGTGGAGATTACCCAATAAGTTCAACAATAATGAGTGAGTATTCAAGCAGTAAACACAGGGGCAAACTGGTAAGCATGGTATTTGCAATGCAGGGATTCGGTCTTGTATCCGGTGCTTTGGTAGGACTCGGATCAATATACATACTTCCAATAGCAGATTCATGGAGACTAATGCTCGCCTTCGGTGCAATACCAGCAATATATGTGGTATATCTGAGAAGAAAGCTGATGGAAACACCAAGATTCTCATTACAGGTCGAGGGAAACAAGGGTGCAGCTGAAAAAGCAATCTCAACAATAACTGGTGTTGGTGCTGGTTCAGTAGATCAGACCATAACAAAGGTAAAGAAATTGAGCAGTAAAGATTATATGCATTCACTGAGAAAGTACCTAATATTTGTGCTAGGAACCACAATTTCCTGGTTCATATTCGATATGGCTTTTTACGGAACCACATTAAATAATGGATTCATACTTCAACAGATAGGATATGGTTCTTCTGCTTCCCTTAGAACTACCATATTCAACACTGCAATAGGTGATACAATACTGGCAGGTGCTTTTGCACTTCCAGGATACTGGATATCGGTTGGGTTGATAGACAAAGCCGGAAGGAGGTTGCTTCAATGGTTAGGATTTGCGGTGATGGCTATTTCCTACATTGTACTTGGTTTTGAATACTCATTCCTTAAAACCGATATTGATCTCTTCATAATGGTCTTTGGAGTATCATACCTGTTTGGAAACATAGGTCCAAACACAACAACATTCATCCTTCCAACAGAACTCTTCCCAACAAAAATAAGATCTACAGCCCATGGAATTGCAGCATCAATTGCAAAACTTGGTGCTGGAATATTTACATTCCTTTTCCTTATACTTGGAACAGCACTTGGAAATGGTGGTGAATTCGAGCTACTTGGAGCAATGGCAGCTATAGGAGCAGTTGTAACATTGCTGACAATACGTGAAACAAAGGGATTGAGTCTGGAAGTATCATCAGAAGATCCTGCAGAAGGCGTTTGGGATTTTAAGCCAAATCAGCCAATATCTGTAGAATCTGCAACTAAGGGTCAATAACAATTGATCACAAAAATTTAGAGCAATACTAAAATTTAAAATATTTATAGTTTTTTGAAACATTCTTGAAGTGTTAAGTCTCATTTAAATTTTAAAATTATATACCATTTACCAGAAACAACGTCACTCTCAATAGTAGTATTCATTACAAATATGTGCACTATTATTCCCTAATCAGAAACTGGAAATCACTATATATGCAAACTATATGTTCTGTTAATGAAACCCTTCAAACTTGATCAACTCGATCTGGATATCATAGAGATAATGGAGGAAGACTGTTCACTGACATATAACGATATCGCAGAAAGAACAGGAAAGAATCTCTGGACAGTAAGGGACAGGATGGTACTTTTGAAACAGAGAGGTATAGTAAAGGGATGCAGGGGTGATATAGATTACACAAAGCTAGGCATGGGATGCAAGGCATACATATCATTCAACATTCCGGCTGAGAAAATAGATGAATTTGTATCCTTTGTAAAAGGAGAAAAGAGGATCAAGAAACTCACAATTACCACAGGTTCGAGGAGATTCAGCATACATATTATTGGGGAAGAATGCGGTGAAATAAGGAATTATGCCAGAAAAATACTTCCAGCATTTGGTGTATATGACGTGGACTTTGAGGTTATACTGGATGAAGTACCATAGATACACAGAAGTGCGTCACAAAATTACATGAATGAATCAAAACACAATTTTTGTTTAAATTCAAATCAATAATGAAATTTTTTGCCAGACATTACTTAGTACAAATAACACATCCTTTGATCATGACAGACGAAATGGAAGAAATAGAAAGATTTGCAAAGTCGACTCTTGGAGGAATGCCAGAAGTTATAAAGCTGCTCGGCCACCATAACGTGGAACTGGCCAAGGAACAGTTCAGAGAGAATAATGAAATGTATCTCGGGAGAAAGTATGTTCAGAAAAAAACACTGGCTCTAATGGCGATGTCAGTATCACTATCAAATGGTCAGGAAAGCTCCGCCATGATACATTTCAAGCTTGCTCAGAATTTTGGGGCTGAAATGTTGGAGATACTGGATTCCATAAAAGTTGCAAAAATGGTTGTAATGGCTTCAACAATGTCAGTAATGACTGCAATATTACCAGTTGTACAGAAAAGGAATGTGAAAGCATCGGACGATGTTGAAATAAAGAAGATACTGGCCAAGATCCAGTCAGAATCACACATGGAATCTCTTCCGGAAGATCTCGTATCACTCGCTTCAATTTCATTTGGACTTTTGGATGAACATCTGAAGGAGAAGTCAGAGTTACTTTCACCGTTTATAATGAGCCAGAAAGATGTCTTTCTTATAGCATTTGCAGATGCTGTTTCTATAAGATACCCAGAATGTGCAAAGGTGTATCTATCACAGTTCTTTATAAAGGGAGGAACAGAGAAGGAAATGGAAGATGCACTGTTTCTTACAAGATTCATAACAGGGAACAGAACACTTACTTCCGCTACGGGGATACTGAAATGGTAAACTGCAAACACGATTATATTCTGAGGGAATGAAAATGAGGAAAAGTACACTAAATATGTTTGGGTCAGAGTGGTTCGGGATAGCCATATCAACTTTGGCTCTTTCACAGATATATATTCTTTCATATGGAGAAACAGGAAATGTATGGTATAATTACCTTGCTGAGGCGTTTTCCATAACAGGAATCATCCTATTTCTTGTAATCCTGGTAATATGGATTATACGTGGGCTCGCTATAAGGGATAAGGTGTTTACCCACTGGAACAATCTTACGAGGCTGAGTTTTGTAGCACTCATCCCGATTATAGGTTTTGTGGCTAATTATCAGTTGATATATTTCTTTGGCCTTTCCGGATGGTCAGCAGATCTATCCGTCCTGAACTTCTATGGTGAGTACCTCTTTGCACTTATTATTGGTGTTCTGCTTGGTTATCGACTATACACAAAGGAAATCAATCCCAGGGAAATGAACTATGCAATTGTGATCCCACCCCTTGCAATAGGAACAAGTGTTTTTCTTGCGACACCTCTCATGAAGTATTTTGGAGGTTTTGAAGCACAATCTATGTATTTTCTCGTCCTGATGGGACTTGGTATATTCTTCTTTCTGTACATATTTATAGGTTCGCTCGCATTATCCGGGCACGTAACTACCAAGGTTCATGATACACTCCCAACCACGATGCTTCCAGTGGGTATTGCAAGTCTAATAATCATAAATATATTCACAATTTCAGGGTTCAAAGTAATAGGCAATATCTCCCTTTCAGCATCCACAGTAGAACTTGTTTCTATATTGCTATGGGGATTTGAAGTCTGGAACTTTTTGGTGGTTCTTATACTTATATTCACTAAACCATCAAGAGGAACACTCAGTGTCTGGGCATATGGATTTCCTCTTGGTCTTTTTGCAACATCCACAATGAAAATATTTGATTTCACAAGTTATTCTGCACTGCTCTGGGCATTTATTGGAATATCAGCTGCACTGAATATACTGTGGGTTTACGCATGGATCAACACTGTCTCATTCATTAGATCAAAGTTGAGGGAAGAGGTTAGGGAAAAAAATGCAACTGTATCGGGAAGGATCGAATGACATTCTTCCATCTTTACTATTTAATCATTCAAAATTCATATTGATTTGAAAGTAGAAGAGTTTCTCTCAAAAAGCTTTTCACCAGCTTAGAAAAACAATATGAAATAATTCCGAATTCTTTCTAATAATTACAAATCAAAGATTTTTTATTTTTGTGTAAAGTACAATAGAAATGGGCCCGACCGAGCCCGTTTAAACTTTTAAGCAAATCCTGTAATATTAGAGATAGGTAGAGTCCCATTTACAACTGTAAGCAAGTCTTCTTTTGTATGAGTAACATGGTGTCCATTAAATGAACATATGAATTTGGCCCAGAAGAATTTTCTATAAATTATGATTCGTATTTTTTTTCCATTATAAAATCGCTTCCATCAGTATCCTCAACCTTGAATCCGTTCTTATAATAGAACGAAAATCCCACAGAATTTTGTCTGTGAACATATAGTCTGCATTCCAGAATACCTTTTTTCTTCATAATTTTCTCTGCCTCTAACAGTAATGTTTTTCCAATCTTCTTGTGCGTGTATTCCGGTTTAAGATATAAGCGAAGTAATTCAGCTTTATTAGCAATAATCTTCAATTCAATAAATCCAATTAACGTCGAATCTGCAAAAGCTCCGAGGAATAATATATCAAGGTTAGATTGAGATCTTACTATTTCATTTAGCAGTTTTTCCTTAGAATATTTCTCCCTTATCCAACTCTCGATATATTCCTCACTGTATATGCCTGCGTAAGTCCATTTCCATGATTCTCTAGCAACTTCAATCAGAGTTTCTAGATCCTCAATAGATAATTTCCTAATTTCTATGGACATGGGTAATTGTTCGCCTCCAAATAATTATTAATATTATTGCTAGTGAAAAGGTTGAAATTAAGAAAAATGTATTATGATAGCCAGTAAACTGCACCAAAATTCCGGTTATTGGTGCAGACAAAAATGTTAAGCCAGTAGCAAGGCTATTATAATAACCTTGAATTGTTCCCGTTATCTCTTCAGGAACATTATTTTGAATTCCGGAGAAAATTATAATTTCACTAACCCCAATAGATATCCCAATTATAAACATAGGCAGAAGAACGTATATAAATTGAGTAATGTAACTTAGTGCTATAAGCATTACCGCCAATACAGCTATTGACCAAAAGACTCTGTTCAATCTCGGAAATCCTTCCTTTCTTTCTAAAAAGGATCCTATGGAAATCCCTAACGTAAGTATAAGATATATAACAGAGAGGTACAACGCTGGTAGTTGGAATATTCTAACCACCATTACAGTAGTCAAAACTCCAAACATACCGAATATAAAATTAACCAGAAATCCCTCTGTAAAAAGGACTAAAACTATTGGAGATTTTCTTATAAAGTTCAAAGGGTCACTTAACTTTCTAGCACCAGCCTTTAGCTGGTGTCTTTTAGGTTCTTCGTAAACTTTGATGAGAGAAATTGGGATTGTTGAGGTCAGGTAAATAAGTAATACAAATATTAATGTAAACGTTACTCCTGTTGAAATTAAAAAGCCTACTAAAATGTAACCTAATCCTTCTGAAATGTTGTATAAAATATTTGAAAAAGCCCTGTATCTTTTTACTTTCTCTCCTTCTTTTAAGAATTTCTTTATCCAGACTGCTCTAACGGAGTTAATAAAATCAGATGTCAGTCCAACCGAAAATGCGAACAAGAATAGAAAGATAATAAGGAACGCTTTTTGGTTAAAGAGAAAAGTGAATAATAAAGGCACCACTGAACAAGCCCGAATAAGAGAAAACAGGATTGCTATAAATTTTTTATGTATACTATTATCCACAAAAGAGCCCACAGCAAAGCTCAAAAATAATGGTAACGTAACAAGTCCGTCGGCAATTCCAGTATAGACCGGGGAATGCGTGACCGTAAAAGAGACCCACAGAATGCTAATATAAAAGATGGCAGTAGCTATTCGAGATAGAGAAATACTTGAAGCAGTAAACATATAGTTTCTAATATCGCGGTTCATATTAGTCATAAATAATTTACATTAAATTTTAAATCTCATTAACCCATTGCAAGTTTAATATGTTGCTGGAGGTGTTGTCCATAAGTAAAGAAGGTGAAGGTTTTTTTCCGACCGTTATCGTATACAATACAAATTGTTTGTTCCTTTTCAAACTAAGCATCTTGTCAAATGAAGAATCTCTAGTTGCGGGTGTTGGTAACGAACCAAACCCCATTCGCTCCGCTTCAAATATCAATCTCTGAGCTATTCTTCCCGCTTCTATGAATATGTTTCTAAGTGCCCTTTCATGCCTATATCTCCATTGGTATTGTTCAAAATCAGTAACGAAAAGGATAGTAAAATTAGCTGTTTTTGGTGCTTGATGCCACCATAAATTATGTATCATCTCCTCTCTAAAATCTCCAGACTTTAATTCGGAAAGGAAATGGTCCTTTACGTCATAAAGGTATATTCCATTTTGTAAGTGATTAATATTATAGGCAATCACGTAAAAATCAAATTCTGTTCCATGGCTTGCAAAATAATCTAAAGGGTCTTCATAACTGAGGTTTCTAACGTGCCTAACTCTTGAAAGAGCATTCCATAAAATACTAGAAAAATCCTCTAGTTTCATTGATTCATTTTGAAAAATTCTGGTCGTTCTTCTGCCTAAGAGTACATTTTTTAAGTTTACCTCTTCTAGACCTACATTTTTAGGTATTGGCATTTTAATTTTTGTAAATTCGAGGGATTCGACAATCCTATCCGGCAAACTATTTTCACTTAAATATGCATTTATCAAACCTCTTCTTAGGTCTCCTGAATAATCTTCATCGTCAATGAATTTCACCTTTTTAGACCACACATAATAAATTAATGAATCGTACCATCCTCTTTTAAACCAATGTAAGATGCTATCCAAGTTCTCTGTTTCTGGCTCCTCGTTTGTATTAATTAAAAACCCTATTTCTCTTAAATATGAAAAAATGGTTAAATCAGAATTTCCCATTTGATTAAATAAAAGAAATTCTATGAATGCGTCTAATTTAATTTTTATTCTCTTATAAAGTAAAGGATTTGAAATTATAAGTCTAGATGGTTCAGTAAAATTATCAATAGTTGTCAATTCTTTCCATTTAATATTTTCAAGTGTTTTCAAAACTTCATCTCCTCTAGTTTCCTATAGCCATAGATGCCATATAGCCTTCTTTCAATGGGCTTAATCCTAGAAATTTTTCTATCCCTTCATCATTAGCTGAATATTGAACTAAATACTTATATCCTAACTTTTCACATATGATTTCAGTTGTCGCCGCTAAATGTCCCACGTCCATATGTATAGTTCGGAAAGTCCTAGGTTCTCGATATCTATACATATTTCTCTCAAATATACTGGTAAATATTAAGATTAAATCAACATGAAAATCGGGTCGCACATATGTTGTAGGAAAAAGAAGTCTTAGGTCATCTGGGTCTGTTCCACCAATTTTTATTTGTTCAAGTTTGGAATCTTTAACAGAAATGTGGTACCACCCAGACTCCAAACCTTCCACATTTATCGCTACAATGTATGTCTCAGTAGGATGTCTGGACCCCCCGGATGGACTGGTTCTCAATATTAGTGGGTCTCCATTCCAATAAACTCTTAAGCTCCCAACTCTTGTATAACCAAGTGATGCCATCGTAAGCAAATCGGCAAAATTGACACATTTTTGCTTAGAGGTATTAGTTTCTCGTATTTTCACCTCTGTAGCTTTGGGGATGTCATACGAAACCTGCGAATTATATTCCTTATATCTGTTAGAATCAATTTCTTGACTACTATAATTAATCATCCGTTGTTTTGCAACATAATCCTCGATAAAGGGATAATCATAAGACACTAGATGATAAAGTAACGCCATATACCAATTATGTTTATACCAATTATCAAACTCTAAACCAAACACTTCATTAGAACCATCCATTTCTTGTTTAACTTCCAGTAAAAGGTCAGTTGCCATAAGTTTTTTCAGTCCAAGATGAATAAGCTCATTTTTGATTCCATATTTCTCATAAAAGAAATCTAGAATATCTCCCACAGTATGTGGAATTTTGCAATATAAAAGTATTGCCAAAGTTGGAGAACTTACCTTATAATTTCTTTTAGTGACCCAATTCCTAACAATCCATAGATCCCCAACAATCCTATCTGGTGGATATATTAGAATTTCGGAAACTGATTTAACCTTCATTAATTATAATTACTATTACAATGTAATAAGCTTATGTAGTAACAAAAACTAAATAATCTTTAAATAAGATTATTCAAATTGAAATTTGGAGGTGAAAAAATGACTGATGCGGATTTTGTGGTTGAGGAAGTAAGTTTGGACATGCCAGCCGCCAAGCAAAATGGGGGATAATGAAACAATAATCACTATTTTTTATACTTTTTTATTTTTTTGAAAATCAAGAAATGGAGTAAGTAAACATTTTTTAAGATATGATTTTTCCGAGTCGGACTATCATACTTGTGTCAGTAATGGGGTTTTATTTTCTCATAAAAATAGGGACCAAACCACCCTTATTCTTGTTCAAACTTCTTTTGAAGAAGTTTGTCGCAAAGGAAAGCCCGTATTATTAAATCTGAAATTTTAAGGGCTTTCCTGCGAACCCCCTCCTCCGCCGAGCGTAGCAGGTCTGAACGAAGTGAAGACCCGAAGTGTCCCGAAGGGACACGTAGCCCACACGTGCATAGCACGGGTGGGTGCGAAGCACAGGGCACGGGGGGTCGGTGGACAGCCCGAAGGGCTGGACAAATCAGGATAATAGGCTGTTGCGAAGCAACAAGTGAACGCCGAAGGCGTACACGTGCCTATACCTGATTAGACCTCCGAGACGAGCGAAGGCAAAAAGAGGGGGGGAATTTGTGAGCGAAGCGAACAAAGGAGGGGTGAATTTTTGCCGTAGCGAAAGCCAAATCCTCCGTTCAGGAGGTTGGCGTGTCGCAGAGTGCCCTGTGCTTCGCACTTGTGCGTAGCGAGGCGGGGGCTTATTGCTCTTGTGGACTTCTCACGAGAAGTCCGTAATTATAGTTCTTGTAGACTTCTTTCAAGAAGTCTGAAATAAAAAGTAAAAGGAAATAAGGAGGGCATTAAGCGCCCCGTGTATTGACACACGGGGGCACGTGTGGCTCTCACGTGCTAAGCTTACGTGGTCGTTTAGCTGGTCTTTTACTAACGTAATGTCTGTTGGATACTCTGCTGGCTGATAGTGTGAGCCATTTCCTGCACTTCGGACAATACCAATTCTCCGTTTCCTCTAACTGACATAATGGCGTTCCGCAAAACATACACTTTATTCTGTATTCCTTCATTTCATTGCCTCCTTCCGCATTGCTTCATATTGCTCTGTCTTGGCCTTTAACTGCCGTTCTAACTGCTCTATTTTCGTGTGTGGGTCTACATATCCTTTATTCTCCTTATATTGCGATATGAGAAAATTCAGGACACGTGATAACTCCTTGTGCTTTGTGAGTTCCTCCACGAATTCCACGTTTTCTGGCTCTATATGAAATGTAGTTATGTGCATCACTTACTCACCTCTGCCTTGTGCAATATGATTGCCTTGTAGTAGCTGTTCCCTGATTTCCTGCTAATGAGTTTATCCAATACGAAAAAGGTATCAGGTTTTAGATAGCCTAAATCGTATTGCTCGTTCAATACTGATGAGCCATAGAAAGATACAATCTGTCCGTCAGAAGTCCGTTTTGCGTAATAGATATATAGCTCTGCCTCCTGACCTTCCCTTTCTATTTTCGTTTTTTCTACACTTGAGAGTTGTAGCTCCTCTCCTATGAGAACGTCCTTTTCCACTTGTAGCATACCTTCGGTATGCTTTTGTTCGTCTGTGTTTTCTTGTTCAGCCATTCAATCACAATAATATTGGGTAGAAAAGATATAATAAGGTATCTGCAATGAATATTGAAGCAAAGTAAAAGATAGTCATATTACTTGGAATATAGCTGAAAAGAAATGCACAATGTAAGATATGGATATATATTTATATCTTGATGTTCATATATTATATACGGGCATATTCTCGGTTATATAACTTGGAATAATTAAAAGGGAATGGTGAGCAAAATATAAAAGCACCACGAAAACAATAGATTTTTTGTTGTTGTTTCTATCCGTTCGTCTGTGCTGGTTTCTCTGTTCGCAATATAGCGTTTAGACGCTTTTTTTGCTGTTCTTCCTCCTCACACATAGGGCAACACTCCTTGAGCCTTGAGCCGATAAGGAATAGATGGCCTCTTTGGTGTATGTGTATTAGAGGGTATATTTCTTGCATTTTGCCACCATAAATATAACGAAAAATAGGATATAAACTTTATCGGGGAAACGTGGCGGTGGCAAAGCCACGCTCCCTAAGAAATCGTTATTTTCGCAACAACGAGCTTAAAAAGAGGGTGGTGTGCATACATTCTACGCATAGCCCTGAATTATTGACCGCTGTTATCCCTGCTTCCTCGTCATCTATCCTGACCTTGCATATTCTACACTTCATTTCATCGCCTTAACAAATGTCCTAAGCGTTCCTTATCGTATTCTTGCATTTCCTCTTTGCTGGCTCTTTCCAATACGACAACGTCCTCTTTTCCGTATTTTGCGTATGAGAACTTAATGTATTGTGCCTCTGCACAACTGCCGTCCCGATATACAGGATAATATATGCCTATTCCCTCCCTCTCGCCATAGCGTATCTCGGAAAATACAGAAGGAGTAAAAAGCTCCTTTTCAATCGTAATCACTGACCCTGCTCCAAAAGATAACAAAGTGTGTAATTCATTTTCCGTCCGCCATTTCATCGTTTTTATGTCGTTTTTTCTCTCCTTCCCATTTCTTTCAGCTTCCATTTTTCTCACCTATAAAGTGTGAAATCCTTGCGTGATACCTTCCTTTTTTGTGTTCCTTAACGTGCAAGACTACGTGCTTTCTCCTTCCCTCCTCGAACCATTCTATTGTTATGAGAAAACTAATCAGTTTTCCCTTCGGTGCATTGGGTATTTTCATACTCTCACTTATTATATTTGAAAAGATAGATATTTATAGATTTACCTCCATTTCCTCTGTCTTAAGAACTACAATAATTCTGATGAAATATGAGCATACAGCTATTGCAATGAAAGACCAAAGAAAAGTAATTCCAATTAATTCAATCCACATTCCTGTAATAGACGCTGGGCTATTCGTTGTAGCGTCCTGCACGGATACACGAACAATAATCATTAGGAAAGCCAGAAAATATGTAAAGAAAACTGCAAAAATAGAGATAATAAGCTTAAGCCACGCAATCTCTTTTTTTTCTGATTTCAAAAGATGGCAATTTCCTCGCCTCCCTCGTCAATACGGATTTTCGGTTTCCTAAATAGACGATATTCTATCTCTACCCTACTTCCTGATTTCCTGCCTATTACTGCACTATTGGGGTGTTCATATTTGATTTGTGCCAATTCCTGTCTGAATTCACGATACATATTTTGTTGCATTGCCATAACCGATAATACAGGATTGTGTCCGTATTCTGCGTTCCTTGCCCTCTTTTTTAGCTCTCGTAATTCATTCACATTAACGGCTTCCATTTCCATTATCTCGCTCATTCTTTATCACCTCCTTTCCGAGTCTCTTTCCCCTGCTTATTTACCGCTTTCTCAATTTCACGATATACTATGTCGTCTATTTGCTCTCCCAGCATATTAATGCGGTTAGCTTCCCGCTCCTCGCAAAGTATCTCTCTTATTTTTATCTTTGTTTTGTAATCTAAATTCATTTTTTAACCTCCTCCTCGTCTTCTTCCTTATAGCCTGCCGTCCACTTTACAAAATCATCTAATGCGTCTGTCCTCTTCTTATTATCTTTCTGCATCTTCTTTATCTGACGGTTCAAGAACCAATCTCTTATGCTCATTCATTATCACCTCCTTGCGTGAGCTTCGCTCTTTCTTCGGGGGTCGTCCCGCTCTTTGCTTTCAGCTTCTCTAACTCAGTCTGATATTCTCGAATTTTCTCATTAGCCAATTTCCTTCCCTCCTCTGTTGTTGCTTGAGCATACTTCTGTTGCCATAAATTCAGTAATCGTGCCAATTCCTCTTTAGTGTGTATCATTACAGGCTCTCTTTCTGCCGTTTCGTTGCCTGGCTCTTCTTCTTTTGATTTAAATTTTTTCTCGTATTTTTTCCTCGCTCTATCCTCTGGTGAAGTCCAATATGTTCTTGTAAGCAAAGCGTGGATTGGTGGATATAAGTCAAAATACCAAACCACGTCAATAATTAATAAACTAATACTCATAGAACTTTGCAATATCGGGTTTTCCAGAGATACCCACGAAAAAGAATAAAGCCCTGTAAAAGAAAAAGCGTAGACCATCGCTACAATACCTAAAACTTCCAAAAAAATCATAATTACAAACCAGATAATAATGTCAATAAAAGCGATGGCAAAAGAAAAAATGAGTGGGTAAAAGAGCCAATTCGGAACGAATGTGTATTGTGGTAATGTGTTCCACGGAACTTGTTGGAAAAAGATAGGAAAGTTAAAAAATATGAACAATAAGGATAGAATGATAAGCCTATGTTTATAGTTAAAATTCTGCTTCCCCACGATATTCATAGCTTTTCCTCCTGTAATTCGGGCAAAGTAAGCACTTTTACGTCTGGGTATTTCTCAACATACTTCTTTTTCTCACTCTGGTTTGGGACGATGATAATTGTTTCCTTGCCCTGTTTCTGATAATAGGCTATCCTGTCCTTGATGTCCGAGATATCGTTTTTAAGCCCTGTTTCAATCTCAAAAACATATTTATCGCTTTCAATATCTGCCGTGCTAATACCCGATGGTTGTATTTTCGGATTAATTCCCTTATGATAAATCACGTCCGCCGTTCGATTCACAAGATAAGTATGAAGCCCAGATGGATTTTCTCCGTTTCGGAAATAGATTTTTGTGTCTTTGATGTCAGGTTTATCATTTACAAATTTTACGTTATTAACTTCCTTCACGTCTATTTTCTCTAATTTTAAAAGCATCGGCAATGTCTTACGATATAAAGTTAAACGATAATTCTCTCCCTCCCCACCATATCTCTCGGCAAAACGCTTTCCCAAATCCTGTATATTTCCTGCCTGTGATAGAAATTCAAAGATAACTTTTTGATAGTCTATATCCTCCTTCCTCTCTTCCTCGGAACTCCCTTTGCCTTTGCTGTCATTATTGTTTATTGTAATCTCCTTCACGGAATATAACTTCGGTTTTGGGTTCTGCAATCTATATATTATCACATATTGGTCGGGTCTATCCTGCCCGATGTCCGTAAACTCGTAAGTAGAGAGCATTTGAGCTACAACTTGGTGGAATAAATCACTAATGGCACTTACCTCGTCTAAATTCTCCTTGCCAGATTGTTTGAAGCTGAATTGTGTTTTACAGTTATCTAATGCCTGTCCTCGCAAATCCGCTATTCTTTGAGAAGCTAGTATCATACTACCTTTTGCACCAATGAGAGCGGACATCTCTGGTATTATAGAAAACCCTGATTTTGTCAATAAATGAGCCTCGTCTATTACGAATAAAGTATTTTGCCTCTTGTTCCATACCTCTTTAGAGAGTTGATTAAGCAAGAACTCTGCATAGAATTTGAAAAATTGCATATCTACCTCGGTGTTCTCTGAACCCTCAAAATCAACTACACAAGTATTGGGTAATTCATAATTCAAAACATTTTCCCGATATATGATTGGCAAATTGTTCTGTATGAACTTTAATGCTCCTTTGGTAATGCTTTCACTTTCGGATTTTAGCATATCCTCCAATATCTTTTTGAAATCTTGCCAATTTTTGCTCTTTTCCGCTATCTGCTTTACCTGACCTCTGACTGTTGAAGCGGTTATGCCCTGCATACTCGCGCTGATTGGAAATGCCGTTATAAACGCCCTTGCCACTGCCTCTGGACTTATAAAAACATTAGGAACTGCTTTGTGGATATAGAGTGTAGGATAGCCTAACCTTGTGTAATCATCTGTTGCCTTAAACATAAAAATTATTTTCTTTTCTTCTGATAAGGATTGGATTAATTTATAGACCAATTGACTTTTACCTGAACGGGAAGCCCCCATAACTGCTATAATGCGATTATGTCCCTTTCTTTCGAGATATTCGTTTATGTCCATTTTCCCTTCATATATTGTTTCTCTGTCCTTCTGCCAGCCCCTCCCGCTCTCGTCCTCGTGCCACGTTAGTTTTACATCTGCAATAGCTAAAATCTCATTCTGTATTTTTTGCGGGCTCACAAACTGCGCTCTCCATAGAATACTCAAAACAATACAAAAAATAATCCAACTCGTTATTACTGCCCCTACCAAAGACACGGGTATTAGAAGTATAGCCACGAGTAAAGCGAATAAGCCTGCCACACTCACAACTGCGACACGTCCGTGTTTACGTCTGGGGCGGCTAAATGCTTCCATCATAATTATATTTCACCTCCAATATTATTATGGGTTTCTCTATCCAGCAAATCCATCAAAATAGCGGTTGCACCGACAAGCTCCTCTCCTGAAACCACGTCTGGCAGAGATAAGAGAATTGGTAGGATGGGGGAATTTGGGAATTTCTTAGCAAAGCTATGTTTAAGGTGTTTTATTGATGTTTTTTTAACCAAAATCAAATCAACGTGTTCGACCATACTTATCTATTTGTAATTCAATGAGAGAATATATATGGTTAATACCATTACTATACCTATGAGCATATATTTATCGTGGGTAGAATACTATTCATGTGCTTACTGCGAGGAAATCATCAATACTATGCTATCTGCTGATAAGACAATGAGTCAATATAAGATTACTAAACTTGTAAAAAGTAAAATGAACTCAAAGACCGCAATAAAACATATTGAGGATTTAATTGACGTGGGGATTATAATTGATTATGGTGGTCCTGCTCTTCGGCTTTTGGAAGATATAAAATCAGTATTTTTAGAAACATCTTATGAACCATACGGGAAACCTGCTCGGAAAGGCATATTAGATTTTTCAAATGAAAACGATGTTGAATTATTGTCAGAAATTATAAAAGCTCAACACAAGAAACGAAAAAAAAGCTATGCTTTATGGTTTGATTACGCATTCTTATATGAAAAGTGTATGAAAAAGGACTAAAACCTCAACCTCATTACCGCTTTTCCGTTCGGCAATACTGCTTCAAAGTCGTATCCATCGCTGATATATTGCTCTATTTCGTTTACAGGTATGACCTTCTGCTTCGCTCCGTTGTCGCTCATCGCACCTGCTACCTTGTCCCTTAACAACTGCTGAAAGTCCTCATTGCTCACGCTTGAAAGGTCTAACTTGTCTATCTCCTCCTGCTTGTAGCCCACTGCCGATAAGAGCTGTTGCTGTAAGAATAGCTTTGCGTTGTCCTCTGAAACATCGGATATTCTCGTTTCAAGGAATTTTAAACACTTACGATAACTTTCCCTCATCTCCTCTATCATATCTGGCGGTAGCCTCTTATTTGTGCTGTATCTTGCCTCTATATCGCCCTTATGACCCATAATAAACTGCCTCCACGGGTGCGATATTAGACCTTTGCTCTCTGCGATGTCTAACGCCGTGCTGAAATATGCCCTTAAAACGTAAGGTCTCATCTTTAGACCTGCTGTGGTTATTGCCTCCCTGATATCCCTCGTTACCAACATAGTCCGCATAAAATCATTCTTCTTTGTGCCTCTTACATCAAATTGCAACAGTGGGGATTCATAAGTTAGCTCCTCTCCGTTCTTTTTTCTCTCCTCCAAATATTCCTTGATATACGTTATACCCTCCTCTCCAATGAAAGAAAAGTATTGGTTTCTTGCCTTGCTTAGCCTTGTCTTTACCATTATTGTGGCTGGAATCTTGGTGAATTCGATTTCATCTGAAATCTTAAGCTCTTTAATATCGCCTAATCGTAATCCATCTGTGCCCTCGTAATTACCCAATGTTTCGGGTCTAAAGCCTGAAAATGCCATAATAGAGATTGATACCCTGCCTCTTGATGTCGCTTTTCTTAAAAGCCTGCTCAATTCTTCCTTGCTTGGCACTCTTTCGTTGTCTAACGTTGGACTTTCGTTTTCATTTGCTATATTTACATCTAACTTTATATCGATTCCATTAAATTTAGCCCAAGACCGTAAAACCTTTTTATATCTTACAATATATGACCCTGCTTTCCCCTCTTTCTCTAATCTTCTAACAAAATCCAAGAAATTATCTCTAAACTCTAACTTTTCCATATCGGTTAGAAGTTGTTCAGGCGTAGTTTTCTCCAATTCACAATAGTAGCCTAAAGTCCTTCGGTAAACGGTTGCTGTAAGTATTGATTTAGCCTTTAGATTCTCAAACCATCTTCTTATTTTCGGGTTTTCCATTAGGTTGTCATACTTCGGTTTATAGGTCATACATCATATAGTCTAAAATCATAAATAAAGTATTCGTTTAATACTTAAAGTGGGCCCGACCGGATTCGAACCGGTGACCTCCTCCGTGTCAGGGAGACATCATACCGCTAGACTACGAGCCCTCGTCTGTGGATGTGATTATAGATAATTAGTTTTTTTATCAATGTCACTAATTTGATGAATTGAGTAAGGATAAGTCCCTCAACATTTATTTTGGTCAGATTCACCATAAGATTTCCTGTTATAGCATTAATGTAATTGAGAAACAACCTTATTGTTTGTATATATCTTTCATCTACAATTTTATATTGAATTGATATGTGCATTAATGAGTGGTGTCATTATTGTACATGGTGGAGTTGGAGCCAAGGGAAGATCGCTGGAAGATATGAATGGTGTAGCTTCAAAAAGCAAAGATGACGATCCACTAAAAACTGTAGTGAATGCAGTAAGGTATATGGAGGATGATCAGAGATTCAATGCTGGAACAGGCTCAGTTATAAGAATAGATGGTTCCATACAGATGGATGCAGCTGTAGCTATTCCTGGTTCTTTTGGTTCAGTTATAAACATAGAGAGAGTGAAAAATCCGGTACTGGTTGCTCTCGATGTAATGGAAAAAACTCCGCACATAGCACTTGCAGGTTCAGGAGCCATAGACTTTGCAAGAAGGTCTGGCTATCCAGACTATGATCCAGTAACAGAAAAGGCTAGAGTAGCGTATAAAAAGATGGTAGACGCCATAAAGGATAAAACAAATTCTGAAGAAAGGTACTCAACAATAAAGAAACTGATAGATGATGGCCTTGTGGAAGAGCCACATGATACCGTAGGTGCAGTGGCATATGTTAATGGAAAGTTCGCCGCAGCAGTTTCTACCGGAGGAGCTTCTCCAATGATGCCTGGAAGAGTAGGGGATGTACCACTAATAGGTGCAGGAATTTACTGTGGACTTAATGGTGCAGTGGTTGCAACTGGACTGGGTGAAGAGATAGCAAAAAAGCTTCTGTGTTACAGAATTTACTCAAGAATAGGAGAGGAACCCCTTAACAGGATACTAATGGAGGAAATAGACAACATGGAGGGAAAACTTGCAGGTGTTATTGCTGTTTCAAGAAATGAGTATGGTTTTTTCTCCAATGGAGCTATGCCAATAGACACAACTCAGTTTTGATCTTTAAACTTTACAGTTATCTTATTTAAAAAGATGTGACAAATGTCATTTTTTTATGAAAATTTATATTGAAAGAATACATGAATAGCAGTCTGGGAATATGGAGTTTGATAAATTTAAATTTATGCAATTCCCACGTGATATCTACGTGGGTCACGGCGTTTTACAGAGAATCAGTGAAGTAACTGAAAAAAATCTTAGAAATGGAAGAGTTTGTATAGTAACAGGTGAAAATACAATTAAGGTTGCAGGTAAGGAAATTTCAGACATGTTGTCAGACAGCTCCATAGACAATCAGATTATAATAGCGGGAGGTGCAGACGAAACAAACCTTACAAAGGTTACAGAACTTGCAAAGGACTATGGTGCAGGAATGATCATTGGCGTTGGAGGTGGTAGCAAGATCGATCTGGCAAAGAAAACTGCATATTATCTTGGGGTACCACTCATAAGTGTACCTACGACTCCAAGCCATGATGGTATAGCATCACCGCGGGCATCCATAAAGAGGAACGGCTGGTCCGTTTCTGAAGAAGGAGTAATGCCCGTATCCATAATAGCCGATACCTCAGTCATGATAAAGGTTCCATTCAGGTACCTTTCAGCTGGAGCGGCAGACGTAATTTCAAACGAAACTGCAATAATGGACTGGAAATTAGCGAACAGAATAAAGGGGGAAGATTACAGCAGTAGTGCAGCTGCCATAGCAGAGTATGCTGCAAAGGAACTCATAGAAAAATCTCATTTAATAATGCCCGGCGTGGAAGAATCTGTCTGGCTGGTTACCAAACAGATACTTGCATCTGGCACTTCAATGGCAATAGCGGCTTCATCAAGGCCAGCGAGCGGAGGAGAGCATTTGATTGCTCACGCTCTGGATATGATGGCACCCGGAAAAGCCATTCATGGGGAACAGGTCGCACTTGGATCAATAATAACTATGTTTCTGCATGGTGGGGACTGGAAGGGCCTTGCCGAAATATATAGAAATATCGGTATTAAAACCAGGGCAAGCGACTATGGTATAAGTGATACCGTAATGGTACAGGCCGTAAGAACTGCTCACAGGATAAGACCAGAGAGATTTACGATCCTTGGAGACATGGATCTGAGTTACAGCGCTGCTGAGAATGCCCTCAAAATAACCAATATAATTTAATAAAAGAAGGGAAAGTAAATGGCAGCAAAAATATCCTTAATAGGATTAGATCAGGCGGAAGTGGGTCATGTATTCAGGTTTGTGCAACCGTTACAGACCTGTTCTGAATGCAAGATTAAAAATGTATGCTTTAATCTTGAACATGGTAAAAGATATAGAATAAAGGAAGTGAGAAAGCAACAGCATCCCTGTATGGTATTTAATCACGACAAGGTAGCAACAGTTGAGGTCGAAGAGGTGGACGAGGATCTGGTTGTTGAATATGGAAACAAGATTCAGGAAGGCTCTACATTATCACTTAAGAGCAGGAAGTGCGATCACATAACCTGCGAATTCATAGAAAAGTGTAATCTCACATACTATGGTGACGAGGTAAAATTCAATATCAGGAAAATAATGCATAAGGTAGATTGCCCGAAAGGATACAATATGAAAATGATTGAGGCAAAGCTGGTAAACGGAAAGAATTAAGAAAAATCATGTCAGCAATTAAAATAGGCATAGCGGGAAAGCCAAACGCCGGTAAATCAACACTTTTTTCAGCCATCACAGGTACAATGGTTGCAATAGGAAATTATGCATTCACCACAACACAGCCTAATGATGGGATTGGTTTTATGGATACTGTATGTCCGGATACTGAACTGGGTAAGCCATGTAATCCCAGAAGAGGAAGATGTGAAAACGGTACCAGATTCATACCCGTGGAAATGGTTGACGTTCCAGGATTAATAGAGGGATCAAGTGAAGGAAGGGGAATGGGCAACATGTTCATGGACGCGTTGAGAGATACCACTGCCATAATCAACCTGCTGGATCCCATAAATGAAGAAAAGCAGATTCTGAGTCCAGAGGAACTGATTCACGATGCAGAATCAACTGAAAATGAAATAATGAGATGGTTCACCTCAAGATTTTCCAGCGACTGGGAAAAATTCACAAGAAAGCTCTCACAGTCGCACATTACACTGGAGGAGGCTCTACTGCAGAAAGCAGCATTTTTTAATCTGAAGCAAAAAGACATCAGGGAAATATTACAGAAACATCATTTCACAGAAGATATTACCAAATGGAATGAAGATGAGAAAAGGGAGTTTTCTTCCACAGTCATGAGTGAAATTAGACCCATTGTAAGAGTACTGAACAAGGGAGACTTGATTGAAAATCGGAAACAATATGTGGACAAAGGATTCGTTATAATATCATCAGATTATGAGCTTTCTATAGAGAGAGCATTCAACGGAGGTCTGATAGAAGGCATAAAAGATATCAGACCACGAGAAAAAGCAAATCAAAAGCAAAGGGAAGCAATCCAGAAGATGGATATGGATTATAGATCAGGAACACTATCAAGAATTTTCGATGTGCTGACGGATATAATAAGAACTGATCTGAAAAAAATAGTTGTGTATCCGGTTTATGATGAAACAAAATGGTGCGACAAGGATGGAAATATTCTCCCAGACGCCATAATAATGAGTCAGGGCCAGACTGCGGAAGATCTTGCGTATGAAGTTCATACAGACATAGGAGAGGGATTCATAAGGGCAATTAATGGGAGAACAAAGATGATCCTTGGAAGAAATTACGAGTTAAAGGATTCAGATGTCATAAGGATAATTGCAAGGACGAAGTGAATTTTCCCATTCGTTATGTCAATAAAACTTTATATGATACGAGTTAATTTTTAAGGAGTGATATTATAAGAAAGAGACGATGCAGTCAGTGCGGATCAGTTATCACAAATGGTTATGATTATTGCACTTCCTGTGGAACTATTTTGGGCACAGATATGGGAAATGTTGGGGCACACTCATTAAAATCAGGTAAAAATATAGTCGATCTTGGAGATATATTGCCTGGGGAAAAAATACTTGGAGAATACTCACCGTCCCGAGAATCTTACAAAAAAAGTATAACTTCTAGGGTATTTTCAAATCTTATATCACTCCTATCTCCAGTTGTTATAGCATTGGTTGAATTCATTGGTTTTGGTTCAAATTCCAATTTAACCGTTGAAGAAATCCTAATTACAGTTGGAGTTACCACTATAGTGACCTTAGTCATACTTGGATTTTCACTGGCTAAATTTAAAACGGAATTTTCTGCACGGTATGTTATTACTAGTACCAGAGTCGCCAAGATTATAAAAAACCGTATAAAGATGGATATTCCGGTTGAACAAATCGAGGATGCCGTAATCACGTTTGGGGCAGTTCTTCGATTAAAGGATTATGCTGTATTTTTCCCACCAAGGGGTTACATGGACCTTAAGGGAGTCAACCTTAATGTTCCAATGGTAACAAGTAGAGTGGTGGAATTAGAAAGAACGGAAGAAGGAAACAATAGTAAAATAATGAAAAATAAAGATGGGAAAGTAACCATAAGCAATGCAAAAATTGCAAGATCACATCTGAAGAATATTAGAAGAACAAGGAAGGATATTATTAAAAGATCATTTCTATTTCTAACAGAGGAAATGGCCAGAGATGCGGCTAAAAAATACTGGGATTTTGTCAAAAATACTATTTAATCACGTTCAAGAAAGAGCAGAACTAAATTATTTGTAATTTTTGTTTATAAGTTCATAGTAAAATTCATCAACATACCCATAACCAGGGACAAAATGATGATCTTTCATTGTTCCACTGTGTTTGAATCCGTTTTTCTCTAGAACTTTTTTCGATGCCTCATTAGGTTTGTAAACGTTTGTATAAAGCTTGCGTAGGTTCATAGTATTAAAAGAAAATTCCACCATCAGCTTCAGAGACTCAGTCATATAACCCATTCCCCATTTATCCCTCGAAAGGAAATATCCAACATGTCCATTCCTGTCAGAATCTATTGGATTTATGCCTATTATCCCTGTAACTTCCTTTGTTTTATTTTCAATGATTGCAAAATTTACACTCTTTTCATAAATGTTTGCTGAGTTATCTATCCATTCATACTCATCAACAAGTGAATAAATTCTTGATGGTGATGAGAGGAATCTGTGTACTTCAGGGTCATTTATTATTCTGTAAAGAACAGGAGCATCCTCACGAACAAGTACTGCAAGGGATACATGATCTCCACTGCAAATGATCACTCTTTCCATTGTAAACCTAATTCATGCAAACTAGTTAAATGATTATATCTCATTATTTTTATAGAGTGGTTATCATGATCATAAAATATAAGGAGTTTATATCATATTATAAATGGATTTTGTAGTTTCACACCACCTGCTACCATCTAATATACTTGGCTATTCATCTTTTACAGTTAATCTAATTCTTTTGCTAATAGGCATAGGCTTGAGTTTTAGAGGAGAAAAGTCATGGAAACTAATAATGCTGGCTCTTGGAGCGTATGGAGGCTTTGTAATCACTGCATACATTCTGGTAAGATTCCATTTTACGGGTCTACCGACAATACTCATATTTGCAATAGGTGCAGTAATAGGTGCTGTCGCATTCAAGTTCCTTGCTGAAATTGCCATCTGTGCATCTATCGCATTCACAGTTTTTATAGGACTGAACTACGTATCTGGAGCTGGTGTGGTCATTGCAGGCATTGCAGCACTGATAGCGTTCGTTGTAACATATTACAGATTCAACAAGGTTGTTATTTATGTAGCTGCATTCGCAGGCGCTCTCGCAATTTGGATTGCACTATATGGTATGGGTCTGCCTGACGTTAGTGCACAGGTTTTTGCTGCTGCAGCGATGATAATGGGGATTGTATTGCAGAAATACGAGGCAAGTCAGGATAAGATTCAAAGAAGCAGGATCAGGTCAGATTACTGACAAAAGCATCAAGTTTGTCAATAAATTTCTGAGCATCTTCAGTACACCCGTAATCTGCATATCTAAATATTGGCGCATTAGGATCATTGTTAATTGCAAGAATGTTTTTGGCATATCTTAATCCTACAATGTGGTAATCCATCCCAGCAACACCAAGTGCAATATAGAGATCAGGGGCAATGGATAATCCTGTAAGACCAATTTGCTGTTGCCTTGGCATCAATCTCATATCAACCACTGGTCTAGTTCCACCTACTGCAATACCTAGCTTTTCTCCGAGATCAACAACATGATCTATGGTTTGCTTTCCCTTTACGCCTCTACCAATGCCAATAACAATGTTAGAAGATTGCAGCGGAATATATTTTGATTCAATTATCCTGTTCTCAACTATTTCGTATCTTTCCGAGTTCTTCAGATATATTTCCCGAACAGTCATTTCTCTATCCGTTACTTTCTCAAGGAATATCCCCGGTCTTACTGTTGCAATTTCGGGTTTTGTCTTTGATGTTATCCTTGCAACAATTCCTCCACCAAAAGCTGGCTTATATTGAATAAGGTTTTCACCCTCGATTTTTAAATCCACACAGTCTGCAGTTAGTCCGAGGGATAGTTCAGCAGATATAATACCAGCTACATCCTTTCCAGCTGAGTTTGAGGGAATAATCACAAATTTTGGTCTTTCCTTTTTGATGTAATCAGCCAGAAATCTAGAAATTGAATATATATCTTCTGAGTTGAAATGTATATATTCACTTGCACTCATTCCATGCAACAGGTTGGGATCTACATTTCCTATCATAACCGGTTCCGCATTTATCTGGAACGAAAGATCATTGAGTTTGGTTGCAATCTGCATCCCGGAGTCTCTGTCATCAAGTGCAACTCCAAGTATCTTGCCACCTGAAAAATCACTGTTGAGTACAGTTTTTTGAGATCTTTTTTTGCTGCCTCCTTCTTTCATTTTCCTGGATAACAGTTCAAACACCTCATCAAGTGATATCATTTTAACAGTTCTCTCATTGTGCAGTGCTTCAGTTCCAGAAACAACTGTCAGGGATGCGTCGTTGCCATTGATATCAAGTTTCATGCTCTCGGAATTTACAATTTGGACCCTATCCTTCATTGAAGGAGTACCTTCAGGAACCCTTCTCGCCCTGTTAATTTTTTCACTTACTGAAATAAGCACAGGAAGCGAAGTAGTGATCACCCTTGTGCCCTTTTCATAATCCTGTTCTACAGTAACCTTTTTACCATCTTCCATTATTTCAAGCTTGCTTACTGCCGACACAAAATTCATACCTGCCATGTAGGATGTTTGTGGAGGTACCTGACTGGTCTCTCCATCAAGGGAGTACTTCCCTGCAAGTACAAGGTCAGGAGATTTTATTTTTATAAAATGAGATAAAATTTTTGAGGTTGCCCACGTATCCGCACCTCCAAACTTCCGATCAGTTATTAGGAAAGCTTCATCCGCTCCCATCTGAAGGCATTCATCCAAAATATCCACCGCCTGGGGTGGTCCCATGGATGCAACCATTACTTTGGCACCGTTCTTCTCCTTAATCCGAATAGCTTCCTCTACGGCCCTTCTATCAAATGAATTGATGTTTAGTGGTACTCCTTCCCTAACAATTCTTCCGGTTTCCGGGTTGAAGGTTATCTTGCTTACATCAGGTACCTGTTTTGCAAGAACAAGAATATTCATTGTAATTCTACCATTATATCTCCATTCTCTACCTTTGTTTTATATGACTTAAGGGATGAGATACTACCAGAGCCCTCTGGAGGGCTTATAACCTCCCCATTCTTAGGATTGAACGTCGCAAAATGGTTTGGGCAGATCAGTTCATGGTTGTCCATGAAGCCCTCTGAAAGGTCATATTCTTCATGTGTGCAGAGATGTGATGTTGCATAATAGTTGTCTCCATCCTTTATTATTAAAACTTCTTTGCCGTCAACTTTTACCTTTGCCAGATCTCCATCCTTCATGTTTCCGTCTTTCGCAACTTTGTACCATGTCATGGGGTTCCATTGATTTAAACTATAAATTTCTATTGTGTTTTAAATTCTATAGTTCAAACCAGCCCGTTAATTTATTTGAAAAATCATGTTTTTCCTGTAAGGTTATGAACTCCCACATTGGACAATTCCAACTGTTTTTTAAATATCATAAAAACCTTAATTACTCAACTTAAAATATTAACTTAAAATAGATTATCATGTTTGAAAGAATGAAGGCCGGATGGAGACTTGCGAAAAGCGTGAGAAAATCTGTTTCAGGTCATAAAGGATTGGTTACATATCCACTTCTTTCTGGTATCACAGCTATTATTATTTTTATTGCAACGTTCCTGTCACTCTTTTTCACAATTCCATTAGATTCAGGTGCAAATAGTAGTGTTCTATTGATTTATATTGGAAGTTTTATTCTGGCGTACATACTGATTGGTTTCCTTGCAACTGTTATTCTACTATCAATGATGATAGCCTACAGATCAATTCTTAAGGGAGACAATAGGGGGATCAGAGAATCACTGAATAAGGGATTCACCTACAAAAAAGAAGCCATTGAATGGGCTATATTCTATTCAATTCTAGTAATGATCATGAGAATGATAGAGTCAAGATTTCGTGGTTTTAGCCAGATAATAATAGGAGCCGTAGGTTCATTTATTATATCTATTTCTACATTCTTTGCTGTTCCAGCAATTCTCGACTATAAGTGTGGGCCTATAGAGGCGGTGAAGCATAGCGTTGAAACCATAACAAGAAACTTTGGTCAGACCTTTGGCGGAATAGCGTACATCGATCTGTATACACTGGCAATAGTTCTACTGGGATTTCTCATCTTTATATTCGGATTGATACTGGGAATATCAACACTGACAGTGGTTGGATTTGCTGCTATGCTGAGTGCTGGTATTATAATCATGGCTATAGGATTGATACTAAACTTCACATATTCGAACATCTTCAAACTTGTGATCTTTGATTATGCAAATGGAAAAGGCTTACCACCTGAATTCAACGAGTCTGACATAAAGATAGCAACAAGACAAAAAAAATCAAGATTTGGAGGAATCATGGGAAACAGTAATCTTTAAAAATAACTGCACAAGTTATGAAAATGATTAATAAAGATAATAAAATATTGAACTGTGAGTGTATCAGCAAGGGGAAAACCATCAAGGGTAAGGGTCCTTGAAACAGTAAAAAAGCTGGATTCTCCAACGCTTTCACAACTAAGTAACGAATTGAAGATGTCAAAAACGGCCATTCTGAAGCAGGTCAGTCTGCTGGAAAGGGATGGAGTAATTTCAAGAACATATGTTCAGACTGGAAAAGGAAGACCGGTATGCAAGGTCAATGTAACAAATAATGCGTATGATCAGCTACAGGACATTTACCGTAGTATTGCAGAAGATGCTCTATCTTATGTGGAAAAAAAATTTGGCTGTAGCATGATAAAGGAGATAATGGCCTTAAGAAACGAGAAGCTCATTGAGGAATACAGAATGGAACTCATGGGCATGGACTGGGAATCAATACTTAAAAAGTTCGAGGAAATGAGGAACAGGGAAGGGTATCTGGCTGAAGTCACAGAAAGACAGGATGGTTCCATAGAGATTTCTGAATTTAACTGCCCCTTAATTAAGATAGCTGAAAAGTACAGGGAAGCCTGCTCCTTTGAGAGGGATTTTCTCAGTTACATATTTGGAATGGAAATAATACAGATGAGCACCGTACTGGAAAACTCAAGATCCTGTAAATTTATATTAAGAGAAAAGTTATAGGCAATCCTATAAATTCTTTAATAAAATACCAACCCATGGATGCAGAAGAAAAAATAAAGATTCTTGAGGCAGGCAAACTGGGTAGGAAAGCCCTGGAAGTCGCCTCATCACTAATAGAACCGGGAGCATTATTCCTTGATGTGGCAGAAAAGACTGAGAATTTTATTCGCGAGAATGGTGGAAAACCATCCTTTCCCCTTAATCTATCAATAAACAACGAGGCTGCTCACTATACTCCAGCCCCAAATGATAAGAAGACATTCAAAACGGGTGATCTTGTTAAGGTAGATATAGGCGCTCAGATAGATGGATACATATCAGATAATGCAACAACAGTTGAAATCGGAGGAAAGGGAGATTACAGTAATCTCATAGACTGTACAAGGGAAGCACTCAATGCTGCTCTGAAGGTACTGAGACCAAACATAGAAATATACAAAATAGGGCAGGCTATTGGCGAAAAGATAGAATCATTCGGGTTCAAACCGGTTAAAAATCTTGGTGGCCACGGAATCAAGAGAAACGATCTTCATTCTACTATATTCATCCCGAACTATGATGACGGCAATGGAAGAAGAATTGAAAACGGACAATTGATTGCAATTGAACCATTTGCCTCCACAGGCATAGGACTGATACACAATGGAATGGGAGGCAACATATACATATTCAGCGGAACAAAACCTGATCCAAAGGATCCAGTGATACAGAACTTCAGTACACTGCCCTTTGCTGAAAGGTGGCTGGCGAAGGTCAAACCAGATTACAAGGATTATCTGAAGAAAAATCTTTTCATGAAACAAATAAGCCATTTTGCAGTGCTTAAGGAACATAAGGGAGCAATGATATCACAGGCAGAACATACCATACTTTTTGATGGCGATCAGATCATAGTGACAACACAGTAAATTCTTAACGATCATGGCAATCAATAAATTACGATTTTTACTGAATGTGGAAAATCTGCAGGATTTCCTTTATAGCCTCATTTAGCATTTCTTCCTTGCTTCCATTTCCACCTATTATCCTTCCCTGATTGAAAAATATCCCTCTTTTTATTGCTTCGGTGTAAATGTTATAAACATCCTTAAGGTACTCGTTCTCCTCAAATATTTCTAGCTCTCTCTTTTCACCATTTCCCTGTCTAAACGACTTTCCGTTGAAGTCTATGAATATGGTAAGATCAGGTTCGATGTGACTTATGGATAGAACATTTTCAATCCATCTGTAAAATTGGTCCTGATCTTTGAAATGTTCCTTTAAGAAAACTCCCTGATAGGCAAGGGATGAAAGGGAGTATCTGTCACATATGACAAAGTCATCTTCGGTCATACTTTTTAGAATATACTTGTTATGTTCAATTCTGTCTCTTATAAACATTGCAAGAAGAATCATGTAGTCCTCTCTTTTCAATTTTGAGAGAATGTCCAGGCCAGAATCAAAGTAGGAAGTTGGTTCATGTGTCAGAATCACGCTCTTTCCTCTGTTCTGAAGATCTATGGCAATGTTCCTCGCAAGAGTGCTCTTACCTGATCTGTCTATACCCTCAATCACAATAAACTTACCCATGACTCTATCTTTTCCATTAGGTTTTGTTTATACTTATTTGTTCCTATGAGAAATATTTCTGGCAGTTTATTAAGTTCAGGAAAGGTTATCTATATTTCTTTTCATGTCAGAATTATGAGTAAGAGAGGATTTAACACCAGAGCTGTAAGTTCTGGAGAACTTAAGGATAAGAAATATGGCAACGTTGTCACTCCAATATTTCAGAACGCAACGTTCTTATATCCAAATTACACAGAAGGGTCATCGAAGGATCCAAATACAGGCGATTCTTTTATCTATTCTAGATGGGGAAATCCAACGGTAATAGCACTTGAAGAAAAATATGCGTCACTGGAAGGAGCAGCACATGCCTTATCTTTTTCCACAGGCATGGCAGGAATAACATCACTCATGATGTCTCTTGTTGGAAAGAAGAAGAGAGTTCTTTCAATAATAGATCTTTATGGCCAGACACTCAGTTTCTTCAAGAATAAGCTCCCAAAATATGGACTGGATGTGGATATAATATCTATAGACAAACTGAACTCTATCGATTTTGATGTTACCAAATATGATGTCATATATACAGAAAGTATAACAAATCCATCAATGAAAGTTCTTGACTTAAAAACCATCGGTGAACTTTGTAACAAGAATGGGATCACACTCATAGTAGATGCGACATTCTGCTCTCCATACAATCAGAATCCTCTTGATCTTGGCGCTGACTATGTGGTTCACAGTGGAACAAAATACCTGAATGGGCATTCTGATACAATGTCGGGGTTTGTCAGTTCCAACACGGATCTTTCAGATATATTCGACATGAGGAAAAATCTTGGGGCCACTCTTGATGCATTCCAGGCATATCTCATCCAGAGGGGAATGAAGACACTTGGATTGAGAATGAGGCAGCACAACTCAAATGCTATGGAAGTTGCCCAATTCCTTAAAGAGAATTCCAATGTCATCTCAGTGAACTATCCCGGATTGAAGGATGATAGATATCATTCTATTGCAGAGAAAAACATGAGAGGTTTCGGAGGAATGTTATCCTTTAGGGTTAAGGGTGGGATCAAGGGAGCACGAAATTTTATGAAGGGACTGGAAAGCATCTCTGCAGCCCCCAGCCTTGGGGGTGTTGAATCCCTTGCCACTCTGCCCATAGATACATCTCACGGTTCTGTAAGTCAGGACGACAGGAAGGTAATGGAAGTTACAGAGGATATGGTAAGACTTTCAGTGGGAATAGAAGATCCTGAGGATTTAAAAGAGGAGCTGGGAAAAGCTCTCAGTCATGTAAATTGATTGAATTTTGACCGATCTCACTTGCCGAATCTTTTTTCGTTCCAAACAATTTTTCTTTTTCTATAAAATAGAGCATGAATCCCACCAATATTGTTATGGTTCCAATGTAAAATGACCTTTCCCCAAGAGCAAACATTATAACTGCTGAGAGCGCAATGGACAGAATCTGAACGAAAGGATAAAAGGGTGATTTGAACTTTCCTTCCATCTTTCTCTTTCTGAGTATAACAACTGCAAGGCCAGTCAGGGAATAGGAGAAAATAACTCCAAAATTTGAGGCAAGTGCTATAACCTGAACGTTTCCTATAAATAGAGATACAATAGCCAGTCCTGCAATCAACAGTGTTGCCCTTCTGGGTGAATCTTTCTCCCTACCCTGTATCCATTTAGGCAAAAGTTTATCCTGGCTCATCTGTAGCAGTGTTCTTGATCCGGCAACTATAAGGGACACGGTTACAGTGAACGTCGCAATTATAGCAACAATATTTATTGCATATTCCACAGCAACAGGTGCTTTGGCGAATACCAGTGCGTTGAAGAGAGGATTGCCAGTAACCCCGTAATCCTCATAGGGCATAAGGGCAAGCATCCCGAAGATTATAATTATGTAAAGTATGGTACTCACTGCCAGTGCTATCAGTATTGCAAAGGGTATGCTCTTCTCAGGATTCTTCGTTTCTGGGCCAAGGGTTGCTATGGTGTTGAACCCTGAATAGGCAAAGAACGCAAGAGAAGCTGCTTCGATTATTGCCATTGGTTTCGATGGTATAAAAGGTGTAAATCTTGGTGCAGTCCAGTGGCCATAAAATATGGAAATTAGTATAAATAGAACAAGTCCGCCAATAGTGATAAACACAAGAACATGTTCAACCTTTGCAACTGTATTTATTCCGCGGTAGTCAATGAATGCTGCGACGGCTATAACTATGGCAGCAAGCAGTAATATGTATACATATGGCAAACTGACAAATGAAAGAAGATAGGAACCAAAGCCTATTGCAACCGCAGAGGCAGCGATTGCGTACGAAATTGCCCGAAGCCATCCCACAACAAATCCAGCGGATTCGCCCATGGTAATTTTTGTAAATGAATAGAGACCACCGTGAGACACAATTTTTGAAGAAAGTTCCGCGCTGTTAAGTGCAATTGTCAGGGCAAGTATTGCAGTTATAACAAAGGCAATAATTGCCCCTGGACCTGCATCACTAATTGCAGTCCCTGCAAGAACAAATATACCTGCACCTATGATGTTACCGAGACCTATGAAGGTGGCCTGCCATCTGCTGATCATCTAAGGTTATTTTCGCACACTTAAAATATACTTTCACATTTTTTAAAAATTTTAATGCAAAAATATTATAAGAGTTTGTCGAATATCGAAAAATGGAAAAAGAGACCATGGCATGGGATCTGAAATCTACATTCATATTGATGAAGTATCAGATGCTTTTCTACCTGAAAACCAGAAGATTTTTAACAATGTTGATTCTAGTAATTTTAATAGTCGCATTAACAGTTGGAATAGACCTCCACGTAGGTGTGAGTACCATAAGGACTGAATATGTTACTTCGGCCGCGTTCTTATCATCAGGGTTAAGCTTTGTCGCCATAAGCATTGCAATACTTGCAGGATTCTATGGTGGTGATGCTACAAGTATAGAAACTGGAACAAATTCAGGATATTTCATAATGGTACAGCCTGTTAGGAAATCTTCGATTCTAATGGGAAGATATCTTGGAGCATTTATACTGGCTGCAGGGACACTTCTGATTGAATTTGTTGCAGTCGGTGGAATGAGTCAGTATATTTTTGGAAACATCAATAATAATTTCTGGCTGGCCATTGGGGAATCACTATTTATACTGATGGCATTTCTTGCACTGGCATTTTTATTCAGTTCCATATTTAAGAATCCACTAATAGGTATACTGTTTTCTATACTCGCATTCGTACTCATAATGCCAATAATAGATGAAGTAATATCTATAGAGAACATTGAACCGTGGTTCAATCTGTACTACGCAACAAGTATTATTCCGGCAGTATTCGGACCAATAACTCACGTAACTAGCCTTAAAAGAGGACCATTTACCATAAAAACTTTCACGCCATATGTCTGGGAGGCTAATTATATAACACTTATTTATCTGGTCATTTCCCTTGGGTTAAGCTATATCATATTCAGAAGAAAGGAGGTGAAACCACAGTGATGAATACTAAGTCAGTGAAGGTAAGCAATTTAACCAAAAAATATGGGAATTTCAAGGCTGTAGATAATATTAGTTTTGATTTAGAGGGAGATGGTGCTATAGCATATTTAGGACAAAACGGGGCTGGAAAAACAACCACATTTAAGATGATGACCGGTCTCATAAATCCAACAGAGGGAAAAGTGCTGATAGAGGGAATAGATGTAACAAAAAATAGAACAAAAGCACTGATGAAGATTGGAGCTCTAATAGAAACACCAGAACCCTATGCAGCCTTAACCGTGGAAGAAGCAGTGAGACTGGCTGGTGAACTTAAGGGCATAAAGAAGAGAGAAGTAATTGATCATCTTGAAACCTTCGGAAGTCGTGTCAAGATACCAGGTCTGGACAGGAAGGTTGGTACATTATCCCGTGGTCAGAGGGCCAGAGTAGTTTTTGTTGCAGCGTTTTTAGGAAACCCGGACATCATATTTCTAGATGAGCCTACAAATGGTATGGATCCTGCAGAGAGGAAAATAATAAGGGATGTAATTCTTGAATGGAAGAAGGAACATATGATCCTAATGAGTTCACATCTGCTCCAGGAGGTAACCGATACGTGTGAAAACATTCTTTTCATCAACAATGGAAAATTACTTTTACAGGATTCTACAAGAAACATCGAATCAAGATTTAATTCAAAGAGTCTAAAAGTGGATTTCCTGAAATCTGTGAACACCAACAATCTAAAGGAAGCACTTGATGGGTTTGCAAGCGATGTAGAACCACAAACCGAGAAATCTGCCATAATATATTTCGACGGTGATCTTTCAAACAGAGTTAAGATACTTAAGGCGGTCCAAACCGTAGGAGATGTAATCACATTTTCAGAGTATGGTTCATCACTGGAAGAGGCATTTGTAAACCTGATTGATGAAAAGAGTCAGGCAAAATAAACCGACTTATATTATCTTTATCAGAATTATAATAAAATTTTGGAAATTTTTTTCAACTATACATTAAATTTACTGGTATTTGTAATCTGGTTTCCGTTTCTGAACAAAGGCAGAAATTCCTTCCATGAAATCCTTTGAATTATAGAGGTTTCCCATGGCTATGGATTCCATTTCCAGTCCAACATCCGCAGGCACCTCAGATCCCTTGTATATTAACTTCTTTGAGAGGGCTGCAGCAATGGGTGACACCTTTTCGCTCAGTTCCCTTGCAAATTCCATCGTCTTTTCCCTGAGTTCTTCCTTCGGATACAGTCTGGACACTATACCATAATCGCGGGCGACATCCCCTGTAAATCTCTCTCCTGTTAGAATTAGATAGGAAGCCCTTGACATACCGATAAGTTTCGCAAGCTTCTGGCTCCCACTCCATCCTGGCAGCAGACCTATAGTTGTTTCAGGGAATCCTATCACACATTCGCTGTGTGAAACCCTTATATCGCAGTTTAGTGACAGTTCAAAGCCACCACCTAAAACATAACCTCTCATTTCTGCAATAACAATTTTTGGAATTTCAGATAGCTTCCTGAATATTCTCTGGCCTTTTCTTGAGTGTTCCATGAAATCCATGAAATCAGGTATGAATTGAGTAAGCTCAGCCCCTGCAGAAAATACATTCTCATTACCTGCAATTACAATAACGAAGACTTCTCTGTCATTCCATAGTTTATCAATAACTCCGTCAAGTTCCTTTAGAACATTTGTATTTAGGAGATTGTTTTTTCCGTTATTCAGCTCAATTCTTGCCACCTTTCCGGAAATTGTGACTTTGATAAGTTTCCCTACTTCATTTACCGAATTCTTAACATTCGATGAGTTCTTCAACCTACCATCCATCGCCTCCTTCATTCTACCATCTTCAATGGATTTGGCAGGTTTGAATATATCTGCGCCAAACTTTTCATATAACTGTGTCAGTTTATCCTTTACTTCCTTGTTAGAAAGACCTTTAGCTACAGAGACTGGACCAAATGGTCTATTCATTCCGAGACAGAATCCCTTTTCAATATCATCCGGGCTTGCAACACCTTCTTCTATGAGCTTTACTGCCTCATTGATTTCCAGACAGAACACATCCAAAAGTTCCACCTTTGAGGATGGATTTGCCTTAGGTATTTGCGCCTTTCCGTCTTTCCATTTGTAAAAGCCTTCCCCCGTTTTAATTCCCAGCTTTTTCTCTTTAACCATCTTCAAAGGTATGGTTGTGTTTCCATATGCACTGGAGAGAGTTTTGCTGTAGTAATCCAGAGAATGTAGTACTGTATCAATTCCTACATAATCCATAAGCTCATAAGGTCCCATGGGTAAAGCCTGGCTCTTCGCAAACGCATCAATGGACTCAGGTGAATCTACTTTTTTCTCCAGTAGAAGGATGAAATAAAGTGATTCAGGTGCACTGATCCTGTTTACAACAAATCCTGCAGTATCCTTTAGTACTTTTATTGGCTCCTTTCCTATTTTCTTCGAAAAGTTATACACTTCCTGAAAGTTCTCTTCAGATGATTTTTCCCCTCTTATAACTTCTACCAGTTTCATCATGACTGGTGGATTGAAGAAATGCATTCCAACCAGCCTCTCTGGTCTTTTCAGCATGCCTGCTATTTCAGTTATTCTTATATTTGAAGTATTGGTAGCCAGGACTGCATCTGGTTCCGCAAACTTTTCAACAGAATTGAAAACTTCTTCCTTTAGTTCCGGAATTTCAGGAACAGCTTCTATCACAAGCTGCGATCCCTTAAGAGATGGCTCCATTTCCTTATAGAACATGATTCTTTCCATCACAAGGTTCTGGTCCTCGCTCTTCATCCTCCCAGCCTTTACAAGTCTTGCTAGGCTTTTTTCTATGCCTGACTTTCCCTTATCCAGTGCTTCAGGATAACTATCAAACAGGTTTACCCTGAAACCTGCAGTGGCAATAACCTGAGCTATTCCGCTACCCATTAATCCTGATCCTATAACCGTAACCTGCTTAATTTCCATAGGATCACTTCCTGAGTTTCTTCACAAGACCCGTCATTTTTGTTGCGCTCATGAGATCTCCAGAAATCTTAATTTTTCCTGTCATGTATGACATTACAGGATCAATTGTGCCATTGAAAAGGCTCAATAACGTCTCTTCCTTTCCACTAATTGTTGCGGTAGGTGCTGAATCAGTTCCCATATTGAATGTTACTTCACCCTTGGTTACCTTGACATAATAGGCCTCACCATCTGTAGGGGCAAACTGGAATGTTTTTTCCATAGTGGCAATTTCTTTCTTTACATCCTCATCATTTCCATATTTATCTAACATTTGTTTTAAAACATCGCCTGAAGACATGGATTACAATGATACAGCATATTATATGTTTATTGGTATTATTTATATTGTTTGGGTATATAAAAAAAAGGATTATGGTGCCTGGGCTGCTGAAAATAGAACCTGATCGAGGAATATCTCTTCGGGTTGGGCTCCGATTATTGGCTCATCAATATTACTTATGGTTGTGTGTGGAACGCTTGAAACTGCTGCGGCTTCTGCCTCTTCTTCAAATTCGTATGATTCTACCATATCTCCAGTAATATTTGGGTTCACAAGGGCAAAATTGTGTGCCATTCTAACTGCTGAAGGGCAGTATGGGCAGGTTGGTGTTATAAACACTCTTATGCTGACCGGTTTTTCAATGGTTTTTAACTTATCAATTGTGCTTTCCCTGAGTTCTATCTTCCCAGTGGAGAATGTTTCTATATCTTCAATTATAGACCTGAATTCATAACCTGATGGAATCCCAAAGTATCTCACATTTCCATTCTGGAATCTGTCTGAAAATAGTATGACCACTGGAGCCTTTTCTATTTTATATTTCTTTGATTCCTCATCTCCAAGTTCATGTATCTCAACCTTAACCTTATCTGTTATTTCTGCTATCTCCCTCATTAGCTGTTCTGTATCGTTGCAGTACTGGCACGACTTATTATCATCCTTGAAGACCTTAATTGTAACTTCATCCACCATTGTGGTAGAAAACTGTTCTTTTAATTTTGTTCTATATTCATCATTTATTAATTGCATGTTTAATGCATTGTGATAAGTTATTAAAACATGTTTGTAAAAATTAAAATGTAAACTGGAAATATCCATAGTTGATGTATTTTAAATTTCACTTTAATCCATATAACATACCGCATTAGGCTAATAAATACAGACCCGTGAAAAATATAATAATATTTTTCACAACAGTCACATCTATCTGAATGAATTATTCATTAATTCCAGTAGTATAAAACATAACAATTTTAATCAAGATACTAATTTCCAAATATTGAAACTTTTAAAGATCAGGAAGATCACAGTTGGTCCACTGATGACGGACTGCTATATACTGTCAAATTCAGATGAATGTGTTATAGTTGATGCAGGAGGAAATCCTGAAAAGATAATAGAAGAAATTGAAAAGTTCAATCTGAAGCCAAAATTTATCATTGCCACACATGGTCACTTCGACCATTTTCTGGCAGCAAGAGAAATACAGAGGAAGTATGATATTCCATTTTATATCAACGAAAAGGATAAAGAAATGCTTCAATCAAAAGATTATTCGGCGGAGCATTTCATAAAGGGTTTAAAGGCAGAAATTCCCGACAGCATTATAACATTCAGTGATGGATTCGTATTCAAGGTTGGGAGTCACCAGTTGAAAATTATGGAAACTCCTGGGCACACACCTGGAAGTTCCTGTATAGTTGGAGACGGCTTCATACTCACCGGAGACACGTTATTCAGAATGTCCATAGGAAGAATGGATTTTGGAGGTAATGAAGAAGACATGATCAGAAGTCTGAAAAAACTTTCCCAGATGAAGGAGTCTACAAGAATATATCCGGGCCATGGTGATCCGAGTGATATACGTTATGAGCTGCTAAACAATTTTTATTTCCAGAATGTTGCAAACAAAAACAGTTTATATTGAATTCACGACGTGAGTATACAGACTGCAACTGTATTAAGATCAAACCACTGCAGTCCAGTTGTAAGTCATATTAAGAATAGTTAAATTAAAAATTTTGATAATTGTTGGTTCACTGTCTCTTATCAATTGGTACGTATTCAACATCCAGCTTGCCCACATAGTTATCCAGTGGTCTAAACAGTCTGTTATTCTCCCAGTATTCAAATAGGTGAGCTGTCCATCCAGCCATTCTAGATGCTGCGAATATTGGGGTAAACAGATCGGATGGAATGTCCATTGCTGTGTAAAGTGGACCAGAGAAAAAGTCTATATTTGGCCAAATCCCTTTTGTCTTACTGAGCTTTTCTTCCATCAGCTTTTCGGCTCTTATGGCAATTTCAAGCAATTTCTCTATCTGTGGATCAGTGGTAGTTTTCATGAAGGACTGAAGATATTTGTATACAACCTTTGCCCTTGGATCATAGGCCTTGTAAACCCTGTGTCCAAATCCCATAATTCTCTGTTTTCCAGCCAGTGCATCTTCAATATATTTTTCAGTATTATCAGGTTCTCCTATGGCCTTCATCATGTTCAGTGCTGCTTCATCTGCACCACCATGGAGAGGACCCCTGAGCGTTGCTATTCCTGCTACAACTGCTGAGTATGTATCAGCCAGTGTTGATCCTGTAACAAGAGTTGAAAATGTAGAAGCGTTACTGCCATGTTCTGCGTGAAGTATGAACATCAGATCAATTAGCTTTGCAGATTCCTTGTCCGGTCTCTTGCCTGTTAACCTATATAAAAAGTTTGATGAATGGGAGAGTGACCTGTCCGGTTCAACGAAGCCTTTTCCTCTCATGGTTCTTCCTATCATTGCAATAATGGTGGGCAGTTTAGCAATAAGTTTTACTGCCCGTTCAAGATTGGCTTCCTTGCTCCTGTCACTCATATCATCATCGTATGTAGATAGGGCTGAAACACATGTTCTAAGAACGTCATTGGGATGAGCTTTACCAGAATACATCTTTATGATCTCCTTAATTTCGCTGGAGACCTCTCTCTCATCCTTTAATCTTGCATCAAAGACATCCATTTCGTGTCTGTTTGGCAGATGTCCATAGAGGAGTAGGAAAGCAACTTCCTCATAATTTGATTTATCTGCTAGAACCTCAATAGGATATCCCCTATACCATAATTTTCCATTAGTTCCATCGATCTTACAGAGTGTTGTATCAGCAATAAAAATACCTTCTAGTCCTTTACTGATTGTAACTTTTTCGTCTGTCATATCCCTATATATCAAAAATATACTTATTTGTTTGTTAAGGTTTAATACTCAGTATAAGCCACATAATAAAAAATTAATTCTGGTTGAATTTCTATTGGGTTTTCATTTCCACAGGTTCAAAAGTTCATCCTTTGAAATGACATTGAACATAAGTTCCATATTTTTCAGTGATCTCTCATGGGCCTCTCTGTTCCCTGAAGAAACTGCGTCCTTTATCACAACATTATAAAAGCCTCTGTTGGAGCCATCTCTCACACTGGATTCCACACCAATTTCGGTGGCAATTCCTGTATAAATAAGGGTCTCTATTCCTGCATTTCTCATCATCATCTCAAAATTTGTTCCTATAAATATGCTTGCGGTGTTCTTGTTTAATACAATATCTGAGTCTTCAGGCTTAATAGTAAGTTCAAACATACTTTTATCCATTTCCTTTGGAAATCCACCTCTTGCAAGTCTCGGGGCAGATTCAAATTTTTCCGGCAGAGGTGTTATCTTCGTAAAAATTACAGGTATTTCAAGTTCATGTGCCCTTTTTATTAGTTCAGTGTTATTTTTAATGAATTCCTCTTTGTTGAATATTCTACCCACAAGCATATTCTGAACATCCCATATTATCAGGGCTGAATGCTCTGGTTTTACTACCCCTCTTATATCTTTGTATATTTCTCCTTTAACCATATTTTTGTATGTTTAGAACATATTTACTTTTTTCCTGTTTTCTTATGTACTGAACTAATTATGGTTGCAAACATACACAGAACTTAGTGAAATAAGTTTTGAAATGCACAATTCAGTAAAGATTAATTGCACCAGTATACTACAGTGCCTATGGGTATTGTTTCAGAAGGGAAGCCTTATCCCCTCGGATCAACTCTTACGAACGATGGAGTAAATTTTGCAATATATTCTGAAGACGCCGAATCAATTGAACTTGCACTTTTTAAACCCTCTGATTTGAAGTGTCCAAATGAAACCATTTCGATGAAAGAAGTGGATGCACACGTCTGGCACTGTGAGGTTTCTGGTATAAAAGAGGGACAATTGTATGGCTACTATGTGGGTGGTCCATTCGATCCATCTCAAGGTCTAAGATTCAACAAGAACAAACTGCTTATAGATCCATACGCAAAGTCACTTAATTCCAAAATAAACTGGGATGACAGCATATTTCCCTATGATATAATGTACGGTTCATCTGTTAACAATGAGGATGATACTGAATTCATGCCAAAGTCAATGGTTGTCAATGATCTTTACGACTGGCAGGATGTAAGAAAGCCTGAAAGGAGATGGAATGATACCATAATCTATGAAACGCATGTAAAAAGCATTACACAGATGAAAGAAGATCTTGATAAGAATATCAGGGGTACCTATTCAGCGCTTGGCTCCTCAAAGGTGATCAACTATCTTAAGGACCTGGGAATAACTGCAGTTGAACTCATGCCGGTGCAACAGCACGTAGACGATAAGGTACTGGTAGATAGGGGACTGACAAATTACTGGGGCTATAATACCATAGCATATTTTGCCCCTGATCTGAGGTATTCAACAAGCCATGATAATCAGATAAAGGAATTCAAGGATATGGTTTTTAATCTTCACTCCAATGGCATTGAGGTAATACTCGATGTGGTTTATAATCATACGGCCGAGGGAAACCATATGGGTCCACTGCTTTCATTTAGAGGTATAGATAATAGAACATACTATTTTCTAGACCCATCTGATCCATCCAAATATGTTGATTTTACCGGAACCGGAAACAGTCTAAACGTAAGCAATCCTCAGGTTTTACAGATGATCATGGATAGCCTGAGATACTGGGCAATAGAGATGCAAATAGATGGATTCAGGTTTGATCTGGCTTCAACACTTGCAAGAAACCTTTACAGCATAAACATGCTTTCCCCATTCATGAACGTGATCCATCAGGATCCAGTACTTTCAAGACTTAAATTAATTGCTGAACCGTGGGATATAGGACCAGGTGGATATCAGGTAGGGAATTTTCCTCCAAAATGGAGTGAATGGAATGGTAAATACAGGGACTCCCTAAGGAAATACTGGAGAGGAGACGATGGAATGATTGGGGAATTTGCCACAAGAATATCAGGCTCACCCGACCTTTATGATGACGGTGGCAAGAGACCGCATTCCAGCATAAATTTTGTAACATGTCATGATGGATTTACCCTCATGGATCTGGTTTCATATAACACAAAGCATAACGAAGCAAATACTGAGGGATTTGAAGGTGGGATAGATGAAAATTACAGCTTTAATTATGGCGTAGAGGGGAGAACAGACGATAAGAAGATTATGGGACTGAGATACAGGAGCATCAAGAATTTCTTTCTCTCACTTTTTGTTTCACAGGGAACTCCCATGATACTTGGTGGAGATGAAATAGGACGAACACAGCAGGGAAATAACAATGCATACTGTCAGGATAATGAAATCAGCTGGTATGACTGGAATATGGATGAAGATAAGCAGAATCTTTACAAATTCGTTAAGAAAGCCATAGCTTTAAGGCGATCAAACCCCGTTCTTGCCAGAAAGAATTTTTTCAGAGGGGATCTTGTAGCTGGGACAGAAATGAAGGATGTTGTCTGGCTTGACAAAAACCTTGAGGAACTTAAAATTGAAGATTGGAAGAATCCATCACTTAAGCATCTTATGGTATGGATAAATGGGGAATACACGAGTGAGGTAGAATATTCTTACAGGAAGATTACAGGTGGTGATCTTTTACTGCTGTTCAATTCATCGGATAGCGATATCATGTTCAAGCTTCCAAATGATACTAAAAAATGGGAACTCTATCTGGATACAAACATCTTGAACATGGACACACTTCCAATAAGGCTTGATTCACCGCAATACCTTCTGAAGGCAAGGGGTTCAGCCATTTTGAGAGAGATAGTTTAGTAAAACAGTATTAACCTGTGTTTCTTATTCTCAACCTGTTTAGAAACGAAAAAAGCCACTGAATTTTTCCATTGTGCCTCTTCCTCGAAACAATTTTATAGGCCACATCACCGATTCCAGATATCTTTAACAGGAACAAGGCAGGCAAAAGAGGAAACAGAATCGTCACTTTCCCTGTAAGGTTGAAAATTGCATCAAATCCTATGTCAGTATTTCTATTCTCATCTTTTAGAATTAATTCATTTGAATTTTGGAAAGGTGTGCCAGTCATAGGAATTGTTTCAATGCCACTTCCCCTGATCAGATCGGTTGAAAATCTACATAGCTCGCATCGATCATCATAAAAAATTTTTGTAACATGTATTTCTGGATGCAGCGAGTTTTTCTGTTTATTTTCAGATTTCATTAATATCTATTTCATTTCTCTGGGCTTCGGAATAGTATAATCTCCCCTGTCTCCACTATAATAGTTGAAGTTTGCTCCGCATTTGGGACAGGTATACCTTGTTACCATGTATGAATTGAAAGTCCATTGTTTATTCTCCTTTATTCCATCAGTATTACCACATACCGGGCATTTCATGAAATAACATGGTATTCTTCCTTAAAATTTTTGCCAGAATCTTGATAGTACTATTTTTCAAAAATCCAAAATTTTCTAATAATGGTAGCTTTTAGTGCAATCTTATTCAGGAATTTCACTTCAGCTAGTTGTCGGTAAAATTTAAAATTGCAGTCTTCCATTACCTATCTGGTAAGTCTATTGGAAAAGTGTGTATTTTGCAGTAATGTTGTAACGGGAAAAGATGCTCACATATTTTACAGAACCAGTACTGTTATAGGATTCATGGACAAATATCCTGTAGAAGAAGGACATGTGCTTATAATTCCCAGTAAACATTATGAAAACATCTTTGACATAGATAGTGAAGTGTACCTGGAGATTCAACAGGCCGCAAAAAAAATTGCGTCAGTTCTTAGAGATGTATTCGAAGCAGATGGAATTAACATAGGCCAGAACAATGGAGAGTGCGCAAGACAGATGGTAATGCACTATCACCTTCACATAATTCCAAGGCACTGTGGAAGGGAAATTGGCTGGAACAGGTTGCAACAGTCAGAGGAAGAGTTAGAAAATGATTGTAGAAGAATAGAAAAGAGATTAAATGAGATTAATAATATAGATTAACATAATAGGATGGGAGGAAATTAAAATGTACAGTTTGGATGAATTATACAATAAGGCATTACAGTTAAAGAATAAGGGAATGTCAGATAAGGAAATTTCCACAGAATTACATCTCTCGGTTAATACTGTCACATGGCTTCTGGCCAGAGACTTTACGAAGCAGAAGAACGTTCAGGACGTGAAGATAGGCTGGAGAAGTGTTGGCGTCTATGGGAACAGGATAGCAAATCTATCACAGATAATGCTGGATATAATTGAGGAGGAATCTGCAGATGGAGATTATGAGACCGACTCTATACTAGGAATCACGGTTAACGGGATACCCTACGCAACCATGATTTCCTATTTCCTTGACAAGGAACTGATTATATACAAGCCCCACCCCTCAAGAAAGGATGGCTATTTCAGCAGTAACTTCGCATCAGTCAAGGGTAAGAAAATAATTGTAATAGACGATGTATGCAGTACCGGCGAAACCCTGAGAAGAACAATCAAGGATATAAGGGAAGAAGGTGGAGAAGTAAAACTTGCCATAGTGATAGCATCTAAAATGCAGGAAGATGAAATCGATGGGGTAAGGCTGAGGTCTTTATTCAGGGCATCTTTAATCGGAAAAGAATGATTTAAATGTACTGGGGTCAATCATTAATTCATGAACTAAAAGGAAAGCAGAAGGTTTCTACCGGAATATCTCCATCGGGTCCAATTCATCTGGGAAATCTTAGAGAAATTCTAACAGGGGATATAATATACAAGAGTCTTCTGATGGATGGTAAGGAATCTGAATTCATATATCTGGCAGATGACATAGATCCATTGCGAAAGGTATATCCGTTTCTTCCCGAATCATATAAAGAGCATGTGGGCAAACCACTCAGGGATATACCGGCTCCCAGTGGAGATGGTACCTATTCAGAATTCTATCTTAACCCCTTTCTGAAAGCCCTGAAGTCGCTGGATGTTAAGCCTCAGGTAATAAAAACCGGAGAACTTTACAGAGACGGCAAGTTTGGAGAAATCATAGAGAAGGTCATAGAAAAGAAGGATGAAATAAGGAAAATACTGGAGACCATATCTGGAAGGGAACTGGAACCAGAATGGTTTCCATACAATCCAAAGTGTTCAGTTTGTGGAAGGATTAACTCAACCACTGTTACAGGTTATAGTGACACCAAAGTTTCGTATTCCTGCAAATGCGGAAGCAATGGTGAAAGTGATATATATCACGATGATGGCAAACTTCCATGGAGGATCGAATGGCCTGCAAAGTGGAAAATATTAAAGGTTACAATAGAACCATTCGGGAAAGATCACGGAACAGTAGGGGGATCATATGACACTGGAAAGGAAATTGTGGAAAAGATTTTTGAATATCCGGCACCATTGCCACTTATTTATGAAAGGATATTACTTAAGGGAAAGGGAGCAATGCATTCTTCCACAGGGGTAAACATACCAGCCCAGGAAATACTCAGTTTTGCACCTCCTGAGATTGTTAGGTATATCATGGCGAGGGTCCCGGCAACTAGGCATATAGAATTTGATCCGGCACTTGGCTTCCTCTCAACAATGGATGAATTCGAGCGTCTGATGAAAATGGAGCAGGAGAAAAACACAACTGAAGAACAGCACTGGATAGCAACTCTATCAAAGGCAGGTAGACCTTATGAAACAGTTCCTGATTACAGGCATCTGACCACACTGGTGCAAATATACAGCTCAGAGGAGAGAATAGGGGAAATACTCAGATCTGAGGGAAAGGATCAGGATCCAGATATACTTAAAGAAACAATTGACATGGCAAGAATCTGGGTACATAACTATGCTCCCGAAGCTTCTAAATTTTCCCTAAAGAATACAGATGATCCAGTAAGTATTAATGAGGATGAGAGAAAAATGTTATGTGATTTCAACAGTAAACTAGGCACACTGGATTCATGGGAGCCGGAAAAAATCCATGAATGTGCAAGGGAATCAATTGGTAATTCAGGTATGCAGCCGGCGGATGGATTCAAGGTGATTTACAGGGTACTTATAGGTAATGAAAGAGGACCGAGACTTGGATTCTTTCTGTCAGTAATTCCAAGAGAAAGGGTGCTGGCAAGATTTAAAACAATTTGTGGTGATTGATTTGAGTGGAAAAATTGTAATCAACTGTGCGTTACCCTATGCCAACAGTTCCATTCATATTGGTCATCTTGCAGGGGCATACCTGCCTGGGGACATATTTCATAGATTCATAAAGATGTCAGGGAGGGATAGCATCTTTATCTGTGGAACGGATGAATATGGAACACCCATAGCACTGAAGGCCGAAAAAGAGAAAAAAACACCAGAAGAGATAGTCAATAAGTATTATGCTGAATTTGTAGAAACGTTCAGCAACGTTGATATAAAATTTGATTACTTTGGGAGAACAACAAGCAAAACTCATGAAACGTTTGTACAGGATTTCTTTGAGGATCTTGAAAAAAAGGGTTATTTGGAAAGAAGAATGATGGAATCTGCATACTGTCCAAGGGAAAAGAGGTTTCTCCCTGACAGGTATGTCAATGGGAAATGCCCAAGGTGTGGATATGAATATGCCAGAGGGGATCAGTGTGATGAATGTGGGAGGACTAATGATCCAAGAGATCTCATAAATCCTACCTGTGCCATCTGTGGTGGACCGGCAGAATTCAGGGAGACAGCTCATATATTCTTCAAGATATCTGAGTTTTCAGATTTTCTCAAAGAGTGGCTGCAATCCAAGAATGAATGGCGGTCAAATGTAACATCTTTCCCATTAAATATCATAGAAAGTGGTCTTAGAGATAGGGCCATTACAAGGGATATGGAATGGGGTGTAAAGTTAAAGGAAAATGAAATGGAAGGTAAGAGGATTTATGTGTGGTTCGAGGCTCTACTGGGTTATCTTTCCAATGCTATGGAATACTCGGAACTTTCTGGAAACAGTGAGTTATGGAAAGAATATTATGATGACGGGGAAACTTATTACTTTCTGGGAAAGGACAACATATTCTTTCATACCATATTTCTTCCAGCAATGCATAAAGCCTCTGGAAAATACCCTCTTCCCTACAGAGTCACAGGAAATGAGTACCTTAGATTCAAGGGACAGAAATTTTCAAAATCAAGGGGTATAGGGTACACAGTAAATGATGTACTGCAAATGGTTGATAAGGATTCTCTCAGATATTACATATCATCAATCCTACCGGAAACATCCGACTCTGATTTTTCACTTGAGGAAATGAAGGAAAAGGTGAATTCAGAATTGAGTGGAAAGTATGGAAATCTTGTAAACAGGGTAGTAACCTTTGCCAAAAATAAAAACGTTCTTCCAATTAAGGGAGAGTCAGATCATTCAGACATAGAATTAATTGTACAAATGGACAAATTCAGGGAAAATTACAGTGAACTGATGGGAAGAATAGAATTCAGAAAGGCTCTCAACCTGTGGCTCGAGAATGTGAAAGTTGTAAACACCTACTTCAACGATTCAAAGCCGTGGGATCTGATAAAAACCGACAGGAAAATGACCGAATCAAAACTATGGCACACACTTAAGGCTGTGGAATATCTAACTCTTGCCATATACCCATTCGTCCCATCTGGGGCTGACAGGGCGTGGTTATCCATACACGGTACATCAATTGAGAACGCGTCAATGTCACATCTTGCTGAAACATGCGAATTCAAGCCATCGGAAAGTGCAATCATATTCAAGAAGCTTGAAATTGAGGAGGAACCTGAGAACCAGATGAATCTAATCGTAGGAAGGATTGTATTCGCTGAATTCCATCCGAATGCAGATTCACTGTTACATCTGAAGGTAAGCCTTGGTGATCATGAGATAGACCTCGTTGCAGGAATAAGAAATTATTATACGCTGGAGGAACTGAAAAATAAGAAAATAATAGTGGTCGAGAATCTGAAACATGCTAAAATTAGAGGTATAGAGTCTCAGGGGATGCTACTGGCAGCACAGGATTCAAAGGGTGCACATTTACTGACAACTGACGAAAATGAGGGAACTAAAGTAACAGTTGGAGACATTCAATGTAACACTGAAAAGAAAATCGATCTTGACATCCTGAAGACTTACGAAATGAGGGTTGACGAGATCAACGGAAAAATGGTACCAACAGCCATGATGGGAAGAAACAGGTTACACCTGATGGCAAACGGCAAGGATGTTAATATAGACGGAAATGTAGAACAAAAATCTATTATCAGATAAAAATATTATTTTATTGTTATTGGTATAACATTGTTGTCATATTCAAGTATAGCTATGTCAACAGGATCAATCATGATCTTTGGGACGTCAATAATAACCGGGGCCCCCATTGATATCTGCAGGGATCTGGCACCTATAATTCTTGCTTTCTCAAATTTTGTGTGCTTCATATAAACCAGTGTGCCATCAGGTAATTTAAATCCATATAATAGCTTTTGTCTTAAATAGGTATTGTTTCAAGTTTTCTGTTTTTAGCTGGTAGCTATGGTGGTAATAAAAACTATTAAGATATATTTCATTCAATTTCATGGAATTAATCCGTCCTGCAACGATTTCTGATTCTGAGAAAATTAAAGATATAGCCTCAAGGGCTGGTTATATAGACTACATAAGTGACAATATCGAACGAATGCTTAAGGACGGAGGAATGTATGTTTATGAGTATGGAGACGTAAAAGGTTTCGCTCAGGCTGGGTTCAGGAAAATCTGCTGGATAAGTGCTATAAGGGTAGACCCAGAATACCGGAGACACGGCGTAGCTGAAAAACTGATAAGGAAGATTGAAGAGGAGGGAAAGGAAAGAAAGTGCAGGGCCTATGGAGCACTGGTTGCAGAGGATAATATAGCCTCTAGATCAATGTTCAGGAAACTTGGTTATGTGGAAATTGAACAGTATATTTCATTTATGTGTGAGCCGCTCAGTCTAACAGAGATTCACGACTTTGATCTAAGGGAAAGGAATTATTTAATGGACTGGGAGATCTGGGATAAAAACGAAATGATAGAGAATTTTCCAGATCTAAAAGTTATGAATGATTCAAAGGGAAATGAATATGTCAAAAGTTCAGAGTCCTATCAAATGATAAAATTTGTATCAAAGCCGGATTACTCAGAAGGTGGAGCATTTCTTTCCATAAACAAGAGATTGTTGAATGATGGAATCATCAAGGAAATGAAAGACACCGATTCCTGGACATTTATATATTATGGAAAAGATATATGAGTTTTTATTTCTGTCTATCTGAACTATATTGATTATTATGCTGAAGAAATATAAAAAATAGGCCTTTGAGCGATCTTTGCAGAAATTGATAACGATCTTCTCTTTCCCTAAACCTAATTTATAGTCATATCTATTTATGGCGCCTTGCCCTAAACATTTTGAATTGATAAGGAAGCATAAAACTTATAACCATGTTATAACATACCATCTAATGGAAAATAATGAAAATGTAAATCCCACTGTATCTGGGGAAGACAAGAAACTTAAAAAAGAATTGAGTTTTGTGCAGTTACTCTTCCTTTCTGTTGGAGGGATTATAGGTTCTGGGTGGCTCTTTGGAGTAAATGCAGGAGCGGCAACTGCTGGTCCCGCAGTAACTCTTTCGTGGCTTATAGGAGGTGTGATGGTCATTTTTATCGCGCTGACTTATTCCGAGCTGGCTGCAATGATACCAAGGAGTGGTGGTATAGTTCGATATCCACACATGACACATGGTAGTTACACAGGTTACATTTTAGGATGGGCATATCTGCTTTCGGCTGTTACAGTTCCATCCATAGAAGCAGTAGCTGCAGTAACATATATCTCAGGGCTAAAGGGTCTGGGATTCATGTCCTATTCGGGAACGACCGTACTAGGTTCCTTTACATCGCTGACAGTATATGGTGTCATAATTGCAGTTTTGCTTATGATAGGTTTCTTCTTCCTAAACTATTTCGGGATAAAATTCCTAGGAAGGTGGAATGAATATTTTGTTTATTGGAAACTTGTCATACCAACAATAACATTTATCCTGCTGTTCTTTATGTTTCGTGCAAGCAATTTCACGGCGCTTGCTGGAGGGTTCAACGCAATTGGCACACCATTCATTTTCACTGCTATACCTGGAGCGGGTATAGTCTTCTCATATTTGGGATTCAGACAGGCACTGGATTATGGTGGTGAGGCAAAGAATCCTCAAAGAGATATACCAAGGGCATTGATACTTTCAGTAGTGATAGGAATAGTAGTTTATGAAATCCTTCAGTTAGTATACATTGGAGCAATAAGAGTATCAGTAGCTGATCTTACAACGTTCTCATGGTCAGGATTAACGGTTTCATCATATGCATCATCGCCCTTCTATCACGTATTTGAAACAGCTGGTATTGCAGGATTCGGGGCATGGGGCTCAGTATTGCTGGTAGATGCAGTCATATCACCATCTGGAACAGGATGGATCTACCTTGGAACATCCACAAGAACAATTTACGGACTGGCAACTGACAGGTATTTCCCTCCTAATGTCATGAAAGTCAATAAGAAGAGCGGAGTACCCATGATACCATTGATACTCTCTACAATTATAGGAATTATATTCATAGCTCCCTTCCCGTCATGGTATATTTTAGTAGGGTTCATATCAAGCGCAACAGTCTTCACCTACATAATGGGAGGCGTCAGCCTGAGAGTGCTGAGAAACACCGCAAAAAATGTGCAGAGACCATACAAACTACCTTATAGCAAGGTTCTTTCAATTATTGCCTTCGTTAGTGCAACTTTAATAGTATACTGGTCAGGATATATCACTTTATCAATATTGATGATGCTGATACTGGGAGGAATACCAATTTACCTGATTTACTATGGAACATATAAGCTTGGAATTTCATTAGGCAAGACAATAACAAGTGGAATCATATACTGGATAATAATTGGAATTTCTTTCTATCTGGTATATTATGATATAATAATACCCGCCGTATCGAACATTACTGCATCAACACCAATAGCTGCTCCAGACTCAGTTTTCTACTACTTCATCGCTGTATATGTAATGATAGTAATATCAACAATTGTTCTGACTTTCCTTATCCATCACTGGGCTAAGGATGAAAACAAGAAGGAAATAAAATCAGGCTGGTGGTTAATTTATTTCGTGCTTTTCATCTTTGGGTTCTCCTATCTAGGTGCGTTTGGACCCTATGTTTCGCCTATTGCGGTAGCAGGTCAGTCATTCCCATACGTTCCCCTGCTTTTGTTCCCATACGACACATTCATAGTAATAGTAGTGGCCATAGCGTTCTTCTTCCTCGCTGTAAGATCTGGATATTCTGAAGACGATGTGCAGTCAATACTCGCAGACCAGGGAGTTCCTCTCAGTACACTGGAAGATTGAAGGGAACAATTTTTAACCAACAAATTACCATTTTTTTACATTTTTCAAAATCGTTATATACTCCGTTACTATACACAGAATTACGCACAAGCCTGAAAATAAAACCAATATAGGCGTATATGGTGAAAGAGAAATATCTCAACGTGATCCATTGATTCATAATTGGTTAAAGATGAAGTTGTGAATTGCTATCACAACCGAGATGAGATAATGGTGCAAATTGTGGCTCGCCAATTTCCAAATTTAATAATAATTGTACGGCAATTGGATTAACTCCGGTTGATCCTGCCGGCGGCTACTGCTATCAGGTTTCGACTAAGCCATGCGAGTCAAGGGGTCGTAAGACACCGGCGTACTGCTCAGTAACACGCGGACAATCTACCCCCAGGTGGGGGATAACCTCGGGAAACTGAGGCTAATACCCCATAGTTGTCATGTGCTGGAATGCTTTGACGATGAAAGAATTTCGCCTGAGGATGAGTCTGCGGCCTATCAGGTAGTATGTGGTGTAAAGGACCACATAGCCTAAGACGGGTACGGGCCTTGAAAGAGGGAGCCCGGAGATGGACTCTGAGACACTAGTCCAGGCCCTACGGGGCGCAGCAGGCGCGAAAACTGTGCAATGCGCGCAAGCGCGACACGGGAAGCCTGAGTGCCTTAACTATGTTAAGGCTTTTCTTGATCCTAAAAAGCTCAAGGAATAAGAGCTGGGTAAGACGGGTGCCAGCCGCCGCGGTAACACCCGCGGCTCGAGTGGTAGTCACTTTTATTGAGCCTAAAGCGTTTGTAGCCGGATTTGTAAATCTCTAGGAAAATACTTCTGCTTAACTGAAGAAATTTTGGAGAGACTGCAAATCTAGGGACCGGGTGAGGTTGAATGTACTTCTGGGGTAGGGGTAAAATCCTGTAATCCTGGAAGGACGACCGGTGGCGAAGGCGTTCAACTAGAACGGATCCGACGGTGAGGAACGAAGGCTAGGGGAGCAAACCGGATTAGATACCCGGGTAGTCCTAGCTGTAAACACTGCCCACTTGGTGTTGCATCTCCGGTAAGGGGGTGCAGTGCCGTAGCGAAGGTGTTAAGTGGGCCGCTTGGGGAGTATGGTCGCAAGGCTGAAACTTAAAGGAATTGGCGGGGGAGCACCGCAACGGGAGGAGCGTGCGGTTTAATTGGATTCAACGCCGGAAAACTCACCGGAGGCGACCTGTGTATGAGAGTCAACCTGATGAATTTACTCGATAGCAGGAGAGGTGGTGCATGGCCGTCGTCAGCTCGTACCGTAGGGCGTTCACTTAAGTGTGATAACGAGCGAGACCCCCATCTTCAATTGCTAAGCTAACCGTGAGGTTGGTAGAACTTTGAAGGGACCGCCAGTGCAGAACTGGAGGAAGGAGGGGTCGACGGCAGGTCAGTACGCCCCGAATCTTCCGGGCAACACGCGCGCTACAAAGGACAGGACAATGGGCTGCGACCTCGAAAGGGGAAGCCAATCCCGAAACCTGTTCGTAGTTAGGATTGAGGGCTGTAACTCGCCCTCATGAATCTGGATTCCGTAGTAATCGCGGGTCAACATCCCGCGGTGAATATGCCCCTGCTCCTTGCACACACCGCCTGTCAAACCATCCGAGCTGGTGTTGGATGAGGGTTAGTTCGAAAGGGTTGATTCGAATCTGATGTCAGTGAGGAGGGTTAAGTCATAACAAGGTATCCGTAGGGGAACCTGCGGATGGATCACCTCCTAAATATATACCTTGGCGGGCCACAAGCACACTCATTTCAGGTTTTTGCGTTTTTTATCAACAAACTTTTTTAATAAGTATTCGTTAACTAAACAACAGGGTAATTTATGTCAGTTGAAGAAGATCTCGTGGAAGTACAGAAGAAAATCGAGAGACGATTTTCTGGGATAGGGAAAGGCAAGTATGCCAGAATCATAAAGATGGCAAAAAAGCCTGGATCTCAGGAATATGTCAAGGTACTGGCTATTACCGGTGCAGGTATTATCTTTTTAGGGGCTCTTGGCTTTTTAATTTACTATCTGATGACTATAGCTTTTTGAGGGTTAAGAATGAGCATACAGGAATATGAATGGATCGAGTGTGAGAGTAAGGAAATTAATTCTTATTGTGGACAGAAGGTAAATATACCTGTCACCATAAGGAATATTGAGAAGGAAAAAAGGACTTTTAAAATAGAATTATCAATGGAATTCATACAAGCTGATTCGTCCATCATTTGGGAAATGGACTTTACAAATAATGATAGAGGAATTCTTCAGTTCAGTCCTGATGGAGATAAGAAATTCGAGAAGAAGCTTGAGCTTGAGGGACATGCGGTAAGAGAAATGATGTTTACCATTGATTCACCTAAGGGGGGAAGTATAGGTGACAGCGTTACGGTACGCATAAGGATAGCATCTGAAGATGGAATCCACTCTGCAAATTTCACAGACAGTATCATCCTCAAACCAGTAATAATTGCCGTAAAAACAAATGTTGGCAAGGAACTTGAGGTTGCCACAAATCTTCTAAATTCCGATGAAAAGGATCTAGAGGAGAGAACTGTTCTTAATCCCACGGCAAAGAGGGAAATAATGGCAATAATGTCTCCATACGAGTTGAGGGGATACTTTTATTTGGAAACCATGCACCCTGATAGAATACCATATCTTGGAAGGTCAATGAGGAATTTCAAGGGTGTTGTTGAAGGAGCAATAAATATAGAGGAGATACAGGAACAACTCACTCCAAAGCCTGCGGTTGCAGGTCTTGAACTGGGATCATTCGTTGAACTTGTAAAGGGGCCATTTAAGGGAGAAAAGGCCAGAATCATGAATATCGACCATGAAAAAGAAGAAGTGACGGTTCAGTTTATAGAGTCTGCTATGCTAATTCCCGTAAAGGTCAAGGCAGAGGATATTAGGGTAATTGAAAGTGGAAAGAAGCAATGAGCTATAAACGGGAATCAAGAGAGAGAAACGAAGCAAGGATAAGAAATATTGAGGAAACGCTAAAACATCCAAAAACCTTAGTTCCCGACTGTCTTGATAAAGTCATGTTCTGCCCTTTCACCGCATATGAAAAAAAACTTAACGGAGAGGTTGATCTCCTAAAATTTGCAAAATCTCATGACGAATTTCTCAGGGGGCTGGCTGAAACAAAGAGGGCAATTGATGATGATGAGTTATCATTCTCTGGGCTGCTTAAAACACCCCATGGGACTGCCACGTTTTTCAAGAAGGGAGACACTGACCAGTATGTACTCGCTGGCATCCAGAACGAAAAGCATGACGTCTTCAGAATGCTGAGTTTTTCACGTATAGTATCATCAGGGAAGGCAGTAATATATTCAGCAGGATCATACTACCGGGCAACCTGCAGGAGCACACCACCAGAATCAAAGTTTATTGAGAACATTTTAAAAGAAGAAAATATCTCATATTCCATAGAAGAAAGTACAGGTCTCTTGGAGGTTGGAACAGGGGATGATTATACTGAATTATACATCTTTGGTTCACCAATTTTGCTGGCTGGTTCAATGTCAAAAATAAATACTCCTACAAGGATATTCAAATACATACTCTGCAAGGACCCAACGCAGCTAATTTCATTCAAAATCTCAAAACTTTCAAGATTTTCAGACAAATCAGAGAGCAGCATTTTTGCGAGCTATATATCTGGAGGAATGACAGATTCAGACTTCTTTCAACAGATTGTATCAAGAAGGAGAAACCTTGCAAAATCATCTGGGCTATTCCTTATCGGGACAGAGGCTTTTCCAGACATCAATGCATTTCTATCAAAAATAGACATTTCCGAAAGAGAAAAAAAGATCATATCTGAACTATGGCCATCAGGGGAGGGCATATACATTGATGATGCTAGCACCAGAAAACTATACGAAACTGTCTGGCCAGAAATTGGGGAACAGATAGTTGAACAACTCTATCCTGGAGCCACAGAGAAGCACAAGGAGGTAATGAAAGGAAATCCAGTCGAAATCCTTGACAGACTTAACAGGGCTGTAAAGCTAGAAGAGACAGAAGAAAGAATGAAGTTGAAGTCATGGTCGACACCTTCATCACAGCTGGCAGATCTTATAGCAATAGGCATCACAGAGCAACCAGAATCACTAACAGATTACATATCAAAAATGTCAATGAAGGAGACTGATAGTCAGGCTGTTGCGTATTGCATACAGGAAATTTACAAGCTTAACAGGAGCCAGTCATGGAAGATATCTAGTGATGCAGTAGTAAAAGGAAGGATGATAATGGAATATGTAATGAGAATTATAAAAGACCCATGGAATAACCCTAATGAAACATTTCAGGAGATATCAAAAATAATAAGGTGAATCATGGCACGTCACGTCCTGTCAAAGAAAGATATGAAGATTTTTTTTGAAAAGTTGAGGGAAAATAATCTTTGGGCTGATTTTTTTTCCAATTCTAACATAGAAGTTGAAGAGCATAAGGGAAAGAAATGCTATTCAATTGGTGGAAGGTTCATTGCCTACGAAGAGGACAGACTCCTCCCATCAATTGATCTTCTGAATGCAATAAAACCTGAAATTTCGTCTGTGACAGTGGATAATGGTGCAGTGCCACACATTCTGAATGGAGCTAAGTTATTTGGTAAGGGAATAACCCAGATAGGTGAAAGCATTAGACCGGGAAGCCTTGTCTACGTAAAGGACCCAACAGGCAGGTTTATTGCAGTGGGCATAGCAACAAAATCAACAGAGGAGCTAAAGGTATCAAGAGAAGGCCCAGCCGCCGAAATAATCATGTCACCAGCCAAAAACCCATGCACCCAGTGAAACGGGGTTAGAAAGGTATTTATTGAAACAATCCTTACTAGATTATGGCAGAATTATTGAAAGTTGGTTCAAAAATACCGGAATTCGAAACATTAGATCAGCATGGAAAAAGCATTGGAACAAAAGAAATTATGGGAAAGCCTGCAGTTATATATTTCTATCCAAAGGACGATACGCCCGGATGTACAGTGGAAGCATGTGAATTCAGGGATAACATTTCACAGTTCAGGGAAAAGGGAGTCAATGTATTTGGAATATCAGTGGATGATCAGAAATCTCACAAGAAGTTCGAGGAAAAATTCAACCTGAATTTTCCGTTGCTTGTGGACAGCAGTAAGAAAATAAGCGAACAGTTTGGCGTACTTGGTGAAAGGTCTGCAAAAAGAGTAACGTTCATAGTGGACAGCAAAGGAACGGTAGTTTATGTCTATCCCAAAGTATCACCAAAGGGTCACACTGAAGAGGTAATGAATAAATTAAAAGAATTAAAATTAGTAAATTAAGGATCAGGCAAGTACAAATTTATAGCCGTAATAGATTATTCCACTTTTTCCATCTTCAGCTATTTTCCTGAAAACTTTTCTAACCCTTTTCCCTTCCTTTATCTCTGCATTTCCCAAATCTACAAGCTGACCTGTGACCATAGGACCCTCATCCAGTTTGATCAACGCCAGAACATATGGTTTTTGTCGTGAGAATGCAGGTGGTGCTTCGTGTACTATAGTAAACGAAAATATCTCACCATCACCTGAAAGCTCGTGATCAACCATTTTCCCGATAGAATCTCTGTGACACACAGGGCAAATGTCCCTTGAGGGAAAATATATCCTACCACAATTTCCACACTTCTTTCCAAGTAATCTATATCTGTTTGGGCTCTCTCTCCACATTCTTGACAATTCTCCCATTTATTCCACCCCCAGTATATGAACAACAGATGCAACTCCTGAACCTGCCATGTTATGTATCATAGCAGTTTTTGAATCTTTGACCTGCCTTTTGTTTGCTTTACCCTTTAATTGCAAATATGCCTCAACTGCCTGGCCAACACCAGTTGCACCATAGGGAAATCCTTTAGCTTTTAAACCTCCAGATGGATTAACCGGCAATCTGTCATTAAGAGCTATACCCTCTTCGATCAGACCTTTTGCCTTCCCTTTTTCAGCAAAGCCCAGATCTTCAAGAGCCATCAACCCGTAAATATTATACGAATCATGGATTTCAACAAAAGACATATCGGAGTTCTTCAGGTTTGCATCCTTAAGTGCCTTTCTTGCCGCCAGCTTGGTAGGTTCAACTGTGTAGAGGCATTCCCTGCTGTGGAGTGCAAATGGACCCTGAGACATAGCAGATGACAAAATCTTAACACCATCTATGGAATGTTTTTTGACATATTCTTCAGAAGCAAGTATAATACTTGATGCACCATCACTTAGAGGTGCGCAGTCCATTAGATTGAGAGGTTCAGCAATCAGCGTAGCATTCAGAGCCTGCTGAATCGTTATCTTATTCCTGAAATGTGCATTCTCATTAAGACTTGCATTTAGATGGTCGTTTACTGACAGTTTTGCAAGAACTTCCTTAGAAACGTTAAAATCCTTCAGGTACTTTCTAGCAGAAAGGGCGGCTAGAGCAGCAGGAGTTCCACCTTCAAATGCTTCCCATTCCCTGTCAAGAATGGAGGAGGTTATGTCAATATTCTCGTTTCCATATAGTTCTGTCATTTTTTCCGCTCCTCCTACCATTACAGTTTCATACTCCCCTGATCTGATTGCCAGATATCCTTCTCTTATGGCTGCACCTCCGGATGCAGTCGAAGCTTCGATTCTCATCGATGGGATGTATTCCGAAGATACCCCTGCCTGATCTGACATCAGTGCGCTTAAATGTTCCTGTCTGCTTATATCTCCTCCAAGGCTATTACTCATATAAATGGCCCCAAGATCTCTTGTTCTAATCCCTGCATCTTCAACAGCCTTTAGCCCCGCTTCCACTGCAATATCTCTCAGTGATCGATCCCACAATTCTCCGTATTTTGCTTCTCCAGCTCCTATTATGTAAACACCCTTACTCAACGTCTTCACCCAGTATTAATTTCTTCTTAAATTTGGCATACATTCCATAATCAAGGAATATTGTATCCTCTAGCAACTCCCTTACAGTTACTGCACTACTTTTATGCAGATTCTCTATTTCCGAATTCACTTCGATGTGAAACGCATCAGAACCTGCCCCTGAACCAAATGATACAGCAAGTATTCTATCGCCATCCTTGGCAACATCAAGTATGGCTGAAAGTCCAACCATCATGGCTCCAGAATATGTGTTTCCAATGTAAGGAGTGAGCAAACCCTCCTTATACTGTTTTTCCTCAAATCCCAGCAATTTCGCCGCCCTGGTAGGGAATTTACCGTTTGGCTGATGAAATACTGCATAATCGTAGTCTTCAGGTTTGGTTTTCATTCTCGCCATCATCTCCTTTCCTGCAGATACAACATGTTTGAAATAGGCCGGTTCACCTGTAAACCTCTCTCCATGAGTTGGATATGGCTGCCCTTCTCTCCTCCAGAAATCTGGTGTGTCTGAAGTAACAGAAAGGGTTGATTTAATCTCTGCGGCAACGCTCTCATTCCCTATGATCATGGCTGTTCCCCCAGCTGATGCTGAATATTCTAATACATCACCAGGTGCTCCCTGAGAGGTATCCGAACCAATAGCCATTCCCATTTTTATCATTCCTGATTGCACCATTGCAAGGACATTTTGCATCCCTGCAGTGCCTGCTTTGCAGGCGAATTCATAATCTGCTGCAAACATGTCAAAATTTGCTCCTATTGCTGAAGACACAATTGTTGCAGTTGGTTTTACTGCATAGGGATGGCTTTCTGATCCTATATACATAGCTTCTATCTGTTCTCCCCTGAGACCTCCTCGTTTTAATGCCGTCCTTGCAGCCTCAACAGATATTGTTGCTACATCTTCATCTGGAGACGGAACAGATTTACTTAGAATGTAAATACCATTCTTTATATTCTCCGGATCTTCACCCCAGATCCTTGCTATTTCATCAGGTTTGATCCTGTATTTTGGGATATAACTCCCATAACTTACTATTCCGTATTTTCCCATATTTAGGGTTAAAATTTCAAAGATATTTAAAAATTGTTAAATATGGCTTCGACAGATGACTAATATAAACTTCATAAGTTAGAAAAAATGAAGATAAAGTCAGTAAACATGAAATCCGACAAGGACACATAATGCAATAAGAATTAGTGAATAATATCAATAAAAAATAAATAGATATAATATCTATCTCAATGGGAACAAAATGGATGAACTATCAGTAAACGCAAAAAAGGTTTACGATGCACTGAAAAAAATAAACGCAGTATCAGAAGATAAACTGAAGACTGCTGATGACATAATGAAAGCCTCAAATCTTGGTAAGGCTCTTGTTAATGCTGCTCTTCAAGAATTGCTAAACAAATCCTATGTTAAGAGGATTGCAAGACAAAAAAGTGCAGGTTATTACGTAACAAAGTAAATTATCTTACACATAAATTTAAGTATATTCTTATACATGCAGATAAGGGGCAATGACCACTCTAATTCTGAATATAGACAGGGATAATGATTACGGAGAAAAGTCCGGTGTGAAGGGACCGGTAGTAGGTTATTCCCAGTGCTATAATGCAGCGGTAAAGCTTATAACCGCTGACCCAGAAGATTCTGATGCAAACGCTCTTTTTGGCGCTCTTAAGCATTATGAAGACCTGCAGTCAAGAGGGGAAGATGTTGAAATATCTCTTGTTACAGGTGATGATGATGTGGGAGAAAAATCAGACGAGATTATTTCAAAGCAGCTTGATGATGTATTCTCCGAGGGAAAATATTCAGATTGTATTCTAATATCAGATGGTGCAGAGGATGATTATGTAATTCCACTAATTCTCTCTAGGACAAAAATTAGATATGTTAAGCACATAATTGTAAGGCACAATCAGAATATAGAATCACTTTACTATTATATTGTTAAGGCAATGAAAGACAAGAAATTACTTAAGAAAATCTTCATTCCCGTCGGTCTGATCCTTCTTGTATATGGTATAGCTGTTCTTTCGTTTGTGGCGTTCTTCGACCTTACTGGAAGATTGACAACAAGTCCTTCCCTGTACGCTTACACGCTTGTTATAGTAGTTCTTGGAGGTTATTTCACAGAGCGTGGCTTTGATATTAGAACAAGAATTGACAAGGTTTTAAACGAGGTTAAGGCATATTCAGAGGAAGCCAGGGTAATGTTCATATCAACAATAGTTTCCATTGGAATATTCCTTGTTGGTATAGCGTCCACATATTCCATACTCTATGATCTTAAGATGCTCCCTCTTGACAGAATACTTTATTTTCTTCAGATATTTGGGTTATGGGTCTACGTTTCGATCGTGACAAGAGCATTATTCAAGATAGCAGATATCTACATCGGCGGATCTCCAAGATCTGATACCCTTTTTTACGCTGTTTCATTTTCTCTATCGGCAGAACTTCTGATTCTTGGGATACTTGGATACCTGAGATATTCACTGAAATATGTTGGGTTTAATCAGGCGCTAGAGTCTTTAATCATAATTATGGTCGGAATAGTTGTTGCATTGGTAACAGCAGCAGTACACAGAAAAAGGACAGCCTTTCTTGGATCAGGAAGTTACACAAGTAAAGATCAGACATGATACAGTGGGAAGACCTATACGAAAGAATCTGCAGGGAGCTTGTAATAGACTGCAAATCAGATTATACTTCTACAAAAGTTCTGAGTGCAATGGCAATTCATCAGGTAACATTCATTAAAAGAATTAATTCGTTCAGAAATGGTAATTTTATCATATACGGACCAGCAGGGAAAATAATAGAAAGAAAAGAAAAAGGTGTGGTATCTGTTGTCGCGGATTCTGCCATAGACCGGTTCAAAAATTTTGTACCTGATATAATTGTAACAGATCTAGATGGAAACCTCGAAAGGATCATGAGTTGCTGGAAAGATGGAACAGTACTTTGCATACATGCCCACGGAGACAACATAAAGAGAATAATGGAGTTCGTCCCAGCGCTTGAAGGAGATTTTCTGGGCACATGCCAGTCTAGCAAAACAGAAAACCTGTTAAATCTACATGGGTTTACAGATGGTGATAGAGCAGTTAAACTGGCACAGTTTCTTGAAGCTCAGACCATTAGACTGGACGGCTTCGATTTCAGGACTCCAGTCAGCAAATATGGAAGCAGAGATAAGGCAAAAAAACTGAGATTCGCCGAGATGATAATACTTGATTCAGCCAGTGAAAGAAATGGAAAAGAATTTAACTTCATTCCTGAGGTTTTCTGATAATCTCTCCATTTTGAAAAATAACTGGAAATGGAACCAGATCTCTTTGAAGGCATAGCTCGACATCTTTCTTTCCACCTATCATGCTAAGTCTTTTTGTACCCTGTCCCTTCCTGGTCTGTTCTATGTAATAATCAAACTGATCTTTTCCAGTTTCCATATATGTTTTAACAAACATTCCAAAGTAATAATCCTCATCTGCATAGCCATCTGGTCTCCCTGAAAGAACAGCCTCGATAACACTGAAATTCTTAAGGAAGGGTAGTGTTGCAAAGACATTGGCATAGGAGCAGATAAAAATCACTTCAGAATCCTTTATTTTATTCAGAACCTTTGTTCCATTTGTTGATGTAAAAATGATTGTTTTTCCATCCAGATCTGTATTCATAACCTCATAGGGGGAGTTACTCATCTGGAAGCCGGGAACCTTGAACCCGTACCTTTCACCGGCAATAATGTAATCAGGATATTCATTTTTCATTTTCTTTGCGACAGATACTGAACTTACTGGAATTATCTTACTCGCGCCTTTCTTAAGCATCAGCGGCATGGTCGTTGTTGATCTGTATATATCTATGAGAATTTTTGGGTTTTTAGAAAATTGATTTTCCTTCCTCCCGTTTACAATATTTACTTCCACACATGGTAAAAGTAAAAAAGTATTAAAATGAAACACATATACCCTTTGATTATCATGGCACAAGAAGTAAGAACAATGGTTGAAGGAGGCAAAGCATCCACAGGACCACCTCTTGGTCCAGCTCTAGGCCCTCTGGGACTTAACCTGGGACAGGTCGTGAAGGAAATCAATGAGAAGACCAAAGATTTCGCAGGAATGCAGGTTCCAATAATCTTAACTGTTACAGACGCAGCAAAGAAAACATACGAGATCAAGGTAGGAGTTCCACCCACATCTGCTCTGCTGAAGAAGGAACTAGGAATTCAGGTCGCTTCAGGTAAAAGAAAGGAAGTAACAGCAGGTGATGCTACATTGGAACAAATCAAGAAGGTCGCTCTGGCAAAGAAAGATTCTATGATGGCAAACGATCTTAAAGGAGCAGTGCTCGAGGTTCTGGGAACTGCTTTTTCATCAGGAATAAAAGTGGATGGAAAGGATGCAAGAGATGTCCAGAAATTGATTATTAGCGGAGAAATAAAGATAGAATAAGGGAAAATATTTAATTCCACATTTCAATAGGGGATAAAGAAGCTATAGTAGAACAATCCCGTTTTACTGCGGCAAAGCCTCAGGAGGGAAATATGTCAATAGAAGAAAAAGTGAAACAAGCATTAAAAGAGTCAAAGGAGAGGAAATTTACAGAATCTCTTGATCTTTCAGTTAACCTGAAAGGGGTTGATTTAAGCAATCCTAAAAACAGAATTAACGATGAGATCTCACTTCCCAAGGGAAGGGGAAAGGAGATCAAGGTTGCCTTATTTGGAAGTGAAGAGATGAGGGGAAAAGTGAAGGATACAGCCGATTACGTTTTTGGCGCAGAGGATCTATCCAAATTCGCCGAAGACAAGAAAGGGTTCAAGAAAATAGTAAACCAGGCGGATTTCTTCCTTGCGGAGGCTAATCTTATGACTACAATTGGACGATCACTTGGTCAGGTTCTTGGTCCAAGAGGTAAAATCCCAAGAGCTGTGCCCCCAAGTCAGGATCCTTCCAGTCTCATAGTCTCACTCAAAAAAACAGTGAGAGTAAGGAGCAGGGATAAGAGAACATTCCACGTACCCGTTGGAATGAAGACAATGCCAGAGAAGGATATAGCTGATAATGTGAGAGAAGTCATAAAACGAATCACAGCCCATCTTGAAAAAGGTTATGGGAACATCGACAGCATATATATAAAAACAACAATGGGTAAGGCTGTTAAGATAGATGAAGGTGATTTGTGATGACAGTTACACCCCAATGGAAAGTTGATTTGGTTGATCATATTGCATCCACAATCTCGGAAAGTCCAGTGACTGCATTTGTAAGTATCAAAGGTATAAGAAATAAACAGTTGCAGGGGATTAGAAGAGCACTGAAGGGAGAGGCAACCATAAGAGTGGTAAGAGGAACACTTCTGGAAAAAGCCCTGGAAAAGGCAGGAAAGAAAAATATAGAAAAACTAAAGGAATTTGTGGGCGGTCAGATAGCACTTGTAACAACATTAGATTCACCTGCAAAGTTATACTCAAAACTGGAAAAGAACCGGCAAAAATCAGCTGCAAGGGGCGGAGAAATTGCAGAAGAGGATATAGTTGTGCCAGCTAAGGATACAAATTTCCCACCTGGCCCAATGATCAGTGAGTTTCAGAAAGTTGGGCTGCAGGCAGCTATCGAAAAGGGAAAGATAGTAATAAAGAAGGAAATGCTATTTGTCAAGAAAGGGGACAAAATATCAAAAGAAAAGGCAAAGATCCTTGAAAAACTTGAAATTCTGCCCCTGGATGTAGGTCTCGATGTAGTTTCTGCATATGAAGATGGCATCATATTTGACAGAGAAGCCATGTCTCTGACACCAGAAAAGGTAATGGCTGATATTGCATCTGCATTCTCGCAGGGTAAGGTACTTGCAACTGACATAACATTCATTGTGAAGGAAATAATGCCAGAATTAATAGTGAAGGCAAGAATTCAGGCAGAGTCACTCGCAATGGAAGCCAATTTCGTAGACGAGAACAACATGGCATCTTTCATTCTGAAGGCTGTATCGCAGGCTTCAGCATTACAGAATGAACTCGAGGGAGAACCCGAGGAAACAAAGGAAGCGACAAAGGAAGAAAAGCCCAAGGAAGAGGATGGGGCTGCAGGGTTTGGAGCCCTGTTCGGATAAAGGAGGTAAAAAGAATGGAATATATATACGGAGCCCTGTTGCTTCATGCAGCAGGAAAAGAAGTAGATGAGGAAAAACTGAAAAAGGTGCTTGAGGACGCTGGTGTAACACCAGATGAGGCAAGACTGAAATCTTTAGTATCAAGTCTTAAGGACGTGAATATTGAGGATGTAATAAAGCACGCAGCAGCTGCACCTGTAGCCGCTGCTCCATCACAGGCACCTGCAAAGAAAGAGGAAAAGAAGGAAGAGAAGAAAGAGGAAAAGCCTGAAGCAAACGAAGAAGATGCAATGGCTGGCCTGAGTTCATTATTCGGATGAACAGATGAACTGGAAAGAGTTTATTTCAGGAATTATTCTTTATTTTCTTCCCATAGCAATTTTCGTAGTGTCTATATTTGTAATACCTAATGCACTGTGGGTTGCAATATCGATAATCTGGATATTCACTTCACTTTTCTATAAACTTCTAACCCTTCCAGATTCTCAGGAACGAAGGGAAAGGAACAACTCTTTTTAATTATTTTATCAATAGGAAAAAATCCGAGAACATTTGTATAACACTTTTAGATGTACATATAGAAATACAAACTACTGTTTTGTTCATCATACATAAACAGGTATTCTCAATAAATCGTCTCATCTGTAAATTTAAAAAATTTTGATATGAACTTATTTCCAGACTTTATCAAATATAAAACCAGACTTAAGCCTTAACTAATTTATGTTTATTTAATTTAGATTGAGTCGGCAATAAAAAGTAAATGATTTTTTTAAAAATTGGTTAATACGTCATATCTGGATTAGGAGGTAGTTGTTTCTTCTTTAACACTAATCCAACTATTAGTACTATAAATCCAACGAACCCTAAAACACCACCGAGTAAAACAGGAAGAAGTGATACAAGTAGTGAATCAATGGATTTTTTAATCATTGTAACCTTCGCCTGATAAGTTCCAAATGTAACAATAACATATGTTCCGGGAGTTATACTGGTATATTCAATTGTTGTTACACCAGACGTAGTGGTGGTAGAACCATTAACCTCATATTTGTCAACATTGCTTGAAGTGACTACACTCGCATCACTGCTGGGAATTAGAGCCGTTTTGCTGTTATTTGAAGTAAGCACAAGCAACTGACCAGATGAAACATTAATGCTGGAACTCTCCCACTTGGAAGTTCCTTTTTCGGTAAACGTTGGAGAAGTGGCAATTCCTGAAATTCCAAGGTCTCCTCCTGCATAGAAAAGAGCCACTCCTACGATAAGTAGAATGAGCCCAATAATAACTATATTTTTACGCATTGAAATCCTACATACCATAGAAAAAGAGTTAATTAAAATTTCCGAACATTGATGTATAATTTTCATTCTCTTAGATAAATAATTGAACTTTAATCCACATATATGAAACAATTCTAACTCAAATAGATAGATCTATACCCATTCACTTGTGCATTAATTGGATTATTTTAGTATGTTGGATCTTATACCATTACAAAATCTTAGATATAAACTTAAAACAAGGAGAAGAGTAATTCATGAATAGAAGTGTAATTGGATAGAGAATATAACTGACAGTTTAATCATTTAGTAGGGTGTAACTCACAGAAAGAGAAGATAATATTCATGATAACACTACATAATAGTGAATAATAAAGTTTTGATAACAGGGTTTGAGCCATTTCTTGAATTCACAGATAATCCGTCTAAAATATTAGCGGAGTATTTTGATGGAAGAATCGAAGACAATATTGAATATCACGGAAAGGTATTGCCCGTAGATTATTCTTTAATAGAATCTAGACTCGTTGAGGCAATTGATAAGATCAATCCCGTTCTGATAATTGGCACCGGATTGGCAGCTGGTAGATCTAAAATGTCAATTGAAAAAATAGGAATGAATTATAAACATTCTACAAATCCTGACAACAGCGGAAAAACAGTAAATGGTGAAAAGATAGATCAAAGCTTTCCCGATGGTATGTTCTCCATGCTGCATGTGGAATCTCTGGTTGACGAACTGAACTTTATGGGAATCCCGGCAGAAATTAGTTTTTCAGCAGGAGCTTATCTGTGTAACAATGCACTGTTCATAATACTTAGAGAATGCAGAAAGAGAAACATAAAAGGCGGTTTCATTCATCTTCCAGTAAACACAGAGTATGCAGCTAAATTAATGAGAAAAAATTACCCCAGTCTGCCTGTGAATTTAATGATTGAAGGGTTAAGGCATGCTGTACAAAGTGAAATTCTTAAAATATAAACCTAAGTGGATATAAGGTATCAGATAAAATTTATCAATTATTCTTAAATCAAAAATTGTATTTCAGGCGTAAATTTTGAACATTTCATTATTGTGGCAGAATAAGGTGATATAATAGTAGAGTTAATTTAATTTCCTCAATTGTATGTGGGTATTATGAAGATAGTGGAGTGTGTTCCAAATTTTAGTGAAGGCAGAGATAGAGAAAAAGTAGAAGCAATCACAAGGGAAATTGCCTCCGTTGGAAATGTTAAAATTCTTGATATGGAAATGGATGCAAGTCATAACAGAAGCGTTGTTACATTTACCTGCGAACCTCAGTATGCAGTGGAAGCTGCTTTCAGGGGAATCAGAAAAGCATCTGAATTAATAGATATGGACAGTCATCAGGGAGAGCATCCCCGTTTTGGGTCGGCTGATGTTATTCCATTCATCCCTGTGTCGGAGGTTTCACTCAAGGAATGTGTAGACCTTGCAAATCAGTTAGGAAAGAGAGTTGGAGAAGAGTTGAAAATCCCGGTATTCCTGTACTCGGATGCTGCTTTAGCGGAAAATAGAAAGAATCTTGAGAATATAAGGCACAAGAATTTTCAGTATGAGCAATTGAAGACAGAGATTGGAAAGGGAGATTATATACCGGATTTCGGTCCTCTTGAATTAAGCAAGGCTGGAGCATCTATTATTGGAGCAAGAGATTTTCTGGTAGCATACAATGTTAATTTAAGATCTCAGGACATGGAAATTGGAAAGAAAATAGCAAAGGCTCTGAGGGCTAAAGATGGCGGACTTAGTTTCGTAAAGGCTCTGGCATTTTATCTTGAAGACAAGAAATGTGTCCAGATATCTATGAACCTAACAAATTACAAGAAAACTCCCGTATACAGAGCATATGAAATGGTGAGACTTGAAGCATCAAGGTATGGTATAGAGATAATGGAGTCAGAAGTTATCGGTCTAATCCCTCTGGATGCAATTATAGAATCCTCAAGATTCTACATGAGAATGAATAGCTTCAAGTCAAATCAGATATTTGAAAAGAAGGTGTGGGAATGATTGATCTAAATAATTTTATGAGAGAACTTGAATCCTCATCCCCTGCACCAGGTGGTGGATCTGCAGCTGCACTTGTAGGAGCAGTATCTGCCTCTCTCGGTTTGATGGTTTCTCGTTTAACTGAAGGGAAGAAAGGTTACGAAGACCAGCAGGAAGAAATTCGCCGAATAACAAATGAAATGATTGAAGTAAAAGAGCTACTAATGGCAGGAATAGAGGAGGATACGGCATCATTTAATGGGATTGGTGCAGCAAGGAAACTCCCTAAATCTAACGATGAGGAAAAAAGGATCAGAAAGGAAGCAATGGACAGGGCAATGAGAGATGCAATTAGGAGCCCATGGAAGATAGCAATGAACTGCCAGAGAGCAATGAGGCTTAACAGCAGGTTACTGAAAATAGGAAACAGGAACGCATCATCAGACGCCGCAGCAGGTCTCATCATGGCCAAAGCCGCCGCTGACTCTGCACTGCTAAATGTTAGAATAAATCTGAAATACATGAATAATAACTCCTACAGTGAAGAACAGCTACTCAAAATCAAGTTATTCTCTGAAGACTGTGAAACCATTCTCAGGGATTCTCTAAGCCTATTCAACAGGTTGATGGATCCTGAAGGTGAGGCGTAGTATGTCAGAAAGTAAACAAATGCCAACATTTCAGGACATACAGGATGCGAGAAAATTCCTCAGGGGAAAAACAGAGATTACTCCACTCATGTATTCAAAAACATTTTCAGACATGTTCAATGCACCTATTTACCTGAAGCTCGAAAACTTTCAGAAGACAGGCTCATTTAAATCCAGAGGTGCGCTTTTCAAGATAAGTATGCTCACCGAAAAAGAAAAGACCGCCGGTGTTGTGGCCTGCAGCGCTGGAAATCATGCGCAGGGGGTAGCTTTTGCTGCCAGGGCAAGTGGAATAAGTTCAAAAATAGTAATGCCTTCCTACACAATAAGTGCTAAGATTAACGCTGTGAGGAACTACGGTGCAGAAATACTTCTTCATGGTGATAGTTACGCGGAATCATATCTGGAGGCAAAGAGGATCGCACTGAGCGAAGGCAGAACATTCATAGATGGATTCAACGACAGGTTCATAATTTCAGGTCAGGGCACCATTGGTCTGGAAATCATTGAACAGTTGCCAGAGGTTGAAAATGTGATTGTGCCGACGGGAGGTGGGGGACTCATATCTGGTATAGCAATGGCAATAAAGGAATCAGGAAAAACAACCAGGGTTTACGGAGTGCAGAGCGAGAACTGTGATGCAGTAATTCAGAATCTTTCAGGTGGACCAGTAGTTGGTTCAAGAGGATTCACAATAGCAGATGGAATTGCGGTCCAGAATCCAGGGGACATGAATATTGAACTAATCAGGAAATATGTGGATAACGTAGTCAGTGTTAACGATGAACAGATGGCATATGCATTATTCAAGTTACTTGAGAGGCAGAAGATAGTAGTGGAGGCATCAGGAGCAGCACCACTGGCTGCCATTATGTCACGAAAGATAGACTTAAAAGGAAAACCTACAGTACTTGTAGTTTCAGGTGGAAATATTGATCTCCTCCTTCTTTCAAAAATAATATTCAAGAGTATGGAAATAGACCTAGGGTTGGTAAGGATCGAGTGTAAGATACCTGACAGGCCTGGGACGCTTCAGAAAATTACATCCTCCATATCCGCGTCAGGAGCAAATATATTTCATGCAGAAGTGGATAACCTTTCTCAGGATACGCCGGTAGGTTACCAGAATATTCGGTTCAGTATTAATGTCCGGGACAAGGATCATCTCGATATACTTCTTGAAAGACTAAAAGAATCTGGCTATAAATTTGTCGTAAAATCCGATTGAGTTTCTTTAAACTTTTACATCATATGATCTGATTATTTTTTAATGAAGGGAATGACTATATTTCTTAATTTGACTAATTAATTGCTGTGATGGTTGAATATCAGAATTTGCTGATTACGGTAACAATATCACCATCTGATACACCGTAGTCAAGGCCAACCCTCATGTCTCTTATTTTTGCAGATTCACTGGTTATTATAGCATATCTGAAAGATTCAATCATCTCCCTGCTTATCTTCCTGCAAACTTCCCTTATGGTTGCCCCTTCTGTAAGAACAAGGGGTCTTTCAAAGTCAATAACTCCTGCCTTATTCCTGAGAAATACCCTTACAAGATTCAACTCATCATAGAGTGCCTCCTTTAGTTCATCAACTCCTACCTTTGATGATGCAGATACTCTTATTACCTTACCATATCTTTTCATTGCATCTATCTTACTTTCATCGTGAGGCATATCTATCTTATTAATGACTACAAGTGCCGGTATATAGACAACATTTCCCCTGAAAAAATCAATAAGGTCATCGTCAGTTATATTCTCCCTTATGTAAAGTTCAAGATTTGTTAGCTTGAATTCCTTGGCAATTGCCTTAATTCTATCTTCATTCAGGTCAAGGCTCCTAGGTTTCCTTATCTTTATTCCACCTGTATTCATGCGCTTCATTGAAATGTTTTTTTTCTTCCTGTTTATCACTATACCTGATTTTCTCAGTTCCTCTATGATCCTGTCCATTCCCTTGCATTCCACATCAGATATAAGCAGAATAAGATCAACTGCTCTAACCATACTTAACACCTCTCTTCCTCTGCCAGACCCCAGGGCTGCATTATCTATGATTCCTGGAAGATCGAGGATCTGAATCTGTGTACCCTTGTATTTTAGAGTGCCTGGAATTACTGTGAGGGTTGTGAATGCGAAATTTCCTACTTCACTTTCTGTTCCTGTAATTGCGTTAAGTAGACTGCTTTTTCCAACATTTGGATAGCCAACCAGAGCCACGGAAGCATCTCCAGATTTCGGGATGGAAAACCCACCCTTTCCACCAGAATGTCCGGCTTTTTCAGCGTCAAGCTGGAGTTTTGCCATCTTGGCTTTAAGCAGACCGATATGAGATTCTGTTGCTTTGTTATATTTAGTTTTATGAATCTCTTCTTCTATCTCCTTAATTCTATCCTCTATTGTGGTCAATTATTTTCCTCTTTAAATATCAAATTCCATACAAAGAAAGTTTCTGAACTCTTCACCATCATGGAAGCATTTCAGCAACTTTCTACTACGATTTCCGTATAATGGTTAATGTATTAATTTATCTTTTTATTGTAGAGCATTTTTCCATGCAAACATTCTCAATTTATTGAAACGAAGAGGGTAAAATGATGTTAAAAAATTTTATTATATGGATTTAGTTTTCTTCATTGGTGTATAAAAAATAATTATTCCTTTATTATAGTGCTCTCCCTTATCTTTCCTATAGATATGATCCTTACCGGCTTTCCACATAGCGTTTCTACTGTTTCAATGTAATTCTTCATCTCGGGTGGCACACTTTTATAACCAGTTTCAACAATATGTTCGATCTCAGATTCCTTAAGTTTTCCCCAGCTATCCATGTGTATATATTGAGGTTCTGCCATAGCGTAACCCATTAAAACGTTCATTGGATTCATTACTTCCGGTCTATAAGATTTACATATGGAAATTTCCTTAAAAGTTCCAAGAACGTCAAGTTTAGTGATTGAGAGTTCATCAACATCGTTTAGTTCAGATGCATACTTCACAAGAGGAATATCCAGCCATCCAACTCTTCTTGGTCTGCCAGTGGTTGTACCATATTCAGCACCAGCCTCCCTGAGACGGTCTGCATCAGTTCCACTTAGCTCTGTGGGAAACGGCCCCTCACCAACCCTGGAAGTATAGGATTTTATTACACCAATTATCCTGCTTATTTTTCTTAGTGAAACTCCAGAACCAGTATGTATAGCGCCAGAAATTGTATTTGATGAGGTAACATAGGGATATGATCCAAAATCAATGTCTAGCATTGTTCCGTGACCACCCTCAAAAACCATCTCTTCTCCACTATTCACGCAGTCAAATAGAAATGATTCAGTTCTTGTTACATAATCTTTGATCTGTGGCCAGAAGCCAGCAAGTTCATTGGCGAGCTGATTTAGTTTTTCCTCCGATTGATATTCAGTTCCCCTTAGCTCGGATTCTCTCATTCTTGAAATGAGCGAAAGCTTCTGTTTGACAACATTTATATCTTTCAGGTCTCCTATTCTAATACCATTTCTTGAATATTTCTCTTCATAGGTTGGGCCTATTCCATGGGATGTGGTTCCTATCTTGCTTGCACCACGCATCTCCTCCTGAGCCTTGTCCATTGCCTTATGAAGTTTTGTAACAACATTAGCGGCTGAACTTATGAGTATTTTCAGTCTTGGATTTTCTGGTCGTACGGTCTTAATCTCTGCAATAAGTGCTTCAGGATCTATGACCATACCATTTCCAAGAACAATTGTTTTAGATCGAAGAGAACCTGCAGGAAGGAGATGAAACTTGAATGTACCCTTACTGGTGACGACTGTATGTCCGGCATTTGTACCGCCATTATATCTTACCATAATTGAATCCTTTCCGGAAACAAAATCAGTTATCTTTCCCTTCCCCTCGTCACCAAATTGCAATCCAAGTACAAGGCTTCTCATAGTTTTTCAATGGAATTTGTTTCATCTATTAATTACCTTTGCTAAGAAATGATGGAAAAAATTATAGATCGGGATGAATAGGAAAAAAACAGGTGAACTTTGAATGGAAGATATGCTGGATAAAGATTTTATAAAGCTCATAGAGAACAGTTTTCCTGAAATTAGAATAAACAAGTTTTCCAGTCTAGATTATGGATGGAACAATCATGTAATAGTTGTAAATGATGAAATTGTTTTTAGGATTCCAAGGAACAAGGGGAATGAATCAATTCTTAAAAACGAGGTGAATCTTCTAAAGATTCTTCAAAAGTGCCCATTCAGCATTCCAGATTATATCTATCTGAACACGAATCCCATATTTTTTGGTGGATATAGGATGATTCATGGCGACTATCTAAACAATGCAGGAAAACTTGGAAAGGGATTGATCAGCGATTTTCTAACTCTGAGGACATTTCTGGATACAATAGGATCAGATGACGTTAGGAGGACGGGTTTGCCTGTTTACAACTATAAAAAATGGGTTGAGGGACAGGGGGAGAGGATAGAAAAATATAAACTTTCCCTCAATGAAATAATGCCTGAGAAGTTCTTAAGTGCAGTGAAGGAAAAATGGTACGAAGTTTCTGAAGACATGGAACAATTGGATATGGGGCTGATTCATGGTGATCTTTACAGGAAGAATGTTATAATATCCGAAAATCATAGAAAAATAAGAGGCATAATAGATTGGAGTGATTCAGCTTACGGAGATCGTGCGCTGGATTTCGCGGCATTTGGATATGATTTTCCGCTAAAGGAAAACCTCCATATGCTTCAGGCACAGAAGGATCAATTTGCAGTAAGAGCCATGAAGAGAATCATTTTTTACAGAAATACAGACGGATTCTATCTGGCTCACTACCTTGCAAAAACAGGAAGAAGAAAGGAGGCAGAAATGGAATGCAGAAATATTGTCAGTATATGGAAGAAATATGGCTGGTATTAATATCTTAATATTTAATATTAATATAATGGCACACATAAATCCCACCATTTCTTTTTAAATGAAAAAACCCTTAAAAAAAGCATTTATCTAAAGTGAGCATATAGAATCATGGCATATATAACAATAGATAGTGATAATAAATTAAAGGTACCCAATAAGGCAACTATTGGTTACATTGAAGGAGATGGGATCGGTCCGGATATTACCAAAGCCATGATAAACACTGTAAATGCCTCCATAGAAGTAGCCTATTCAGGTGAAAGGTCAATAGAATGGGAAAAAATAATGGCTGGAGAAGAAGCCTTTGAAAAAACTGGAGAACATTTACCCAAGGATTCACTGAAACAGATAGAAAAGTGTGTCGTGTCCATAAAGGGACCACTGACAACTCCCATAGGTCAGGGGTTCAGGAGTCTGAATGTTACACTTCGCCAGCAGTTTGATCTGTATGCTAATGTAAGGCCTGTAAAATATTTTCCAGGAGTTCCATCGCCAGTTGTGCATCCAGAAAATATGAATATGGTGGTATTCAGGGAGAATACAGAAGACCTCTATTCGGGAATTGAGTGGAAATATGACTCCGAAGGGGCGAAGAAAGTAAGAGAGTTTTTATCACAGGAGTTTGGTATAAGTCTGACTGATGATACTGGCATTGGAATCAAGCCAATAAGCAAGTTTAAGAGCCAAAGGCTTGTAAGAAAGGCAATCGAATTTGCCATAGCGAACAGGAGGAGAAGCGTTACCCTGATGCATAAAGGAAACATAATGAAGTACACAGAAGGAGCCTTTAAGGACTGGGGATACGAAATAGCCAAACATGAATTTGGTCAGCAAACTGTTACAGAAGATGAATATCTTCAGAATCCAGACGCAATGGGTGACAGGATCGTAATAAAGGATAGAATTGCTGATAACATGTTCCAGCAGGCACTTACCAGAACGGCTGAGTATGATGTGATTGCAGCCCCAAATCTAAACGGGGACTACATATCCGATGCACTGGCCGCTCAGGTTGGAGGAATTGGCATTGCACCAGGAGCTAATATAGGTGATGTATATGCAATTTTTGAGGCAGTTCATGGAACGGCCCCAAAATATGCCGGGATGGATGTGGCTAACCCAACGTCACTTATCCTTTCTGCAACTATGCTATTAAGGCACATCGGCTGGACAGAAGCTGCGGACATACTGGATAACGCGGTAACTGCATGTTACAAAGATCAGAAGGTAACACAGGATCTTGCCAGAATACTAAATATAAGAGCACTCAAATGCTCAGAATTTGGCGATGAAATAATAAAGAGGATGAAGAAAGAGTAGGACTATACGAGTAGTGCTCTACTGCTCTCCACATTCCTCAAAATTTCAATACCAGTTCTACTTTTTGCAAAGTCCACTGCATTGAAGGAATCGGTAAAAATATTTATGAAATTGCAGTTTTTCACTGACATTGCCTTTTCAATTGCATCCTTCAAGTTCTTAAAATGATATAGAACAATAACCGGGCCAGGTATCTGTTCCATTGGAACAATCTTTTCTCCATATCTATTCTCAAGTAAATGAACACTTTCATGAAGACCGTCAACATAATCAAAGTCATTTTCCAAAAGTTTCCTTACGGATTGCCTTGCCATCTCTGCGTCTTCCTGTGTATTGAAGTAGTTTATATCACCCTCCGGTCCGTATCCCTTTTTTACATCCCTCTTGAGGAACTCAATTATCCTGTTTTTAAAAAATATGTACTCCTTATCAGAAACTAGAAATAACTGACTCCTGAGAAATCTGTTTGATACAGAAAGATATGAAATTCCAGGAACTGAGTTTGTTGCCATTTCCATATGGCTACTATCCGGTACAATACTAACACCATTCTCAAACTGCTTCCAAATTACGTTATTCTTAGTTACAGCCTTCTGGACGTCAATAAAATCTTTAGTGTTACCATAGATAAGTATTCGCTCTCCTTCACCCCACTTATCAAAGGCTCTAATTGAGTTTTCTTCAGCAACATCCAGAATATATTCGCTGGTTTCTCTGAGATATTCATATATATCATTACTGAGCGTCATAGTGCTTATAGGACACTGAGAATTATGGAGAATCATAGGTTTTGTCCCATTGATAATTGATTCAACAATTCCAACGAACATTGTGTATACCGGAATGGAAATATCAGGAACTACAGCGGTAATCTTCCTAAATTGATCAGTTCTCACGCGTTCACTTCCCAGAACTTCAATCAACCTTGGAGCATAATTATACTTCATTAATTGCACTGTTCTGAGTAATTCTTCCTTGCATGAAAGTTTAGTCCTTCCAGTCTCCATAGATAAAATGGATATCCTTTCATCGGATGCGGAAAACTTTTCAAGAACAGAAATCATCGTTTCTATAAGTCTTGAGGGGGTCAATCGTGAATCACTGGAATGTTCAGTCTTAAGTTCTGAAAGTTTTATATCTTCTACTTCACCAATTTCAGTGGAATCAAATTTACTCCTAACTTTCATATTGAACAGAATAGTATATCTTCTAGCATAAAGAGTGTTTCGCAAAATTGTTCAACACCCAGTTGTTAGAAAGCCACATATACTCAGTTTTGTGATATTTAAATAATCTAACCTTCAATAACATAATTGTTCAACATAACAATTCTACCAAAGAAATAATACATAAAAGATCTTGGAAGATACTCCTACTTAAAGAAGTTGTCATGGATATATTTTGTTAACCAGAAAGAGGTAAAATAGGTCCTGAAATGATCACAACGAAGAGTCAGTGGAAAATTTGATCTGATACCATTAAAAAAGAAAATTATAAATTAATGACTTATTGTTCCGACTCCATCGCATGGAAGAAAGGTTTGTATATTGATTTCAATTTAAGATAAATTCTAAAAAATGGAAATATTATAACGTAGTACTGCAATGTGTAACAATGAAGGTAGTGATACAGGTATCAGAAAAGGATAAAATTCCGATGGGGAATATTGTCGGATCTCACATTGCAGTTTTAAAGGATGTTGAAACTATAGAGGTGGTATTTCTGGAAGGTGCCATAGTGGCAACCGTAAATGAGGAAATGATAAAGCCTCTACTGGAAGAAAAAAAGCTTATATTAATGGCATGTAAAACTTCTATGGAAATGAACAACATAAAAGCTTCAGATCTTGTGAAGGGAGTTTCACCTACACCTCAGGGTGGGTTCATCGAAATCATAAGGAGACAGCAGGAAGGATGGTACTACATTCATGTATAGTTTCAGTATAAGTAAGGCCTAAATTTACCTGAGCATCCCTTACAGAATCATGAAGGTATTTCGCAACAAAACCATTTGATATGCACTGTTCATTTAGATTTTTATAATCTATTTTTGAATAAGTTGATTCTGCAAGTTAAGATTTTGCATTTTAATATTAGAATCTTTTCCTGGACAAATATATATACATAAAATATAATAAATTATTATGAATATATAATTCTACGCGTAACCAAAATTAATATATGACGCATTCTTTAAGTAAGCATGAAAAGACGAATGTTGGATTCAGATGAATCCAGCGGAAGTATGCTGAAAGGTATAGTTGCAACCTTTCTCTCCATGTTGATTCTAGGTCCATTTATGGGAATAGGATGGATCATATCGGGACTTTTTGGAGGGATTGCATCACGAGGTGGCCTAAGAGGCTTTGTAGCAGGACTGATTGGGGGAATAGTTCTAGCCCTCATAGTCATTGAGATATCTTACTATGTGGGGCCTTCAACAATCAACCATATAATGAGTTATACCGGTAATTTCTACTTTGTTAACAATGTAAAGACAATTTACCTTGAAACAAGGCAGCAACTGGGTGTAGACCCATTGCATACAATAATAAGTGTTGTAGCAGAAGGAGCAATAGTACCAGCAGTTGGCGGTCTCATAGGTGGGTTTTTCCTGTCTAGAGACTCAGATTAAAAACTATAAATCCTTTTTTAGAATATCAATAAAATATTCCTCATTTTTTCTTTCCAGTTTTCTGTAGGATGATTGGAGAATATCTAGAATTGAATTCATTATCTTATCCTTTTCAATTCCAAGGTACCCCATAACTTCAGAATCGAGTCCGCACGGTCTTATTTTCATGAAACCTTCAAGGGACGCTTCTCCATAATTTACCGCCAGTCCATGGTACGATACACCCCTATCTATTTTCATTCCAAGGGAGCAGACTTTTTTGTCACCATTTGGGGAATTAGTGACCCAAATGCCCGGTTCTTCCCCAAGATGTGGTTCATAGCCGAGTTCTGTGAATGAATTCATCACTATCTTTTCTAGCGTCTGGACGAACAATCTAACATCCTTTCTCTCATTTTCATTAAAAACTCTAACAATTGGATAAATTACCAGCTGTCCAGGCCCATGGTAGGTTACATCCCCGCCTCTTTCAATGAGTATCGGATTTAGACCCTTATAATTCTCTGGGTTTGCACCCCGGCCTATGGTGTATACTCCAGGAGAATGTTCAACAAAAATAAACGTATCTTCTATTAGATCGTTATACCTTAAAAAATGAAGTTTTTTCTGGAAATTCCAGACTTCTTCATACTCTCGTATTCCAAGATCAAGAAATTGGCTTGAAGTGGAGAGGTTTATCATACGCTATCTCAGCCGATTCCTGTATACCTTCAGAGAGTGTTGGGTGAGGGTGAATAGTTGATCCAATATCCTCTACATTCATACCCGTTTCAACAGCAAGACTGAGCTCACTTATCATCTCGGAAGCACGAGGCGCAGCAATTCCAGCCCCAGTCACAGTACCATCTTCATCATAATATATGCTGTAGAATCCATTTGAACTGTTGAGCCCCTGGCTTCTACCATTTGCCGCAAGTGGGTATCTTGTGGATTTCTGTCCTCTACTCCCGGTAAATGCAATTTCTGGATCTGAATAAACAACCATTGGCATAGCGTAATAATCTACAGTTGTTTTGTCACCTGCGATGTTATGTGCAGCCACCCTACCATCATAGAAAGCTCTATGTGCCAGCATCGGTCCTCCTGTGGATACATCACCAACCGCGTATACACCTCTTTCACTTGTCATCTTGTACTTATCTGTCTTTATGAATCCATTTTCCATCTCAAGTTTCAGGGTTTCCAGACCGAATCCCTCAGTGTTAGGTTTCCGGCCTACTGTGACGAGAACTGCTTCAGCTGAAATGCTTGCACCCGATTCCATCTTGACAAAATATTTATCCTTCTTCTCAACAGATGAAACCTTTGCGGAGAGAAGAATCCTAATACCCATTTCCTTCATCTTCCTCTCTACAGGCTTTATGAGCTCTGGATCAATACCTGTAAGAATACTCGGCAGCATTTCAATTAGTGTTACCTGTGCTCCCAGTTTTGCAAAGGCAGTTCCAAGTTCCACTCCTATGTATCCACCGCCTATAATAACTAGATCCTTTGGAACAGTCTTTATGTCCAGAATCTCCTTGTTATACATCACATCCTTGAAAGCATCTATTCTTGTTGGAGATGATCCTGTGGCAATAACAAGGCTGTCGCATTGATGAGTCTCGGAACCAATCTGCACATGCTGCTTATCCACTATTTTGGCATCCCCATTAATTATTTTCACTCCGTATGCCCTACAAAGTGTTTCAACACCAGATACAAGTCTGTTTATCATTGACCATTTCCATCCCTGCCACTGGTTCATATCAATGTTGTAACTGAGTCTTACACCTGGAAGAGTCTTAAGATAGGATAAGCTCTCTGACATTTCTATAAGTGCCTTGGATGGGATACATCCATAATTCAGACATTCTCCACCAACTTTATTTTTCTCAACCAGCAAAACGCTTCTTCCCAACTGACCAAGTCTGATTGCAGTAGAATATCCACCCGGCCCACCGCCAATAATTATAGCATCATATTTCATATGATCACCTTATCAGGAAAGATATGGGGTCCTCCAGATATGATTTTACCTTCACAATAAATCTGGCTGCATCTGCACCATCTATAAGTCTATGATCGCATGAAAGTGAGATTATTGTACTGTCATCTCCTGATTCGAAATTAGTTCCTTTCTTTGTAGATCTGTGAACTGCAAGTATAGCAACCTCCGGATAATTTATGATCGGTGTTGATATTAATCCACCAATAGACCCAACATTAGATATTGTAAAGGTTGAATCCTGCACGTCCGTTAGGGTTAACTTATTTTCTCTAGCCTTCTTTGCAAGATCGGATATCTCAGATGATATCTGGACAACTGATTTATCCAGTGCGTTTTTTACAACAGCTACTGTCAATCCAGATGGTGTATCTATTGCAACTCCCATATTAATATCCTTTCTGAATATATATCTCTTATTTGCATCATCATAATGGGCATTAAATTTTGGAAACTCGGTGAGTGCCACTGCTACAGCTTTCACAAAGAATGGTGTTAGAGTAACTTTTGTCCCTTTTTCTTTCATATCGTTCATGGTTTTTGTAAGTTTTGAAATATCAACAGTTTCCGCAACCATAAAATGGGGCATGATCTGTTTTGATTTTGACATTTTCTCAAATATCAATCTTCTAAGACCATGAGGTTCGAAGATCTGATCTCCCTCAGATGTATTCGTGGTCTCTTCCACATGAAGGGCTGGCTCAGGCTCCTTTGGCTGTGGTTGGGGACTCACTTTAGGTTCTTCCTTAATAGGAGTCGGTTCCTGCATCCTCTGGCTCTGTGCCTCAGCAGCCTTTGGCTGTTCAACCTGCCTGGCAGTTACTGGCGGTACAGGTGCCATCTTTATACCGGAAGTTTTGGGCGCTCCAGCCTTTTGTTTCATCTCTCTTTCAGCATTATCCAGATCTTCCAGAGTCACCCTTCCATTAGGTCCGGTTGGTGTTATGGTATCCAGATCTATGCCCCTATCTTTCGCAATCCTCCTTATTGTAGGAGAAGCCAGTATTCTTCTATTCTGATCATCATTCATCACTTTCTTTTCACCTCCCTTCTCTTTATCTGCTTCGGATACAGATATACTCTCCTGGGGTTCATTCTTAACCACAGACGCAGGTTCAGGTTTCTTTTCTTCAGTCTTTGATCCATCATCAATCTCTATGATGACTTCTCCAACTTTAACAACCTGTCCTTCCTTAAAAAGTATTCTATTAACCTTTCCTTCTACTGGACTGGGTACGTTTATATTGACCTTATCAGTCATTATTTCTACCATATCCTGCTCTTTCTTTACAACGTCGCCTTCTTTGACAATCCACTTTATTATTTCCCCTTCTGTGACACCCTCTCCGATGTCCGGCAAAGTAAATTTAAACATTTTTATCACCTGTACTGCTGCATTTTATTTACAGCTTTGAGTATCCTCATCTCATTTGGCAAATAATAATCCTCTAATCTGTATGGGAAAGGTGTGTCAGGACCAGTTACCCTCATTATCGGACCCAGCAGATAATCAATTGCCCTTTCTGCTATAAATGCCGATATTTCCGCTCCCATACCAAGGGTTCTTGGTGCTTCGTGAACTATAATTACCCTACCAGTTTTCTTGACTGAATTTAGTATTGTTTCACCGTCATATGGAACGAGTGTCCTTAAATCAATAACATCTGCATCAAGGTTATTTTTGCTTACTGTGTTCATCACTGTAGGAACCATGGAACCATAGGTTATAAATGTAAAGTCATTCCCTTCATGCAAAAGTGATGCTTTTCCTATGGGAATCTCATATTCTTCGTCTGGAACTTCCTGTTTCTGGCTTCTATAGAGCTTTTTAGGCTCCAGGAATATAACCGGATCATTCATCCTCAGACTTTTTATCAGCAAACCCTTTGCATCATATGGATTGGATGGAGTTACAACCGTAAGGCCTGCTGTGTGAGCAAAATATGCCTCTCCACTCTGTGAATGATAAAGACCACCTTTTATACCTCCACCATATGGTGTCCTCAGAACCATGGGAACATTATATTCACCACCACTCCTGTATCTCATTTTTGCAGCCTGATTCACAATCTGATCAAAAGCGGTGTAAATGAAATCCTGAAACTGGATCTCTGGAACTGCTCTCAATCCAGTTAAGGACATGCCTATGGCCATTCCTACAATTCCAAGTTCAACGAGAGGCATATCAATAACCCTTTCTGCACCATATTTCTTTTGCAGTCCTTCTGTTACTCTGAATACTCCACCATCAACACCAATATCTTCTCCTAGAAGAATTATGGAAGTATCTCTTGTCATCATATAATCAAGTGTTGAATTAATGGACTGGACAAGGTTCATAGTTTTGGAACTCATAGTATCTCACCTCTTTCCTCATCAATAATCCAGTTAGAGTTCTCATAAACATCCTGGAACATTGTGTCTGGGGCGGGAGGAGCTATCTTCTCTCTCTCATCAAATATTCTATCTATACGTTCTTTTGCGTCTGTCTTTATTTTTTCTATGGTCTGGTCATCTATATAATTAAGCATCTTTAGCTTCCTCTCTGCTATGACTATGGGATCTTTGTCCGAGCCTTCTTTTACATCATCAGCCCTGTATTTGGAAGGATCATCTGAGGTTGAATGTGGCCCCATTCTGTAACTTACTGCCTCTATAAGAACTGGTTTTCCATCAACCCTAACCCTGTCTATCTCTTCCTTTGAGACCTTATACATCTCTAGAAGATCGTTTCCATCTACCTTAACGCCTCTCATTCCGTAGGCATCTGCTTTCTTCCATATTTCTGCTCTTGTCTGCTTCTCAACTGGAAGAGAGATTGCCCACTTATTGTTTTCACATAGGAAAACTACGGGAAGGTCAAAATCTGCAGCTATATTGAGTGCTGCGTGAAAATCTGGTGTGGAAGTTGAACCATCACCGAATGTCGCCAGAACAATACCATCTCTTTTAAAGTACCTTATGGAATAAGCTGCTCCTACTGCTAATGGTAGATTGGTGGCTACTGGACTCTGTACAGACATGAAGTTATGATCCCTTGCCGTGTAATGGGAAGGCATTTGCCTACCTTTCTCCTTGTCAGAAGAATTTCCCATAATCTGGTCAATAATTGTTCCAGGATCTACGCCTCTATGAAGCATAAGGGGCACATCCCTGTAATATTCAAACAGGATATCCTGATCTTCAAGGGCCATGGACAATCCAACCTGAGTTGCTTCCTGTCCCATGGTTGGCGTATAAAAACCAACTCTCCCCTGTCTCTGTGACATTACAATTTTCTTGTCAAGGGTTCTGGATAGTACCATAGCCTTGTATGCGTTTATTATTTTTTCTTTTTCATCCATATACTTTCTCACCTTTAATTAAGCTTGATATTTTGAGCGGCCCATGCCTCGAATGCCCTGTATGAAGTCCTTACCAGTGGTCCAGAAGCTACAAATCTGAAACCATGTTTGTATCCCATAACCTCGAGTCTTTTGTATCTCTCAGAGGAACAGTATTCCTTCACTTCAATTTGCTTTTTTGATGGTCTTAGATACTGGCCAATGGTCAGTATATCCACTCCATTTCGTCTAAGATCCTCCATTGCCTGCTCGACTTCATCATCAGTTTCTCCATGGCCTAGCATAATAGAAGACTTTGTAATCATATAGGGGTTTTCCTCTTTTATATACGAGAGAACAGAGAGCGACTGATCATATCCTGCCCTTGCATCCCTTATAACTGGTGTAAGTCTCCTTACAGTTTCAATGTTATGGGCCAGAACGTCTGGTTGAGCATCAATAACTGTTCTTATTAACTTCCTCTCTCCTCGGAAATCTGGTATAAGTGCCTCAACCTTGATTCCAAGGCTCTTTACCTCCATTATTGTTTTAGCATAATGGGCGGAGCCCTGATCTGGTAGATCATCCCTATCAACAGAGGTTATGACTGCATATTTAAGACCCATACTTTTAACTGAATCCCTAACCTTATTGGGTTCATCAGGATCAAGTTGCTCCATATTTCCGTGTGTGACAGAACAGAATCGGCATCCTCTTGAGCAGTTCTTCCCTAAAATCATGAAAGTTGCTGTGCCCGACTCCCAGCATTCTGAAACATTTGGGCATCTAGCTTCTTCACAAACAGTATGAAGAGAGTTGCCTCTGATAAGATTGTTAAGGTTACGAAATGTATCTCCAGTGGGGAGTTTTACTTTAACGTAATCGGGCCTTTCCATCAGGGTTATATTTTTTCGTCTTATACTAAATTATCTTTTTTTATAAAGGGGTAACATCTTTGGATAGTTATAACTCTCAAGAATTTTTTAGCAGACTTAATAAAATATTGAGAAAATCAATTTAGACATCGTGAGTTCTATTCGAAACTTTTATTACTTTACGAAAAATCAAGGTCAAAAGGGGTCATAGCTTAGCATGGTTTGAGCACCCGGCTGATAACCGGGAGGTCACCGGTTCAAATCCGGTTGGCCCCATCAGCTCAATGGGGATATAGATAAGACCGGACAAAGTGTGATTTTTCCTCTCAATATTCGACGACTTTTGTCTTGAAATATTTTAGAGTTCTGGTTATCAAGGAATTAACAAATTTAAATGTCCGTCCACCACAAGATTACAAAAATATTTGGTGTTCTTAGTAACACAAACTAAGTAATAATATTGATAATATCATAGTTTAATCGTGATAGCTTTAGTTTAGATATCACAGGTTATTGGAAAATCATATGCAAAAATTTTATAAGTTAATATGAATAAATTAAAAGGCACAAAATCATGAAAAGAAGAAAAATACTTTTAATCTTCCTTGTTCCGATGATTTTGATAATTCCAAAAGTTGTATATGAAGATTACACTGTTCCTCATTCTAATTCTGTAATGCCCCTAAAAAAAGCTTATGGTTTTATAAACACAAATACTGACTCTACAAACACAACATTTAATCTAACCTCTTTAGGAAGCAGAGAATCTATTATTGTTGGCGTGGACACATCTAAACTAGCCACTCCCTTTATTTTCTTTGGGTTACTTATTTTTTCAGTAAAGGACTATGAAAAAATAAACACCCCTCTAACAGGAATGACTTATCAGATAGACAAGGTAAGAGTAAGATATAACGAATCTTCTACTCAGGAATTGCCTGTTCCAACCCAAATTATATATTTAACTACTGGAATCGAAAATGTATATTTATGCGAATATGGGTTTTCTGGAAATTTTACATTGACATACTTCATCAATATCACTCCAATAGGTATTAATGGTCCATTTCATTTTAATGGAAAAGAGGTAACTGAGAAGGTAAATATAGATGTCAAAATAATTAATTAATGCATGAATGAAAATTAGCTTTAATTTTGAGGTTCGGAACATTATCCATGTACACAATAGATTATGGTCTTCTGGATAAAGATAAACAGTTCAGGGAAAAAGACAGCAGTTAATGAAGTTGATCAGTGAATTCGACTTAGATTCAAACTCAAGGGAGTGCAAAAAAGCATAGGTTGAATATGAAAGAAGAGCACAGATCCTTTGAAATTCTAAAATATGTTAAACGGGGAGTGATGGAGGTTATGGGTGTTTAAAAAACTACATATTCGAATCTTTAGAGAATACATACTCGATAAAGCTTGCTATAAAAGCAGTTTCATCAACAGTATCCTCCAAACCAGAACCCAGATGACCTCCCTCTCCAATCATAAGATACGCTTCATTGCCATATGAAATAAGTTTATCATAGAATTTTAGGGCATGTGCAGGATGTACCCGATCATCTGACATTCTTGAATAAGTCAACGATGGGGGATACTTTCCAGGTTTTAGCTGTTCATAAGATGAGTATTTTTTCAGAAATATGGCATCATTTTCATCGTCAGGGTTTCCATATTCACTGACCCAGTACTGTCCTGCCAGTAACCTGTGAAACCTCATCAAATCTATTACGGGATTTCCAATAACTGCCCCCTCAATATATTCAGGAATCTGTGTGAGGGTATATGATGAGAGTAATCCACCATTGCTAACTCCATAGCAGATTACACGTTTTCCTTCCTTTTTTAATTTCTTTATTACTGCCTGAAAGGATTCATATACATTTATCTTATTTTCTCTCATACCCAATTTGTGCCATTCCTCTCCATACTCTCCACCTCCAGGCAGGTTGCATATTACCACATTTACACCATTGTTAAGCAAATAGGCGAATAGATTGTTATATGATGGCAGTAATGAGATATTGAATCCCCCATAACCATAAACAAGAGTGTTTCTAGTTTCCCTATTCGCCTGAAGGAAGAAATAATGAACATTCTTCCCATTAACATTGACCCAGTCTTCAGAGGCATTAAATTTTGATACTTCATTTTTTTCAATCTGTTCTATTTGCCCTTCACTGTAGGAATAGATATTAAATGTTGTACCAAAGTCTCCCATCACAAGATTTGCCCTTTTTTTATCAGAAGCCATGGCAATCAATCCCTTGTATGTGGCAAAAGGAAACTCTTTTATTTTTTTGCAATCAGAACTGTAAAGAACCGGTATCGATTTCGCATCTCTCATGTGAACCGCAAGAAAACCTTCTTTCACTCTTACAGCATCCTCAGCAGGCTCATCCAGTGGATATTCCTTTTCCCCAACAGTAAGGATTCCATTACCTTCAAATCTCAGAGTATATAAAATTTCATTCTCATAATCCAGAATTTTCACCTGACTTTTGTATTTCTTAAATAATTTCCATGTGGTAGGATTGCCTATTTCGCCAATATAGAGTTCAGTAGATATATTATTTCCAGCGTGAATTATAATCTTATCACCATAGGCCTCTCCACTAAGTCCCATCCCCGAAGCAATATTCTTCCCAAATAGGTATTTATCTTCAAGATAGATCCCATTGGATGAACCTGAAGTACTTGAAATATTTTCATCCCTCTTTTCCCTAATGAGATAAAATCTGTCATAAAAATATATTATATCGTGAACAAACCCCTTCTCAGTATATATCTGTTTATCCTTCGAAAAGACTCTGAGAATTCCCTCATCGGAACCTGAGGTTTCAAAGAGTGCAATTCTATCACCTTCCTTTTCAGGTTTTATCCATACAATAATACCTGAGGTCGAATATATCTCTTTTCCATTTACAATAAGGTTGTTTTTACCATTTTCAACGGTTACGAAGCACTGAGCAGTTCCTGTAAGTTCGACAGATTTAACTTTTTTCTGATAAACATAGGGCTTAATATCAGGTCTTATTTTTTCAAATATGGCATTGAACTTTTGTTTGAAAATATACGTTTGTTTTCTGGCATAATCCTTTACCTCCTCATCCATTACTTCAAAATTCAGTTCAGTCATGGGCATTCATAAGGAAATCCAATATTTATATCATGGTAATTAGGTAAACAGATCTGGAAAAAATATCATTGAAACATATTTTTAGTGGTAAAATCTAAGTTTGTACACAATATATATCTGGGGTATAAGGAAAATAATTGAACCAGTTAAAAGAGGAAATCTGAACCCCAAAATAAAAAAACACGACATCTCTATTATCAACCCATATGTATCATGTGTTCTACCATGCTTGAACCTGCTAATCCATTCTTCCCTGCTGACTGGTGATTCCCATTCATCATTGAAGAGATGTGATACATAATCCACCAGAACACCGAATGCAGTAAAAGCACCTATTTCAGAAATGATAAAATAAAAGAGGAAGAGTCTCGAATATAGAATTGCAATATCAAACAGAGAAAACGAAATAACAGCAAGGTATGTCGCAGAAGTTTTACCTCTCACAAAAAGGCCTTCCCATTTCTTAAAGCTAATACTTTCAGTATCCATAGTTAACAGATCGAATTTACATAACATTATCTTTAATTATATTTATTATTTGTTAAAATCTGCTTAATATGACATAGCTTTTATAGGATGTTTTAATTTAAAGTCCATGGAAATATTCAAAAAAGAGAGAGTACTGGAAACAACAAAAAGTCTTGATGATATCATAAAATCATTTACAAATTATCTAATCAATAACGGCTGGAAAGTGCAGAGTAATGTGCAACAGGACAAGGCAATTCTTCAGGCCCAGAAATTCGGAATACTGAGAGGGCTAATTGCAGCCGACAGAGCACTGACTTTTGTATTCACTGCCGAATCAGGTGGCCAGGTCAAGGTTGATGTCGGTGTAGGCAGGCTACTGGGTGATATTACAATAACTGCTATTGAAGTACTTCTTCTATCAGAAATATTTATTGTTATCGACATTCCTGAAATAGCATGGTCAGATCATGTTGAAAAGGAATTGTTGAACGAGCTGCAAACAATAGCCTCACAGTAAATATAAAATTTTTATTATTCAATCTAAATGTAATATTTGCAATTAAACAGAATGAAATTTTTATATTCATTTCATTTGTTCTATTATAGAACTTTTATTTCTTTGTTCTCAATTCCCTAAAATGGAATATGCCAATTATGTCTCATTTCTGGTCGAGGCTAAAACACAGGGCTACTCATCAGGAGTTACATATCTGCCTGGACCTATTACTGGCACAAAGGAGTTCACATATGAAAAAGGGAGAATGAAATATATGGATATATATTCTGGTTCACTTTATTTTCTTGGTCAGGAGCTTATCATGGAAGGTAACGCTCCCCAGTGGGGAATGGTATACTCAGGTGGCATTATGGACGATAACTACGGAACAAAAGAGGTTTACGACTTCCTGAGAGATGCGCTTAAAAGAGTTCCTCAGGACCTTCCATTAAGAGGCAAGGAATTCTTTTCAAACAGCAAGTTTGTATACAAGAACCTCACTGAAGGTGACCTTGGGCATTTCCTTGGTTATGAAACTATTGAGCACGAAGAAAATCTGATATATGAATTACATTATTCTGGAGGCTTTATTGAATAGATCCTTTTCAGGAAGATATTATAAACTCAAGTGAGAGATTGCCCGCATAATTTTGAGCAGGCATTGTTACAACTACAGGTATGGTTTCACCTGATTTTAAGATCTGAACACTGGGTTTATCAAGTGTGGCAGAAAAGCCAGAAGTCATTGACTTAACTCCAGTGATATCAACGGTGCTGTTAATTCCATTATCATTAAACTGAATATTCATTACAATTTTCTTTCCTGTGGAAAAGGTCTCCTTTCCGTACGCATAGGAATAGGTCTTTATTTTTTGATCTGAAAAACTTACGTTTATACTCTGTACATTAACGGTTCCGCCATTATAAAAACCAAATAAAGATAGGATTGCAAAAGTAATTATAAAAACAACTATCACAGAACCCAACATTTTCAATCCGAGTTTTCTTTTTATCCATGGTCTCTCTACTTCAAGCGGTTTCATTCCAAGCACAAAGAAATTTGTTCTGGCTATTTACATTTTTGCAGTCATTTTATTACATAGCCATTTACACTGTTTATAGGAATAACAGGTCTCACTGCTTTAATATTGAATCATCTAAAGACATATGAAAAAAAATCCCTAGAGATTCCAGTTACTCTGGAATATGCGGTCAGTCCAAAACTTTCAATAATGTTTCCAACTTCTGTTACAGTATTCTTCTTAACATCACTTTCTATGTTCTTCCAGTAAGTGAATAAAGAGTCTTCTTCGCTGTTGTTATGATCCTGCAACAGCCTGAAAAACATTGGAACTCTGTTTTTCAGAATTTCAGAATTCTCTTCATTTTTCCATTTTATTATATTGGTTGCAAGAGTTTCCAGTAATTTGTGATCTGCCATTATTCTGTCGATATTTTTTATTAGATCAGCATTCTCTCCATTGTATACCTGCTTCATTACGGGAACAAAAACTTTTTCTTCTATCTCAATGTGGCATTTCTTCAGATATTCAAAGAACAGTTGAAAATCACTCGAATCTGAATCAATCATTAAGTTGCCGCTAATGTTTCTTATGGTAGTGTGCTCGGTCATAAGAACTTCCACAACATCCATAGAAATGCATATTTTCTATCTATTCAAAGGTTTGTCAATAAACTTTACATTCCACCGTTTTTTGACAAGTTGAAATAGAAGTATGGCATATAAATTTATGAAGGCATATTTCATAGATAAATTTGGAATTGAGAATATTGAGATGAGGGATGTTAAAGAACCATCTACTGCAAAAGGTTTCGTCAAGGTAAATCCTGTAATGGCAGGGATTAACCCGCTGGATTATAATGTTATAGCCGGTAAGGTTTTGTATGGTATCAATCCCATGCCACATATTCCAGGATCGGAAATTCTGGCAATAGTATCCGAGGACAGCGGTAAATTCAGGAAAGGTGATCGCGTAGTTGTATACAACAGGATATATGACGGAACATGTGAATACTGTATTTCTGGAAGAGAATATCTATGCCCTAATGGAGGAATATACGGAGTGGTAAGTAATGGTGGATTTGCAGAAACACTGTTGATTAAGGAGGAAAATCTATACAGGGTACCAGACACGATTTCAGATGAGGTTGCTGTTTCCTTTCCAATAGCAGCAATGACACCATATCACGCACTTAAGGAGGCTGGTGCCAGAGCAGGTCAAACATTGATGGTCTACGGAGCTTCAGGAAACACAGGAATTTTTGCCATACAACTGGCAAATATGATGGGACTGAATGTTTTCGCTGTATCCTCAAAGGCCTATCTCGATGAATACGGAGCCAGAGAAACTTTTCCAGCTGAAAAAATTCCCGAGGACTTTAAGGCGGATATAGTGATCAACCCACTGGGTGGTGAGTTTTTCTCCAAATCCCTTACCCACGTTCAGAGGAGGGGAAAACTCATAACATTTGGTGTATTGAATGGCCGAGATACTACCATTGACATAGGTAGAATATATACAAACGAAATAAGTATTATAGGATCAACCGGTGGAAGCAGGCAAGACATGAGAGAACTAATTGATCTTGCGTCAGGAAGAAAGCTGAATGTAAAAATGGACAAAATTTTCCAGTTCGATCAGTTAAAGGATGCTCTGGTTTATTTCGGAAAACCGAGGGACGGGAGGGTACTGATCAGATTTTAGTCCTAACAAGATTTTTAAGATAGGAAATATTTTTTCCAATATCTCCTCCGTAAATATATGATGCAGAAACAAGGATATCGGCACCAGAATCAACCGCAATCTGTCCGGTTCTATTGTTAATGCCACCATCTATTTCAATCTGGGTTTCAAGGGAATGCTGGTCTATGTATTCTCTTGCCTCACTGATCTTTTGGGTGATACCATCTATAAAGCTTTGTCCAGAAAATCCCGGATAAACACTCATGATAAGGAGTATTTCAGCATCATCCACAAGATCCTTTACTGCTGAGAAGGGTGTATCTGGATTAATCACTATTCCGTAGCGCTTCCCCTCTTCCTTTACGTCTCTAAAACACTTTTTGAGGTTCACTGGAGACTCATAATGAAACATAAGTATATCAGCACCAGCATCAGAGAAAACTTTCCAGTATTTATCTGGGTTTGTAACCATCATATGTGCTTCGAGGGGAAGATCAGTGCATCTCCTGATGGCAGATATTAAATCTCCTCCCATGGTGAGATTGGGAACGAAATGGCCATCCATTATATCCAGATGAAACTGATCTGCACCTGAATTTACACTCATTTCAATCTGATCCCTGAGAAACTCAAGTTTACAAGATATAACTGAAGGGGAAACTTTCATATTTCATCCATATGAATCACAAATGATTTACTTTTCTAAATTTAGTGATTCTGCACGTATGTCTGGTATATAAACTATAAAATCTTCACTTCATAAATATAAGCAATATTGATCATGGGATATATTTAAATAGAGTGTAATAGATTGTTGATCATGGTGGAAAATAAAGACACTGTATCGGGAAAGCCACCAGATGAAGTGATGGAAAAGATAGTCTCAAAGCTTATTTCCGTGAAGAGAAACGTAATAAGTAAATATGAGGCAATAAGAGAGGTCAGCAAATTACATAACACCATTCAGATTCTGGATGAACTGATAAATCTTGAAAAGAAAGACATCGAAATACTGGAGAATGCTGAGGCCTTAGAACAGGTTATGTACTCAAGAAGAACTGGAAAGGAGCGTGATTATGGGTCGCTGGATCATATTATCTCTACAGATCCTGAACCAGAAAAAGATGATCCAAAGAGCATTCTTGCATGGTCAATCTCAAAATCTGATGAAATATATAAAATAGCTGATCTTCTGAGTGGGGAATATGATGACGAAAATCTGAAAAAACTTTTAAAGAACATTGCGGAAAGTGAAATGAAGAGAAAAAACAGGATGACGGAGCTCTACGAGGACATTATAAACAAGGATGACTGGTAAGTATAATGTCATTATTTTGTTAAACCATGTCCATCAATTTTATCCCACATCATGTTCCATAAAAATTAAAACTTTCCAGCACATATTAAATACAATCTGAAATTACCATTTCCATGGAAGAAGACAGGGATATTCTGAAAGGAATATTTAGAAGGGAAGTAAGGGTATTCTTTCTTCTTTATCCTGCGTTCAGAAGATTTCAGAAAGATAGAAAGAGCGCCAAGAGTGAAAGTGGAAAGGACTGGGACTACAGAAGGGAAAGAAACGGTAAGAAAGCAGTTCAACTTTTCATAGAACTTGGTCCTGCTTTTATAAAGCTAGGTCAGATACTTTCTGCAAGACCTGATCTGCTTCCAAAGGAATATATATCATCATTTGAAAAACTGCAGGACAGTGTTCCACCTTCACCATTCGAAGAGGTTAGACCCAGTCTGGAAGAGAATCTCGGAAAACTTGATGAGGTATTTGATAATTTTGATCGTGAGGCAATTTCTGGGGCATCACTTGGCCAGGTGTACAGAGCAACTTATAAAGGCAAAGATGTGGCTGTAAAGGTTAACAGGCCAGATGCTGAGTTTATAGTAAAAAGAGATATAGTATTACTGGACAGGATACTTAGATTCGCCAGGGGAAGGATAGAGAACTTCCTGTATTTAAGTATAAATAATGTCCTCAGAGATTTCCGTAAGAGAATAATAGAGGAGATGAACTACGAGAAGGAGGCCTCTAATTCAAAGAGAATTGCAAGGAATATATCTGGAAGAGAGAAAATAATCGTACCACGTGTTTACGATGAGCTTTCATCAAAACAGGTACTCGTAATGGATTATATCTCTGGAACGAAGATAACAGATGTGAGAAAGCTCAAGGAAAAGAATATTGATATTCAGAAACTTGCCTATGATCTCGATATATCCTTCATAAGGATGTTGCTCAGGGATGATATTTTTCATGCAGATCCTCATCCAGGAAATATATCCGTAACAGATTCTGGAGAAATCATTCTTTATGATTTTGGAATGGTAGGTGACCTTGATGATAATACAAGATATTACCTTCTTTCTCTTTATGATGGTTTAACCAGAGGAGACATAGATCAGATCGTAGATTCGCTTATAGGCGTTAAGGCTCTTTCTCCGGCCGCGAATAGAGGCGTCATAAAGAAAAGCGTTGAGCTTGGAATGGCCGGAATGTCAGGTAAGAGGGCTGAGGATAGTGAAATAAGGGAATTACTGGAGATTGCCAATGATGTTGTATTTGAATTTCCGTTCAGGCTTCCAACTTCCCTGGTTTTATACATGAGAATGAGTTCACTACTTGAGGGAATTTGTCTCTCATTAGATCCAGAATTCAAGTTTGTAAAAGTCCTGAGAAAGCTGTTCATGGAAGAAGGATTACTCAAAGAACTTTATGAGAAACAGATAAGTATGTTTATGGAAGATTCTATTCGTTCCATAGAAGCTGGAGTGGCTATATTACCACTTCTCAGGAGAAAACTCGAAAGCGAAGAAGAGAAACCGGTAATAAAAAAGAGACAGAGCGTTCCCATGGCAATCTTTGGTGGTTTTCTAATATTATCTGGAATTTATGAATATGAAAAAATTCCAAATATAGGTTATTTATTATTTGGACTTGGTTTTCTGTTCAGCCTCTACTCGGTATTAAGAAGAGAATAAACATTTTCAACCTATTAAACTAAAAATGCCAGTTTCCATTACATAACGGACAAACTTATAATAAACAGTTAAATCAGGAACCAATGAGTACAATTTTCAGCAGGCTAATGAAAGATGTAACAGGAGGATACACACCTACAAAGATTGTTAGGTTTACCTTAATGGCATTCGCCATTCTTGATGCAGCTGCTCACCTTTATGCTTCTCCAGCCACATATCCACTGGTCACATTCTGGCTGGAGATTGAGGTTTCAGCGTTTATAATAATAGCCATAGTTTTCCTGCTAGGTCTTAAAATATGGTATATTCCCTCCATACTATTCACCCTGTTCAATCTGGTAGTATATCTAATTTCTGGAATCATACCAATGCCCCCCATTTCAGGAGCTCCCCTCGTGGGTCACGTACAATTTGCATCATACTCTTTCGGAAGGGCATTTTCCCTTGTGGCGTGGATATACATTATAATCGTTGGACTCGTGATGTTAAGATACGACAATGGATCTAAACTAAACGATCTTCTCAAGGATGATGAGAATTAAGTTCTTTCCTTCCCTTGATAAAAAATAATATGTAACCTGTTACTGCACTTGCATTCCTCATTATCCAGATAAGACCAATTTCTCTCTTTCTTATTTTTCCCTTTTCTAACTTATTCCACACTTCCTTATTTTTATACCTAAGCTGTCCCCTTCCATAACCATTCCAGAAGGCCTGTTTCATGAAAGGAATGAATCTCTCTCTGGTGTTATGTTTCACTTTACAGTTACTACACCTTGTTGCTCTTGCTCCTTTTGTTATTACTCTCAGGTTAAGATCTATATCCTCAGCTGTCACGAATCTTGGGTCGAAACCTCCAGATTTCAAAAAGATATCTCTTCTCACAGCGAGGTTCATTGAAGGAGCGGTTATCTCAAAATTCCCGTAAAATAATTCAACTCTTCCAAACCTTGAATATCTCAATGGACCTTCCTGACGTGTTTCTCCCGACACAAGATCGTAATTATTTAACTGCTCTGACATGCACTCTACCCAGTTACTTTCAGGGACTGCATCAGCATCGGTGAATAATATCTTGCTGGATTCAGTCAGGTTAACACCTATATTCCTACCCTCTCCTCTCCTACACTTTTTAACAACTATCTTAATTTTTTCGAAACCAAAATCACTGGCAACCTTAACAGTCAAATCCGAACTTTCTGAGTCAACAATTACAACGTTGCATTTAACTGTCTGACCACTTAAAGCTTCCAGCAGAGTACCTATATGTTCCTCTTCGTTGTAGGTTGTTATTATAACTGTAGGTAGAAGTGAATCTAGACCCAGTCTGCTCTCCTCGCTTCCCTCTCCTTCTTTGTCTCCTTTTTGTATTTCTTGTAATGTTCCCTGCATAGATGCACCTTTGTTGCCTTTGCATCAAATGTAAAAACCTTGTTTGCAAGCTCGGCTGGCACAGTTTGATAACTTTCTTCTTCGCATCCCTTAACATCGCATTTCTTTTCAGACATGGTGATGTATATGTATCTCATTTATTATTTTTAGTCAATGATTGTAAATTATAAAATGGGAATGCCCGGAGTAAGCTCCCTTCTGTTCCCCTGTAAATCAGGCTGGCAGCATTCGACTATGGCCATAAGGCACGCTGCGTCCTACCCGACCCTCAGAGTGGTCTCACGGGGTCTCTTTGGACTTTCTCCAATCAGGTCGACTGTTCCATCATCGATCCAGGAAATGTCATCCTCAGGGAATCATTCTTTACCTGGAAATGTTTCTTTCTTTTGTCGTTGCCATTCCTCTCGGAATACCTGCATTGCAGGCTGATACCCACTCAGGAGGGGAGACTTTCCTCACTCCACTGGAGCGTAAGCTGCCCTCGAGCTTTCCCAATGGTCATTAGAAGTTAATTAATTAAAATGTCGAAACGAAAAATATGTATTGGATATTAAGTTAAGAAATACATCATTAGTTTCATAAATTTTCATATTATTTTGTGATTTTTTAATATATTTTTCAGGGTCAAAGATTGTACTATACCTCTGTACCATAAGTTAGTTATTAACCCCATCTATGATAGGAGTATGAATAAAATAACCATAGCAGCAATAGCAGTGGTGTTTATACTTGCAAGTGGGAGTGCAATATCTCTTGCTTCCAGTGGAAACATCAACGGAGCAATAACCACGAAAACTATGGATGGATACTCTGTATCCTATAATAGCACAAGTGGCTTTATAAAGGATGTATCATATGAATATATGACAGGTGGCCATGTGACTTTGGCCAGTGGCATATATGTCAATGGAACACAAATCAACACAAACATGTTCCTGAAAAATGAGATATCCCTGGATAGTGGGAGAGTGGTCATATTTGGAAACAATGTACCTCAATCCATTGGAATAATGACAGGTTCAACTGGACACAGCAATATGGATATACACCTCAATGAAAGTGCAAGAGTTTTACAAAGCAATTTCAGGTTGAGTTCATCTAGCCAGTTCCAGTTCGGCGGAATGGGAATGAAAACATACTCTGGGATGCAGTTCAGATCCTATGAAATTATGAACGGAAATTTCTCAGGGGTCATAGTAACAGATGGAAAAGTTTCACTGACAGGGAGCAACTCAAACACAGTAATGAGCATAGAACAGGTTAACAGCACATTTATGGAAAAGATAACACCTTTATTCGCTGTGTTTGTTACATCACAGAATATACAGAATTTGCTTCAAAACCATAAAAACCAGCTACTCAGTAATAAATTCGCCTACAATGCCACTACCGGAAAGGTTGTGGGAAAGTATGTGAGTTTTCAATTTAATAATTCAACCAATACTGTAAGCAACATGAATTTAACCAGTCACAGCATAAACTCAACCTTATTTTCCTCGGTGAAAATATCAGGAAATGGAACAATTGGTAAGGGATTCAACATACCATCATTCAAAATTGGAAGTGTGGATACATACGGTTCAATTTTCTTCTACGCAAATGATACTTACATAATGACAGTACATGACAATCCGGTTGCACAGTCCTCATACATTGTAAATAATGGTACAATAATCTTTTCACTGCCTGATCATAGCAATGTGTCTATGCTCAGAATGAACGGTTTTGATACCCGAGTTAATGAATCAATGGTACTATCAGGATCATCTTTCCAGGAAAAGGAAATGTTTGGTCTGAACAACAGGGTAAGCTTTGGAACAGAAGTTTTAAAAATAAACACACCGAATGTTACAGAGATGATGGTAGTAAATGGAGGAAATATTACAGTGAAGAATAACTCAACCATTACAGTAAAAACAGGTAAATACGCAATGATAAATGTTGTAGTTCCACCTGGATTGCATAATCTTGGAAAGTATGAGAAAAGACTGGATAACGCTCTAAGTTCAGGTAAAATCGCAGCTGAACTTTCAATTAATGGAAACACAAATTCACAGAACTTCACAATGTCATTTAACTCCACAGTGATCACAAATATAACATCTATAAGCTCAGGTCATGCGATCATATCAGTGAGTGCACTTCCCGGACATAAGCAAGGAACTAATGTGGTAATATTCCTTTCCAATACTTTTCTGCAGAATTCACATAATGTCTACATCAAGTTTGATGGAACAGTCATAAGCTCTATGAGCATGAACGGGCTTTTGAATGACACAAGCTCAGTTTCGGCAGCCTATTCTGTTTACGCTGAGAGTAACGGTGATCTTGTAATAATGCACATTCCTCACTTTTCAAAACATACTATAGAAGTATCTAACACTGAATTCCCATCTACAACCGCAACAGTCAGCTCACTCTTAATTCCAGTAATCGGAGTAGTAATTGCCGCAGCCGTCATAGTAGGGGCAGTCGTTTTCATTAGAAAAAGAAACAACTGAACTCTTTTAAAATTTAATTTTTTATTATATCTTCAAGTAAAATTTTTCTTGCATATTTTCTGGAAACAAGTATTTCTGTTACTGTATCTGGGAGGAAGACTATATCACCCTTATGAAGATAAAAATCTCCAACAGACGTTGCCACAGGCAAAAAGTCAGCAGTTACAGAAACAGTTGACATTTTTTCAGCCTCTGTTCTGATCTTCTGGCCGTTCTCAATTTTTCGTTCCCCATCACCTGTTTCTGGAGTGGAAATACTTTCTTCATTTTCTTCTTCCTTTCCTGGTTCCTCTTCAGGTTTAATTATTCTCTCAAGATAGGCCATCATTTTGTTGTGATTTTCCATTATGAATGTTTTTTCCTCAGGTGCCAGAGGCTCATAAGTCTTCGAACTGATGTCAAACAATGAATCTCGAAGCAGTTTTTCATATCTCTTTAGAAGGAAATTTCTCAGGTTATTCTCCAGTTTTTCCTTCTTGTCCATGATCTTTCTGTAATTCTCTATTCTTGATTCAGAAACACTTTTGGCCGCCATTTCATTCAGGGTCGTAAGCGCTTCCCTTACTTCAGTATAAAAGCTAGGTTTTATCCTCTGAATAGACTGGCTAGAACTCTCTATTCTGTAGTATTCTCTTATTTCTTTTGTAATCCTCTCTATTTCTACTATTGATAAACCCATCTTTTCTGATCATATATCATTCTTGTTAAAAAATATATATTATTGTAGAAGGCATTTGAAGGGTTCACTTCCAAATATTTCTAAAGGGAGGTCTCTGAAGGTATTTTTAAATGTTTGTTCCCATGAATCAGGATAGTTCTGCCTTATCATATTTGCTCGAAGCGGAACAGAATCCGGTGGAAGAAATCTATTGTCATCTTTTGGATCATTTATATAATCGGTCTCCAGAAGAAATTTCTTTTTGGTAGAAATCGATTCCCTCACAAACTTTCTGTTAGCTGGAATTGAAAAATTCATTTTTGAATCTTTCAAAAGATTTGATGGTAGAGCATGATGTTTTATAATCTTCGTTGGATTAAGACCATTCCTCCTTGCAAAATCTTCCATTTCCTCTATTCTTGCATTATCCAGATCTTCCGTATGCAGTATTGCAGGGCATTCCAGTTCTCCGCATCTGGAAAATGCATATTCCAGAAGATTATTCGATTTATCTATAATCAAATCTGAGACTGGAAAATGAGGCCTACCTATTTCTCCCATGGCATTGGTGACTCCCTCCTCAATAAGTTTTGCCGCAAGATCTATACCATTTCTAACAATATTCTCTGAATCCAGATTCATCTCAGAAAAATGATTGTAATCTAGAGGATACGGTCCAAGAGTGACCAGTACTGTCAAACCTGTTTCTCTTCTTACAGCATTAGCCATGCTGATTGTTCTTTCATAGATTGTTTTATAATAATTCTCAGATGGGAGAGAGTAGTCTGGAAGATTGGTAAGATTGATTGCATTACCTCCAGCCTTCTTGAATCTTCTAGCTCCTTCAAGAAAGTTATTTTCATAATTGAGGTGAAAATGATTGTCAAAAATTAGATAACCATCCATTAGAAATCAACCAGTCTCTTCTGCCTCTTTTGATTTCTTATAATCCACGACAGATCTTTTGCATTTTCGATACCCAGTTTGGATTCCTTTAAGAATTCATCATTAGAAGAAAATCTTACTGGCCTGTTTTTTAATGCTTCTCTGACAGAGCTCCTTATAACCCATACCCCTAAAGGAGAATGATATTCTGAACCAATGGTTCTTACAACGATTACAGAGGCCTGTTTTCCTATGGATCTGAGGTATCTTGCAACCGATAATCTTGCTGCATAGTATGCCCCCGTTATATTCGAAGCATAGTTAGTTCTTCCCTTAATCCCTTCATAATCAATGGAAACAGAACCCTGACCCCACAGGGAACCTCTATTCCATTGTTCCAGCATTTCAAAGGAGAAAGGTCCTGGAAAGAGTACAACCTGAAATGAATTACCCACATAGTTCATGTTGAATTGCATGATATCCGAGATCCATGGTGAGTGAATTATATCCTTCTTTAATTCTTTGAAAAGAATATCATCAGTAGCAGTTATTGCCCATCTCGTGGGCACCATCTTCCTCTGGTGATCTATTCCTATCAAACCACCAGCAAGTATGTTCTGCAGATATTCTGGCTGGAATCCCTCCTGGAATAGTTTAAACAGGCCTTCCGATGATTTTAGATCATTATCTCCATGAATGTAATCAACCATCCTTGGTATCTTAGGGTTTCCCGTAACTCTAAGGTTTGAGACCATTGCAGTCGATCCAACCGGGGTGTCAAAGAAGTCACCCGTGTCTGGGCCATGCATGGAGAAATGTTCAGTCTTGAATGCAATTTCAAATGGTTTTATGGAAGAAGCACTTTCCAGTATATATTCGTGAAATTTTTCATCCGGTCTTCTAATCGACATTTTTGAAGCCGTTCTATAGACATTCGAATTCATGGAAATCACCTCTTCCAGTTTCATTCCAAATCTTTCCTTTCCGTAATCAAAAACATCAGGATTAAAGAGAGCAGTTGGGCCGGCAAGAACCTCTGGATAACCATAACTACCAACAAATATGCCAGGAGGTGTGTCAGCCTCAGCATCTCCGCTGACTATTTTTAACTCTAGGCCACTGGATTTTAAATTTTTTATTATGGGGCAATATCCAAGTCCACAAAGATTCTTTTTTGCCTTACATGAACTGCAATACGGAAACACTATGTTATACATGAATAATGAACTAATAATTTTATCTTTTGTGTAACGAATAATTTTTGCCATGAAAGGAATATTAAATCTAACTTTCACTTCATATCAGAGTGTAATGTATGAAAATTCAAAGTCAATAGAGCAGCTTGGCTATGTAAAGAGAAATGTGTTATTGTTCATATCATTATTAATAACGTGTAGGTATTAATTGGTTCTTCGAAGGGATATTACATAGATTTTCTTCTGAAAAATTTTGAAACTTTAGTATGCGTAATCATAGGCGGGTACAAACAAACACTCTCTTATTCTAACAAAGGAATATAGACCAGTGATTCCTCTCAAAATAAGAATCAAGTCATATTAATAATACAGACCGGTTGATGCAAAGCAACAAAAGGAAAAATTAGAAAAGATTTATTAGAGAAACATGTTAAGGGAGTTAAGGTGAAAATAAATGCAACAGGGACAAATGGCATACGATAGAGCAATTACAGTTTTCTCCCCTGATGGGAGACTTTTTCAGGTTGAATACGCAAGAGAAGCAGTAAAAAGAGGTTCCACTGCTCTTGGAATCAAGTTCAAAGATGGTGTGCTTCTTATCTCAGAAAAAAGACCAAGAAGCAAGTTAATGGAACAGAACTCTCTGGAAAAAATTCAGTTAATCGATGATTTCGTAGGCTGTGTTACATCAGGTCTTGGAGCCGATGCAAGGGTCCTAATAGATTTTGCAAGAATTGTAACACAACAGGAAAAGGTTAGCTACGGGTCTCTGGTAAACATAGAAAATCTTGTCAAGAAAGTAGCAGACCAGATGCAACAGTACACACAGTATGGTGGAGTAAGACCATATGGGGTATCTATAATATTTGCAGGTATAGATCAGGTAGGAGCAAGGCTCTTTGATTCAGATCCATCTGGAGTCATTAACGAATACAAGGCAACTGCAATAGGAGCAGGGAGAGATCAGGTTCTTAACTATCTTGAAAAGGAATATAAGGAAGACGCAGACGAAAAGACAGCAATTGGTATTGGTATTGCAGCACTTAAATCTTCAATGGAGGAAGGAGCAGAATACAAGACTCCAGAAGTGGCATCAATCAGAAGCGACTCAACTTTCAAAATATTTACCAAGGAAGAAATTGAGAAACTGGTAAAATAAAGAAAAGATTTTAAACCAATATTATTTTTATTACACCATGAACGAAGCAAAAGTTATTAAGGATGTTTTAAAGGGAAATAAGAGTGTAGCGGTAGTCGGAATTAGCAATAAAACTGACAGGGATAGTTATAAAGTTTCCAAATATCTAATGGATCATGGTTTTAAGGTAATACCAATCAACCCAACTTTTGATCAATGGGAAGGTCTCAAATGTTATCCGGACTTAAAATCAGCGTCAAAGGAACACAAGATAGATGTTGTAGATATCTTCAGAAAGTCAGAGGCAGTTGTTCCAGTTGTGGAAGAATCCTTAACCATAAAGCCAGAGTTTATATGGATGCAGCTTGGTGTAGAGAATATGGAAGCGGCAAAACTTGCTGAAGAAAACTCCATAAAAGTCATAATGAATAAATGTATTATGGAGGAACATAAGAAAATGAATGTCGGGGTAGCCTAGCCCGGTAAGGCGGTAGATTCGAAATCTACCGCTCTTGTAGCTCGGGAGTTCAAATCTCCCCCCCGGCGTAGAAGTTTTTTTAATGAAATACTGAGAAATTTTAACTAAATCGGTTTCTCTTGTGAATCGTTATGTTCAAGAAACTCACTACTCAATACAGTACATACAGGAAACGTATGCAAAGAAGAGCAGACTTATAGTGCAAGTTGATCCAGTTCTTCGTATTTTTTATTAAGGTAATGAAGTGAGCTCCTTAAAATTTAATTTGATAATTGTAAGTACTTAGAAATATCAAGTTTATAACGTAAAATAAACGATTTTCACCCTTATTAAAACTCCAATTATAACACTTTTAAGCATTGGAAAAATTTAATTATGAATAGATATTATTATCATAAAATAGAGAGTTGTAGATAGGAATGATAAATTTGGGTATATTGGAATTACTATTAGTGGTAATAGTAATGTCTGAAATTACCATTTTGGTATACAGTCCGCTTTCAAACAACAAAAAACTTAAGAAAAGATTCGATATATTTCTTTTTAGACGGACGTTATTTGGATTTTATAATAGAGACATAATAGCCGCTTTTGGAATCGCATTGTTATTTTTTGTTGCAGGATTTATACCTGTTAATATGTACGGAGTATATTTAGAATTCTTTTTAGGTTTCATAGGATTAATATATATGTTGTCAAAAATAATAGCATCAGAAAAGGAGATAAAAAGAATCACTGGTAATTATTATTTCTTCCCACCAGAAGGAATTTACCGTTAGAAAACACTAACTTCACATTTATTTAAGGACAAACTCGTGTATTTTTGATCAAACGTCACATGAAGAGTAAAACTAATTTCTTACCTGGGAACCATACAATGAATTATAAATTTTATTTTGTAACAAGTTGGTAACTGCGTGATTATGGGGAACAATACCTTATATCAACACTAAAGCCGCCCAATAAGCAAGACATAAGGTAAAGTTAAACAAAATTAATAGGGAAATTCTATCCGCAGTAAATACGAAATATCCACTTAAAGTGGTATATATTAAAAAATCAGGGCTTTCATAAAACCTTAGATTTATCTCTTTTCAGAAATCTCAATTGATTTACATGTAAATGTAAAATAGCCCTCCAATTCTTTAGCAATTCCAACATTTAACTACGGATATATTTGCTCTAATTTCAATTTCATGATATTATCTCCATCTTTATTAAATTGGAAAAATTTTTGGTATTCTATAAAAGTATCACTTATTAGCTTTTTTATCGCGCGGATATACCCTAGTATTTTTGAAGTTTCTCTTAAAAAATAGACTCCTATAATCCAATTAACGAAGTGGAATTTGGTTCAAAATGCTAAGTAATATGAGTTGTGAGTTATGTATTTATCCTAAATAATGTAAAATAATGTAAAAGTTTAAATTTATCACAGGAATGTATTCTGTATGTCTAAAATAGGGCTAAAAATAGATGGGATGACCTATGAAAGATTAAAATGGTTAAAAACTAGATTTGAGTTCGTATATGAGAATAACATGAGCTGGGACGAATTCTTTCAGGCTATTGTCAAGGATAGCCTTCTCATTCTTGCCCAGGATCTTATCAATCTAAAGAAAGGAAAATTGACTGTGAACGAGATTTTAGAGTTATTAAGTGGATCTAATGACTCTATAGCAGGTGAATTAAAAGCTCACATGATCAATGCAGGGCTGATATCTCGTGGTGATATTTCCACACAATGAGGGATTAGATGACTGAACGGGAGAAACCAAAGGTCAGAGTAACATTTTCAGAGAACAGGAGGCGGGTAAGCCCAGTGCACTATAAAGATTTTCTAAAATACTTTATAATTTTAGCAACCACAATAGTGGTATCAGAATTTATTCTAAATTTTTCAGGAACACTGAGTTTTGGCATTAACGAGGCCTTAATAGATTTCTTTGCATTAACTGCTTCATTTATTATTATTGGCTTTTTCACTATACCTGTAATGAGGACTAAAGAATACAAGAGCAGGAGTCTTGCAATCTTGGAAATTGCGGGGGGTCTTGTGTTAATCCAGATTGCTTGTTTAGTAATTTTTTATCTTCTTTATCCAAAACTTAATTCAATATTATATTTTTATGCGTTTATAATTTCTGAAATAGTATACCAAGTGGCCTTTAATTTTACTTTAAGAAGATATAAATTTCGCAGAAGATTTTTTTCCATTCAAATTGGTAATGGAGTAAAAATTGTTAAGAATTCAGATGGATACATCGAATCCATAGGGCGGTCCGACTTAATAACTGATGATATAAAGAAAATTATAGAGGATAAAATAAAAGGTAAAATTAGCGAAAACGAGTTCTATGATATCATTTCTCATCTAGATTCAACGATGAAAGAGATGGTCTTATCGTTAATTTCAGGAATAGAGGATAGAATGAAAAATAAACATCGATTGTAGATAATTTAATCAACATTATTTATTGGAGCACTCTCATTTTTGTTAGCTTAGTTGGAGAAAAATTCTATCTCAAACGTAATTCCTTTTATCTTAATCTCATTTCACTAATTTCCAACATTACCAAGTAGTAATATCACAAGAAAAGTATTGGTATTATTTCCGATAAATATAGAAGGATGTGAAAGTATTAATATATTTAGAACTGCCAATCCAATATTGTGTAACAGTTAAGTCTTACAAATGTAAAAAAATAAGCAACCTACTTCTATACATTTATATTGTTGGAAAAATGTTTAAAAAAATTTATAGCAAGTAGAAATATAGTATTGAATAAGGAAAGTGACAAAATCATGGATCAAAATGAAGTTATCGTCAGAGTAGGCGGTGCTGCAGGAGACGGTGTTCAGTCTGCAGGGCTAATAATAGCAAGGGTTTTTTCGAGGAGCGGATTATATGTCTCCACTTACAACTACTATCAGAGTATAATAAGAGGTGGGCAGAGCTGGTATCAGGTAAGAGCTTCAATAAAGAAAGTGAAAAATCAAGGAGACGATTTAGACATCCTCATTGCACTAAATAAGGATGCACTGGAAAGACACACAAATCCTGAGATAAATGAAGGTGGAGCATCACCTGTTAAAGGTATTGTTGTTTACGACAAAAGCGTAGGAGAGTTCAAGAAATTTGATGGCATAAAATACTGTGAAATGTCCCTTGGTGAAATTGCGCAGAAATATAGTAAGAACACTCTTCTGAAAAATACAGTAGCTATAGGAGCAGTTTTTGGATATCTTTCAATTGATTTTGAAGAACTTGCAAACGTAATACGAGACCAGTTTGGAGGGAAGGGCGAAATAGCAGAACTCAATGTAAAGGCAGCTCAGGAAGGTTATGATACCTTCGTGCAAAAATATGGGAAAGCAGCAAAAGAACTAAAAACGCCAAAGAAGAAGATGTATCTTATGGCCGGTGGTGAGGCTGCAGGATTGGGAGCAGTAAGAGCAGGATTAAAAGCATATTTCGGATATCCTATGACTCCCGCATCTTCCATTATTCATTATCTCGCATCACATGAAAAGAAATTCAATGTGTTTGTTAAAATAACGGAAGACGAAATTTCAGCAATTAACATGGCCATAGGGGCCAATTATGCTGGAATCAGGGCAATGACAGGTTCATCTGGTGGAGGTTTTGCTTTAATGACTGAAGCAGTGGGGATGGCTGCTGAGATGGAAATACCATTAGTTGTGTATGAGGCACAGAGGGCAGGTCCGTCAACTGGACTTCCAACAAAAACTGAGCAGGGCGATCTACTTCAGGTTTTAGGTGCATCACAGGGAGATTTTCCAAAGGCAATATTCTCACCAAGAAATATTGAAGAAACCTATTACATGGTAGGAGAGGCATTAAATCTGGCTGAAAAATATCAGATTCCAGTCTTTTTCATGGTAGATCTTTATCTTGCAGAACATGATGAAACAGTCGAAAATTTGAAACTTGATTCTAATATAGAAAGGGGGCAGTTTGCAACAGGAAATGAGAAAAATTACAAGAGATATGAATTCACTGAAAATGGAATCTCATTAAGAGCCTTACCTGGAACCCCAAATTTAATGCATAACGAGGATTCAGATGAGCACGATGAAAAAGGAGACGTTGTTAGTGATGCTGTAACTGATCCGCTTATTCGAAGAAAAGTAATGGAAAAAAGAATGAAGAAAATGGACCTGTTAAAAAAGGAACTCCCTCCAACACCCCAGTATAGATTGGAAGATGCTGAGTATGCGGTTGTGCAGTGGGGATCCACACAGGGTGCAGTTGAGGAAGCAGTTGATATACTCAGGAATAAGGGAATTAAGGTTGGAGCAATTGAAGTGAACAGACCTTACCCAGTAAATCCAGATATATTGAAACTTACAAAGGGAAAGAAAAAGATAATATTTGTAGAAAATAACTACACAGGACAGTTATTAAGACTAATTAAGTCGGAACTAAATCTTGAAGCAGATCTGATTACCAAGTATGATGGTGAATCGTTCTACCCAGGAAAGCTGGCTGAAGACATAGAGAAAAAAATAAAGGAGTGAAAAAAATGGTTACATTAGCAGATTTTAAAGGAACGGTAAAAGCAGATTGGTGCCCAGGATGTGGAAATTTTGCACAATTGACTGCAATACCAATGGCACTGGCAGAGTTAGGTATTAAACCACAAGACACTGTGATAGTATCTGGTATAGGTTGTTCAAGCAACATGCCGGAATTTGTAAAGGCATATGGATTTCATGGAATACATGGTAGATCACTTCCCGCTGCTTCGGGAATAAAATGGGCAAATCCTGAATTAACAGTGATTGCCTATGGTGGAGATGGTGACGGTTTCAATGAGGGTACACAACATTTTTACCATGCAGCAAGGAGAAATCCGGACATAACATACATAGTTTCAGATAATCAAATATTCGGGCTTACAACAGGGCAGGCATCTCCAACATCAAGGCTTGGAATGAGAACAAAGACCACTCCGGATGGAAATATTGAACCTCCAATAAACCCAGTTACAATGGCTCTCAATGCAGGTGCGACATTTGTGGCAAGAGAATTTTCAGGGGATGTTAAACATATGCAGGCAACAATAAAGAAAGCCATTCAGCACAAAGGGTTCTCGTTCATCGATGTTTTCAGTCCATGTGTGACTTACAACAAAGATAATACCTACGATTTCTTCAGGAAGAGAGTATACAAAGTGGAAGATGAAAAACACGATCCCACAGACTTTATGGCAGCGTATAAAAGGGCAGATGAGTGGGGAGATAAAATACCAATCGGAATCTTTTACGAAGCTAATGACATGACATATGAGGAAAGGGATTCAGTGATGAAAACTCCACTTATAAAACAACCAATAACAAAGTTAACAGAAGAAGTTCTTCAGGAATTTTACTGATCTCCCTGAAGTTTACTTCACTTTTATAAAATTTATTATACTCTCTTTAAATTCACTCCCATGAATTTTTCTTTTCGACAACTCACTTTTCAGTCTTTTGGCTCAGTAGGTCCCGCACTTAACTTTGTAGCTCTCCTGCCTTTGATTGCCTATTTCTCAGGTACCATGATGACTCTTGTTGTGGTAATTGCTTTCCTTATCAGCTTCATTAGTTTCATGCCAATCATTTTCTTCTCCTCAAGAATTTCTGATGGGTCAGGATATTCAGCATATGCAATGTATTCTCTTGGATTAAGAGTTGCAATCTTTACAGGACTGGTTTATATTATGTACTCCTTTCTTGTTATTCCCAACATAATTATGTTTTCGTCATTCTTTGTGCAATCATTTATAATTTCGGTGAATAAGATCTTTTTGGATCTCATATTTGCAGCAATCCTTCTACTTCTTCTCGCATTTCCATTATTAAAAAGAAGAAATCTCGCAATTTCCGTTATAACTGCAATTGGAATGATTGAAATTCTTGGAATTCTTGTCTTAAGTATAGCGATGATTATTATGAGGAGTCATTCTGCTGTTTCCACAGTTTCCACATCTGTCTTTTCAGGGAATTTCTGGGAGGGAGTTTTAATTGGAGTTCTTATGTTTTCCGGCAGTGGGAGTGGTATATTTCTTTTTAACAGATCAGGTGTTCCATCATCAAGATTAAATCGAACACTGATAGTTTCATACATTATCACAGGAATTATCATGATATTTGCTGCCTATGCATTAACCGTGTTTCTTGGAAGTAATATCAACTCCTATTCATTAAACCCCGTTATTTTGCTCAAAATTCTCGGATCAGATATGGGATCAATAGTTCCACTTCTACTGTTAGCCTTACTATTGTTGAGTTCTTATAACTTAATGCTGTCTTATTCACACGCATTGATGAATATGTATGAAAATTTTCAGGGCAGGATCCTGAGGAAGATAAAGTATGTTAAATCAGGAAAATTCATCACAATTTTACTTGCAGTGGATGTATCAATCATATTAATTTCAAGATCCACTATTGGTTTTTATAATGCATTCGTAGTGATTGCAGAGGTCGTTAGTCTTTCATATGTTATTGTGCACCTTATTGTGGGCATTTCTTTATTTAATTCGAGTAAATTTAGCAGAGGAATAAGATCGGTTGGACTTTTGTCTGTTACTCTTTTATTTATTGCCATGATAGGTTCCCTCATTAATAGTTCCAGTTTATTTTACCTGACTATTCTATCGTTTATCGTTATAATACTAATTTCAATATTCGGCACAATCCACATTTCGAAAGATTGTGCCATGGAGGATAAGGTGATTGAAAATACTATTTCATCTTGATTGTACCACCTGAAGGACTTCCTGGAATTTTCTGTCTGTATAATATGGAAAAGAGACCCAGGGGTGTTCTCCCCTTTTTCTCAGGTTCCTTGAGTTTCAGGAACAGAAATGATGAAGAAAACCTTCCGGCAAACACTATCATGTATGAGAATTCCAGAGCTTTTACAAGTGGAAAGACAGAGAGTGCATATTGAAGAAGATAACCACCGACGAGTGCGCCCATTAAATACACCAGTCCATTGAAACCATTAATTATTGATATGTATTCTGCCCTTCTTGTCGTCGGAATAATATCAAGGAGATATGAATTCATAACAATATTCTGTAAAGCCCCGAGAAAACCGCTATATGATTCAAGGAGTACAAATAGTAGAAAAGAATGGAAAAACGCATAAAATACCGGGATCAGGCTCAACATAACCCTGTTGACGAAGATTAGGGGCGGTCTCTGGGTTTTATCAGTTACCCTTCCAAGTAGCGTCTGAATTACTATGGTAACTGATAGGGATACTATGGTGAGTATGGCTACTACTCTAAGTCCAAAACCCATAACGGAAACTATTGTAATTGGAAACATAGGCCAGGCCATCGACCAGAAAAACCCCTGAATATTGGTTGCCCTGAAATATGGGAAAAAGTTATCATCATATCTAATCTTTCTTATGGTCGCAAGAAGTGAACCCTCAAATCTTGCCCTGTGATTGGTCTCTTTCAGAGAAACCAGTAGAACACTGGAAATAAGGTATGTTGCCGAAGACAGAAAGAATGGCAGCATTATGTTTGACTGGAGATCGCCTCCAAATAGGAAAACCATTACAATCAGAGAAATTATGGTTCCTGCAGATGAAATGTTGTTTATGAAAGTCAAAAACTTACCCCTCACGCTTGAATCTGACAAATCTGCAATGAGAGAGAACCAGTTAACCGTAATCATAGAACCAAAAAGTGAAATCAGGGAATAAATTACTATTAAATTTACAGGATCGGATGCATAAGGCATCATTGCCCAGAGCGAGGCAAGAATGATACTTCCAATTATTAGGAATATTCTTCTGGATCCAGTTCTATCACTTATCTTACCCCAGAGAATCTGCCCTCCATTTGATATTGCGTTTGCAGAGGACTGAAGCCATCCCATCTCACTAGCACTTGCACCAATAAGAACAGCGTAAATTCCAACAAAGGTAGATGCTGCAGTTGCACCTACAGAAGACAAAAAAGATCTTATTCCGATAATTGATTTATTACTTGGCAATTTGTGTTCTGTGTGATTAAACTCTAAAAGATAAATATATCTCTTTTATGTTTTTTAAATATCAATATATCCATAGATTTACTAACATTGTCATTCATAAGGATAAATTTTCCCGTAAGTAAAAGTGTTATTGTTCTTTAATATCATGTCATTCTCAGTACAAAAGCAAAAAGATTAGAAATAATATGCAGTCAAAGTTATATGTAAATAGCTGTGTCATCCAGAATAGTGCAATAGAGACAATAGCATTTATATGCATATTTCTATTACCCTACTACTCAATCAGGTTCAAAATTTGAATTAAACTAGGGTGATATATTGGCGAATGGAGAAAATGCAGGATCAAAATTAAGCAGTGACAGGGAAAAATTCCGATGGTCTAACAGTAAGTATAAAAGAAGAGTATTGGAATTAAAAAAGAAGAGCGATCCACTTGAAGGATCACCACAGGCCAGAGGAATCGTAATAGAAAAAATAGGAATTGAAGCCAAACAACCAAACTCGGCAATTAGGAAATGTGTTAAGGTTCAGCTTATAAAAAATGGCAGGCAGGTTACTGCATTTGCCCCTGGAGATGGTGCTATCAACTATATAGATGAGCACGATGAAGTTCTGGTGGAAGGAATTGGCGGAAGTAAGGGTAGAAGTAAGGGAGATATACCAGGAGTCAGATATAAGGTCGTTGGAGTTAATGGAATTTCCTTATCTGAGTTAGTAAGGGGAAGAAAGGAGAAGACGGTGAGATAATGGATCTTAAAATTTTTGGAAAATATGATGTAAATGGAATCGAGGTTCACGATTTGGGCCTATCAAAATATATTAATCTAAATTCATACATGAACCTGCACACAGGGGGAAGATTTTCAAACTATTCGGCTGGAAAGAAAAATGTTAACACTGTAGAAAGGTTAATAAATAAACTTATGAGAACAGAAAAGTGGACCGGTAAGAAATATGGCGCATACAGGATTCTGAGAGATGCATTCGAAATTATCGAAGAGAAAACCAAGCAAAACCCTCTCCAGCTGCTAATCAATGCAATTGAGAATGCTGCTCCAAGAGAAGAGGTAACAAGGCTAAAATACGGGGGCATTGCTGTTCCTAAGGCTGTCGATGTTGCTCCATCTAGAAGAGTGGATGAAGCCCTAAGGAATATTGCCATTGGATCAACCGATGCTTCATATAAAAACAAGAAATCCATTGAAGCATGTCTCGCAGATGAGATAATACTGGCATCCAAGAATGACCAGAATTCACATGCAGTAGCCAAGAAAGAGGAAGTGGAAAGAATTGCAGCATCTGCAAGATGATTCTAAAATTTACTAACAACATTTTTAACAACCTACTGTTTAAATATAATCTCTTTATAATGCGTCCATGAAAAACAAACTCGTTATGGGAATATTCAGTCTCTTGTTTGGAGGTTTTATTTTAATTTCCCTTATAATACCATGGTGGAACGAGTCATTTAATGTTTTTGGATTGTCTGGGGTGTTCTATCCCCTTTCTATACCAACTCTGCCTAAGAGTGATCCCGTATACCTTTCATACATTACCGGCATTCTGATTCTTATCTCAGGAATTACTGCAATAGCTTTTGGCATTATTATGATATTAAAAAAGAAAGGTAGAAACTCAAACTTAGGGTCTATTGTAGCATCAATTATTGGTATTATGGGATTCATTTTTTACATAATATTCATCTATAAGATCTCCCCTGATGTGAATGGTAATATATTTTATTACAGTAATTTTGTTGAGTCCTATAGAATTCAGGCTGGATTTTACATAGAGGCACTTTCATCAGTAATTCTGTTTATATCTGGGCTTATAGCAATGTCTTAATTTTAACACCAATAAAATGCCTCATTTTACATATTTATGGAGACACTACCAAAATTGTTCATCTATTTTATACTCAGTATTCTTACAGGAACAGAGACTTAAAACTGATATGAATGTAGAAACAATATGCATCAATAGAATAACAATATAACAATTTTTTATCTCATTTAGCGAACTAAAAAAAAAATAGGTTTAGTTAAAATCACTTTCAGTAAAACTGAAGTGCAACAGCCGTTATTGTTATGGCAATCATAAGCCCGAGTGTAATATAGGAAAGCATGTGTGACCATTTTCTCAGTCTTCTCAGCTCATCCATTCTGCCCTCTCTTGCCATCTTCATTATCCTTTTACCATGGTAAAGATTGTTTCCATACATTATGAGAATCATTGCACCTACCAGTACAATTTTCACAAGGAGAATATTTCCTCCCTGCGTATTGAAAAGTGCAAAGAAATTATAATTAAGGTACCATGTCGCATTATATATGCCGGTTAAAATCAGTATTATAAGAAAAACGTTAGTAATCCAGGCAAACTGTTTTCCTATAAGCCCCACTATTCTGGTTCTCAGCTTCTCATCATCAGTTATCTTATACGAGGCAGGAATCACCACAACCCATATGAAAAATGAACCACCTACGAATATTATAGCTGAAAATATATGTAGCCACAGGATTATTGTATTTAAAAGGGTCAGATCCATCAATCATCACTCATTATAGTATATCTATAATGTTATGTCATATTACTGTTTAATTTTTGGTTTTTCTGCAGAGAGTATCTCCTTAATCACATCATTGAGATTTGAAATCATTCTATCTATTGCCTCAGTATTTCCTGCTTTTTTAAGTACGAATGCAACTTTCACCTGCCGTATAATTACAGATGCCATCTTGTCTATTGCCTCGTTTAGAATAGTGGTATCTTCTATACTCGCTAGAACATCAGGAAATAGGAGGTCCCTTCCCATTGAAACAGCAAGCATCCTTTCCCTAATATTTTCCCTGAAAAGGCGTAGATTAGAAACATACTTCTCACCCTTTGACGTGAGATGATAAACCTTGGCCCTCCCTCTCATTTCATATCTAATGAAACCGTGGTATTCGAGGGATTTTAGCAGTGGTCTTATGGTACCTCCTGAAACCATTGAACCATCCCATTTCAATTTTCTCGAAAGTTCATAACCACTCATGGGCTTTAGCGAAAGAATGAAAAGTGCACTATCAGAATATTCTCCTAAATTCATGTATCGAATTCGACATTTTGAATTGATATTTAAGAATAACTATGTATTTAAATTTAAATCGTCTTTATAAACTATTTTCGAAACTTCTAATATCTGTTGCAAAATTTGTTTGTCATCCAAGAAGTCACTCACAATGTGAAAATAATATTAGTCTCAAACATATCCACTTTCAACCATTCTATATAACCCATTCTTCCAGTGATCTTCCCTAAATAGAAATACCCCAAGGAAAATTCCCGCACCAAGTATGATAAAGGGTAGTGATCCAGCAAAAAAGGCAACGATAAAAAGTACAACAAGCATTATGAAGGATACAGGAAGAAGAATGAACTGGGTCAGATTGTAGGTCGAAGGTAATACATCCTCCTGTGTGATCTGGAACGTCTTTTTGTAAAAAGACATGGAAAAACTGATACCACAATATATGGGGACAAGCAGGGCAAAAATCCATATGAATTCAAATGAAAAAGGTATGCCAAGTATTGTTAGAATGACATTTGCCGCAATCATGGGAACAGATACAAATAGTGCCTGTGCCATTTTGGCAAGTGCTGTAAGCTGCATATACCGTTCTACTGGAAAAGAGATAAAGGCCAGCCATGCTCTCTCCTTTGACAGAGTTCCTGTACTGAGTCCAAGTGAAATTCCCCATGCTATGTAAATTTCAGGAAATAATATGTAAAGAAGAGAATCTGAGGATCCCTTCGATAGGCCGCGCACATAATAGAGCTGAAAAAGAACAAAGGCAACTCCCAGCAAAGTGGTTAGAAGACCAATGGTGTAAAGACTCACTCTATTGACCTTAACTCTAATATTTCCCATGCTCGCTGTTCTTGAAGAGAAATCTACCTGTTTGAAGTGAAGTTCAAAAACAGCCAGTGCAGGTTGTTTTCCCATGAATTTAAAGAGGTCCCTGAAACCTTTTGATTTTGTTGCCATAGCTGACAGTTTAAATGGAAGAGATTCCTGGCTTATTGCCTTGAAGGATACTCCAGTAGCTATCACTGTAACAATTATAAGAAATAGTGAAGATTCAAAGAGATGACCGGAAAGGAACGATAATGGTCCAAGAGGGAAGCCCAGGTAAGATGAAATCACCCATAAGCCTGCAATAGCTGCTACTCCAACTCTCGCAGGTCTCGGCGTACCTGCCATATTCAGGCTCATTGAAATTGGAAGGATAGCCATGCATATTATATCTACAATCCCAATCAGAAGAGCTGTTTCATTGCTCCTCAGTATAATGAAAGAAGCAGAGGCGGCTGAAATGAAAATAAGAGATGATGCAAGCGCCTGTGAGATGAAAAAAGCAGGGACTAGAACACGATTTTCTATAGCAGAAGTAAGAAGAAAATCTCTATCCGCAGAAGTTGTTGATATACCTCCTGTGTAAATGGCAGAAAGCAAAAAGAGGAGGAAGAAAAATGCAAGATAATATGAACCGAAATTAGAAGTATCATCCAGCCCAAAATTTACCGTAAATATTGAATATATGAAAATAAAGAGTATTACAAGGAGATAATTTCTTGAAAATCTCGACTTGATAAGAAGCTTCAGCACACTAAGAAACATGTTTCATCAGTTCCGACACGATGCTTTCTATTGTTTTTGTGCCTTCTGTTAACTCCTCGAGCTCAGTAATCTGTCCTTCCCACACTTTTTTTCCAGAGGATAGAATAATTACCTTGCTGGTTAATCTTCTTGCAATTGACAATATATGGGTTGACACCAGAAAGGTTGCATTCATCTTCTCAAAATATTCGAATACCTTTTCCTGAGTTGGTATATCAAGATAATTCAATGGTTCATCCATAATGGCAAATCTCGGTTGATGAATAATTGAAAGGGCGAGGCATAGTTTTTGCCTGTTTCCCCTTGATAGTGTAAGTGGTTTCTGTTTCTCCATTTCTCTTAGATCTAACATATCGAGAAAAAATTCAATTCTATCCTGGAGATTCTCAGTTCTCCTTATGGTTCCTATGTACTCTAGATTCTCTCTCACAGAGAGATTCAGGTATGGGCTTGCATCTTCTGGAAGATATCCAATATATCTCTTTGCTTCAATTGAACTGGGTCTGTGACCATATATTCTAACCATACCACTATCAGGTTTCATCAGACCGGAAATTATTCTTATGGTTGTAGACTTGCCAGCGCCGTTTTCACCAAGCAGGGCCACTCTTTCCCTATCTTTAATCTGAATATCCACGCCGTCAACTGCCCTAACAGTTCCAAATGTTTTTACTACCGATTCCATCCTGAGCGCAATTAATGAATCTTCCGAACTCATCTGATTTTCCTGTAGCATCATTTTCCTATCACGCGCATTTAAATAAATATTTTGTGGGAATTAATAGGAAGTGATAAATGTTCTCCACTAAATTTCAGGCTCCATCAATCTGAACTTTTTCATTATCTGTAAAGCTATTTTCATAGCCATATATTTCCCTGAAAAGGAATATGGAAACAACAAGACCTGTGGCTGGCGCCAAAGCTAGAATTAATGTGGATGCTCCAATTCCTAGAATGCCAGCCATTAGCGGGAAGATAGTTATGGATAGAAAAGCTGGAAACTCTGAAATGAAGTTGGAAAAACCGGTTGCACTACCCCGGTATTGTGGATCTGATATTAGGGATTGTGATGTAAGTATGGGCTGGTTGTTCCAGTGATTTCCCCACACAAATAATATCATGAAGAGTGGTACTATTAAATAATATCCATAAACAATGAAAACCCCAGAGCCTATAAGTGAAATTAGTGTTATTGTATATCCATATATACTCAGGTTTTTCAGCCCCATTTTGGGCAAAAATTTTGGACCCAGAATGCCTGCAGGAAGACCGAAGGAGTAGATGAATATAATCAGATAACGCTGATCTATAATACTGGAAATTCTAAAATTAGATATTATGATTGGAATAAAAAATGCAAATGTCCCAACCTCAACAGAACTGGCTATTCCAGAGATCCAGCTGAACTTTGTCGTTCTCCACTTCAGTTTGTCCTTCCTAAGCTTCCGTATAAATTCAAGGCGCGGAGGCTTTCCGTTTTCACTCGGCTTAGTCCATAGTGGGCTCTCTCCGAGGTATCCTGACACCAGCAGGGCGAATAATGCTGGGACTGCCGATATTCCCATGGTTAGCCTCCATATGGAAACGTAATCTGCATTGTTAAACAGTAATAACAAAATTAAGATATTTATGGTCATAATGGCAAAACTTGCCATGAGGGTATTCTTAACTCCAGTAACCTCCCTATCTCCTCTACCTATAGCATCCATAATAAAGCAGTAGCAATTTGCAAGATCAGATCCAACAGCAATTCCAGCTATAAATCTCAAAGCAATAAACACTGCCGGGTCAGGTGAAATCGCAGACCCTAGATCAGCAAAAATGAATATGAGCATGTTGGATACGAAAACTTTTTTTCTCCCGATTCGGTCTGAGAGTATACCACCCAAAAGGGAACCGACTGCAGCCCCTCCAATTATGGCCCCACTCGCGAGACCAAATAATAAATTTGTCTTTATGAATGAGTCCTTTATAAAAAAATTTGACATTGGGACAACAAAGACATTCCACTGATCAACGAATAAGGAAAGAAGCATTAATGTTGAAACCAAACTTTTTTCATTTTTATAGATTCTTTTACTCATAAATCTTGTTTTGTGATTATTTGATCCATAATAAACATGAGGTAATAATATATTACGAAAATAGTCACTAACATGGAAAGGTAAAATACCTGTATTAGAACTCAATCACTTATTATGTTGCCTGATAAGAAAAAAATATTAAGTAATCCTGTAAAAGACGAAAAAATAACAAAAAGTACAACACTTGGTGAACTGATTTCGCAGTTTCTTGAATCTGGAGGTTTTACATCCTCAAAAATTGGGGTTGCCTACGAGATTCTAAAAGAGATGGTCGAGGAGGACAACACTACTTTCCTATCTTTCCCTGCGGATATAATATCCACTGGAACCAGGGGAATAATCAACGAAATGGTAAAAAGAAAAATGGTCGATGTAATAATTACTACATGTGGAACCCTGGATCATGATATTGCCAGATCTTTCAGGGACTATTATTGTGGTTCCTTTGACTATAATGACAGAGAACTTAAGGACCTCGGAATAAATAGGCTGGGTAGTGTAGTAATTCCTGACGAAAGCTATGGAGAAATTATGGAAGAATTTATGCAGAAAGAGCTTGAGAAACTGTATAAAGAGAGTAAAAAGTGGACTACATGGAAGCTCATCGAAAAAATCGGACTTGCAATAAAAAATGATGATTCTATACTTTACAATGCTGCTAAAAATCATATACCCATCTTTGTACCAGGTATAACGGATGGCTCCTTTGGTTCTCAACTCTGGTCCTTTAAGGAAATGAATTCAGACTTCATTGTTGATGTTTTACAGGATGAACATGATCTATCTGATATAATCTTTGATGCAAAGAAGACGGGGGCATTAATGATCGGAGGAGGGATTTCGAAACACCATACCATATGGTGGAATCAGTTCAGGGGTGGCCTTGACTCTGCAATCTATATTACCACGGCGCAGGAATATGATGGTTCTCTATCTGGAGCAAAATTGGAAGAGGCCATATCCTGGAAGAAAGTAAAGCCAGATGCCAAATTTGTAAACGTTTATGGAGACATAACTGCCCTATTACCCTTGCTTGTGGGACCATTACTTTAGAAAAGTGTATTAATTTCATATACAATGTGAGAGATTATTATTTGATCTTTAGTAAGTTAGAACAGCTATGTAAAAGTAGAAGGTCAACTTTTTATTAACAACATTTTTTTAACATCATTTGATACATTATAATGATGGATAAACCATGGGTCGAAGAGAAAAAGCTTAAAGAATTCATTTTACAGAATAGATCATATAATCTTTTTGAAAATAAGGATAATACTGTGGAACTCAGGTTTTCTCCAGAGATGCCAGAAGCACAGGCGCACCTGCCCAATGGGCAGCCGGTTGAACACATTATGAAGGGTATAAAAGAAAATGGAAAAATATACTTTCTTTCATTCAAAACAGTCAGTTCCATAGGAGAAACAGAGACGCAGCTTGAGGGAGAAGATGATCCAATAATGCTCTGGTTGCAGTTTATTTGATCTTGGTAAAATTTCCACCAATCATCGTATAAAAGATTAGATTCTGATCTTAGTTAAGTCTTCATTTCAAAAGCATTGATAGCAAGTATGTTTCCAGGAATTATTGATATTGTTATTAGATCTATCCATGGAATGCTCATTGTGAATCAATTTTTAAAACACAGATGTGGCTTTCATTGTCTTCTCAAAGCACTCTTTCATTTATATTAAAATTAATTAAGTAACTAACCCTAACAAAGCTTGGTAATAGGTGGATATAAGGTATATTTATTTTGATGAAAGTGATGATCTGGGGTTTTCGGAGAAAAGCTCAAAATTCTTGATTATATCAGCTTTCATCACAGATGATCCGAGGAAGTTGGATAGAATAATTAAAAATGCTAGGAGGAACAAATTGAAAAATAAATTAAAAAATGCAAATGAAATAAAATTTAATAAATCCAGCCCAGAAGTAAGGAAATATTTTATAAATAAATTGAATGAAACCTGCTCCTGTAGTGGTATTAATTGTATTATGGAGAAGAAAAAAGTATCAAGCCCATATTTAAAAGAGAATAAAGATAAGCTATATAGTTTTGCAGCGGGACGTCTGGCCGATGCAATTAAATTAGATTGTGACAATGTTGAAATACGAATTGACAAATCTAAAAGGAAAAGTTTACTTAGAAAGGATTTTAATGAGTATTTAAGCCAAAAGTTAAAAAATGGCAGTAATTTCAATGAACCTGTAATTATAACACATAGTTATTAAGAAAATTTTAGTGGAATTCAGTTAGCTGATATATTAGCAGGAGCTGTATATCATAAATTTAACAATGGAGACTCTCAATATATTGATATAATAGATCAAAACAAATTCCCTCAAAAGTACATAGAATTGTGGAAATAAGAAATATGCCAGAGCCAGTTAGTATTGTCTTTATGCACCTCAAGGTACAGTTAACTAACCGGTCTTACCTGTAGGAAGCCATTAATTTACTATTTATAAATTTTCGGAGCAGGCTCTCAATTATACAGCGCTATACCGTTTTGATATTTTTTACAATATTATAGAACGTGGATTGCCAGTGTATAACCTAAATAAAAATTCTAAATACTAATAAATCAACATGTTTAACCTTTAGTAGCATGCCGTGAGCCGGGATTGAACCAGCGACCTCCAGATCTTCAGTCTGGCGCTCTCCCAACTGAGCTATCACGGCTGTAGTACGGGAATACTGTCACTTTATTTAAATCTTTAAGGGATTTTATGGAATTCAAAAGCAAGTTGAAAGCCAAATCATTTATTCTTATTAGTATTTACTCAAACATGATCCCGGGAAAAATGAATTCAAGGGAAGTAAAAAGAATGATGCAGCAGATGGGAATCAAGCAGGTTGAATATCCCGATGTTAAGAGGGTAGTCATGGAAGCTGGAGAAAAAAACTATATCATAGAAAATCCACAGGTAGTAGCAATAGAGGCTCAGGGGCAAAAATCCTTTCAGATCACTGGAACACTAAAAGAAGTAATTGGTAAGAAAAAGGAAGTAGCAAAGGAAGGAACAGAATTTCCTGAAGACGATATAAAACTTGTAATGGAACAGGCCTCAGTTTCAAGGGAAAAAGCAATAGATGCCTTGAAGAAAGCAGAAGGACAGCCGGCGGACGCCATAATGAATCTAATGTCCAATTGATATGGACTACAATGAACTTTTAAAAAAATACAAACTTTCAGGCAATGAAAGGGAGCATAGGAAAAATCTAATAGATAGCTTAATTAGAAAAATAAGTGTGGTAATAAACGATATGAGTCTTAACGCCTCTCCCGTACTCGTTGGATCATCCGCAAGGGGTACATCACTTAAGAAAAGTGATATTGACATATTCATACAGTTCTCAAGTGAATATGATAAAAAGCAGCTAGAAAGTTACGGTCTTGATATTGGATTTAAGGTAATAGGTGATGGAGTGGCAAAATATGCTGAGCATCCATATGTATCAGGGTTCGTGGATAACATAAAAGTAGATATAGTGCCGTGCTACAGGATGAAAATCGGTGAAAGAACGAGGTCATCGGTTGATAGAACTCCACTTCATACAGAATTCTTAAACTCCGTCATGAATGACGAAGAACGGGATCAGGCAATCATTTTAAAACTATTTCTCAAAAGGATTGGTGTATATGGTTCTGAACTAAGAACAGAAGGATTTTCGGGATATGTTTCAGAATTATGTATCTACTATCATAAGACGTTTGAAAACTTTCTCCGGTTTGTAAGAGAATCAAGAGGTCAACTGGTAATCGGTCCTAAATTATCAGAATTTGATTCACCTGTAATACTTATGGATCCAGTTGATAGTAAGAGGAATGCGGCATCGGCAGTGAGTAAGAAATCACTTTCTATTCTTAGAATTGCCTCTTCACTTTATCTGGAAAACCCTGAGCCAGATTTCATAGATCTAGAAAATGTCAGCAATATAGAAAGAGAAATTCCGGATAGAAAAACATATCTTCTTTTACTGGAATTAAAAAGGCCAGACTTAATTGATGATATTCTCTATCCACAAATAGAGCTAATGAAGAGAAACCTCGCAAGTTTTGCTCAGCGAGAGGATTTTACATTGATGAATACATTTAGTTCAGCTAACGAAAAGACAATACAGGTACTTCTAGAACTTCAGACGGGTTCATTGCCAGGAGTAAAAATTCACGTGGGACCTCCTGCAGATAATCCTAATGCAGTGAAATTTTATGAGAAATACAAAAGCGACCCGTTGGTTTTAAGAGGGCCGTATGTGAAAAATAATAGGATATATGTGGAGTTGAAAAGGGATGAAACTGACTTCAAGATCATTCTCAAAAGTCAGCTAAAAAACATAAACTTTGGTCACAACCTCAATTTTCTGAAAGAAAAAATCAGGATTTATACGTCCAGGGAGAAGGTCTTATCATCTATGGTCTACCATGATTTTATCTCAGTTCAGGAGCCGCCTGATCTATCCTCCAGAAAAAATCTCGAGAAAAAGTAGATCCTGATCCGGAGATACAATAACATCTCTGGTTACCGGTGTCCCGTTGAGGAGATACACAAATCTTTCATCTGAGATGCCAAGCCTCTCCATTACCTCTCCAACGGAACAGGACTGTTCCAGTTTCTCCGATCTGCTTTGTCTACCAACAATTCTTATCATATCAACCTCGATAGCCCCGGGCAGATTCGAACTGCCGTCATCGGATCCAAAGTCCGGTATGCTTGGCCACTACACCACGGAGCTAAGCTATCTTAAAAATAATAAAAAAATTATGGGGTTATTTTAATTGCTCTTGTTGGGCAAACACTTTCACAGGCCATACAGAATATGCATTCATTTTCTCTTACTGGGTCGCATTTATCTGTTCTGTATTTTTCATAAAGCTGCTTGTCCCCCTTTATGTCCTTATCATTACCAGTACCCATCTGTCCAGGGTTCAGTTCCCACTCATATAAACTGACTGGGCAGACATCCATGCAGGCCCCATCGGCTATACATGTTTCCCAGTCAATTGCAACCTTAGTGCCATGTATTCCATTCTTTGTGGGATATGGTTTTCCATCTGCATCGGTCCTCTGTTTACCCTCTGCCCTAACATCATGGTCATGATGCTTACCTGTTACAGGATAGTTCTCCGTGTCTTCAGCAAAATTTTCATCTATTGGTTTTGGTTTGTAATCCAGATCTTCGAGTTTTACCACCTAATCACCTAAACCCATATTATTAGAATGTTATTTAACGTTTGTGAGCTATATTAATTTTAGACAAAAAGTTACTGAAGATTGAATGAATTCTTGAGAATCTAGAATTTATTTTTAGTGGAAGTTTGCCGCCAATAGGATTATCCATGAATTTCTTGTTTGAATCAAAAAATCTAAAACACAAGTTCTTTTGAAGTTTTGTTTACGAAAACTATAAAAGATTGTTGATATATTTTTAACTCATAATGTAATAAGGGAACATGAAAGGATCCTCTGACAAGGTTTTAGACAGAAAGGGTATAGGGGAATTCGTCAGCACTCTGGTTAGGCAACTAAAATACAGAAGGGATGATTTCAAGGTAATGGGTCCAAGTGGAGGATTTACCTCTCTGATTGATCTTGGAAATATTGCACTGGCTTTTAATACAGATGGTGTTGGAACCAAGGTTTTGTTAGCTGCAGAAGCAAATAAGTGGGAAGGTATAGGAATAGATTGTGTCGCAATGAATGTTAATGATACAATAACAATTGGGGCAGAACCCATCGCAATGGTAGATTACGTATCTCTTAGGGACACAGATATAAACATTGCAAAGGAAATTGGTGTCGGCCTGAATGTGGGTGCACAAATGGCCAACATCTCTATTGTAGGTGGTGAAACTGCCCTCATTCCCGATCTTGTAAGAGAAATTGACGTTTCAGGATCGGTGATTGGGATAGCTCAAAAAAACCAGATAACCACAGGAGAAACAATCAAAGAAGGGGATCTTGTTTACAGTTTACAGAGCAGTGGCATTCATTCAAACGGATTTACCACAGTTAGAAAAATCATAAAAGAACAGGGACTAACAATGGACGAAACATTTCCAGGATACAATAAGAAGGTATCAGACGTTTTACTGGAACCCACCAGAATTTACGTGAGGGAAATTCTAGATATAATTAACCTTGTCGATATTAAAGGCATGGCGAACATTACTGGGGGTGGCTTTAAGAATCTTGTGAGAATGAAAGATATGAAATATGTAATAGATGACCCTGTTGAACCACAACCCGTTTTTTCCACGTTAATGGATCTTGGAAATTTATCATATTCTGAAATGTATGAGATATTTAACATGGGAACTGGTTACGTGGTGGTTATCGATGCCGAGAGTAAACATGATTTTGTAAGTACACTCAGAAATCGCTTATCCATAAGAGAGATCGGTCACGTAGAAAATGGATCAGGTATTGAGATACCAAAATATGGTGTAAACCTGAAGGATTACTACTAAACTGTAACTACTAATTTTTATCCACTTGCAATTTTTCAGTTCTTTTGAATTCCCTATATATCGAAAGTGATTCCTTTCGCATTTCTCTATATTTTATTTCAGATCTTCTGTATTTCTTACATTGCTTTTCGTCACTGTTTTCTGGATCATGAATAAATTCAACAGGGCAAGCATCCAGTTCTTTAACCCATTTCTTTATAAATTCTCCATTGGGATCAATTTCAATGCTATTCTTTAAGGGATTGAATATCCTAAAGAATGGCCATGAAAAGTCAGAGCAGCCACTGACCCATTGCCATGATGAATAATTGTTTGCCTCATCGGCATCCACAAGAGTATCCATGAACCATTCAGCACCATAAGTCCATTTTATAAGGTACAATTTTGTCAGGAAATCAGATACTAAGAGCCTTTTCCTATTATCAATCCAGCCTGTTTCCCACAATTTTCTCATGCTGCCATCAATTATGGGAAAACCAGTTTTTCCCTCTTTCCAGTTGATCAGCCTATCCCAATGTCCTGACCACGGAAAATTTTCCATCTTCTCATTTATGGACAGTATATTGCTGTATTGCCTTCTGGCATAGGAACAATAGAAGAACTCTCTCCATAAAAGATTTCTTCTAATTTTATCAACTCCTTCACTTTCCTTACCTGAAAGTTTTTTCCATAATCTCTTTACATTGATCTGCCCATGCCTTATATATGGGGAGAGTTCGGTATTCTTCTTTTCCCGATTGCCCTCTAACCAATTCTTTAAAGTCAGGTTTGCCGCACTTTCTGAGGTGTCCCAATATTTTGCCAAATTTCTTTCCCATGATGAAAATTCTATTTTCCCATTTGTTCCTTCAGTCTCGTGAAACTCCGGTAAGTCTGTGGAGTCCTCTTCACCATAATCAAATCTCATCTCATTTGTTGTTTTGAAGAATTGCCCGAAATTTCCAAAATTAATCTTAATAGTTGAAATCATTTCGTCTGATAGAAGGTTGTTAGGTTCATACATTTTATTTTCTATCCCTCTGCTTAAGAAATAGTCATTGATTTCATTAAAAGCATATTTCACCCTTGGGAATGGAATTTTTTGGGAAACTATTCTTTCAATTTTATTCACGTTAATAATTTCTTTTAAAACAGGAATATAGCTTCCAGAGCTTTCAACAATGGGTATTCTTTCTATTCCGATTTTATTGGCCAGGTTAGTGAGACTGCTTTTTACCCACCAAAGACTAGCACCACTAAGTTTCTCAAGCTTTGAATCCTTCAAAAAAATTGGGAAAATTATGTCATCTTTCTTATTTGCGTCTTGAAGAATCTTGTTATCCTCTAGCCGCAGATCGTGTGACAGAATGTAAAGAGTACGCACATTATGGTGATAAGGGAATGATTAATAAAGTTAATAAACGAATTTGGCATGGACATTTATGAAGGTTATAGCAGTAGTAGACGAAGAAGATGTGCTTACTCCTCTAGAGTATGGTAATACAATTGTGGAAATAGACACTGAAACAAAACAGAAGAAGTTCTATGAGAACCCGGGCTTCGGGTCACCGTTCCAGGGAAAAGAAAGGGCAATGGCTGGAATTCTGACACTTAATGCAGATGCAATTATTGTCAAGGAAGGAGTCCTATGCCCTGGATCATACATGATGTCTAAGGGAAAGATGAAATACATTCCTGTGGAAGAAGAGAAATTACAGGAGATAGAACCAAAACTTAACGATATTGCAAAAAATGCTACACCTGAGCTTGATTTCAACATATACAGGGAATAAACAAATTTACAAACCTTAATTTTTTAAAAACTTTAATTTTGGCAGTATTTCTTTCAGATTGCTATTAAAAAAAATTTATAGAAGTTTCCTCATAACATTCTGAAGGATTCCTCCGTTATTGAAATATTTCACTTCCACTGGAGTGTCAAGTCTTATTTCAACCTCAATTTTTCCATCTTTTCCATCTTTCTTCTTGAAACTCAGTGTTGCAGAAGCATGTGGGGAAAGTTTTTCTGGCAATTTTAGATCAAAGTTTGAAAATGGATCTATGTTCAGTGATTCAAAATTATCCTTTCCTTTGAATTGAAGTGGAAGAACTCCCATCCCCACAAGGTTGCTTCTATGAATTCTTTCGTAGCTTTCGGCGACAACAGCCTTCACGCCAAGAAGATAAGGTCCTTTGGCCGCCCAGTCTCTTGAGGAACCAGTTCCATATTCCTTTCCTGCGAATACAATTGAACAGTTTCCATCCTTAATATAATCCATTGAAGCATCGAATATCCACACATCCTCACTTGCAGTTTCTTTCTTTGTGTATGGGCCAACCTGTGATGCCATCTTATTGGAAATTCTGTTGTTTCCAAAAGTTCCACGCATCATTACCTCATGGTTTCCTCTTCTTGAACCAAAGGAGTTGAAATCTTCAGGTTTAACACCATTATCAATAAGGTACTTACCGGCTGGACTGGCCTTAGATATGGAACCAGCAGGAGATATGTGGTCAGTCGTTACTGAATCTCCGAAAACAGCAAGGCATTTCAGTCCTTTTATATCTCTGACATAATTAGGCAACTTCGATGAAAAGTTTTCAAAAAATGGGGGGTTCTTGATATAAGTACTTTTATTATCCCATTTATAAAGATCACCCTCCGGAGCATCCATTTCATTCCATAATTCACTAAATCCATAGACATTTGAATAGTTTTTTTGATAAAGATCTTCCTTAAGAACACTTGAAATAACGGTGTTAATCTCCTGGTCTGATGGCCATATATCCTTCAGAAATACGTCCTTTCCATTCTTGTCCTTTCCAATAGGCTCTTTTCTCAGGTTTATATTAATTGTTCCTGCAAGTGCAAAGGCAACTACCAGTGGTGGTGACATAAGATAATTTGCCTTCACATTTCTGTGTATTCTTGCTTCAAAGTTTCGATTGCCTGAAAGTACTGAGACTGTATAAAGATCATTATTAACGATTGCATCTTCAATGGTTTTTTCAAGGGGTCCACTGTTTCCTATGCAGGTTGTACATCCAAATCCAACCAGATCAAATCCAAGTTTGTTAAGATATTGTTGTAATCCACTCTTCTCAAGATACTGGGATACGACCCTTGATCCCGGTGCCAAACTCGTCTTAACCTTTGGGTTAACAGTAAGCCCGAGGTCAACGGCCTTCTTTGCCAGAAGTCCGGCTCCTACCATCACTCTTGGATTAGAAGTGTTTGTGCAGCTTGTGATGGCGGCAATCACTACGTCACCATCTGTTAGATCCACATTTTTTCCCTTAAGCTTTACAGATGCAGTCTTCAAAGACACCTGAACCTGCCCGTTCTTACTATCCTTATGTGATTCTCCTGAAGACTCAAGGAACTTAAGGAAGGATGTTTCAGAATTCTCAAGCTTCACCATCTGCTGTGGTAGTTTTGGTCCCGCAATGGTGCTTTCTATCTGTTCAAGATCAAGATCAATTACTTCTGAATACTGAATATTATTCTGCACACCATACATTCCCTGTGCTTTCATGTACTCCCTGACAAGTTCTATGTGTTCCTTTTCTCTTCCTGTCAGTTCAAGATATGAGATTGTTTCATCATCCACTGGAAACAAAGCACAGGTTGCACCATACTCTGGACACATGTTAGACAGGGTTGCCCTGTCAGGAAGTGCAAGATGTTTGACGCCTTCTCCATAAAACTCTACAAACTTTCCAACGACATTGCTTCTTCTCAGCAACTCAGTCAGTGTCAATACCACATCTGTTGCAGTTACTCCCTCCTTTGGCTTACCGTGAAGATTAACGCCCACTACTTTTGGTGAGAGAAATGTTACTGGCTGGCCCAGCATTGCTGCTTCTGCCTCAATACCACCAACCCCCCATCCAAGGATTCCAAGACCATTGATCATTGTGGTGTGTGAATCTGTTCCTACTAGGGAATCAAAGTAGGCAGTCCTTTTCCCATCTTTCTCTGATACCTGCACAACCTTTCCAAGAAACTCCAGATTCACCTGATGCACTATACCTGTAGATGGTGGAACTATCCTCAAATTTTTCATGGATTTCTGTGCCCACTTCAAAAACCTGTATCTCTCCTTATTTCTTTCAAATTCCTTTTGTGAATTCTTCCTGAGGGCGTCTTCTGTACCATAATAGTCTACCTGTACAGAGTGATCTATTACTAGATCCACAGGAACAATTGGCTCTATCTTCTCTGGATCTTCTTCCAGTTTTCTGAAAGCCTCTCTCATTGAAGCCAGATCTACAACTGCAGGAACACCAGTAAAGTCCTGCATCAAAACCCTTGCTACTGTGAAGGGTATTTCAAAGTCGCCCGGGTTTGATGGAGTCCTGGAAAATATATTCTTTAGATCCTCCTCCCTTATGGATTCTCCGTCAAAATTTCTCACCATTGCTTCCATGATGATCCTTATGCTCATAGGAACCCTGTCTATATTTGGCACTTCTTTCTTAAGCTTTTTCAGTGATACAATACTGTATTTTTTATTTGCAACTTCTATCTGATCATAAAACTCTTCTTTTCTCATATTTCTAGATGTTAAACTCAATTATAAGTTTTGAAAGTATTTTAAATACCATATCGAAACATTTCTCATACTTTGGTTTTTGAAATCAATATATTTATGGGATATTATAAACGTGGTACAAGTTAAAATAACAGTTCATTCTTATGCCATATGGGAAATTACATTCTACAACCAGATATCCATGAAGATAAGATATGTTTCGTTTCTGAAGATGATCTGTTTATAAGTGATATAGACGGGCATAATTCAAAAAGGATCGTTTCTGGTCTTGGGGTTATCAGCAGTCCAAAATTCTCAGAAGATGGCACCCACATAGCTTTTCGACTCATGAGAGGAGTACATAATGGAGTAAATGAAATTTTTGTATGTGACTCTGAGGGTGGTTCACTGATTCAGCTGACTCATATAGGATCACCTGCAACAGGAATTGCAGGATGGATAAATTCTACCAGTATCATGATATACTCTGACATATACGAACCTACGAGAGGACTAACTGAGTTCTACTCTATAAATCTAAAAACAAGAAAAATGGAAAAGACAGAATACGGATACGGCAATACAATCCAGTTTTCTGAGAAAGGTATACTTCTGGGAAGAAATACAATGGAGTTACCATACTGGAAAAACTACAGAGGAGGAACTAGGGGTAAGGTTTGGTTCAAATTTAAGGAGAGCAAGAAGTTTGAAAAACTACTTGAAATTGAGACAAATATCCACTCTCCAGTAGTAATAGGATCAAAATTATACTTTGTAACTGACAGAGACGGAACTGCAAATGTATATGCCTACGATTTCTCAGTTAGGAAAATAGAGAAGCTTACAGATTTCAAGGAACACGACGTTAGGCCTATGAATGGTAATGGAAATAATCTCGTATTTACTATTGCAGGTGAACTTTACTTATTCGATATAAAAGAAGGAAAATCTAGAAAAATAAAAATAAAGATCGATTCTAAATTCACCGCTAAAAATTACGAGTTTAACACTGTGGCCGAGAATATAGAAAGGATACACCTCTTCGATGAAGAAAATGTTTCTATAGTATCACGGGGAAGAGGTATTCTGAAGGGCAAATATATGAATGCTCCCGTAACTCTAAACTCAACTTTTCATGGAAGGATCAGAAACATAGATAGGCTAGATGGCGAAAGGTTTGCAGCCGTACAGGAGATAGACGGAGAAGATGGTGTAGTAATATACAGAAGGAATGGGAAAGAAGAAAAGTCAATTCCAATGGATATTGGAATTATTATGAATATGAGAGCAATAAAAGGATCAGAGAATGTTATAATATCTAATAACAGACATGAACTTTACATCATTGATCTGAAGTCAGGCTCAAAAACCCTTATTGATAAGAGTCCAGGAGGAAGGCTGAACGACTTTGACATTAGCAATGATTCTAAACTTGTAGCATATTCATTTGGACTTTCTTCAAATCGTTCACAAATTAGGATCTATAACATAGAGGAAAAGAAGATATACGAGGCAACATCAAAATCTGCATATGATTTTTCTCCGTCTTTTGACAGTTCAGGAGCATTTCTCAACTACCTCACGAACAGAGCTCTCGACCCAACCTATGATAATCTTATATTTGACCTTGGTTTCATGACAGTATTCAAACCATACTCAATTGCAATAAAGAAGGGAGGCAAAAATCCATTTCTTGGAATGCCTCCAAAGTTCTCCAAGGAGGACGAGGAACTGCCATATGACCTTGAAAACCTTAAGATGAAATCTCAGGCCTTCCCCATTGAACCAGATAATTATGTGGAGCTGAAGGCTGGAAATTCAGTCGTTTTCTACACAAGGTCTAAAATTGAAGGTTCAACCAGGCACTATAGTTTAGGAGGTCAAAATAAAAAGAAATCAACCTTACTATGTTATGATTTCACGAAGCGGGAAGAGAGAATGGTCATTGATGGTATCAACAGCTTCAGTCTATCCGAGGACAGAAAGAAGATTCTCATTGGACGAAACGGTGACTATTTCACCATAAACTCTGACTCGACGGCTGAAAATCAAAAGGACCTTGAAAAAGGAAAGTTAGATCTGTCAGGGCTGACAATCAGAAAAGATCGTATGGAAGAGTTCAGACAGATGTTTAATGAAACCTGGAAGCTTATGAGGGAAGGTTACTGGAGCAGTGAAAAATTATCCAGATGGGGAAAGGTGAAGCAAAAGTATGAAGGCCTTATTTCAATGATAAATACAAGAGCGGAATTATCTGATATTCTTAAGAAGATGCAGGGAGAACTTGGGACATCCCATTCCTATGAGATAGGTGGAGATCTTACAAATGTAGACTATTACTCATCAGCCAGACTGGGTGCATTCACAGAAGAAACTGAAAAGGGAGCGTATATACGTAAGATATACTCCGGTGATCCATCAAATGAAGGAGAAAAGTCACCATTACTAACAACAGGGCTTGAAATTCATGAGGGAGATCTTATAAAAAGAATTGACGGAATGGATATTAATCTTGATTACGGCGTGTTTGAGGCACTTCTAAATAAAAAAGAGGATACTGTTAATATTGTGGTTTCAGGTAAGGACAAGAAGGAAAGTGAATATGAGATAAAACTCCTAAGTAACCATAGAAATTTAATTTACCGGGACTGGGTTGAAAGCAAGAGGAGATATGTTCATGAGAAGAGTAGGGGTAAGGCTGGGTACATACATATTCCAGATATGGGTCCAGCAGGCTTTACAGAATTTTATAGATTATTCTCAGAAGAGACAACTTACGAGAATTTGGTGGTAGATGTCAGGTATAACGGAGGTGGACATGTTTCACAGCTTATTCTTGATAAACTAGGAAGAAAATTCCTCGGGAAAGATATCTCAAGATTTGGTGAACCAGAACCATATCCAAGCTACAGCATCAGGGGTAAGATGGTTTGCGTAACCAATGAGTATGCAGGATCTGATGGCGATATATTCAGCCACGCATTCAAGTTGATGAAGCTTGGAGAACTCGTGGGTACCAGAACATGGGGAGGCGTTATTGGTATTAACCCAATGACAAGACTCATAGATGGAACCGTTGTCACTCAACCGGAATATGCATTCAGCTTTATTGATGTGGGTATGGGTGTTGAAAATTACGGAACAGATCCAACAATAGAGGTTGAAGTTTCTCCAGAAGAATTTGCTTCAGGCAAGGATCCACAGCTGGACAGGGCACTAAAAGCACTTCTGTAGATAAAATTCAACATTTTATTATTTCAAATGTAAATGTTTCTAATCTCTCGTATAGGATAATCTTTTATTCCTCAGATAACATAATGTTTCTATGATATCAGATCAGAGGGCCCAAGACACAGTGAACCAAATCAGGAACATAATGATATCTGAAAGAAGAAGTCCAAGAACTGTTAAGCAGTACTCATTTCTTCTAGAAGTCTTTTTAGAATTTATTAAAAAACCTCTTGAACAATGTGATTCCAGTGATATAGAAAAGTACAAATTCTATCTGGCGACGGAGAGAAATTATTCAAAAAATAGCCAGTATCTGGCAGTTCAGGCACTAAAGTATGCAATGAAGGTGAAGGATATTAAAATTCCAAAGAATCTGACGCCACCCAAGAGATCCAGAAAAATGCCCGTTTATCTAAGCGAAAATGAATCATCACGTCTTCTAAGGGCAAGCAGTAAAAACCCCAGGGATTATAACATAGTAAATTTACTTTTAAATTCAGGTCTGAGGGTCAGTGAACTGTGCAATCTGAAAAGTGAAGATGTAGAGTTTGACACAGGAAAAATAATGATTCACGGTGGAAAGGGAGATAAGGAAAGGATTGCACTGGTTTCTGATAAGGTAATGGAATCTTTGAAGTCATATTATAAATCAAAATTGGAAAGAAAGGTTAATTCTCCCTATTTCTTCACAAGCAACAAGGGCAGTATGTTCCATACTTCAACAATAGAGAAGATAATAAGGACTATTGCTAAGGAAGCAGGTATCACAAGAAAAGTAACACCTCACACACTGAGGCATACTTTTGCAACAAATATTCTTAAAAACGGAGGTGATATAAGATTCATTCAAACACTTCTTGGGCATTCCAGCATAAGTACCACTGAAATATATACCCATCTTGACAGTGATACTATGAGAGAAATGTATAAAAAGTTCGGACCTAAATATAATGAGGAATTAAAATAATCTCCTAACTTACTTTATTTAAAAACTCAACGAAGATTACCAGAAATAACTGGAAATATATTCCGAGCCAGTCACTATTGAAACATTAATATTTAATTCTCTAAAAAAATAAACTATTTTAAAAGAAATTTATTTTTTAAAAAGTCTGGGAAAAAATTTACTGTTTTGGATAGAAGGATTCTACCTTTGTCCTGTTTCCTTCATGGTCATACATGAAAACTCCTTCTTTTTCGTCCAGTGTTTTCTTGTGAGAACCATCACAATAAGGCTTATTTCCCGACAACCCACAAGCACATATATGTAGTTCCTGATCTCCAGCCTTTATCACATAGGGTCTATCTTTTTCATGTAATATTATTCTTGACATAGTTACCAATTTATCATATCAATTGATTACTAAAGGATTTTCCTTTTTTTAAACTGAGATATCTTATGGAAGTATTTCTGCAATTCTAATAATAGTATTTCCTAGTATTTTCTGGAAACTAGGTAATCTGCAAACCACTTAAGGAAGTCTTTCTGTTCCTGATTTCCATCTATTCTATCTGCATATCTTTTTCCCGCTTCTATAAATCTATCGATCAGCCATCTTGAGTAATCGAATGATGTAGTTTGTTTCACAATATTCTTCAATCTTTCAAAATCTTCATCGCTTATATCTCCAGAGTTCAGGCAACCATTTATGAAATTGCGGTCATTTTCATGGGATTTCTCTATTGCCTTTATCATCAGTAGGGTCTGTTTTCCTTCATTTACATCACTTTTAGGTGGTTTTCCAATTTCCTCCTGTGTTCCGAATAGGCCAATTACATCATCATGGAGCTGAAATGCCAGTCCAACCAAATTACCATAGGCCTTAAGCGCATTCAAATTCTCACTTTTACCTGCAAGGTATGAGCCCAGTAAAAGTGGTCCTTCAAGGGTGTATTTTGCCGTTTTTCTGAGGTGAAGTCTTATGAGGTCATTCATCTTCAGTTTCACTCCTGCACTCGAAAACATGTCAAGTCCTTCACCATATCCGGTAGTTTTTATTATTTCTATAAGTTCACCCATTGCTCTGTACTTAATGTCCAGAGGAAAGTCACTTCTGTTTAATGCATCAAAGGAATAGTCCACTGCGAGATCTCCTGCAACAATGGCCAGTGATTCAGCCATATGTTCCTTATCTTTTATATCTCCAAGCATTTCCTCAACCTTCCTGTGAAAACTCTTGAAGCCCCTTCTCAAATCACTTCTGTCCATTATATCGTCATGAATCAGAAAGAATGATTGGGAAAGCTCAATGCTGATCGCCGCTTTGTATATTTCATCCCCTTTTCCACCAAACATTCTGTAGGCAGTAGCTATCAATATTGGCCTGACTCTCTTGCCCCCATTCATTGTGTAGTTTCTGAGTTCCCTTACTATTTTGATCATTTCGTTATCTTTCACATCATTCAGGACAAATTGAAAATACTCTTCAAGGGCATCATTTATCCTGTTTTTTTCTGCGTTCATGTATTTTTTGAATTTTTCTGTTGAATCAGCATCAACCATGGCATGTGATTTCTTTTAACCATAAAAGCGTAAAGCTTTCCCTTTATAATCATTGAATTAATGACACTTTACTTATGCCCGAGATATGCTGTGGTATTGATGAGGCAGGAAGAGGACCAGTTATAGGTCCCATGGTCATGGCAATAGTCTGTTCTGATGAGGAAACAATGTCAGTAATTGGTGCCAGGGACTCAAAGACTCTTTCTCCTAATTCGAGAGAGAATTTATTCGTAAAGATCAAAGAAAGAGCATTAAGCGTTAACTTTAGAATAGTAAACCCATCTGAAATAAACGAAATGATGAATATAATGACACTCAACGAAATAGAGGAAAAAGTTTCCATAGACCTGATTAAAGAATATGGAAGAAATAGGATTTACGTTGATGCATTTGATGTTAACGAGCAAAGATTGTCCATGAAACTAACCAGCGCAACGGGTATAAATGTAATATGCAAGCATAAGGGAGACGTGCTATTTCCTGTGGTATCGGCAGCCTCAATTATAGCCAAGGTCATAAGGGACAGGGAAATTAGGGAAATAACAAGAACTTATGGTGACGTTGGTTCAGGATATCCATCCGATCCAAAAACCATTCAGTTCCTTAAAACATCTATCAGGGAAGGCAGAGACCTTACTCCCATAATCCGAAATAAATGGAGTACTTACCTAAGGATAATGAAAGAAGAAAAACAGAGAAGGCTATAATGAAACAAGTTAATAGAGAAAAATAAAACATTAGATTAAAGTATTATTCTGAATTGTTGAACTGTGCCAGAAGAAATAAAAAACCCGGATGAACTGAGGGATAGAGATGAAATTGCAGATGATTATAACGAGAGAGGAATTGCATTCTTCAACCTCAAGAAATATCCTGATGCAATAAAGGAGTTCACCAAGGCCATAAAGATACTGTCCAACGATCCAGATTACCACTTCAACAGAGGTCTTGCTTATTATTCAATGAGAATGTATGAGCAGGCAGTTAAGGACTACAGGAACGCCATATCAATTATACCTGAAAACGCTGACTATCATAATGCACTTGGAGCAGCATTGGAAGATTCAGGAATGGCAAAGGAAGCCGTTGAAGAGTTTAACAAGGCCATAGAACTTGAATCAGATATTCCCGATTTCTTTTACAACAGAGGAAATGCTCTTTTCAAAATTGGAAAGAAGGAAGAAGCATTAAAAGATTACTCTGAAGCTATAAGGCTAAATAGCATGGATCAAATCTTTGTTTACAAGAGATACGAAACACTGATGGAAATGGGAAGATTTGAGGAAGCGTTAAAAGATATTGAAAAGGCAATCGAAATATCGCCAGAAAACGGAAGTTACTACCTTTTAAAATCTGATACACTGGTTGAACTTGGCAGAAAAGAAGAAGCCAAGAAAATACTGGATGAAGCATCAAGATTCAGTGTAGATATTAACGAAATAGAAGAAAGGAAGCGAAAGCTTGAGTGAATGAATCTAATGGTGAAAGTTTCGCAAAATCCAGTTATGGATCTATCAGCCTTAAACCATATCAGATTGATGCAATAAATTTCGCTGTTGAATGCCTGTTGAAACAGGTTGTACCCATAATCGAATCTCCAACAGGGTCAGGAAAAACAATAATATCAATTATTTCCTCAATTATATACGCAAAGAAAACAGGTAAAAAGGTACTTTACCTTACGAGGACAAATTCTCAGCAAGAACAGATTCTGAAAGAACTTAAGATTCTTTCCAAAGCAATGGATTTCAGAGCAATTGCAATGCAGGGAAGGGTAAATATGTGCCCGCTTTACATGGAACTTGAAAAAGAATCAGACTTCACAACAGAATCTTTATCGAAAATGTGTTCATCAAGAAAGAAGAGAACCAAGGAAAGGAAGGAGGGCGGATGCTACTATTACAACAGTGGTATCTCTTCAGATGAAACTAGGGAATATATTCTTGAAAATATCCAATCACCAGAGGACATTTTCGAAACACTAAGATCAAGGAAAATATGTCCATATGAATCTCTAAAATTTGCAATGAGAGATGCAGACCTTGTTGTAATGCCTTACTCATATTTTGTAAATTCAAATATGGCAATTACAACCATCTATAACTGGAGAACTTCGAGAGAAAACCTTGTTATAATAATTGATGAAGCTCATAACCTTCCTGATATAGCACGAGAATCGAACTCACTGGAAATATCCATGAATACTGTAAACATCTCAGAGAAGGAGGCGGTCGACTTCGGAGACCCAGAACTTCAGCCTTCTGTACATGTATCTGATTTCATGGAGGCGATACGGGTATCCATGATTGAATTGACCCGTGAAATGGTTGAAAAACAGAAGGAAAAGCGGATCATGTTCAGGGATATATATGAGGAAATGAGTATCTACATGAAGCGAAAATCGGACGAGATAGAATACATGGTTGATGCTCTCATAGCATTTGGATCTCAAATAGAAGATCAGAAGGAAAATCTTGGAAAGGTTCCCATGTCGCACATTAAAATTCTTGGAGAGAAGCTGAAGTTCCTCAGATTTGCTGAGTATGACAGATTCATATGTATAGTCTCAAGGGATGAAGAGGAAAAGCTTGAGGCATACTGTCTGGATCCATCAATTGTTCTTGAACCACTGTTCCGGTCTTCCACCATTCACGTCTCTGCAACTCTTGATCCTGTGTGGCTTTACACCAACATGACTGGGATAGTAAATTTTGAATTTAAATCCATTAAAAATATATTCCCTGCATCAAATCTACTGGTTCTCTACAGGGATGATCTTACAACAAAATATTCAGAATTCGGAGCCGAGATGGCTGATAAATATGTTAAGGTGATAAGTGATATCGTAACAGGTCTTGACCGGAAGTCAATGGTATTCTTCCCCTCATTTAATACTATGCAGTATATAGAAACAAAGGTAAAATTTCCCCACCTGTCAGAATCAAGATCCATGACACAGCGTGATTTTCAACATCTTATATCTCTTTACAGAAAGGAAAATCGACCATTGTTTGGTGTTATGGGTGGAAGATTATCCGAAGGAATAAATCTACCGGGAAATCTTCTCGAAGTTGAAATAATAGCAGGCATTCCATTCCCGAAACCCACAATAAAACAGAGGGCTCTATCTTCATATTACGATCTGTTATTCGGGTCAGGATGGCAGTATGCTTTTCTATTTCCAGCAATTATTAAGATAAGGCAAACAATGGGCAGGGTAATAAGATCTGAAGAGGATATTGGAGTGATAATAATTTTAGATGGAAGGGTCCAAATGCTGGAGCCATACATAAATGCAAGGTTAAGTAACAATATCAGAGATGATATCAATTCCTTTTTCAGTAGTCACATTAAATAATACCTACAAGTTTAATTAACGGTATTACATTTTATTATTATGGAAGTCGTGAACTCATTCACACTTATCCCTGGAACCATGGCAAACTGTTATGACGTTTCTTACAATGGAAAACGGTTCCTCATTGACGCTGGAACCAAGGGCTCAGGAAAAAAGATTGTGGAATATTATAATGCACTGAAGACAAAACCAAATATAGTACTCATAACCCATTATCATCCCGATCATATTGGTGGGCTGTCACTGGTAAAAGAAACCTTTAATCCTGTTATATATGTGCCAGATGGTGAAATAGACGTTGTTAAGGGACAGAAGAAGATGACCCCTGCCAGTAGTTTAATGTCCAAATTTGTGGCAACTGTAATGAAATCAAAACCTGTAAAGGATGTAAGGCCTGTCTCGGAATTGAAATATGATGGAATAAAGGTTATAAAATCAAACGGGCACACACCAGATAGCACATCATATCTTTTCACCAGTCTCAAGGCACTTTTTGTTGGTGATGCAGCAATGAAAAACGGTGAGACAGTAACCGTCAACAGGGGTTTTACTCTCGATTATAACAAAGCGTTATCATCCATTCAGACCCTGAGTGAAGAAAAGGAAGCCACAGTATTTCCGGGACACGGTAAGCCATTCAGATTTGATGGAGGAAATCATGAGGCTATTCGGGAGGAATAATTCTAAAAAAGGGTTATTAAATACCAATACATATTCAAGCATAGAAATGCAGAGAGAGGAACTACAGGAACATGTGGTCCGAAGAATAGAGCCATATGAGATTAAGAGAGCGATGGAGATTTCACAGAAATCTCTGTCGGAAAGGTATTCCAGAGACCTTATGATGGAAATTTACCAGGGCTGGCCAGATGGGTTTATTGTATACTCAGTAAGGGACAGAATATTTGGTTTCCTCGCAGGAAAGAAGGTGACACAAAGTGAAGCAAGAATACTTATGCTTGCAACAGAAGAAAAATATCGAAGCCTGGGTATTGGTGGGGAAATCATTGAAAACTTTATTCAGACATGCCAGATTTACGGTTTTATAACTGTAAGGCTTGAAGTGAGGACAGACAATAGGAGGGGAATAGAATTTTACCAGAGACATGGGTTTATGGTTACCTCCATATTGAGAAATTATTACAGTGATGGCTCAGATGCTTATGTAATGTGGAAGCAGCTAGTTTGAGAACACTTCCAATCTTGTAGTCTGTTGGGCTTTTACTGTTACTGGGTTTTCAATTTTTATTACGGTGCCATGGGTGTAAGACTCCTTCAGGCTGCCATTGATTATCCCACTTCCACTCAGTATTCTTAGCAGATTTCCATCTTCTGGTGTTATGGTTGCAGAATAATCATCTTTCACAAGATATTCTGTTATACCCAATCTGTCATTTTCAAAGATATCCTTCTTGTATCCAAAGCTGGTATCTTCCCTGCCCTTATATTCGGATCTTGCCTGTTCAAGCTCTTTCTCACTATCCACCCCGATCCACAAAGAATCCTCCTTGTATGCTCCAAGGAGTCTCCTCTTGGCTATTTCAGGAAATACAGTTATCTCAACATCCTTTCCATTGTATTCATTGAAAAAAATCTCCCTTATCGAACTCTTAATATAATAAAGACCAGAGTTTATGTAATGTTCCAGAACTGGTTTTTCCCTGAAAGAAGTAACCTGGTCTCCATTCATTTCCACTATGCCGTAAGGGCTTCTCATTCTTGTCACTAGCATTGTCATTCCAAAAGCGGATTCTTTTGAGAACTTTCTGAAGTGTTCGAAGTTAATATCTGTAATGGTATCACCATTCCTCAACATTACGTCTTCATCACCAACAGTTTCAAGGAGATTCCTTATGGAATAAAGTGTACCCATAGGTTTCTCTTCCTTTAGATAATGGAATCTTATTCCATCGTGGACTTTCCCATATCTATCCTCTATTTTTTCACCAAGATGTCCTGATAGTACGTAAATATCTTCAATTCCAAGATATTTAAAATCCAGTATCTGTCTGTCCATTATGGTATAGTTTGGTTTTATTTCAACTAAAACTTTTGGAATCTCATCAGTAATCGGTTTCAATCTCTTGCCGTATCCTCCGGACAAAATTGCTCCTATCATTCATTCACACTTATTCCAAGTAGTAAAAGGAGATATTTTATAATTTGTCAACAAAACGACGCTTCACTGGCTATATTTAAAAAATATTGAAATTATTTACATAATCTTCAAGGCTTTCGCTCCGTTCTCAAAAGCCTCTAGCGTTCTCTTCAGGTCATCTTTGGAATGTACAGCCGAAGGCATGACACGTATCCTGGCAACTCCCTTTGCGACCGTGGGAAAAACAATTGGTGAGGCAAAAACTCCCTCATTTTTATATAGATAATTGCTGAGTTCAAGAGTCTTTTTCTCATCTCCTATGACAACAGGAGTAATCGGTGTCTTTGTGGAGGTGAGTCTGAAACCCGCATCTCTAAATCCTTTCTGAAGGAAGTTTGCGTTTTCCCACAGTTTCTTGACCAGTGAATCATCTCTTTCCATTATTTCTATGGACTTCAAAACTCCTGCAGTATCTCCTGGATTCAACGCACTGCTGAATAGAAATGGTCTTGCCCTCTGTTTAAGCAGATCTATTAATTTCTGACTTCCTGCGACAAAGCCCCCCATAGAACCCAGAGCCTTGGAAAAAGTACCCATTTCAATTTCTACCTTACCCTGAAGACCGAAGTGATCAACTATTCCTCTTCCATTCTTTCCAAGTACACCTTCACCGTGGGCATCATCAACATAGAACATTGTATCATACTTATCCTTTAATTCCTGTATCTCCTTCACAGGTGCTATATCCCCATCCATGCTGAAGACACCATCTGTGACTATTAGTGATCTTTTTCCCTCCTTTCTATGTTCTTTAAGGTTTTTTTCAAGATTTTCAACTGACATGTGATCGTACACATATCTCTTTGCCGAACTCAACCTCATGCCATCAATTATACTTGCATGATTTAATTCTTCACTGAAAATCACATCCTCCTTGCCCACAAGAACAGGTATTGTTCCAAGATTTGCAAGCAACCCTCCCTGATATACGAGCGCTGATTCCATGTGCTTGAAGGATGCTACTTTTTCCTCTAATTTCATGTGTATTTCCATTGTCCCGGCTATGGATCTTACAGCTCCTGCTCCTATCCCATATTCATCAATAGCTTCAACAACTGCTTTCTTTACCTCTGGATTATTTGCGAGTCCAAGATAATTATTGGAACACATATTGAGAACTTCCTTTCCCTCAATCTTCACGTGAGCTCCCTGAGAAGTTTCAAGAATTCTTATAGGCACATATCTGCCCTCATTTTTCAAATTTTCCAGTTCCTGGTCAACCCATTCTAAACTTGTCATGATTAAGAATGGCTTACTTAAAGAAAAAATTAACTATGTATTAAAAAGGTACCAGTGTAAAATATAACCTCTTATTCTTTTTTCCCTTGTTCTCTATCTTCTGCAATTTTATCTGGCCAAGCTCTCTGGTATTCGAAACGTGTGTTCCCCCATCAGCCTGTTCATCTATCCCGACTATCTCAATGATCCTTACAATAGAAAGGTTCTTTATAAGTTCTCTACCTGGTGCTGTTCTTGAAATATTTGGTATTTTCACTGCTTCTTCCCCTGATATATATTTTACCCTGATATCGTGATTTTCCATTATGGCTCCATTAACTCTGTTTATTATTTCCTGGGCCATATCCTGAGAAAAATCCTCAATGGAAAAGTCCACTCTCGCCCTATCCTCATATATCTGACTACCGGTGATCAGACCTTCATAATCAGGCATTTTATTTACAATTCCATCTATGAGATGAATAGAGGTATGAAACTTCATGTAACTGTATCTTTTATGCCAGTCTATGGTTCCATGAAAGTGATCTCCTTCCTTTAAATCATCAAAAGGACCGTCGATAAGAAGAAGTACCTCTTCTCCCTCTTTTACGGTGTTACCAACCCTGTACTCTTTTCCATTTACCGTAAGAATTCCTGAATCTCCTGGCTGCCCCCCTCCTGAAGGATAGAAAACTGTTCGATCAGGAATAACCCCTTTATCGTTAATCCTGTTAATTCTGCCATCACATTCCTTCAAATATGAATCGTTGAAATATAATTTCTCCGTCATTATTTTTCTATTCTAACATTGTATATATCTCTATGCAATCGTGTCAGTTATATCAACTCCTACTGTTATCTCATTTCCAAAAAATTAAGAGTATTGAAGATATGCGCAACAACGAGAAGTTTCTGGGATAAGTCATTTGAATACATAATGGGCATTTTTGCGTTCATTGCTCCACTCATTTCAACCTACATAATAGTGAGGCTACTTTCAAGAAAAAACACTGCATGGTTATTTGTAATAATTAATGTCATAGTTATTTCCATTATCCCCTTCATTTTTGGATTGTTTTTCAGACTTTCATCAATTCTGGATATAGCAATACTGATGATTATTTACTCTCTCATATTCGTTCCAGTGACAACATCTATATTAAGATCAAGAAGAAAGAGGTTAAATTTCCAGGGAAAATGGAATATTATAACAGCATTTAGAAAACACTGGGTAATTTACGCAGCTTCAATGGTTTTTTATACATTCAGCCTAGTATTCATATGGTCCTTTGCCTTTGATGTTCCATCGTCCTTAAGCAACCTTATTTTCTATGTTTTCACTGGGTTTCTCACATTTTATTATCTTATACTTGGATTTGGCATAGCCAGAGTGGGCATGGAAGAAAAAAGGAAAAGAAAGAGGGAGATGGAGCAGAACAGAACAATTCAATAATTGTATTCTTTCAATATTTTTTCCAGAAATATTCTTAAGCTGATTTTTAATATCAGAGTATGGATAGCACTGGTATTAGAATACGATTGGCAACAATACTGGCAGGGATAGGCATCGCAGTTATTGCTGGTCTTATAATTTCAGTGGTGGCAAATTATTTCTTTAACCTATCATATTCTTTTTCATTTCTTGGAATAATACTTGTGATTGTGCTCATAATGGACATTGCTCAATATCTTCTTTCTCCATATATTATAGGAAGAATGTATCATCTGAGAAAGGTAAATCCACAGGATCCATCAACCGCATGGCTGTATGCTTCCTTACAGCAGGTATGCAGCTATAATAACCAGAGGGTTCCGGAACTTTTCATTGCCGAAACTCCAGTAGCAAATGCATTTGCATACGGTTCCCTTCTTTCAGGAAGAAGAATGGCAGTGACAAGAGGTCTCCTTAACATTCTCAATAGAGATGAGGTTGAAGCTGTAATGGGTCACGAAATTGGGCATCTTAAGCATCATGATGTTGCGCTCTTACTGGCAATAGGTTTGATACCAACCATAATCTTCTACTTTGGATATTCCATGTTATTTGGAGGAGGAAGAAAGGGTGGTAACGGTTCAATATTCATAATAGCACTGGTAATGATGGGTGTGAGTTTTGTATTCAATATCATGATCCTTGGGGTTAACAGGATGAGGGAGTCATATGCCGATGTAAATTCAGCCCAAACAATACCCGGTGGAGCCGAAAACCTACAGACTGCTCTCGCTAAAATTGTAGCCTCAACACCCCAGAAAAAGCATCTTAGAAAAAGTGCAGGAAGTTCAACAAGCAGTATGCTGATGTTTTCAGGGCTTGATCAGGGAGAAATGAAAGATCACAGGAGACTTTTAGAGGAATGGAAGCATATGAAAATATCACTTTCGCAGTCAATTTTTAGTGATCATCCTCATCCTGCAAAGAGGATACAAATGCTTGAAAAACTAAAGAAAGTTCAATAGTTAAATATAACAAAAAAGGTCTATAAGAGAGGGTTTTGTGATCTTACCAATTAGGAGAATAATTTCAATGCTCTTACTCCGGATTCTCTTTCATTCTGGGAGGTATCCTTCTTAGTATAAATGCACCAATGAGGATCAGAACTGTTAGCGCAAGACCTCCATAAACACCACCTATATATTTCGTGTTAAGAAAAATAAACACTAGAATTGCTGCCACAATCATTACATTAGAAATAACGTCGTTTCTTCTGGAAAATGGACTGGGCATTTTTGGAATGCTTTTCTCAAAATAACCTGTTAGTGCGAGATATATCATCGCCAGAAGAGTGTATTTACTGTCGTTTATTTCTGCTACAACATCATTATCTTCTCTCCTGATTGTAAGAACACTGACATTAGAATCACCTATGACTGTTTCAGAATTTTTATTTGAAACAATTGAACCAAGTTCATTCAATTTGACGAAATATTCTTCATTTCCAATAACAACGTTAAGGTTTCTTTTTATAATTCCTGCTCTCCCATTTGAATCGTAAATTACAAGTCCGGCAGTGTTTCTTTTTATTATTGCATTGAAGTTACCTGAAATATTTATTGACAGATTTCCGGCAAATCCTGACCTGGTGATCGATGCAAATTCTCCCGTGCCAGAATCTACCTTGCCACTTGCATAGGTGAATTTCATCGGTTGCAATCGTAACAATCAATTATTATCTTTTCCCTGTTTGATTAACAATACCTGATCCAGTCGTGCCAATATTTTTATACCAAAGAATAATCAGTCTTTTTAGGGTCTAATGAAACAGAGAAACTACAACAAATTTTGCAGGGATTTCTCTGGATATGTCCGCGTCATGAATAAAGGAGGTTGCCTGAAGTGAGAAGATACCTTCTTCTCGAGGATGGCTCGTCCTTTGAGGGGAAGGCATTTGGTTCATGTGAAAACTCAACAGGTGAACTGGTCTTCAATACATCTTTCACAGGATATTATGAAATAATGACTGATCCATCATACGGAGGTCAGATCATAGTTTTCAACTTTCCCTCAATGTTTTACTATGACTATATGAAGGATGTAGCCCAGAGTGATGGGATAAGCGCAAGTGGAATAGTAGTCAAGGATGGAATCATTCCAGGAAACGGTACTTTTAAAATTCTGGATGATCTATTAAAATTGAAACATGTTCCAGGAATATATGGTATTGATACCAGAAAGTTAACCCAAAAAATAAGGGATTCTGGTAATCTTAAGGGGATCATAAGCTCTACAGATAGGATGCCAGATAATTTTTCAGAAATGGATACTGAGGATTTAATAAAAAAATTTTCAACAGGAAAATCGTATAACATTAAGGGCGAAGGTAATAAGAAAATTCTCTTTATTGACATGGGCACAAAGACATCACTCCTAAGGGAAGTTTCACAGCTAGGCGATCTTGAAGTTGTGAATATCTTCAATCTTCCAAAAAACTATGAAGATTATGATGGAATCTTTCTCTCAAACGGTCCCGGCGATCCAGGTAACAAAGTATTCAGTGAACTCAAGGGAGAACTGAAAAATGTGATAGGTAAGGTACCAGTCTTTGGTGTTTGTTTAGGACACCAGATAATTGGTGAGGTTATTGGAGGCAGGATAGAAAAGATGAAATTCGGTCATCATGGTTCAAATCATTCTGTTGGGAATGGACAAAGATCGTTTATTACATCACATAACCATAATTTCAGAATAGCAGAAGATTCACTGTATATTAAAGGAGTGGATATAATGTACAGGGACCTGAATGACGGCACTCCTGAAATGATGGGAATAGAGGACAAAATGCTTCTAAGCGCACAGTTTCATCCCGAAGGCTCGCCTGGACCAAGGGATAGCACCGGATTTTTTAATTTAATGAGGAGTGTAATGGATGGTATCAGAAACTAGTGAAGAGGTTATGAGGGTACTTGTGATTGGTTCAGGTCCTGTGGTTATAGGGCAATCTGCAGAATTTGATTATGCAGGAACTCAGGCATGCAGGATATTAAGGGAAAGAAGCATTTACACAATCCTCCTTAATTCTAATCCAGCAACAATTCAGACTGATAATTACAACGCAGATAGGGTATATATTGAACCCATAAACGTGGAAAATGCAGAACGTATAATTGAAACCGAGGGAGTGACCCACATAATAGGATCAATGGGAGGACAGACAGCTCTGAATCTTGTAATGGAACTTCATAACAGTGGTTATCTTAGGGGAAAAAATGTAAAAATTTTAGGAACGCAGCCAGAATCCATAAGAATAGCAGAAGACAGGGAATTATTCCATTCAGTAATGGAAAAAAATGGCATAACAATACCATGGTCTGTTTCCCTCAAAAGGAGCAACTACAGGGAAGTTGCAACAGAAATTGATTACTTTCCGGTTATTCTCAGAACATCCTTTTCTCTGGGAGGACTTTCAGGAAAAATCATTAATGATAGTTCAGAGCTGATCTCGGTTCTAGATGAAATATTTTCAGATTCAACTCAGAAATCTGTGGAAATAGAGAAATCCCTGTTGGGACTCATTGAAATGGAGTATGAAGTCATCAGAGATCATAGAGGAAATAGCATCATGGTATGCAACATGGAAAATCTTGATCCTATGGGAGTACATACAGGGGAGAGCATAGTCGTTACACCATCCCTTACGATTCCAGATAATATCCATCAGAAAATGAGGAAAACAGCACTGGATATAGCTGAAATAGTCGGTATAGTTGGAGCATGCAATGTTCAGTTTGCAATAGATCTGGAAAGTGAAATTTTCTTCGTTGTTGAAATTAACCCCCGTACATCCAGATCTTCTGCTCTTGCTTCCAAGGCAAGTGGTTATCCTATAGCCAAGGTTGCAACAATGGTAATCTTAGGTGATTCCCTCTTTTCTATTTCTAATCCCATAACTGAAAACACATCCGCTTCCTTTGAACCTTCAATGGATTATGTAATAGTGAAAATTCCCATATGGCCAGTTGGAAAATTCTCTGATTCAGGTACCATCGGAATATCCATGAAATCCACAGGAGAGGCTATGGGCATAGGAAGATCCTTCGAGGAAGCTTTTCTTAAGGCTTTAGTATCGACAGAGCTTGATTTCAGCAAATACTTCTCAAAAGTAGGAAGGGATGAGATATTTAATAATTTAAAGACAGCAAACTGGGAGAGGCTTGGATATATAATATCTGCAATGAATATGGAGATTGATTCTGAAAAGATTGCTGAATTAACAGGCTGGCAAATAAATATAGTCAATAGACTATCTAATATGTTCAAATTTCTTGGAAAGTGTGCAGAAAATATTGAGGAATATCTGCCGGAACTTAAAAGATATGGCTATCCTGATAGAGTAATCTCCTGGAGATCTGGAATAAGCGAGTATGAAATCCTATTAATGAGAAAGAGAGTTTCTCTTTTTCCAAGCTTCAGGATGATCGATTCATCTTCATCTGAATTCAGTTCAAGGACAAAATATCTCTATTCTACATATTATGAGGATGATGAGTGTGGTCCCTGGAAGAAGGATTCTGTACTAATTCTTGGATCAGGTCCAAACAGGATTGGACAGGGGCTTGAATTTGATTACAGTTCCGTAAAAGCAATTCAGGCACTAAAAAAATTTGGTTACAGATCACTGATGATAAATTCTAATCCGGAAACTGTATCCACTGATTTTAACACATCTGACGAACTATATTTTGATCCTATTTCACTCGAATATGTGAGCGGAATAATCGAAAAAAGGAAGCCATATGGAATAATCATCCAGTTCTCAGGTCAGACTGGGCAAAACATGGCATATGAGATTGGAAAAATATACGGTGAAGATATAATTATGGGAACAAAGCCTTCTTCCATAGCCAGAATTGAAAACAGGTCAGTATTCTCAAGGGACCTCGATCAGCTGGGTATAACACAGGCCAGGTGGCATGAGGCATTCAGTATTAATGAAATAGTTGAAAAATCAAGATTGTTACAGAATAGGGTAATTATTAGGGGCAGCTTCATAATAGGAGGCTCTTCAATGTTCGTGAGCCGAACCTCAGCCGATATTGAAATATTCGTAAATAAAATGAAAAACAGTGCTGTTAAATTCCCATTATTAATTTCTGAGCTAATCGAACAGGCCACTGAATATGATATGGATTTCGTAAGCAATAATAATCAGCTTCTGGTTGCAGGAATATTAAAACAAATTGAACCGGCTGGAATTCACTCAGGAGATTCAATGGCAATTTGTGGTCCAGATATACCCAATAAGGAACTTGAAGAAAGGATGAGAGACATTGCTGCAAAATTTCTGAACTTTTACGCCATAACTGGATTTACAAACATTCAGTTCATGGAAAAGGATGGTCAGCTATATGTCATCGAACTCAATGCAAGAGCAAGCAGGACCGTTCCATTTATCAGTAAGTGGTCAGGTGTAAACTGGGTTGAAAATGGGATCGCAATGCTCCTTGGTAAGGACTGTATCATCAAAGAGGAAAATGTTAAGGACTATGCGGTTAAGATACCGGTATTCCCTTTTAATAGATTTCACGATAGTGACTACCTTCTCTCCGCAGAGATGAGATCTACAGGGGAAGCTATGGTAAGGGCACCAACATTTGATTTATTAAAGGAGAAGATCAAATCATTTTTAAGAATTCGTTCTGAGAGATACATATTTTACGGAAAAGATCACATCTTGCTCTTTGATGATAATGGAAAAATGGAAATAAAAGAGGAGGATGCCATTAAAATTATAAATTCATCTGATAACATAAATGTGATTTGCAGTACTGACAGTCATCTAAGGAAAGAAATATCGCATATGGCAGATGTTAAAAAAATACCACTAATAAACAACCAGTATATATGGGAATTCATAGTAAAATAATAATATTATTAATTTTAGAGTGGTGAAGTTGGAAATCTCTTCTTTGTATTCTCTATTTCCTCAACGACTCTCTTCTTGAATGAATCAAATTCCTTTGGAGTTTTGGGGTAGTTCTCGTATATCTTGTTCATTTCATTCATCTTCCTCACCGTATATACAAGATTTGAGAACGCATTCATGTTTTTCATCCCTTTTATTATCATCTTAGCTTTTCCTGCAAGAGAAAGCTCTGGAATCATTCCGACAGTCAGATCACTGGCTTCCTTTTTAGTCAGGAACGTTTTCATACCATAATTCAGAATATCGTTGTTTACTGATTGCAGATAAATCCTGAAAACTTCCATTCCAGCCATTTTCATTCCGTATTTTTCATTAAAGTCAAGATTATACTTCCAGAGACCTGATATGGACACGTCTCCCTTTGATATGGATTGTGCTGCATTTCTTCCTGCAATAACTCCTGCAATAAGTGCTGGTCCAATGCCTCCTGCACTGATTGGATTAGGCATGGTCATGCTATCGCCTGCACCCATATATCCATTGTAAACAAGGCTCTCCATCTGTCTTCTAACTGGAACAGACCATATACCCTTTCCATTATTGTCAGTTTCATCAACACTTAGATTTTTGAAATTTGGAAGCCACTTTACGTAGTTGTCTATGAGGGTCTGCAGATTGTCATTTCTTCCCATTTTCTTGTTTCTTATATCAAGAGCCTTTTTCTGAACACCCAGTCCTATATTCACCTTTCCGTTAGACTTGGGAAAAACCCAGCCATAACCCCCAGGAGCAAGTTCATTGTTGAGATGGATTAATGCATATCTGCTATCATAATAATTTGAGTCCTCTTTCTCAAGCTCAAAATTATAAATATATCTGCCAGTGCTCTCAATATCATCAATATCAACCATTCTATCCACAAAGTTATTTTCAGGTAGTTTTCTCCTCAGAACTGTTGATACACCAAGTGAATCAATAACTATTTTTGATCTGAATTCTACATTCTTTCCATCCTGATCTCTACCTGTTATACCCTTAATAAAACCGTCCTCAACTATGGGTCCAGTAACCTCGAATTTGGACATGTAATCAATCTTTTCGCTTCTTGCAATGGATAGAAGCTTTCTTTCAAAGACTGGCCTGTTAAGTGAAAAACCCTTCCCATCGAAAGGGTAGCGGGAATTAAGATCTGGAGATAGAGCCATAACTCCGTCTACCGGAAGATCTAGTTCAGGACTTGAAAACTTCACTCCAAGGCTCTCCTCTATATAGTCTATATGGGATGCTGCAACCGCATCACCACATGTCCAGCCCCAGTTAGTTTTTCTACCAACATTTTTCTCCTCGTTCCTATCAACAAGCAGAACTGATACTCCTCCTCTTGCGGCCATCGTTGCTGCCAGAGTTCCAGCCAGACCAGCACCAGCCACAATTAAATCATAATCGTTTTTAACCGACATACTAATTCCTTTTAAACTGTATATTTGATAACTTTTAAATATTTTTTAATTCAGGCAGTTACATATATTTTAAAAGGTGAATGACAATGAATTGAGGATGGTTAGAGATTATAATAAAATACATTATTAAAGATCAAAGGTCAGGTAAAATATTGTCAACTTCTTAGCTCATAAAGACACGTTTATCGTGATATATCTGTAAAGAGCGTATCAATGACATTAAAAAAACTCAAACGTTTTCATTCTAAAGGTTAAATTATGTAAAATCAATTGAACGGATTCTCGCCAATAGTGTTCATACCCTCAAAGAATATACTATCTCCCTTCATAGAAAATCTAGGGAATATCATGCCAACACCTGATGAAACAGCTTCAAAAAAAGCCTCTGCAAATATAGGATCCGTTACTATATTCGGGTAAAAGTATTTTGTATTTCTGCGAAAAAGTAGAAAAATAAGGTTTGTGTCCATACCTTCATTTCTCATTTTTGTCAGATTACGAATATGTTTTGCTCCCCTGGATGTTGGCGCGTCCGGAAAAATGACATATTCTCCTAATTGCATGGAACAGCCCTTTACCTCAACATATCCATCCTCTATTCCGAAGTCATATCTCGAATCGCCGTGAGTTACTTCCCTTCGGAAACTCCCATTAATAAATATTTCTGCAATTCTATTGTGAAATCTTGTATCAATTAATATTTCTTCACCATTGTGAATCACGGAGGTAATTGAAAACGATGTCTTTTCTCCCTTAGTCTTCCTTATATTAACTTTAGAGCCTGGAAAGATAAGCTCTTTTAGTCTCCCAGGATCATGAAGGTGAACATTCAAAGTTCTACCTGAAGATTCGACCTCTACTAGAAAACGGTTTTTTCTTTCTATAACAGTTGCTTCCGTAAGCTCAGAGTCAATTTTCATTACTCTGTGTCCATATTCTATTTTTCTAAATTCCACAGTTTAGAATGATATAAATGTTATTTATTATGTCGCTGATATCTTAAGAGAAACCCTTCAGGATCAAGAAGATACCTGATAAGTGCATTTAGGATTTGCCAAATGGAATACTAAATTTAAATTTGAATGTGATATTTTGTTATTTAAAAAGCACATAGAGGGAACCATACATAGGATTTTTAATCCAGTCCTTATTAACTGATTCATGGAAAGTGTCCAGTCGATCATGACTCCAGACCCTGTAATATTTAAACTACCCTCCACAGTCGCACAGGCAGTTTCAGTTTTGATTAAGAATAACATTACGGGAATGCCAGTTGTTAATTCTAACGGAAAATACGTTGGAATAATATCAAGAAGAGACGTTTTCGCAAATCCCGAAGAAACTCAGGCAACCAGAATTACAAGAAGCGAACCATCCATTAGGGAAGACACAGAAATAAGAGAAGCAGCCATATTGATGGTTAAGGAAAAGAGAAGACATGCCGCAATTGTTAACAGCAAAGAAGAAGTAATTGGAATTCTTACACCGCAGGACTTTCTGAAAACGATTGAAAAATCCTATGGAAATATCATAGTTAAGGAGATAATGAAAAGTCTTGCCTTCCCGATATGGGAAAAAACTCCCCTTCCAGTCGTTTATAGATCTATGAGACTTACTGGCATATTCACATATCCAGTAACAGATTCCCACGGGAATTTCAAGGGATTGATCACGGACAGGGACCTTTTCGACAAAATCGATGTAAGTACTGTAAGAGTTGATGACGTTGAAACAATGTCAGAAGACGATCCCTGGTCATGGGATTCTGTTAGAAACGTGGTCTCGTATTTTATAGAACGAAATCACCTGAAGATTCCCGAGGATCCAGCGGAGTCCATAGCTATTAGAAAGCCAGTCGTGGCAAATCTTAACGAAAGACTTGCTCTTGTAGCAAGAAAGATGAGGGATGGCAATTTTAATCAGCTCCCCGTCACATCGAGCGTCAATGGTCTTGAAGGAATATTGACCGATCTTGATATTCTTTCTGTATTCATGAAAGAAAAATAATAATCAAATAGGAGTCAGAGATGGGGTAGAATGAACGGAGTGGACGAACTGGAAGTCATGATTGAATTATCAAAAAGGAGAGGGTTCTTCTGGCCATCATTTTCTATTTATGGCGGCTCTGCTGGATTTAATGATTACGGCCCACTTGGTTCAATACTGAAATCTAGAATATATCAGGAATGGAAAAATGAGTTTACAAGAATAGGTGCAATCGAGATAGACTCACCAAACCTCACACCGGAAGCAGTTCTGAAAGCTTCAGGTCACGTGGATAAGTTTATAGATATGGCCATAACCTGTTCTAAATGTAAAACAAGATACAAGCTTGAAAATATAATAGAGAGTAACGGTGGCTCTAAAATACCTGAGACACTGGAAGAGGCTAAAGCTATTGTAGAAAATGGCAACTTCAAATGCCAGAAATGTGGCACGGTCTTAACAGACCCATACGAATTTCATCTGATGTTTGAAACAAGATCCGGTAATGAAACAATGTATCTAAGACCTGAAACAGCCCAGGGAATATTTGTCAATTTCAAGTTACTTCTAAATTACAACAGGGGAAAACTTCCCATGATAGTAATACAGCAGGGAAAAGGGTTCAGGAATGAAATTTCACCAAGGCAGGGAATAATAAGACAGAAGGAGTTCAACATGGCTGAGGCAGAAGTTTTCCTTGAACCAGACAGTCAGGATAATTTCATCCCCAGAGACGAAAACCAGATTACACTTCATGATATGTATTCTAGGGAGCATAAAATTACACTGCTAAATGCAGTTAAGTCGCATATTATAGGCTCCAATGATCATGCTTTCTTTATGGAAACTGTCTACAGATTAGCCATAAAAATAGGTATTTCCAAAGAACGGCTTAGATTCAGGCAGCACAGGAAGGATGAACTTGCACACTACTCGAAGGAGTGCTGGGATTTAGAGGTTAGGATTAACGATTCCTGGCTCGAGATAGCCGGTATAGCCGATAGGGGGACGTATGATCTTTCCAGGCACATCCGGGAATCAGGTCAAAACCTGTTTTATGAAGGAGAAAAAATAGCAAGGGTACTGGAGCCCTCAATAGGCATGGACAGGATGATAGCGGCAGCAATAATATCAAACATGAAGAAAAGAGAAAATGAATACTCGTACCTTACTTTTCCGTCAGAGATGGCACCATACAGGGTAGCCATCCTTCCATTACAGAAAAAGGATGGATTACTGGAAAAGGCGAAAGAGATATTTGCAAAAATCCAGGAAATTGAGCCATATTCAGTATTTGATGAATCAGGGGCCATAGGAAGAAGATATGCCAGACAGGATGAAATAGGAACACCCTTCTGCATAACAGTAGATTATGACACGCTTGAAAGGGATGTGGTAACCATAAGGGAGAGAAACTCAATGAAACAGATAAGAGAAGTTAAGGTGGATACTATTGTGAACTATCCAGTATTCCTTAAGAATCCTGTTTTGGACGAATTTAAAAAAATGAATTTAAATTAATGAAAATCTAAAATTTCATATCTGTTTTTAGAATTGGTTCCCACTCATCAATTTCTCTATACTTCGTGAATGTTGATGTAATCTGTTTTTTCATTCTAAATTTTTTCCAAACGAAAGGATCATGTAAATTCTGAAAATGAGGACATATTAACAAATATATTAATAATTAATTAATTATGCACCTTCAAGTGACTGTCAACTGCAAAATATCCATAGTGATTCCAACAATGAATGAAGGAAGAACAATTGGTAAGGTCATAGATGATCTCCAGTATCTTAATCCTTTTGAGATCATAGTTGTGGACACAAACTCTACGGATAAAACCAGAGAGATTGCCTCAAAAAAGGGTGCAAAAGTCCTGGAAGAACCACGTAGAGGATATGGTAGAGCTTATAAAACAGGCATCAGGGAAGCAAATGGGGAAATTATTGTTTGCCTCGATGGCGATGGAACTTATCCGGCAGAGGCAATTGGCCCCCTAATAGAGCTATTATTCATTGATAAGGTTGACTTCATCTCATGTGACAGGATGACACTGAGAACAACGTACACTTACACCACATTACACCTTATAGGAAATAAGATTCTTAACAAAACTCTGGCAATTCTATATGGTTTCAGATTATACGATTCTCAAAGTGGTATGTGGATTTTTCGGAAAGATTTATATGCTAAAATGAAAAATCTCAGTGATGGAATGTCATATTCACAGGATATAAAAATTGAGGCTATGCGAAATGGCAGATTGATTGAAGTGCCAATTGTTTACGGTGTAAGAATAACGAAACCGAAGCTTAATACATGGGAGGATGGTTTTCACAATCTCTTTGAACTTTTCATTAAATACGTGAATAAGTAATAGATAAGGTGATCTTAGGCGTCGTTGAGAACTATATATAACAATCACTTGAAGATTGCATTCCTTAAGATATTTTTATCAAACGATAACCTTTAAGCAAAAAGGTTTGATTTAGCTCTAAAAGTGCAGATATGAGAACATATTGAGATTTTTCCAAACTTTAAAATATAAAGTTTGTCTATATCTATTCATGGAAAATAACCAGACAAAGGTTGGCGTCATATGCAATGAAGATATACACTTCAACAACCCTATTGTTATAGGAGGCTTCATCGGACAGACTACATTGGGTGTAACAACAACAAGTTATATCATAGAACAGTTTGGTTTGCACGAAGTTGCAAAGTTGAAATCTCACCAAATAGCTCCGGTTACAGTATTTGTTGGTGGAAAGATGAGAAGCCCTTTCAGAATATATTCCAACGATAAGGGAACGTTAATGGTTATCCAGTGTGAGGTTCCAGTAGATATTGAGGGTCTATACGAAATTACAGAAACATTAATGGAGTGGATCAAGCCATTCAACCCCAAAGAATTTGTAATCATAGACGGTGTTCCAGTAGAAGATCTTCCTGAGGAGAGACAGGCTTATCTGGTAGCCGGTCTAGATAGAATTGAAAGTCTGAAGAGTAGTGGAATAACCATTGCAGAAGCCGCTTTAATCGGTGGAATGGGTGGTGCCATCCTTAATGAGAGCATCCTCACAGGACAGAATGCAATTGCTCTTTTAACAAATGTATCGGTTGCAATTCCCGATCACGACGCCGTACTATCTGTTATTAAGGCTTTGAACATTATTTACAAGTTAGGAATAAAAACAACTGTGCTTGAGGAAAGTGTGAAAAAGATACATGAGGAAATATCAAAGGTAGCCAGTGAATATAAAACTGCAACAGCTGATCAGGATTCTTTAACAGGCCCAGACTCAATATACAGGTGAAAATTTAAAAATGATAAAAGTTGCTATTAACGGGTATGGAACCATTGGTAGGAGAGTGGCAGATGCAGTCAGGGCTCAGAAAGATATGTCTGTGGCCGGTATAGTGAAAAGGAAGCCAGATTATGTGGCAAGGGAGGCATCAAGAAATTATCGTATATTCTCAAGTGATAAAGAATCATTGAAAGCCTTCTCACAATCAAGCATAGAAGCCGAAGGTACGATGGAGGAACTTCTGGATGATGTGGATATTGTTGTTGACGCAACTCCAGAGGGACAGGGAGAGAAAAATATACAGGTATACAAAACAGCAAGAAAAAAGGCCATATTTCAGGGAGGAGAATCAGCTGCACTTGTAGAAGCAAGCTTTAATGCCTATGGTAATTTTGTGGATTCATGGGGTAAGGATTACGTAAGGGTTGTTTCATGCAACACAACTGCAATGGCAAGGACAGTATCAGCATGCATGGAAAAGTTCGGAGTAAGAAAGGTAGAAGCAACTATAATAAGAAGGGCAACCGATCCAAATGATAGTAAGAAAGGGCCCATTAATGCAATTGAGCCGTCTCTGGGTTTTCCATCACACCACGGTCCAGATTTGAAGACAGTCCTGAAAATAGGAGAAGCCAATACAGTAGCAATAAAGGTACCAACAACACTCATGCATGTGCATGTGGTAAATCTAACCCTAGAAAAAAGTATTACACAGGACGATACTCTGGATCTGTTTAAGGAATATGGAAGAATAATAACGGTATCAGGGAAAGAAGGACTCATATCAACTGCCCAGTTGATGGATCTTGGGAAGGAAATGGGCAGAAAGAGGGGGGACTTATTCGAAATACCTGTTTGGAAGGAATCTATATTTGCGAACAATGATAATTTAAGATATATACAGGCAGTACATCAGGAGAGTGATGTAGTTCCAGAAAACGTTGATGCTATTAGATCAATGCTTCAGGAAAAGGATAAGGAAACATCCATAGAGGAAACAGATAGGGCAATGGAAATCAGGGGGAAAAATTAATGGAAAAAAATGAAAAGATGAAAAAAGAAGAAGATGTAAAGGACGAAGGCAAGAAACTGACAATAGAGGACATTCCAGGTGTAGGTGAAGCTACAGCAGAAAAACTCAGGGAAAATGGCCTTGATGATATAATGGCCATTGCGACTGCCTCACCCAAGGATGTTTCTGAGCTTACTGGAATTGGAGAAGGGTCAGTTGCAAAGATTATTTCAGCAGCAAGAAAAATCGCTGATATAGGAAACTTTGAAACAGGAGAAGAGATATTCCAGAAAAGAAAGGATGTTTTAAGACTAACAACTGGGAGCAACAACCTGGATTCACTGCTTGGGGGAGGCCTTGAAACTCAGTCAATTACAGAATTCTTTGGGGAATTTGGTTCAGGTAAGACTCAAATTATGCATCAGCTTGCTGTAAACTGCACCATGCCTGAGGAAAAAGGTGGATTCAATTCAGATGTCCTGATCATAGACACTGAAAATACATTCAGACCAGAAAGAATCATACAGATGTCCAAATACAGAGAACTAGACTCTGACGAGGTACTGAGAAGAATTCACGTTGCCAGGGCATATAATTCACATCATCAGATACTGCTTGGTGAAAAAGCCAGCGAAATGGCGAAGGAATACAACGCTAAGCTCCTGATCGTTGATTCACTAACATCACATTTTCGTTCAGAATATATGGGAAGGGGATCACTGTCAGAAAGGCAACAATTGCTCAACAGGCATATGCATGACCTGCTAAGATTTGGAACCCTCCAGAATGCAGTCATAGCGGTCACAAATCAGGTAGCCGCAAGACCGGATGTATTCTTTGGCGATCCAACAGCACCGATCGGCGGAAATATAGTAGGGCATACAGCAACATTCAGAATATACCTTAGAAAGGGAAAGGCCGGGAAGAGAATTGCAAGATTAATAGACTCCCCCTATCTGCCGGAGGGAGAAGCTGTTATTCAGGTATCAGAAGATGGTATAATAGATGGAACATAGGAGGGAAATGAACATGTGGGATTTGATAAACAATGCCTTCGGTAAATACCCTTCTCAGATGAAGATAATAAAATATCTGATGAACTACGGGTTTTCTGTGAATGAGAAATTTGATGGTGAGTACTCTCTATACAGTGGTAAGGTAGAGGTGAGACCCAGCTCTCTTGCAGAGGCGATCGACGTGGATAAAAGGGTTGTAATACAGGTCATAAAGAAAATAAGAGAGGATCCAAAGTTGTTTGAATTCTTTAAAAAACTTAGACCAATAGCGGATATGAGCAGTGCTAGTTCTAAGCTTCTGGATCTTGGGATAGTAGAAATAAGGGCGGAAGACCCCTCAAAGCCAGGAATAATAAGTTCCGTAATTAATCTAATTTCCAGCAGAGGTATTGGAATTAGGCAGGTAATGGTAAGCGATCCCATAATCAGTGATGAACCAGTTGCAAGAATAGTAACAGAAACCCCTATAACAACAGACCTCCTGAGTGAAATCAAGAAAATTAAGGGAATGGATTCCGTTGTAATGTTATGAGAGAGGTGATAATACGGCACTAATTGGAAAGAAAGGGCAAAAGGAACAGGATATGGACGATACTATAGAGTATCTCGATCTTCAGGACTACAGATTTGACACTTCTCAGGAAGGTGGAAGCCTGAAGTCTATAAAGGTGGTTGATGTAGAAAGAGCTGATCATGTATCAAGAGCAGCAAAACTTGCCTACCAGAAAAATATTGTAATCATTGATATAAGTAACGCAAATAAGGATCCAAATAACACAAATCAGATTGACGTATCCATAAGGAAGCTTGTAAAAGATATCAATGGTGATTTTGGAAAACTTGGCGAGTTCTATTACATAATAACGCCATCGGATGTATTCCTTGATAAGAAAAAGGTAAGGGACGATTACATCTAAGTCTTGAATTGGAAAGAGCGTTTTTTATCAATAGATAAAACCTTACTTCAATCTGCTTCCTTTAGTAACAAAATATTTTAGAAAATGAAGAAAAATTCACTTCTTCAGAAAATCACTGGCGATTCTCCAAGCCAATAAAAATTGCGAGTTTCCTTAACAGGAATATTATGATCTGCATTATCAATGCAACAGAGGAAAATACGAAAGCTATGTAAGACATTGATCCTTCCCACTGAATCGCCGACCCAAAAGCTGTGAGGTCAGCAGGCGTGATCGATGCTAATATATCCAGATACAGCAGGTAAAACAACACTACGGCCAAAACATTAATTAAAAGACCTAAATACACCTTGTTTAACTTAAATCTTGCCATGAACTCTACTTAATGAAAATGTACATCTTATATTTTTCCATTAGCCATGTAAAACAACGTAATAACCAAGTATTTAGAATTACATTCGGTAGTATTGCAATAAAATGATTATCATATGGGGGATGATGATTTATTTCTGAATTCTAAAAAAACTGGATGCATAATATACAAGAAAATAATCTGGCAAATTCAAATAAAAAATATTGCAACTCTGATCATTAATTTCTAATCAAGCAATCAAAAAAAATTAAAAAATAAATAGGGTTAATTCTTTAGATATATAAACGTTCATAATCTAAGGAAATGATTTATATAGGATGATAAACATACGCACGATAATGAATAAAAAGAAGTTTGTCATAGCGATGGTCTTCTCGTTGCTCATGCTGGGTTCGGCTTTTGCCATATCCGCATTGGCATCTGGTGGATCACAGCCTGTTTTGACCGGTAACCAAAGTGGACCAGTTCTTAATAGTGAACCGAGCACTGCTACAAGCAATACTCCTTGGAGCATGCCAACAACTACAATGCAAGAACCAAGTTACACTAATGGGACATTCAAAATGGGTATAGATTGTAATGTGAATTCGTTGAATCCATTCCAGGAGACAACATATTGTGATGCTTATGTAGTGGAAGAACTTTATGATGGTTTATTTAACACCTTACCAAATGGCCAAGTTGTTCCATGGCTAGCATCTAACTATTCTGTAGCACACGTAACAGCAAACAACCAAACGTACGATTTATTGACTAACAAAACTGAAAATTACTCATATGTATATACAATACACCTAAGACCATATGTTCAGTGGACTGACTGGACTCCAGCAAATGCCTCACAAACGTATACATTCTCAAACGTACTTCATTACTACTTTAATGGAAACATGACAACTCACGTTTTTAAATCCTATAAAAACACAACAATGAAGAAATACTACCTGCAGTCAGGTGACGTAGTTCAATCCTTTAGAATGCAACAATCCTGTGGTGACTGGCCAAATGTTGTGAGTGTTGTACCAAACGGAAACCTAAGCGTTAAGGTGTACGTTTCAAAGCCAACTCTACTGTTATTCACAGCGGACTTTGAGAATAATGTACTACCATATCACATATGGATAAAACACGACTTCACATCTGTTGACGGTCTTTATAACTACACACCAGGAATATCCTCAGGAAATGGATGGTATGACTGGAATATGGGATGGAACACAGCCACTGGAAGATCACCAGGATCAGTTGGAACTGGGCCATTCATGGTACAGAACAGCTACGGCATGCCAGAAGGAGCCATAATACCAAGCCATGTCGAAACTATGTATGTCAACCCACACTACTTTGTACAGTATGCAAACAAGTCAAGTGGACTTAGACAGTACACTCCAAAGATATATGAAATAAATGAACCATTCTTTAGCTCAGAGTCCTCAATGATAGCTGCATATCAAAAAGGTCAAATTGACACAACTTCCCTGGCTCCAACTCCAAACTTCCTGCCACAGATCCAATCCACGCCTGGCTCGTACATATATCATAAAACATCAAGTCAATATGGTTATCTAAGGTTAAATACAAGAGTAGCGCCTATGAACGTAACTGCATTCAGACAAGCACTCAACTATGCCACGCCGACAGCATACATAGCAAGCGCAATTAGCGATGGTTATGCAGTTCTCTCATCTGACCCAGTAAACCCTGGGAACACATTGTATTACAACTCATCTGCACCTCAGTACACGCTAAATATGGCAAAAGCTAAAAGCCTCATAAAAAGCATACCTGGTATGGTCAACGTATCTGGAACTCTTGAATATTACGGAAAACCAGTTTCATTAACCATACAAACAACCGTTGGTTCTGTTGCGCCAGACAACATAGAAGGGATCGATGCCACAGAAAAATACTGGAACGAACTTGGTATAACAGTAAACTTAAAGGAAGAAGCATTTACAACACTCATATCAAACATTGACGGAACAATATCCTCTAACAGCAACCTATACCAAATAGGTGATCTAGGAATCAGTACTCCCATAGGAGATCCAGCTCTTGATTGTCGTGATTCGCTTAACCCCAAATATGGTATACCAACTGACAGCTATGTAGGTCCATTTTCTAGTATGGTATTTAACGGAAAGACACTGAATGGCACACAGGTGCAGGATCTGTTTAACAACATAACAGCAAAAATGGTCAACTCAAACTCACTTTCAAGTAATGTACACGAAGCTAAACAACTTCAGAGTTTGATGATACAACAGGCAACAATGGTTAACCTTGGTTACTTCGTCGATCTCATACCAGAACAAACAAACACATTCACTAACTATTCGCATACAAACCCTGATGCAGTATACATATACTGGTACTGGCAGTTCTTCTCATTAGAAAAGACAAAAGCAACAGCAGTAAAATACCCATATCACCTCACAGTCAGTGCTGCCTTAAGCTCTAGTACTACTCAGTACGATAATGAGACATCTACAATCACGTTTACTGTAACAAATGGGACCGCGCCAGTATCTGGTGCTACTGTTCTGGTTGGAATATCAGCTACATACGGAGGTATATTCAACATAACTTCAACAACACTAACCACAAATTCCAACGGAGTGGCGCAATTTAAATATGAAGTAAAAGATTTGAATACTCTCCTTGAAACCACAAATAGTACTGGAGCTGTGGTTCATGTTAGTTCAGAGGATGTAAACATAACTGGTATAGCAGAACTTAAAGGTTCGACATCAGTTGGACCTGGAAACGCTACAGTTGAGCTAACATTGATGCCTAATAAACCAGTAAGTACAGCGAATTACACAACAGACTACATCGTAGCTGGTGTAGTGGTTGCTGTTGTTGTGGTAGCTGGAGCAGCTTTTGTGGTAATGAGAAAACCAAAAATAAAATCTTAATTTTTAAAATAAATTTTTAAATACCTTTTTTTTTATACAGTCTCAAATGGGGGAAATAAATGAATATTTATCTATTAACTAGAAAAATCATACAGGCATTTGCTCTTGTAGTTATAATGACTCTTATAATATTTGTAGTCTTCAGACTTATGCCAGGAAACCCAGGTTTACTACTTCTAAAATCAGCAAATAAGACTGGGACACCTCTATCTACGAAGCAGAAGGATGCAATATTAAGTACTCTTGGTTTACAGGATGGCAAGTTTTCACTTGTGGATTTCGAAACTTATCTTTATCAAATGTTTACATTTCATTGGGGAAAGGATTTTAATTCGCCCGGTCAATATGTATATAACGAAATTGCAAATGCCCTGCCCTACACATTAGTTCTTATAGTCTCATCGGCTCTTCTATCCTTTGCAATTGGGATACCTCTGGGAATAGTAGTATCAAAAATGAGAGGGGGAAAAAAAGAGGGAGTGTTGTTGACAACTAGCTTGATATTAAATTCAATTCCATATTTCATTCTGGGGGTCATATTGTTTCTTTATCTGGCAGTTTATTCGAGCGTACTACCTCTGAAATCAAGTGTTCCACTTACATACATCACACACCCATCGCTTAGCACTTTTCCGATATTGTTGTATCATATCGCTCTCCCATTTAGTACATTATTGATCATAGAATCAATGGGCCATATGATTACCATGAGGGCGGCGATGGTATCGACACTTGGAGAAGATCATATAACAACTGCAAGGGCGAAAGGAGTTCCTGAAAAATCCATATTAAGAAAACATGCTGCTAGAATAGCTGTTATACCAGTTACGACAAGGTTGGCCTTACAGTTATCATTTTTAATTAGTGGGTCCTTAATCGTTGCTATTATTTTTAACTGGCCAGGCATGGGTCCATTACTTTATCATGCAGTTTTGAATGAAGATTACCCTCTCAGCGAAGCCTCCACTTTCATCATCTCTCTTTTAACCATAGTAGCATACTCACTGATTGACTATATACACGCATGGCTCGATCCAAGAATTAAAGTATGATAATTATGTTTAGGTGAACTAATATGGAAAAAACTGATGAAAAGAGGAGGAGGAAATATGAACCCTCTGTATACTGGAGAAGACTTTATAGGCAGTTCAAGGTCTTCTACAAAAGTACTTACGGTAAGGTAGGATTCTATATATTGCTGGCGTTTGCAGTAATAACCTTGGTAACGCCATTCGTAGTTGAGCACCCTAACTATACATACATCGCACCTGAAGTCGATACTCACGTTGCAAGTGAAATAGTGCAGACTCACCTCACAAACATATCAAAAGGGAACTCTGGAGTGGAGTTATATTCCCCCATGTCAACCACTCTTCAGAATGAGGGAACGTCAGCTATTTACCTTGGGACTTCAAATGGGGATATTTATTGCTATGGATTAGGGGCAACAAAAGACTCTAAATTAGGAAACTATAACTTAATTTATAACAGTCATTTGAAGGGAAAGGAAAAAATGCTCCAACCAACTATGTTTTCGCTCATAAACTGCGCTGAGGAAATTACTGGGTATGCGGGTCCCGGGTTATTTCAGAGGTTTGTCGCACTTCCAATTGCCAATGGGTCAAATGGAAATGTGGTTATAGGAACAATAGCATTTCAAACTGCGGGACTAAACAAGCCAAGTTTCACTGAGATGACTTCATTTACGTATAACGGAACAATTGTTGGAAATATAACATCTGATTCGATAGCATTTACTGGTACAGTATCTACAAGTATCCCATCTTGTAATTATGCCAACGACAGTCTTAACCCCAGTGGTCAGGTGTACTTGTTATCTAAAAATGCAACTGGGGATTATCTTTACAGGTATCAGATTTCACCGGGAGCAATTTTGGGAATAGAAAAATTAAGCATGAAAAACCCCGAAGGAATAAGCTTTTACGGGTCATCATTTTCCGCGAGTAGATTTGATAAAAATGCCCTAATACTAATTTGGAACAATACTTCCATAAATGCTTATTCTGCATCAAATGGAGGTTTAGTATGGAGTAAAGTAGTTGGAAATACATACAATGCAAGAGTTGGGCCTGTAATTCCAAAATTCTATCAGGTGAGTTATGCAGCAAACAACTCTGCATATTACCTCGTCGGAAGTTCTGTAGATAGTATAAATCTTCTCACTGGTTTGAATCAAACAGTAAGGAACACTGGTGTAGATCTTGTAGGTTTATCTACAACACCTGGACATTCAGGCTTGCCCAGTGATATCATTGCAACTTCAAGTCTAAATGCTTATGTATTGACCTATAACAGCACGGGATCTGTTAAAACCAAGGTTGTAGCTTTACCTGTAAATTCTGGTATATTCTCAAAAACAGCAACCTACGATAGCGTCGCTGATTCCCTTATACTCGTCTCTAGTAAAGGATCTATCCTGTCATTCAATTTAAACTTCGGAACAAAGTATCCATTCTCATGGAGTGCCGGTTTATCTCCAGTACCTACCAGCACCTCAGTAGTTCAGTATTTCAAGGATGCAACAACTGGAGTTGGGGCAATCGCAGTTACTGCTAGTAATGATTATATCTACCTGTATAGTTCAACCGCTAAGGAATGCACACCGATACCTCCAATGGCAAAATTACCTTCCGGATCAAATCTAATACTCGGGAGCACACAGTACGGTAATGATGTGTGGGCCAGATTCATGGAAAGTTTCGGAAACGATTGGATTTTCGGAATTTCAATTGGTTTCTTTACCATAATAATATCTCTAGCTGTCGCTATGTATGTTGGATATAAAGGAGGTTTCGGAGGAGAGGCCGTTGAAACATTATCACTTGCTCTGTTTCTAGTACCTAGCCTTGCCTTGCTAATTGCCTTATCTTCGGTTATCAACAGTGCAAACTTTATCACATTAATTCTTATAGTCAGTCTTACAGGTTGGCCATTTGCGGCATTCACACTCATAGGTGTGGTAAGAGGGGTTTCAGCAAGGTCATTCGTGGAGGCATCAAAACTCTTCGGTTCAAAGGGAGGCTCCATCATGAGGAGACATATAATGCCAAATATAGGACCGTTATTGCTCTATCTACTTGCATTGTCCATAGGAGGAGGAATTGGTGCAGTATCTGGTCTTGAGTTTCTGGGTCTTGCTCCATTAACTACTGCAACATGGGGAGGAATGCTAAATGCAGCATATACGGACTACTTTGTGGTTATAACACAACCACAGTGGATATTGCCACCAGCCATAGCACTCACGATGTTCATATTCTCACTCATATTTGTGTCAAGGGGAATGGACGAGGTAGTAAATCCAAGACTAAGGAGGAGGTAAAATGTTAGAAGAAGAAATTACGAATTCTAAAACACTTATAAAGATAGACAATTTGTCAGTTCATTTCCGAACGTTTGAAGGAAGAGTACAGGCCCTTGATGGAATCAACTTGGATCTCAATGAGGGAGAAATTCTCGGAATAATAGGGGAAAGTGGTTCTGGCAAATCTACTACAGCGCTATCTCTTCTTGGTCTGCTACCAGATAACGCTGAAATCACAGGTTCAGTGGTCTATCTAGATAAGGATATCATAAATTCCAACGACACGGTATCAGATAAAAAGATGAGGATAAAAGCTAGAAGAATGCTGGATCAGCGTCTTGCGGAAATAAGATGGAAAGAAATATCAATGATATTCCAGGGGGCTATGAATGCCTTTAATCCAGTTCATACCATAAGGAACCAGATCAAGGAGGTATTCGAAATCCACAACACATTTTCAGATATTTCCAATTTGACCGATGAAGACTTCATAGATGAAGGAAATCTAAGAGCAAGAGCTAATGAAATGGCTTTAGAAGATATAAAAGATAAGGAAAGTGCCGAATTTAAAATCATAGAAAATAAAATTTATGAAGAGATGGTAGAAAAGCTGAAAAATGATCTTAAAACCATGCCTGTAAAGGACAAGAAAAGACTTCTTGAGAATAACAGGATGGAGAGCAGTTGTAGGAAGGCTGGTTTCAACCCAAAGTTCCTTGATGCTTATCCACATGAATTGAGCGGTGGGATGAAGCAGAGGGGAATTATCGCAATGGCACTTGCTCTTAATCCAAAGGTAGTAATTGCTGATGAACCAACAACTGGTCTAGATGTTATCACTCAGGCAAAGATCATAAAAGAGCTAAAAGGACTGAAAGACAGTAAAATCATTAGGTCCATGATAGTTATTTCACATGACGTAGGTGTTGTTTCGCAACTGGCCAATTATGTTGCTGTTATGTACGCCGGGAGGGTAATGGAGTATGGGGAACCCAAGGATATATTCGTGAACCCAAGAAATCCATATACATACGCACTAATGCACAGTTACCCATCAATTGATGCAACGAAACAGAGAATACATGGTATTCCCGGTTCAGTTCCAGATCTAATTGATCCCCCAAAGGGATGTTATTTCGCAAGCAGATGTTTCATGGCGGAAGACATCTGTCACAAGGAAAAACCACCTCTAAAAAGCCTGAGCAATGACCATAAATCTTTATGTCATTTTGATCAGATAGATGAGAAAAGGTACCTGAGTGCGCAGAGATACGCTGATGAACTGTTGCCCGATCCTAATGCTGGTAACCAGCCTGTATTACTCGAGGCAAAGGATCTGAGTAAGTATTTTTCGGTTCATTCAAACCTAACAACAAATCTGTTTGGAGGTGCCAACAAACCAGTGGTACACGCTGTTGACATGGTAAATCTACTTATACGGAAAAGGGTAATTATAGGAGTTGTAGGTGAAAGTGGATCTGGAAAGACAACTCTTGGTAAGCTACTTGTAAACGCTATCGATCCAACCAGTGGTAAACTCATATTCAAGTTCGACCAGGTTCCAAGCGGAGCTGAGCTGGAAAATGAAGAAATGCCAATGGATATTGATCCTCAAGATGAGCAAGCTCAGGAAGAATTAAAGAAGCTAAAGGAAAGAAGAAATGATATAGCCTTGATGAGCAAGAACAGTCAGAGATATAGCATATACAGGAAGGAAAGTCAGTTAATCTTTCAGGATCCATATGATTCCATAAACCCTAAAATGTCAATCTTTGATATTGTAGCTGAGCCTCTTGTAATTCAGAAAAAAGATTTAATTAAAAGAAGGCAGCGGGATGTAAATGACGGAAATGGTACGTCTGAAAATGAGTTTGATCTTGAAAAAGAGGTTCTAAGTGCTCTAGATATCGCTAACCTAAGACCACCGGAGAATTATGTGGAGAGATACCCTCACGAACTTTCAGGTGGAGAGAGGCAGAGGGTTTCTATCGCCCGATCAATAACACTTAATCCATCATTCCTCGTGGCTGATGAACCTATTTCAATGCTTGATGTTTCCATAAGAGCAAACATAATGAATCTTTTACTGGATTTGAAGGATAAGAGGGATATATCTGTTCTTTACATCTCTCACGATATTGCATCTGCCAGATATGTTTCTGATTTCATAGTTGTTATGTACCTTGGACAAATTGTGGAATTTGGAAAATCCGAAGAGACTATCAGAGATCCGCTTCACCCATATACCAAAGCACTAATTTCAGCAGTGCCAAGTCTGAATCCAGATTGGGTGAATAAGGGACTTGACATAGTGGGAGAAATTGGAAGTGCGATTAATCCACCGAAGGGATGCAGGTTCTACGGAAGATGTGTATACCATAAGGATATATGCAAAGCAGAAGACCCACCACTGCAACAAACTGGATACAGATATTATAGCTGCCATTTTGCACAGGATGAACTGACAAGAGAGGAAGTAATGGAAGAAGTAGAGAGTGGAGAGGAAGGAGAATACATGACGGAGTAGTAAATGGAGATCCCATCACCAGAGGAGGAGATTAGAAGGAAAGAGAAGATACGAACAAGGTTTAAACTAACTGTTCCTCCAATGGTTCTTCTTTTTATTCTATTTCTATCCGGGATTGTGCTTCTTATTGCTGGTGCTTTATCCATAGCCAACGTATTTCCACTTATCCTCGTAATGGTGGGATTTGTAATTATTTTCTTTGGTGCATTTTATGATTTTGGTGCAAATAGATATGTTAATAATATGTTTCAGTCAAAAGCTTCATTGAGAGAAAAAGACGTAGTGCAGATTAACAGAGAGCAGCTAATAATGACAGTGATATTTGTCGGTGTTGGTGGATTATATATATTGCTTGGCGTAGCATTATTTTACGTTATTGCTTTTTTTTAAATTAGGATACATTTGATCTGATATAATAAAAATAAATTACTACAAACAGAAGTTAAAAATATGCACTACTGATCTCCATGAATATGGGTAAAAAACTACTTGTCATAATTGTTGTGTTATCATTTATAATTGTAGGATCAATGTCATATGTTTCTAATTCCCTGAATATTCTCAATCCATCCACAGGGGTATTCAGAAGTGCAGATGGAACGAACTTTACCTCTTGTAATTTTATTGTACCAGGACTGGAAAATGAAGTTAACATTACAATTGATAATTCGGGAATGGCACATATAACAGCCAAAAATAATCATGATCTATTCTATGCACAGGGATATTACTCAGCGTGTCAGAGATTGTTTCAGATGGAACTTCAGGCAACTGTGGCAGCAGGTAATCTCAGCAATTTTGTGGGTAAATCTGGATTACAGTCCGATTACACAATGAGACTTATAGGGCTCTCAAGAGATGCGTACAATCTTGAGAGAGACCTAAAGGCAAACTATACGGGCTATTTCAATTATATCAAATGGTATACTGAGGGTGTTGATGCGTACATAAATAACACTAACTCAGTTTCTACTCATCTTGGATTTCATCTCCTGGGGATAAAGCCATTCAGGTGGACAGTCTTCGACAGCCTTGTCTGGCAGGAGTATATGTCATGGTCTCTTGCGACAGGATCTACCAATGTTCTGCAGTCTGATCTCTTTGTTAATTCTTTGGGATTTGCAAATTACAGTGAAATATGGCCATATTATCCATACTATACGGAAAACATAACAATGATTCCAGGAAGTGGAACGGTAAATGGTTTTAGTCTATCTGAACAGGGTATCAGTCCTTCTTATTTGTGGAAACAGGATTTTTTCCAGGAATGGGCAACAGGAATATCAACCAACCTTTTAAGTAATCTTTCAAAGCTAATCAAAGATTCCTGCGATAATATTTCCGATCCATATAATCTACCAGGCTCACATCTTACGGGTTCACCAATAGGAAGTAACAGCTGGGTGATCACATCCTCGCATTCATCAGATAGCGATCCTATGATGGCCAACGATCCACATCTTCCACTTCTTGCTCCTTCACTATGGATAGAGTTCCAGCTAAAGGACCCCGGATTTAATATAACAGGTTGGGGACTTGCAGGATTACCTGGTATACTAATAGGGCACACAAAAAATACTTCATTTGGACTAACGACACCAGAGGGAAATTCAGCCAATGATTATGTGGAATTCCTTAAGGGAGACTCATATCTTTACAATGGAACCTATATACCCATGAAGAGCTGCAGTTACACACAGGCTGGAATTGATTATAAAATATATATGACAAATAATGGGCCACTAATAGGACGAATAGGCAACATAGGAATAAGCATGAACTGGGATGCAAGTTCACCAAGCACTGATCTTATAGCGGAGATTCTACTGGATCAGGCTTCAAATTACTCCCAGATGTTGAATGCACTGAAGTACTGGGGGCCAGCACCACCTCAGAATTTTGCTCTTGTTTCACTGCATCATGCAGGGTATATTACCGCCGGAGGGTATCCTCTTATAAGGGAGACCCTACCTGACGGTAAAACGTTGAAAGTTGTAGGTTCAGTATCTCTTCTAAATGGTTCAAACCCTCAGTATAGAGAAAATGGATATGTTCCTTTTAATTATCTTCCGCAGGCTGTTAACCCTTCCAGGGGATACATGTTTGCCCCAAATCAGCCCACTGTAGGTAAGAATTATCCATTTCCTTTCATTGGTTCATACTGGTCTACAGGAGGAAGGGCTGAAACAATAGATCATTATCTTCAAAATCATTCCAAAATGGATATTTCCAACATGATGGCTCTTCAGTCTAATGTGACAGATTACTGGGCATCACAGTTTAATCCAATCATTCTAAAAGCAATTTCTGGAATGAAATCAATGAATAGTTCAGAGGAAGAAGCTTACAGTTTACTTTTGAGCTGGAATTATTCTTTTTATGAGCCAATGAAAAATCCAACAGTCTACCAGTATGTAACTGCTGCATTCTACAATATCACCTATGATAAGGTCCTGAAGGAAAAAGGTATTTACAATTACACACCCTGTGTCTATATTAACACAGCTATATTCATGGCGAGAAATGACCCCACATCATCCTGGTTCAACGGAAACTTTACTCTGACTATGCAGAAAGCATTCGTAATGGCGATCGCTTTCATGGATTCAAAGCTCGGTGGGGAAAATAACTGGGACTGGGGCAACATACATAAGCTGGAAATCGCAAGTCTTACGGGAATCAGCTCTCTAGGCATAGGACCCATGCCGATCTGGGGTGGGAGACACACAGTTAGTGTAGGTAGCATACCAAGACTGCTTGAATATCCACTGCCATGTGTTTCTATAGGTTCATCGTTGAGAACTATCGCAAGACCAGGTTCCGGAACCTTCTACGGTGTATTTCCAGGAGGTCCAAGTGAAAATATTCTGAGCCACTGGTTCGATAACCAGCTTCCAAAATGGTTAAATCATCAATATTACCCTATGCAGGGATTACCAGTGGAGGTGAGAATAACATATGAACCTTAAATATTCTGTATTGGCCATAGCAATTTCAGCAATTCTTTCGATCCTTTTAGCATTTTTCCTGAAGGATGCATTTTATGTGGTAATTTCAGCAGTTCCACTGGCTATTTTAAAAAAGAAATGGGCAGCCATATACGGTTTCCTCATAGGTTTTCTGTCCTTCATGTCTGTCTACCTGCTTTATCCCTTTTCAAGCTCTGTCAGGATATCCACGGTGGTAGGCTCAGTTACTTCAATTCCCTCAGTTCTTGTTTTAATTCTTTATCCTCTGCTTGGTGGCATAATATGTGGATTCTCCGCGCTCCTATTTTCCTCTTTATATGAATTATCTGGAAAAAAAGATATTAAAAAACTTGCAAAGGTAAAAAACATATAAGTACGTACAACATTGTTTTACCAATCATTTTAAAACGTAATTTCTAAATTTCTAATTCTTTTCAACTACTTTTCTTCAATGAAATTTATGCAGATATACTATTAATTAAATGAATGAAGTTTTTACCCAAATGTGAAAAAAATTGCACTTATTACACTTATTATATTTATTACCTTAATTGCAAGTTTACCAATAGCCAATTCAGGAAGTCCAAAAATTATACGGTCTTATGAAAATTATAACTTAAACGAAACAGGTTATTCATCAAATAGTACAGTAAAGATAGGTCTTCTAAACAGGGACACAGAATTCTTTAATTCGAACTACAATGCAACTTCGGACAAATATCCTTTTTACATTAGTGGCAGCAACTATTACAACACCAGTGGGATCTATTTTTCTACTGATGCTGATAATCAGTCTATAAATCTATCATGGAATGAAAATGAGAGTTATTCAATGACTGAATCTTACTTCAAGGCTTCCTATGAAGGTCAATCTATTTCGGGTTGCTTCGGATTAAAGTATGGTTCTTATATCTCAATTATACAGGGTAAAAATGTTGATAAATTAGTGAAGCTAAGTCAGAATACCTTTTACAAGCTATCCTTTATTTTCAGTGGAAAATATGTAATATTTATGATCAACAGAATGAACATGTTATGCTACTCTAATTCATTTATGTCAAATTCTGATCAGAATATGTCAAAAAATATTAATTTAACAATTCAGGGGTATTATTACAACCTACTTTTCCAGAAACCTGCACTTCAGCATAGTAGAGTAACTATTTACCAGCCAATAAATAAACCCGATGCGGTTCAATTGAAACATCAAACACTCAATACCGTAGTGGGGAAGGATAAAGATTTATTATACGATGAAGAAACAGGCATATATTTCTTCGTTAGAGACAATAATTCAATAGTAGAATACAACACAGAATCAAACATGACGAAGTTAATCTACAGATCCAGTGAAAATTATATTATGACTGCAGTTTCTGACTCAAAGGATACGTACTGGCTACTAAGAAATGAAACTGGTTCAGAATACTGTATCGCAGAACTGAACAATTCAGATCTTTTTATAAATTTTGAAAAGGTTCCTGAGACTCCACCAGGAAAATTTGGTACTGTAATTATAAATAACGTTCTATCATTCTATAACCAAACAGAAGTAACCGATGCATTCAATCATCAAGTAGAGTTAAGTTACAGCAATCATATAATTGGATCCTTAACCGTAGTGGGTATTTCCCAGTACGAAGACACAACATACATATACTACAGAAATAAAACCACCCTATTATTACTGGACCAAAACGATAGTAAGATTTTAGAATTTGGAAATTTTCATTCAATATCAAATTTCACTGAGGAAAATGGGCAGTTGATATGTGGAGTTAGTTTTACCTCAAACCCTGAAAGTTATTATTATCCTGAACTTAACGTGATTTCCAGAAAGGCAATAAATTTCATGGATAAGGATGAGGTTGGATTAACCTATGAGGGATCTATGGATATACTGAACCTTTCTACTTATACCCAGAGCTTTTATCAGTACAGTGGAAATTTATCATATGTTTTCAGTGGTTCTTACATAAGCAATTCATACAACTCATTCTGTTTTTATATATATAATAATTCAGGCCATGTAAATTTAAAAATCAATGTTCCAAAAAATCAGTTATTCTCTCCAGATGGATATTTCAATTTTACAGTAACCGGTACATGTTCATTCGAATCAAACGTCTCAATAAGTGGAATTAGCATGGAAGGAAAAAACAAATCATCGTACAATATGAATCTTTCTTCGCTCAATTCTGGATCTTATATCTATACACTACAGATTCTTACTGGATCATTATACTATTTAGTTTATACGGGAACAGTAAAAGTAGATAGTTCATTTCCAACTTTAACATTTTTACAGAGCATCAAAAATGGTGTGTTTTCCGGAGAAATATTATGGTCTAAATATTACGATTCAGCAGGTATTACCCGCATATCAGTAGATGGCGTAAATAGCACCATAAACTACCTTAACTCAACAGTCTCATTCTTCATACCACTTTATTTTAAATCAGAATATATTCAATTTGAGATAAGCTTCAGGGACAAATACAACGTTTCGCGATCGATTAAAATTAAATTGGAGTATTATAATGAAAGGGGATCTGGTCTATTCCCAGACATATCCCAAAACCAAATATTCAGCAGTAACAAATTTAACATAACACTCTATGGGAATGGAAATAATGTATCCCATATTTTACTGGTGGTGAGGAATGGGTCATTTAGTAAGACCCTTAACTTTACATCAGATAGAAAATCAATCCATCTAAATCTGTCAAATGGTGATTATAGTTTATCCACATACGATCTATTCGTTGCTGGAAACACCGTATTTGAGGGCACAGTGAATTTCACCGTGTTATCAGAGAACCTCAGGGTAAAGGACAATAACACTGTAAAGAATTTCTATTCATTCTATGGTAATTCAAAAAACGATTCATTCCATTTTCATTTCTCTGCCAATATCGAGGGTATCTGGACGGTTAAAGGGTACCATGATGCTACAAATGTCTTCAGTGAGATGGTACATGAGGAAAATTTATGGCTGAACTCTTCAGGGATAAGGAATATCTTCAGGTACAATGGAACTACTGTGTTCTATCTCAACTACAGTTCAATCAATAATCATAATTATTCATCGAAGTTGAATATAAATGTTAATAATTCTATCCCATATTTCATAACAAAGTCCTACTACTATACCAACACATCCATTCTCAATTTGTCTAAGGCATTCAGCTCAAATGGCAGAATTTATTACTACCAGAATGGAAAAATGAGGGAGTTCAACGGTTCAATATATCTAAACCACAGCGGAAATTTCAGTTTTAAATTTACAATCTGGTCAAGTTCAATGAATCATATTTCACATTTCATATGGATTAAATTCAATACATCCACACCTGAATTCAGACTCAATGGCTTCAGTGGTGTCCTGCTAAAATCTCCCAGTTTGAAGCTAAGAGTTGCACCAGATGGAAATAGCCATATATCTAAAGTCTTCCTGATTCTAAATGATCGCGAGATTATTGAAAAAAATCTAAGCTTTACAATTCATTTCACACAGGATGGAGCTTACAATTTCACTCTTAAAATCATGGATAGATGCGGTAATATTAACACAACTGCATATTTTCTAAATGTAACCTATTATCCACTAATCAGGAGCATAGGCGTGTCATACCGCATGTTCTTCCAGAGTTTGGTAGCACAATCAGTCATTTCTGGAGATAACACATCAGCAATGGGGATAAGATGGTACATAAATGGGAACTATGTATCCTCAGGTGTGTATGAGAATACGTCTCTGCCAGTGGGCCTGGACCACGTTTCAATTAAGGTCAGATACGGCAACATCACAAAATATTATGGATTCACAGTTATCAGCCTTAGCAGTTACTTTTTCATACCTTTGCCAATTGCAGTTTTCGCCATATATGCGTTGAGGAATTTCCCTGTCAATACAAATTCTGAAGCCCTACTTAATACCATATTTTCGGAGGACGATAGTCCATTGAAAGAGGTAATCAGAAGGTTGAGAAGGAAGCATTTTTCCAGGAAGTTAATAAGAAAGAGTTTCAATCTGCTTCTTGAAAGAAATTTAATAAAGATTTCCCCAGATCCTGATGGTAAACCGAGGTTGGAGATATTGACTAATAATAAGAAAAAGTGATATACGACATTTCATTTATCCATCCTGTAAGGATGAAATCTATCTATCTGGTAATCGCTGTAATAATAATCGCATTAATGGTATCACCCATAATGAGTAATGCAGGAACGGTAAACGCAGGAACCTCAAATCACGGATCAGCAATCTCCGTGAATAATTATGTTAACAAACTGCAAAATGTGACAACGCCACCTTCAACTTTTCCAACAGTTAAATATTATTATGGAAACGATAAGTCATGCACAATTACAACAAGTCAATGGACAAGTATTTTCACAAATGTCTTTGACGATAGATCCATAATAGCATATAACTTTTCTTCCAATTCAACGCAATACCTGATAGTTTTTGATATCACATATCAGGGTTTGAATCCATACGGCGTTGAATATGTTAACGCACTATCTCACACAGGAAATCTGTCCAAGACCAATGAATTAAAAGCATTCTGGAAAACAGCGAATGAAACATCCCTAGTGAGTGGATATACAAACTGGAAAGCCCTGAGCGCAGGAGCATTCCCTGGCTTCAGCTGGTCAAAACCAAAGATTCTTCCTAATTACCTAACTGAGGAATATGTAGGAGCAATGGTTGCCGTTGTTGTATCAGTGTTTGTGCTATATTTTGTTTTCAACAGGAGAAAATAAAATTTTTTATCATAAAAGAATTTAATACACTCGATTATTACCAATAGATAATAAATGAAAGTTATTCTAGGTATCACTGGAGCCTCTGGCAGCATACTGGCCCAAAGGTTTCTTGAAACTGCAGATGCAGAAATACATCTGGTTATTTCATCAAACTCAGATCAGGTAATCCAGTATGAAACAGGGCATGACTCTTCATCGTTCAGAAAAATGGCATCATTTTCATATGATGATAAGGATGTAGCTGCAAGAATCAGTTCAGGAAGCTTTATCTTCAACGCCATGGTTGTAATGCCATGCTCAATGAATACGCTGGCAAAAATAGCAGCAGGAATATCTGATTCCCTCATAACAAGGGCTGCTGCAGTGGCACTTAAGGAAAGGAGAAGGCTAATACTTGTTCCAAGGGAAATGCCGCTGAGCGAGATAGCACTTGAGAACATGATACGAATCACAAGGGCAGGTGGAATTATAGCTGCAGCCATGCCAGCATTTTATACTAAACCCAGAAGTGTAGAAGACATGGTTGATTTCATGGTCGGGAGGGTTATGGATCTGTGCGGCATGGACAACACCCTGGTTAAGAGATGGAAGGAGGAAGAGAGAGATTAGGTATCTTGCAGACAACATGCTTGGAAGATTAGCGAGATACATGCGAATAATGGGTTATGATACATCATATCCAAACCTTGAAATATCAGACAGTGAATTAATTGAGATTAGCAGGGCTGATGATAGGGTTCTATTATCGAGGGATAAACAGCTTTGCAGTAGATATAAACAATCTATTTACATAATTTCAGACAGGATAGATGAACAGATAATACAGATTACAAATTTAGAAAGACCAAGAAAAGAATTTCTGTTTTCAAGATGCACCATATGCAATGGTGTTCTTGTGAAGGGTGATCATAATTGCGAAGAGGAATATGACCCCAGGAAAATAGATACAGTCTACCACTGTCCAAACTGTGGAAAATGTTACTGGGAAGGAACTCATTCCCATAATATACTGGCAAAACTGGAGTCACTGAAGGTGTACAATGAAACTCAGACAGAATGAAGAAGGATGGAGAGAAATCCTCATTGAGAACCTGGACGATCTATGGTATTTAAAAAATATTATAGACTCCGGTACAGTAATAAGAAAAACAGTTCTTAGAAGAGAAGAGAAAAGTGAGGATATGGAAAGGAGTAAGGAGACTTCCAGAAAGCCAGTCACCCTGGAGATAAGGCCAGAAGAGGTATATTTCCAGCCATTCACTGATAGACTGAGAATTCAGGGAATAATAACAAAAGGACCAGAGGGAACACTGGGACAGCATCAGTCACTTTACATATCTGAGGGAGAAAATGTGGAGATTCTTAAGGACAAATGGGACAGATCCAGCGAGAATCTAATCAGGGATGCAATGCTGAAAGCATCGAACAATGCTCTTTTCATAGTTATGGATGATGAAACTGCAATATTCTGTATACTTAGGGATTATGGGCTTCAGACACAGGCGAAGATATACTCAGGAAAATCTGGAAAGGAATATGCTGGGAATTATTCAAGAAAAAACTACTTCGAGGAGATATTAAGGACTCTTAATTCAATAAAATTCGCAGGTCCAGTTGTAATAACCGGTCCAGGTTTTGAAGGGGAAATGTTTGAAAAGTTCCTGAAGGAAAACAGCAGTGGTATGAAGATTAATTTCGTGCCATCAACGAGAGAGGATGAAAACGCAGTCTTTGAAATAATAAACACTGAGGCAGTCAGGAAAATAATAGGTGACTCCAGATCAGCCAGGGAGAGAAAATACATGGAGCAATTCATGGAAGGGTTGGCAAGGAATTCGATGGTAGCCTATGGAAGGGAAGAAATATTAAGACTTTCATCAACTGGAGCCATTGATAAATTGCTTGTTCTGGAGGATAGTTTTAGAAATGAGGACTTTCAGAAAATAATAGAAAATGTCAGTTTATCAGGGGGAGAGGTGATAATAATGAGTTCGGATGGGGAATATGGCAAAACACTGAAGAACTTTGGTAATATTGTCGCGCTTCTAAGGTATAATGCATAATAGATATTGGGACAACCGTTGGGAAATTCTCAATTTTAATATACTTTCTAGATATTCAGAGACGCTGCGGAGGTTGTCGAGCTAGGTTAAAGGCGATGGATTTAGGGTCCATTCCCGTAGGGGTTCGCCGGTTCGAATCCGGCCCTCCGCATTTTATCTCTTAATCTGATACGTCATCATATTTACATTTCTATAGCGTCATCCTCGTTGTTTTAAGAGGAGAAAGAACCGTGGCCGATTTTTATTTAGAAGTTCCTTGTGAAATTTCTTTACATCTATTATGACACACATCCAAATTAGATACCACTGCTTCGCTTCTGATGAAGTAAAGGGGTAAGTTGTATTAGTTCTGAACTTGTTCTGCTAGGAGTGATTGGACTTCGCAGGAAAACCATTAAAATTTAAATTTGTAATAATAGTAGATATACTTATCAACAATTCTTAAACTAGCATAAGTCATTGAAATAAAAGTGCAAATTAATGAAAAATTTGCACTTTCAATTTATAGAATAGGCTCCTCTCAAATTATAATTCAAGTGTACTCCATCAATGACGGGTTGGTGAATTTTATAAACACCAAAAAGTATGTATAATTAATGCACATAATTATATGTGTCAACCCACAGACTTAATGTAACTATTCCTGATGATGTATCAGATATTCTCAAGACCAAGAAGAATAAGTCAAAGTTTCTTACTGAAGCAGTTAGAGAGAAAGTAATCAACGACAAGAAAAAGGAAATTGTTGAGAAAGCAAGAAAATTAAAGAAATATTACGAGATTGATGAGGATCTAACATCTCTGAATTCTATGGATTCTGAGGATTTCGTCAATTGAGGGAAAAAGTTGAAACAGGGAGAAATTTGGTTGGTTAATCTCACACCAACAGTTGGTGCTGAAATTACGAAAACAAGACCTTGTGTTATTACAAGCAGCAATGAGATTGGAATTCTTCCTTTGAAGGTAATCGCACCCATAACAGATTATAAGACACATTATGATGGGTTACCCTGGATGTTAGAGATATCTCCTAATGGGTTCAACAACTTATCCAGGAGATCTGTTGTAGATTTATTTCAATTGAGAACAGTTTCAAACGTAAGATTGATTAGAAACATAGGTAAGATAACGGAAGAGGAATTTCAAAAAATCCTTTACGCCATAAAGATAGTTTTTGGAATTTATTGAAATATTAGTTTTAGTCTAACTAATTTTAGCAGTTTTTTTATATATTGCCTATCATCCTATTATAACAGAGAGCAGGTTGTCGAGCCAGATTAAGGGGTGTGAATTTATGGTTCATTTCTGCATGGATACTCCTGTTAAAACAGCCCCTCCATATTATCAATTCTTAAATTATTACAGATTCGCAGATAAATGAAATTATGGGCTTTATAATAATATTAAATAAATCCATAAGATGTGAATGTAGGGGATGAAATCATTATAAGTAAATTAATGATAGTTGTTGAGAGGAGGAAACTTTTCATCATCTACGTGATGAAATATTTGTGTAAATTTATACGAATACACATCTTCTCATACTTTGTCATTCATTTTCAAAAATCACCACACAAACCCAAGGAAAGATTTCGTAGATACGAATAATTTATAACCATTATTAGCAATTATGAATTTATGTTAATACCTGTTTCAAGGAACATATTTAGATGGAGATCAAATGATCCAGAGCTGGGAATAGATCAATATGGCACGATGCTTCTGAAAGGAGATTCTATTGTTATAATAGATCCGCCAATGGTTCCAGGATTAGTTGAGGCAATCAAGACACTGGGAAAACCTGAGTGCGTAATAATGACCAGTCCTGCGCATTCAAGGGGAAGTAACATTCTTGCCAGGCGACTGGGCATTGAATTATACATTCCAGAAATCACAGAGAATGATGAAAAAGAGAGGGAAATAAAATCTCTTCATCTGGACTGGGCAAAAAGATACAATGAACATACGAAATTACCAATTGGAATAAAGGCTCACCATATGAGACCAATGACAGAAAACGGCGATATTGTAGTTGATGAAATGGAACTTGAGTTTGAAAACTTCCTAATTCTTGGAGATTCCGCATGGGGCGTCAATGGAAAGATAAACTACTTTCCTGCCAATATTATGCCAGACGAGGGAAGAACAAAGGAAACTGCCAACAGAAAAGCTCTTGAAGCCCTCATAAAAAAGACTGCAGCAAAAAGCCTCATTTCCGGCCATGGAGAAGTAATCCATGGCTTATCCTGATTGTCCCTTATGAAGCATAAACATAAAATCGGGAACTGAAAAAAGTCAATTACAACAAAATTATTGACAAAATTATTACTATGTGAGTAATTTATACACGGGATATACGTATGATAAATAAGATTGAACCAATTATATTGTTTGTTAAAAATTTCGGCGAATGTAAGAGCTTCTACAGGGATAAGCTTGGCCTTAAGGAACAAAGTCCCTCCAACGACGAAAATTCTAATTTTGTAACATTTAGGCTCGCAAACATCACATTTTCCCTTCATGGTGGTTTCAAAGGCACACAAACAGGACCACTAAATATCCATTTCGTTACAGAAGATATTGAAGAAGAAGTAAGAAGATTAAAAAATTCAGGAGTAAGGTTCGTCAGAGAAATAGAGAATGTTCCATGGGGTGGAAAGGAGGCAGCGTTTATAGATCCTGATGGAAACGAAATGGATCTATATGAGCCCGCATAGTTTTATCAGTAATAGGAGTTATAAATAAAACAATATCACTTTAGTAGATTTAGATTATTTTTCCACAATTGATCCAAAATATTGAATTTCCATTTAGCATTATGAATTATGACAGATAAGAGCGAAAAAATAATACTTGTAACTGGAGGTTCTAAGGGAATAGGAAGGGCTATTGCAATTAAATTAGCAGAATCAGGATATACTGTTGCAATAACATATAACAAATCAGAAAAACAGGCTAAAGAATTATCAAATGCTTACAGTAACATCCACCCATTCCATGTTGATGTAACTGATCGGGAGCAGATAAGAATGATGGTGAAAGATATCCACGAGAAAATTGGCACACTGAGTGGAATTGTAAATGATGCTGGCATCTGGCATCTATTTCCCTTCGAGAAATTTGAGGAAGAAAAATATCAACAGATCATGGACACAAACCTTAAAGGTCCTGTATATGTGGTTCTGGAAACACTTAATGACCTGAAGATGAACAGGGGAACTATAGTTAATATAGCCTCCAATGCAGGTGTTGGAACCGCAGCAATGAATACAACATTCTACTCTGTATCAAAGGCTGCTCTCATTATGCTGACAAAAAGAATGGCCCTAGAGTTTGAATCATATGGAATCCGTGCAAATGCTGTTGCCCCAGGATGGATCAAAACGGATCTTACAGTAGGAGGAAAGACAGGCGAAGAGGTAAAAGAACTTGAGGAAAGCTTCATTTCCAGGTCAACAGTAAAAAGAACCGGAAAGCCAGAAGATGTGGCGGAGCTTGTTGCATATCTTTTATCAGATGTATCAGAATTCATGAATGGACAGGTTCTTGTGATAGATGGGGGTAGAAAGGATAATCTTACCCATTCTATCTAAATCAGTTTTTTCCAGTTTGTGACTTTTTCATTTCATCTTTCTTCTTTTTTTGAGTTTTAAAAAACTTACAGTATTCTGAAACATTACACTGTTCGCATTTTGGTCCTACCGGCCTGCATATTTTCTTGCCGAACTCTACCATCATGGGATTCAGACCTAACCAAAGTTTTTCTGGAATAAGAGACCTCAATTTCATTTCAGTAACATCTGGGTCACTGGAATCAGACCATCCAATCCTCGTGCTTATTCTCTGCACATGGGTATCAACCGCGATTGCCGGTATTCCAAAGCCATCAGATAAAACCACATTCGCAGTCTTCCTACCAACACCCTTAATCTCGGTAAGTTCTTCAATTGATCTTGGAACCTGACAGTTATACCTATTCTTAAGATACTTTGCCGCCTCTATAACTCTTGCAGCCTTTACAGTTTTAAAGCCGACCTTATTAATGATGGTTAAAACATCATCATACTCAGCTTTTGATAATCCATTACAGTCATGATACCTTTCATACAGACCTCTTGCTGCCTTATCCGTAACCTCGTCTTTCGTTCTGTGGGACATTATGGTGGTAATAAGAACCCAGAAGGGATCAGAGAACTCAAAGTGGTGTGGTGGGCTTTGCTGTTCCATAAGTTCAATAATTCTGGAAACGTTTGCCTTATCATCTCCTCTATTGGAAACCATGGAAATGTAAATATAAACTATTTATTAAGTTAAGTGCATACAGACCCATGGAAGGTTATGATTTCCTGATTATAGGTTCTGGAATAACAGGAATCAACATTGGAATGGAGCTCACAAAAAAAGGTTTCAAAACACTTAACATAGACAGGTCTATGGATCTTGGATATCCTGTTTCTGGAAGTTGTTTCATTTCCCTCAGTGTATTCAACCAATATTTCAGGAGTTATGAAGAACATGTAAACGGAATTTTCTCATCCATAATTATCAAAGATGAGAATTCTGAGGAAGAAATTTCTCTTTCCGCTGAAAAAAAAATAGTAAGCATGGACAGGGAAAAGATTGTGCGTCAGATGGCAACCGATCTCTCTCAGATTGGTGGAAAAATCAGCATAGCATCAACAATGAATACATATAATCTTGCTGAAAACGGCAGGCTGAGGGTAAATCTGAAAAGGGAAGGAAAGGATACATCTGCTGAAATAGGAAAGATAATCCTTGCAACTGGAAATCCTGAGGAGAGTTCCATCAGGCATGATAAAAATTGTAAATTTACCAGATCGCGTTCAGTTTATTCAAGGGGAAAACTTGGGAAATTTCCTGTGGAAAGTTTCAGGGTTGCCATAAATAAGGATATGGTTTCCATAGAGGCAATATATATGGGCTCTAGAGAAGTACTTCAGATAAATCAGGAACAGGAGGCTGTAGCCGGGGCAGAGGCTACATTCAGGTACGGTACACTGAAACATAGTTGCTTTCCGCAAACTGATCCTGATATTATTGCATCAGGAAATATGCTTGGAACGGCAAATCTCACAGGTACAGGAATAGGATTTTCCATGGATTATAACCAGTTCCTGATTGACAGAATTTCAGGAGACAGGGAAGAACTACTGGAAAAATATAACTCAATGAATCTAAAAAATGACTTCACAAGAATGGATCTGGTTGACTCTATACTTCACAGGATACCCGTATATTCCTAATCCTCGAACTCCTTTAGCAGATCAGGATTACCCTTCATTTGCCCCCTCATCATTTTCTTAAGGGCACGGTTACCCTTCATCATTTTGGCATTTTCCTTCATGGCCCTGAACTCCTTCAGGAGGTTTCTGACGTCCTGCTCCTGAGTTCCAGAACCTCTGGACACTCTTCTGATAACCTTTGCATTTATTATTTCAGGGTTCTCAAGTTCTTTGTAGGTCATAGAATCAAGGATGACTGTATATTTACCTATTTTTTCCTGTGCTGCATCAAGATCAAGCATATTACTCGCTCCCTTTGGCATCTTTCCAACGGGAATTGAATCAAAAAGTCTCTTCATCAGTGAAGGTTTCGCGAACTTTTCCCATATATCGTACATATCCATGAGGTTAAATTTTCCACTCATGATCTTTGTCATGGTCTCTTCAGCTTTTTCGTCACTTATGTCTGCCTCCTGTGCAACATCAAGTAAGGCTTCTGGGTCTCCCATGCCAAGAAGTCTTCCAAGGAATTTCTTCGGGCTGAATATTTCAAAATCCTCCAGATGTTCTCCAGTTCCGATCATGTAGACAGGCACTCCAGTCTGTGCAACGGCGCTAAGCGCTCCTCCTGCCTTTCCCGTTCCATCCATTTTAGTAATAATTACACCAGTGAGACCTGTTGCATCCATTAGGGATTTAGCCTGCGGTCCAGCCTGCTGACCGACTGTTGCATCAATCACCAGGAGAACTTCGTCAGGGTTAACAGTTTTCTTTAGCTTAGTGATTTCATCCAAAAGGTCGCTATCCAGTGAATCTCGTCCACTGGTATCAACAATCTTTACCTGAATATCCTTTAATTCCTCAATGGATTGATTGAATATCTTTACTGGATTCTTCTCTCCCTTTATACCAAAGAACTTGGCTCCTGTTTGCTCTGACAGGGTCCTTAACTGCTCAAATGCAGCCGGCCTGTGTACATCACAGGCAACAAATCCTGTAGAGAGACCCTTCTTTATAAAGAATCTTGCAAGCTTTCCAGCAGTGGTTGTTTTTCCCTGACCATACAGACCAACAAGCATTATTGTCTGGGGCTGTATCTTCAGGTTTGATGATTTTCCCAGGATAGCGAGCAGTTCCTCATAAACAATTTTTAAAATGTAGTCCTGTGGAGTCATTCCCGCTGGTGGTTTCTCATTTTCTGATCGTTCTTCTATCTTCCTGCTGAGATCAAGCGTAAGTTTGACATTCACGTCTGCTTTAAGAAGAGCCCTCTGAATATCCCTTATCATCTCCTTAATTACATTTTTGTCAATGTAACTGGAGCCAGTTATCTTCCTGAAAGTTTCTCTCAGTGAGCTTGATAAATTATCCAGGGCCAATGCATGTCACCCCTAATACTCTCTCCACCTGTGGCCACATTTAGCGCAGGTATATATTGCCGTCTCGGGTTCATCTGCCGCCCTTGTCTGCTTCAGAACATAGTAGGCACCTTTATTTCCACACTTTGGGCATACTGCCTCCGAATCAAGAGGTTCAATATGAACCTCCTCTTTAATCATCACAACATCCTTTTCAGTACTCTTTGCAACAACCTTTCCATCCATTTTTCTGTTACCCTTTTCCTCATGTCCACAAACGGGGCATATATTCTTGTCTCTTCCTGGTATTATAAGTGATCCGCATTTTGAGCAAAACATAATCACATATATCCTGTCCTGATATTTGTCAATTGCTACATGATTTTGCTTTTCACATGATCATCTGCCACCTATTCAACTATGAAAATTTATTTTAATAGTTTAGCATGTGCATGCATGGTAAAACTTGATGATGCCATCATAGCAAGGCTTGAGCATGCTGGGCATAAGTTTGAGATTCTGGTGGATCCGGATGCAGTAGAAAGAATCAGGGAGGGAAAACTGGACGTGGAAAATGATCTTGCCTCTGAGGACATATTCAAGGATGCCAGAAAGGGAGAAAAGGCTGGAGAAGAAGCCATAAAGGAGGTATTCAAGACAGATGATATCTTAAAAATAGTACCTGAAATAATAAAACGTGGACAGATACAGCTCACAACAGAACAGAAGCATAAAATGGTGGAGACCAAGAGAAAGATCATTATAAATACAATATCAAGGGAAAGCATAAATCCACAAACAAATGCTCCTAACCCGCCGGCAAGGATTGAAGCTGCAATGGAAGAGGCAAAGATCCATATAGATCCATTTAAACCAGTGAACGAACAGATAAACATGGTACTGAAAGAATTAAAGCCAATCATACCAATAAGAATGGAGAAAGTAAAGCTTGCAATAAAGGTCAAGGGTGATGCCTACGGGAGAATGTATGGCGATATAAGCCATGAAGGGCAAATACTTAAGGAAGAGTGGGGTAAGGATGGTAACTGGATGTGTGTTATTGAAGTGCCTGCGGGTATGTATGGAGATATAATATCATCTCTGGGGAGAAAGGGTAAGGACGATATAGATATAAGAAAAATATAAGGGAAATAAATTTCTTTATAGTTCAGTTGAAAAAATTAAAGAAACAATATATAAGAAGTTTTCATTGCCCTGTTAAAGAGAGATGAAATAGACAAAATGCAAAACGTATTAATTACGATGAGAAATAAAGGATGTGATTTAAGACGAGAGAGATAAAAGAGATTGTGTTTCCAGGAGATGATATTGATCCAGGAAACCTTAAACCAAGAAATGGCGTGCACAGATGTGCTGACGGGAAGTTAACTTCACAGTATTTTGGAGTGATTCAGAAAGGGGAGGAGTATATAGACATAGTACCGTTTAATGGCAGCTATTTCCCAAGGCGTGGTGACAAGGTAATAGGAAAGATAATGGAAGTAGGTCCATCAATGTGGACAGTGGACATAAAATCGCCTTACATGACAATGCTTCACATGAATGATACACCTTGGAGAACCATATCTGGAGACCTGAAGAAATTCCTAACAACTGGTGACTATGTGTATGCCAAGGTAATGAATGTAAACGAAATAAAGGAAAGCTGGATTACGCTGAAGGAACCTGGAATTGGATTAAGAAAGCTGGAAGGGGGCCACATAATGGCAATTCCAGCTCCAAAGGTACCAAGAATCATAGGAAAGAACGGTTCTATGGTCAATATGGTCAAGGATGCAACATTCACAAGGATTGTCATAGGACAGAATGGGCTCATTTGGATAGATGGACTCCCAGAAAATGTGATTGTCGCTTCAGAGGCAATAGCTCTAATAGAAAGTGAGGCACACGCAACAGGACTTACTGACAGAATTACGGAATTTTTGAAAAGTAAAAAAGGTGAAATAAATGGGAACACCCAGTGATAAGAAACTGATAAATGAAAATGGATTGAGGCTTGATGGAAGAGGAGACGAAGAACTGAGGCCAATCAAAATATCGACGGATATTCTTGAAAGAGCAGATGGAAGTGCCTTTATGGAATGGGGTGGAAATAAGATACTGGTAGCGGTTTATGGTCCAAGAGAAGCATACCCTAAGCACACGCAGGACATTGAAAAGAGTGTTGTAAAAGCAAGATACAATATGGCAGCATTTTCAGTGGACGAAAGAAAAAGACCAGGACCTGACAGGAGATCAACTGAAATTTCCAAGGTAATTTCAGAAGCGTTAAGTGCAGCTGTTATGGTGGAACAGTTTCCGAGAACACAGATTGATGTATTTATAGAGGTTATACAGGCAGATGCCGGTACAAGAATTGCGAGCCTTACAGCTGCTTCAGTTGCTCTTGCCTCGGCAGGCATACCCATGAGGGACATGGTTGTAGGTTGTTCAGCAGGAAAGGTAGAAGACAGAATCGTTCTTGATCTTTCTAAGGACGAGGACAACTTTGGGCAGGCAGATCTTCCCATGGCGGTGCTTTCAAAGAACAAACAGGTTGTTCTAATTCAGATGGATGGAGACCTGTCTAAGGAAGAATTCGTCAGGGCTACTGATATGATAATGAAGGCCACAGATAGAATAGCCGAGATTCAGAGAAAGGCACTTTCTGAAAAATATAAAATAGAGAATCTATCAGAATCACAGAACGGAGGTGAATAAATGCCTAAAGATGCAAGTGGAATCTTGTCAGAGATAAAGAAGGGTTACATAAGTAAAAAGTTGAAAGAAGGAACAAGGGCAGATCAGAGAAAGCTCGATGAATTTAGAACAATAAGGATAGAGCCAAATTTCATTCCAAGAGCTCAGGGTTCAGCATTTGTGAACCTCGGAAAAACGAAAGTTCTGGTAGGTGTCAAGGTAGAATCAGGCGAGCCATTTCCAGATACGCCAAATCAGGGAGTTCTGACAACTAATGTTGAAATGTTGCCAATGGCATTCCCCACATTTGAACCTGGACCACCAAATGAGGAATCCATAGAGATTGCCAGAGTTGTGGACAGGGGTATAAGGGAAAGCAAAATGATAGATCTCGAAAAGCTTTGCGTTGAGCCGGGTAAGAAAGTCATGATTGTTTTCGTGGATATTGATGTTCTGGATTATGATGGAAATCTGATAGATGCATGCACAATGGGCGTAGTGACTGCTCTGCACACCGCCACATACAGGGTTGATGAAGCATCACCGGAAACAAAGTTGCCAGTCAGGTCAATGCCAGTATCAGTTACAATGGCAAAAATCGATGATGAACTTGTATGCGATCCTGACGTTGAAGAAGAACAGATGTCTGATGCAAGATTAACCGTAACATTTACAGAAGATGGGCACATAAGAGCGATGCAAAAGGGTAACTCTGGTTCATTTTCCATGGATCAGATTAAAAAGGGTATTGACATGTCGGAAGTAGTCGGGAATAAAATAAGGGAATACATCAAACAGGTGATTTAAAATGTCAAGAAGAACTCTGAAAGTTGGACCAGCGGGCAGATTCGGCCCAAGATACGGTGTCACAGTAAGGAAGGTATGGAGCGAGATATATAAGCAGAAGAAGGCCAGATATGAATGCCCCAAATGCAAGCAGTTGAAGGTTGTTAGGATAGCATCAGGAATATGGAACTGCAGACACTGTGGTTACAAATTCGCTGGTGGATCCTACAATCCAGAATTCTCACAGAGAGTAAAAGAGGAACTGGTAGACAATGCAGTATAAGTGTATTAGATGCGGCAGAATTCTGGAGAAGTCACTTGGAACCAATGAAATAGAATGTGAATGTGGTTCCAGGGTTTTCCTGAAAGAAAGACCAAATGTGGAAAAAGAAGTAAACTCAAGATGAGTAGTGGGGATGGATAAATTCACCCAGCTATCCAACGAAAAACTATGTATCAGGTGTGCCGGCAGGATTTTTGCAACTGTCGGTCACACAATGACAAATTTGGATCGTGGAAATCAGATTTTATTCACATCAAGATGTTTTGGATACGAACTCATTTTTGTTGAAGAAAAATCCTGTTCTTTGTGCTCAGGAATATTTCTTGAGATCCCAAAATACGCAGGTGAAATTCAAAAAAGGTTATCTGATTATGAATACAGAACGATCCTTATAGGATCTTCATTTCCTGCCAGTATACTGGAAAAAGAAAGGATACTGCAGGAGAAATATGGCAATCTAGGAGAACCAATAAAAAAAGAGTTCAGTCGTGAACTGGGGAAATATTATATGGATATGACTGGAAAAGAATTTGATAGAAGTGATCCAGATATAATGGCAAAGGTTAACACAGAATATATGTCAATAGAATTTCAGATAAAATCTCTCCTTATCTATGGTATATACAGAAAGAATATACGTGGCATTCCTCAAACAAGATGGATTAAATACTCTGAAAAAACAGATACAGTTGAATCCATAATCGGTGATCAGATCAAGATTATGGGGAACGGAAAAGACTATGCCCTGCATGGGGCTGGAAGGGAGGATGTGGATGTAAGAATGCTTGGTAATGGGAGAGAATTCGTAATAGAGCTAACAGAGCCAAGAATAAGAAACATAAACCTTGAAAAGTTAACAGAGAACATTAATAAAACAAATCTTGGAGTTACAGTTTCATCCATGAGGCCCTCAAGCAGGGAAGAAATTAAAAACATAAAAGACGAGAAGCACTACAAGATATACCGTGCAAAACTGGAATCAGAAAAACCTGTTTCATGCGAAGAATTAAAGGAGATATGTAAGGAATTTAACGGGAAAGTTATATATCAAAGGACACCATTACGAGTTAGCAGTTCAAGATCTGATATTGTAAGAGAGAGAAAGATATCGGAAATGTCAGTGGAATGCGGTGAAAATGGTGATCATGTATTAACCATTGAAGCAGAAGCTGGAACATATATCAAGGAACTTGTCAGTGGAGATGGGGGTAGAACAAAGCCAAGTCTTGCTGAGAAGCTAGGTACTGAGATAAGGATCAGAGAACTGGACGTAATAATGATCAAAAGGTGAAAAAATGGTAAAAATGTCACATGGGCCAAGGTCAGGATCAAGAATGACCATGACAAAGAGATTGAAAGATAGAGGAATGCCAAGAATTAATTCATACATGAGAAAATTTGAGGTTGGAGAATTTGTGGCAGTGAATATTGATCCATCTGTGCACAAGGGGATGCCATTCCACAATTTCCAGGGTTTTACTGGGGTTATAGAAGGTATGCAGGGAAGGTGCTATCTTCTTGGCATAAAAGTGGGTGGAGTAAAAAAGACAATTATCGCTGACCCTGTACATCTGAGAAAAATCAAGGTGTAGTTATGAATATAAAGTATATCACATCATCAGAGGCCAGAGACTTACTTCAGGACCTAAAGGAAAACTCACCTGAAGAAGCTAAGGAATTTGAATATGTGAGACAGTTTTCAAGACTAAGCAAAAAGGATGCAGTCGAGGCAGTTAAGAAGATATCTGAACTTTCAGGTTTCTCAGAAGAAGTCTGTGTAAAGATAGTCGATCTGATGCCATCCAACATTGAGCAGATGCTGGCAATTTTAAATTCTTATAAGCTTACACCAAAAGATGAAGTTTTAAGTAGTATAATTGATTATTTAAAAGAATTGCAGTGATAATATGGAAGAATATGCTTTCATTCTGGACGTTCTAATGCAGGGTAGGTCTACGGATCATTCATATAGCAGGACACCTTTAGTTTTTGGACTGGGAGAGACCGAGTTCAAGCTTCTTGAAATGATTCCAAAGGAGGGGGCCATTCTTACTGTTGGTGACAGGGTATACATTGGAAAGGATCTCCAGAAGAGAGATAAAATAATGACTGTGAAACGCAGGATAGGGTATGAGGAATTATCATCGTCAGCAGTAACAGAATTACCATATATACTCGAGAACATAGTTAAGGAGAATGAAAAAAAATATGTTGATTTCTTCAACAGGGCAGAATCAATTAACTCGCGAATGCATACTCTTGAACTTCTTCCAGGGCTTGGCAATAAAACAATGTGGTCAATCATCGATGAAAGAAAGAAGAAACCATTTGAATCCTTCAAGGATCTTACAGACAGGGTAAAGACGGTTCATCACCCTGAAAAGATGATAGCAGTTAGGATCGCGCAGGAAATTGACGGGAAGAATGAAAAATACAGGATTTTTGTTAAACAATGAAGCTCTATACTGAAAAATATGGTCAGGTCCTTTTGAGGGACAAAAATATTGCGCAGATAGAGATTTCAAATCTCGAAGAAGGGGAAAAAGTTCTTGAAATAGGTCCAGGGGAAGGATTCTTAACCCAGTTTCTCCTTGAAAAATATCCAAAAGTCACAGTTGTTGAGTCTGATCACAGATTTGCGGATATACTCAGTGTGAAGTTTTTTGATTATGTGGAACACGGGCAACTCGAAATTATTCACGGGGATTTCCTCGAATACGAAGGCCTGGTTCAGGATCAAATAATAGGAAATGTCCCCTATCATATTTCATCGAAAATTGTTCAGAAATTGTCGACGATGAAGTTCAACAAGGCTGTACTTATGTTCCAGAGTGAGTTCGCAACCACTCTTATGGCAAAGCCATCAACAAAGGAATATACCCGAATGACTGTTTTCGCCTATCTCAACTTCAACATTGAATTTATTAAGCTTGTTTCAAGGAACAGCTTTTCACCTATTCCAGGGGTGGATAGTGCAATAATATCTCTCAGGAACCATGATAATTTTCCCGATCTTGACTGGAATCTTGCAGAGACAAAACTGAGACAAATGTTCTCACAGAAGCGGAAGAAACTCAAAAATGTCATTGAGAACTGCCCTGTGCAATTTCAGGAGAATCGCATAGATCAGTTGCCCCCAGAATCTATTATAAACTTATTGCGAAATGAATAGCATTCCAGATTGAAACATGGATTATACTGATTGGATAGGAACAAGGTTCAAAAAAACGGAATCAAAAAAAGCCACATTATATTGAAATTTAATATAAAAATCTATTAGTCCAGTTTTTTATATAAGGGTTCTCTCTAATTTCAAATAAAAATTTAGGGTAATTACTCACTGAAAGGATCTGGTACTTTTAGTTTCAGAAGAACAACTGGTTTGCGGTTGTCTTCTATTTTGCATTGGTACAAAAGAATAAAATTAACTAGATGATTTGCACAAACAAGTTTTTCATTAGAGATTTTCACATAAATTGCTAAACTTTAAAAAACCAGCCAGCCCAGAACATACTTAGAATTAAAAATAAAAATTAATGTAATTAAAATAAAAATTATTGTTTAAATTTAATCGAAAGCGCATCCGCACTGTATTGCTTCTATTTCGCTCTCATGTTTTGTCCCACACTGGTGGCATTCAAAGGGTCCTTTTCCTGTTTCCATACTTATCATAAAATTAAGTAAAGTTTTAAGCATTTAAACTTTGCCACTCTTGAATTCGGCATTTGACTGACATATGATGCAATTGTGTAAGTTTAAATTCAAAGGTCAATCATATCAATAATAGCAGTGTTTTCCGGAAAATAGTGAGGATTAGTTTAAAATAAATAGATCATCCTATTCTTTTAAAATTAAATATAAACAAGTGACTCTTTATAATAAAAATTGAAAAATGTTATGAAAATACTGGTTTTCTAATTAATAATCAAGGAAAAGTGTATTTTCACTTTCCTGTGTCGCTGGCTGTATCCATGTTATTCTTTTGCTGTTGTATCTTGGCAAACTCACTTATTCCGAAATTGCTCACACCGGCTGTGAGTGTGTTTGCTGGAATCATCATCAGAGTTCCCTTTCCTTCCAGACCAATTTCATAAAGTATGTTCATCCATCTTAATTGAAGTGCTCCAGGGTTGTCCACATACATCTTGGAAGCCTCTACCATCTTGCTTGCTGCCTCTACTTCCGCCAGTGCCAGTGTTACTCTTGATCTTCTTTCCCTCTCTGCAGAAGCCTGCCTGGACATTGCCTCCTGAAGTGACTGAGGAACCACAACATCCCTGATCTCAACTGATGATACCTTTATTCCCCAGTGTTCAGTCTTTTCATCTATAATGGCTCTTGCACCTTCGCCGACCTTTTCTCTTTCTGAAAGAATCTCATCAAAGGAATACTTACCTATAACCTCTCTGAGAGTTGTTTGAGCCGACAAACTTGTCGCATTCGCAAAGTTTTCAATATTCAATACAGCCTTCTGTGGATCTATGGCCTGATAATACATTATGGCGTCACAGTTTACCGGTACATTGTCGTTTGTGAATGTTGAGTCAGTTTTAAAAGCAACTGCCTGAATTCTCAAGCTTATAATAACAGGTATCTTGCTGATGAAAGGAGTTACATAAATTATTCCTGGTCCCTTAATCCCTGAGAACCTTCCCAGTGTAAGCACGGGTGCCCTTTCCCACTCTCTCAGTATATGCAATCCTGATAGGATTATTAGCACTATCACAATCACAATAAATATCAAAAAATATTCTATAGCACTCATCAGGATATATATGTGTATCATACTAATTAATTGTTTCTAAATTAATTTATTATATTCTAGACTTTTTTACTCTGAAAGGCTGTAAAACAGAGAAATTTTATACACATGTGTTGGACTATATGAGGAAAATAAAAGGGAAGAATATGGCACAAAAACAATTGAAAATTGAGTATAAATGTTGGAGATCAATAAGATATTGATAAAATGAAAATCATTTTAGCAGATAAAGGGATAAAGAATGGGTTATGGGCGTTCAAGAATTCGGTTCAAAGATCAGAGACGGTAATTTCTTTCATATAGCAATAAATACGGACGAAAACTATTTTAGACATGCATTCAGTAAAATGGAATATATCATGGCATATGAATATCTGGAAGAACTTATGGATAGACTTTCAGTTAATTCATACAGGATAAAGGTTCCCAAATACATTTACCGCGGTGAGGACAAAGATTTCGAGCATTATATTAACGAAAGGAGGAGCATATTCAAGGATCATCCTCTAAATAAAATGGAGGAAGGCTTCATGGATAGATTCAGACAGTTTAAAATACAGAAATATAAGGAAATTGAATCCGATAAAATGTCTATCTGGAACCAGAAAAGTGTTATGGAAATTATAGACGAAGAAAAAAAGAATCATATTTTGATAACAGGATTTGATACTGATAATGAGATTTTTATAAATGCACTGAATGCCAGTGACATGGGTATTGTACCTGTGATACTTTCTGATGGAGTGTCAGCACCATCAGAGAGAAACCATTTCAACACTCTTGAATTAATGAGCAGATTCACATATATGGTTGATAGCAGAGATATCATGCTCATGGCCGGTGATCTTTAACATGAATAGAGTACCAATAATACTCATAGGCGGTATACCGGGAGTAGGAAAAACCAGTATATCTGGATATATTGCAAGGCAATTGAATATCAACATTGTGATGTCAGGAGATTACATAAGGGAAATAATAAGACCATTCGTTCCAGATGATGATGTATTGCAATACTCTGTTTACGACTCATGGAAGAAATATGGGGAAAACACAGAAGTGAATGTAACGAGAGGATTCCTCAATCAGGGAAAACTCATAAACAGGGCCACTTATTCCTCAATAAGAAGGGCAATTACTAACGGAGAGCCGATCATCATTGAAACGCTATATTTCATCCCAGATCAGCTTAAGGAAATTATAGGTGAAATAACCAGCCTATATATTCACATTTCTGATTATAATACCCACGTTAATCGACTCAATGAAAGAGAAAAATATACACACTTCGGTTCACCGGGAGAAAGACTTTCATCAAACCTAAAAAATTATAGAATTGTAATGAAAGAGTCAATGCGTCAGTGTGAAAAATATAACATTAGAATTTTTGATAATATGGATTATATAAGAACTAGAGAGCAAATACTCGAATATGTTTCTTCTGTTAATGGTAGAATATAGAAAAGTAACAATTAACAACTTAGCAGTTACTTTCACTTTCAGTAATAACTGTTTTACTTTACAAAATTAATTTATGCTTTAATCACATTGTAAACTATGTCAATTGAAACAGTTAACCCATTTTCCATGAGCAAGCTGGGCAAATATGAAGAAGATGATGAAGACACAGTGAAAAAAACATTTGAAGGTGTGAATAGGGAACAGGAAACCTGGAAAAAAAGTATTGATGATAGAATCAAGTTCCTGAAGGACGAAGTTATTCCTAGATTCAAAAGGGAAAAGGAAAACCTTGCAAAGATTATGTCATCTGAAATGGGTAAGCCAATCACCCAGAGCAGGGCGGAAATAGATAAGTGTATCATGATGACAGAATATTTCTGCAAGGAGGGGAAGAATTTTCTGTCAGATAACGTCATTGAAACAGAGGCAAGCAAAAGTTTTGTAAGATTTGAACCCCTGGGAACAGTGTTCCTAGTAATGCCATGGAATTTCCCATTATGGCAGGCTATGAGAGCAGCAATTCCTGCAATGGTAGCTGGAAATGGAATAGTACTCAAGCATGCATCAATAGTAACTGGAAGTGCCAAGAAAATGGAAGAAATATTCGATAGTCCGCTTTTCAGGGTGATAAAGGTATCAGGCTCAAGGGCGCTTTCAGCAATCAAATATTCGGATGGAGTTTCATTTACAGGCTCTGAAATGGCTGGCATGGCAATAGCATCTGAGGCTGGAAAACATATAAAAAAATCAGTTCTTGAATTAGGTGGTTCAGATCCATTTGTGGTTCTTGACGATGCAAACCTCGAACAGACAGCAAAAGAAAGTACCTATGCTCGATTGCAGAACAACGGTCAGAGCTGTATAGCCTCAAAGAGGTTTATTGTGAGCAAGAAGATTTCAGAGAACTTCTTTGCACTGATGAAGGAAAACTTTGAAAAGGTAAGGCTAGGAGATCAGCTTGACGATAAAACATACATAGGACCGCTTTCCTCTGCATCTCAGGCTGAGACTGTGAGGAAGCAGATAGAACAGTTGAACAGCCTTGGGAAGCTTCAGATGTTTGGCGAACAGCATGGTAATATTATCCCACCAACTATTGTCCAAACAGAGGCAAACTATTTAGATGAAGTCTTTGGTCCAGTTGCTATTTTCAAAACGTTTGACACACTGGAAGATGCTGCAAAAATATGCAATGAAACTGGATTTGGATTGGGCGCATCAGTATGGGGTAGCGTTGATCAGGCTGAGAAGGTAATACCTATGATCAGATCTGGAATGGTTTTCGTGAACAAGGTTGTAGCTTCTGATCCCAGACTGCCATTTGGAGGTGTGGGAAAGAGTGGATACGGGAGAGAGTTATCTAAGTTTGGGATACTTGAATTCACGAATTTTAGAACAGTGTGGATTCAGGAAAGACCCTGAGATAAAATTTTTAAAAGAAATCTTCATCCGACTTCTCAAAGGTTTTAAACCTTTCAACACTATGTTAATTCATGAAAGGAAGTGATCTCTTTACTAAAGCGCTTTTAAATGAAAATGTAAAGCACATATTTGGGTTGCCGGGCGAAGAAAATATAGACTTGCTCGACTCAATTTCAAAAACAGACATTGACTTCATAGTCACCAGACATGAACAGGGTGCTGCATTTATGGCAGATGCCTATGCCAGAGTTAGGAAAACTCCTGGAGTATGTCTATCAACCCTTGGCCCTGGGGCAACAAATCTTCTTACCGGTGTTGCAAATGCTCATCTTGACAAGGTGCCTGTTGTGGCCATCACGGCCCAGGCATCAAGAGACAGACTCCATAAAGAATCACATCAGAATGTTGATACTATTGCACTTTTCTCTGGCATAACAAAATATAACAGGTCCGTAATAGTACCTGACAGTATACCCGAGATAGTAAGAAAAGCATTCAGCATATCAATGAAGGAACAGCCTGGCGCAGCGCACATACAGTTGCCGGAGGACATTGGTTCCATGGAGACAGATGAAGTAAGAATGATCCCAATCCCAGACGAGGCAATTTACGAGGCAAACGGTAGCATAGTAAAAAAAGCTGCAAAACTGATAAATTCAGCCAAGTATCCAATCATTCTTGCCGGAAATGGGGTCATTCGTTCCAGATCATGGGATATGGTAAGGAAGTTCGTTGAGGTTTCAGGTATACCAATTGTAAGCACTTTCATGGCAAAAGGCATACTGCCCTATGACAATCCAAACAATCTTTTTATAGTTGGGGGCAGGCCATTTCCAATTGAACTAAGACCATTAATTCACTCTGACCTTGTTATAGCAATCGGTTTTGATATGGTAGAATATGATCCAATTATATGGAATGAGGATTCATCACGAAGCGTAATAAACGTGGCAACCACTATGGCAGAAACAGATGAACACTTTCCTGTTGCATTTGATCTTGTTGGTAATATAAATATTACACTGGACCTGTTATTGAGGAACATTGAAAAGAGACCACTAACCAAAGAATTCATGGAAATACGAAGGAAAAGAAAAGAGTTCTTTGAATCTCCTGGAACTGGAAAGGAAATTATACCTAAGGCAGTAATCAAGGTTCTTTCAGAGAACAATCACGAAAATACCCTTGTAATATCAGATGTTGGATTACACAAAGTCTGGATGAGCAGATACTACCAGCCAAAATTCCCTGATCGTACCATAATATACAATGGATTTGCATCTATGGGAGGTTCACTTCCTGGGAGCATCGGTGCCATGAAGGCCAATCCTGATCTGGATGTGATAGCTGTCATGGGAGATGGTGGATTCCTTATGAATGTACAGGAGCTGGAAACGGCGTACAGACTGGGTATTTCATTTACTGCAATCGTTTTCAATGACAGAACTTACAGTCTAATAGAAAAACATCAGGAGGACCATAATCTGAGTCCGAAATATATACATTTCACAAATCCAGACTTCGATCTACTGGCAAAGAGTTTTCATTCTGAATATTTCTATGCAGATGAGGCAAAAGGATTTGCTGAGGCTCTGAAGGAATCAAGAAGGTCAGATGGTGTCAAGATCATAGAGGTTAAGATTAACTAACCCATCTTCAAATTTTCCCTGTGGATATTCAATTTCTAAGACTTCCAATTGTAGACCATTGAACTTTATACCATATGGGATCTTTCTTGCAATTTTTAACCAGTGGTCAGAAATAAAGAATAGAAATTAACATGACTCTCAATTTTGGCACACCATTTGAGAGAAAATGAAACCATGTATTTTAGATTAAACTCATCTCATTCTTATCTTTATTAATCTTCTAATTCTGTTACCCTTTGGTTTTTGTTTAATAATGCTGTACTGGCATAGCAGTATTGATATTATTATCAAAAATCCTCCAAAATACTGGAAATCTCCAAGATATTGATCCAGAAAGATCGAAGAGCCAAGAGATGCAGATATGGGTTCCATTGTCCCACTCAATGCCGCCGAAGAAGCACTTATCTTTCTCATTCCATAAGAATAGAGGGTAAAGGCAACCAATGTTCCAACCACAGAAACAAAAAGAATCAGAAAAATAGCCAAGGGGATTGATCCGGGATTCAGAGTTCTTACAAAATTTAAAATTGGCATTATGCCTGTTGGTATGCTTATCAAAGCTGCAAAAAAGAAGCCCCATGAAACAACCGATATGGAGCCATATTTTCTTACCAGTGGAGATGAGATTACCGTATATATAGCAGCACTTAATGCACATATCAATCCCACAATCAATGCATCAAGCGATATTCGGAGCGTCGAATCCGGATTAATAGAAATTGTCAGAAGAACTATCCCGATCAGTGATAGTATCAATCCAGCAAGAAGAAGGAGTGAAAACCTTATCTTTCTCATTATGAGTTCAAAAAGCACTACCATCGGGAAATACAAAAACTGGAGAAACGTGGCTGTAGGAGCGTTTGAAAGATCGATTGTTTCAAGGTATGATAGTTGAAGAATAAAGGTAGTTGCAACATAGATTGCAAAAAGTTTTAAATCGCTTCCTGGAAATTTTGGCTTAAATAATATAAGCATAAGAGCACTTGAAACAATGAGACGAATAGAAAGAAGTGCAAGAGGATTCATTCCAAGCACTTCAAAGAGAGCACTGGACGCTGTACCAGACAATCCCCACAGTGTAGCCCCTGTTATGGAAATCAAGAAGGGCTTTAATGATCCTTTATCTTCCAAATCTACTGAATAGTTATTTTTTTCATAGATATAAATTCATTTTAAGCAGGCTCTACTGTGACAATTGCATCTCATCATTCTGAACTTTGCTATATAAAAGGATTATGAGATTAATATTATTAACATTCTAATGATAACACAGTAATGATCTCTGGGACTGAAAAGATATGTGGAATCTGTGGAACTAAATTTATTTGCGGCACAATGGGAGGTTGCTGGTGTACAAACGTTAAGGTAACACCGGCGAAGAAGCATCTTATTTCACGCCTGACCAACGAGTGTGTTTGCCCAGAATGCCTAAAAAGTTAGTTTACTTCTATTGAATTGGAATGTAAAAATTAATTATATTATTATGCATAAAGTCAGGGTAATGGACAGGGAAAAACAATTCAGCTTAAAGGCATCTCTCTCCTACGGACTGCCACTTTTGATCATACCTCCAGTTCTGCTTATTATTGTATTAGTGATCAACAACTTCTATTTTCTGGAATATTTTCACGTAATTTCAGGGTCTGCATGGACAGGAATGGATCTGGTAATGGGACTGTTTTTTTCATTCATAATGAAAGGACTAAATCCTTTACAGAGAAGTGAAGTATCAAAAAGATTGATTCCGGTTATGCTGTTTTTCATGCCAGCAATATCTACAGTTACAATAACTGCCGGAATATACACAGCCATAGCACTAAACATAAGTTTCTTCAATATATACTTCATAATAGTTGCAATACTGGCACTTGCTTTAATGATACAGGGGCTTTTAATTTTTCTTCCCAATGAAGTTAGAATTTATCTGGAAATCCTAAGGGGTGGAAAAAACATTGAAAAAATCGTTCGACTAACTATGTTTAACCTTAAACTTTCTATTCTCCAGCTAATCTTCCAGATTGTCATAATCCTATTTATGGCAAAATTTGCGACAGGGGGTGCTCTATGACTCTGATAGATGCAATTAAAAAACAGAGATTCGCAAGTGGTATGATAATAGTACCATGGTTGTTTTTTATAATATTTGTAGCCAGTGGAAACTTACTGTTGCTGGATTATATACACGTATTGATTGGAGCTATCTGGACAGGTACTGATGTTTTCCTTGGACTCATATTCAACAGGGTGATTAAAACTCTTGACGGAAGGACAAAATATGATATCTCTCAGAGGATATTACCAATGAGTCTATACTTCATACCTTCAGCCACGATTCTAACTCCACTTGCCGGAATGATTTTAGCCATAAAAGAAAATGCGTTTAATGGTTTATCAAATGAGTTTATTGTTTCTTTATTTGTAATAGGGATTATTCTTTTAATTATAAGTTTCATTCTAATTTTACCGACGTCACTGAAGATAAGAAATCTCGCTAATGAAATTGGGGAGGAAGTGAAATTTGCTAAATCATCTTATCTCCTGAAGAAGTTGACAATATATGGTGGAATACAATTGCTTTTTCAGGTGATAATAATTGGTTTTATGGCTTATCTTGTGGTATTCTAAATTTAAAGTGTACCAATTCAAACTTTCCAGAAGAGGGTAGAGAAATGGAATTTCAAGCAGATAGGTTCAATTAATTAACCATAAAAAATCTTATCTCTCTTTGAATGAGATCATAATCATTTTTTCACAATTACGATGGATTTTTTATTAAATATATGTGAGAAATGGCTCAAATATTTCTCAGTTTCATAATTATTAAACTCTGTTCTTTTCATTGTAAAAAGTTGTACAGTTGTAGACATCATACTATGTCTTGACATATTTCCTCCCAAATGCAATAGGAATGCCTCCCAACACTTTGTTCTGTACAAATATCAAGGAATAGTGTTATCATTAAGTTTTAGCGATAGCCTTTTCTGTTTAATCCCTAAATGAAAGACTTTTGCAAAAGAATGTTTGGCAATCAATTTAAGGGTCTTTGCTTTGTCCAAAAAGTTTAGCAATTCCCTCATACATCAACCATCACTCTTATCGCCTTTTCCATCTAAATCACTCTAAAAACTCAGAACGCCATAAAATCCTTATCTAAATAACGTTTTCCAAAACACATTTATAAAAAGCTACAATAACCCCCTATGTTATTCGGAACTCCCTTAAATGAGTTTTTAGTTATAGTACTCGGGGGGATAATTGCAGGTGTGATAGGCTCCCTTACTGGTCTGGGAGGTGGATCTGTGCTTGTTCCGGTTTTAACTCTATTTTATGGTGTACCAATTGATTTTGCCATAGGTGCGAGCTTGATATCGACAATAGCCACTTCTGCTGGGTCTGCCAGTACATACACAAAAAAAGGAATTGCTAATATTAAAATTGGCGTGGGTCTGGAAGTTGCAACAACTCTAGGTGCTGTGGTGGGTGCATTAACCTTCATTTTAGTTACTCGAGAAGATTTGGAGTGGGTTTTATACTTACTATTTGGAATAGTCCTTCTAACTTCCCTCATTCCAACTATACAGAGAGGTAAGTATGAATTTCCAGAGGCAAAAATGCCTGATTTTACAAGCAGGGCATTTCAATTAACTGGAAAATACCACGATGATAGAGCCAAAAGGACTGTAACATATACCGGTGTGAGATGGTGGCTGGGAGAAATAATAATGTTCTTTGCTGGCCTTTTATCTGGGTTACTTGGCATAGGAAGCGGTGCACTAAAAGTTCTTGGAATGGACTGGGCAATGAATCTCCCAATGAAGGTGACCACAACAACAAGTAACTTCATGATAGGGATAACAGCTGCAACAGGAAGCAGTATTTACTGGTACGCTGGTTATATAAGTTTCTTTCTGGCAGCGGCCACTGCAATAGGAGTAGTTGTTGGATCCAGAGTCGGGTCCCACGTACTTATGAGGATATCCAACAAAGAAATAAGATGGATATTCTTTGCAATTCTCTCTTTCCTTGGTATAGACATGCTTTTCAAGGGGTTGAGAGAAGGAAAAATATATCATCTTTCAAGCTTATATTCATTTTCAATTGCCATAGGTGCATCAGTAATTTTGATAATTCTACTATTCTTATATACAAACAGGGGGGTGAAATCAAGTGGAGGAAATATCACAAAAGCTAATTGAAATTGTAAGCGTTATACTAAAGGTAGCAGTCTATCTTAGTATGGGCAGTATAATAGTTGGAGTAGTACTTCTATTCATAAAGAATGGTGCTGATGGTTACTCCCTGAGCACTCTGGCCAATTACAGTAATTACAGTGTTGCTAAAAGTTACTCATCAATAATATTTTCTCCGACGAAAATCCCTGAGGGAATTATTACATTGGATCCACTGGGTTTCATCTCTCTTGGCTTATGGGTTCTGATTTTCACTCCAGTAAGTGTTTTATTTACCTCCCTAGTTGACTATATCTACCAGAAAAACAAACTTTACGTAGTACTTACCTTTCTAGTCCTATTCAATCTCTTTACTGCAATCTTCATAATTCCAAGCTTTGTCCATCTTTGAGGCTAAAAATTAAAGAAAAACATTATTAATTTTATTGAAATAGCCAGTTGATGCTTTATGCTTAAGTTTGATCGCGTCAAGATTCAAGAGGAAGATCCAAAAGAGAGAAGCAAAAGCTTTACTATAGAGCCAATGAAAGAGTATACCACGGAGGAGGCAACAGCTGAAGCATCAAGATGTATTGGCTGCAACATATGTACGCAGGCTTGTCCCGCTAGTCTTGATATAGGTGCATATATAAACAGTACAGCTGTGGGTGATCCCGCCCAGACTGTAAGAATTGTTTTTGAGAATCTACCATTCCCTGCAATAATAGGGAGGGTTTGTACGCATAATTGCGAGGATATATGCGTGATGTATGACACCGGTGGACCACTTGCTATAAGGCATTTAAAGAGATACGCGGCAGACCAATTTGATGATTATGGAAAAATATTAAATGTAAAGAAGAGGTCATTCATAAATAAGAGGGTTGCAGTCATAGGTGCAGGTCCAGCAGGATTAAGCGCTGCATACTATTTATCAATTCAAGGAGTAAGGGTAACTGTCTTCGAGTCACTGCCCGTTATGGGTGGGTTCATGAGAGTTGGAATTCCACGTTATAGACTCCCATTTGAAGTTATTGAAAAGGAAACTGGTTATATAACCTCAAATGGAGTTGAGGTTAAATTAAATACAAAGGTTGGAACGGATATCACATTCAAGGAGATCCTGAATAGTTATGACGCAGTATTTCTTGGGGTAGGTACACATAAACCAAGAATGACTGGTACACCAGGTAGCGATGCAAATAATCTAATGCATGCAACAGAGTTTCTTAGAAGAACAGCGCTGGGTGAAAAGTTACCGGTGGGCAATAAGGTAATTGTGATAGGTGGTGGATTTACAGCGAACGATGCAGCAAGATCATCACTTAGACTGGGGGCCAATGAGATAAATATAATGTACAGAAGGAGAGAGGTAGATCGTCCTGGTTACCCTTCAATGAATGCAGATGAAGAAATGGAAGAATCTCTTGGTGAAAGTGTAAATTATATGTGGGAAGTGACCCCTTTTGAATACGTGAAGGAAGGGGATAGAATAGTTCAGGTCAAATACTGGAAAAACCAGATGGTTCAGGATACAGGTGGTAGAGCCAAACCTGTACCACAGAAGGAAAAGACATTCACGATGGATGTGGACTTTGTGATTGAGGCAACAGGCCAGGAAACAGACTTCTCATTTCTGGGTGAGGAATATGCAAGGCAGCTACGCTTAACCCCTCATGGAGGAATAATTGTGGATCAGAGGGGAATGACAAGCATAGAAGGTGTATTCTCAGGAGGAGATTCCACCAACATGACCCACGATCTGATCAGCGCAGTTAGAGATGGAGACATCGCAACACTCGGAATTTTGGACTATCTTAATCTTATGGACAAGGTAAATGAAGAATACCTGCCACTCCTTGACAGATGGAAAAAATTCTCCCCTATGGCTGCAAAACTTGCCTACGCAGATAGAGTAAAATAAAAAATCAACAGCCTCTATTTAACACTTTTAAGAGTAAATAGATTGCATGGAGATAATCTTAGGGTAACAGCGACAATGTTTTTAATCTTCTATGTTTCTCTTCCGTCATAATGAATGCCAATCGCAGGATACTGGTAATTGGATCGCCAGGTTCAGGAAAATCAACATTTTCAAGAGAATTATCAGAAATAAGATGCATTCCAATATACCACCTTGATAAAATATTCTGGAAGAGTGGATGGAATCCAATACCAGAGGAAGAATTTAAAGATAAATTGATAAAAATACTGCAAACTAATGAATGGATAATGGATGGAAATTATTCACAAAATCTGGTCATGAGAATGAAGTATGCACAGACAGTTATATTCCTGGATATACCATGGATATTGTGTACATTGAGGGTTATTAAGAGGAACATTCATAACAGACACAATACCAGGAAAGACATTACAGAAGGTTGTGAAGAAAAATTTGATCATGATTTTTATGAATTGCTAAAATTTATCAGACATTTTCCAAAAACAGATAGGGTTAAAATAATAAAACTGCTGGAAGTCAATGCATATGAAAAAGAAATCATCATCTTCAGCAATTCAAAATCCGTGAAGCAATATCTTCAAAAAATAAAGAATGAGGAAGAAACATCAAAGATAGTTAAAGTTGCCTGATCACTCACTCTACTGATATATGATCAAATCCGGTATAGGGTATCAGCGCTTTTGGAATTTCTATTCTGTTTTCCGTTGAAAAGTTCTCCATTATGGCCACCATGATTCTTGTAGTGGCGATTGCCGTTCCATTGAGAGTGTGTACAAACTGATTGCCATCAGGCGTCCTGTATTTAATGTTGAGAGATCTTGCCTGGTAATCTGTGTCATTTGAGATTGAAGCAAGTTCTCTGAATTTACCCTGATGAGGGAACCATCCTTCTATGTCATACTTCTTTGCTGCAAGACTTCCAAGTTCACCAGAACAGACGTTTATTACCCTGAAAGGAATTTCAAGGCTCTGCAATAAATCCTCAGTGTTCTTTAGCAATTCCTCAAGGTAGTCCCAGGAATCCTCAGGCTTGCAGAATATGAACTGTTCGACTTTCTTGAAATAATGGACCCTAAATATGCCCTTTGTATCCTTTCCATGTGCTCCTGCTTCCTTTCTGAAACATGGAGAGAAACCTGACACCTTTAAAGGCAGTTCATTTTGATCAAGAATCTCGTTCATTAGCATTGCAGCTATGGGATGCTCAGAGGTGGAAATAAGATACAGGTCCTCCCCTTCTATCTTATAAACGGCTTCATTAAACGTCCCTTCATCAGTAGCCTTCCATATGGAATTTCCATTGATCATAGGTGGTGGTTCCACTATTGAGAAGCCTCGCTGGCCAATGAAATCTATAGCATAGTTAACCAGTGCAAGCTCCAGTTTCACCAGTTGATTTCTGGAAATGTAAAATCTTGCACCGGATATTTTACCTGCTCTTTCAAGATCCACAAGATTCATTCGCTCAGAAAGATCAATATGGCTGTATGTATTTTCTATAATTTCATATTTTCCAGAATTTTCAGTAAATTTGTTAAATTCATCTAAACTGTCCCTCCTCACTTTAGCATTTCCTGAAAATTTTATAAATTTGCTGTTTTCATCTCCAAAACATATGGGTACAGATTCATCCAGTAGATTTGGGATTCTGGATACTGTTATATCTCTTTCTTTCTCGATTTCAGATTGCTCACTTTCCAGTAACTTCAGTTCCTCGTTTAATTTCCTTACATCGTCCTTTATTGATTCTGTTTCCTCACCATTTTTAACTTTTCTGGATACATCCATGCTGAGGGAATTTCTCTGTTTTCTCAGTTCATTAATTTTTTTAACGTTATCTCTCCATTTTTGATCCAGTGAAAAAAATCTTTCAATAAGACCCTGATCCCCCCCTCTTCCCTTGAGAGATTTGATGTATTGTTCAGGATCCTCTCTTAGCCTTTTTATGTCAATCATAAAACAAGGAAATATAAAGGCTATATTAATATTGCATCATATTCCAGTTCATTCTTACTAAATTTCAGTCATCATGCCGTAAATATACAGAATCCTAAGATTCACCAAAGATCTTATGTCTTGGAGTTGATTCAAGTATTGACTTCCCATAATCTACAGTTTTTTCATAATCCATTGTTCTAAGGAAAGCTTCAAATGATTTTTTGTCTTTCCATACCGTATATATCATATATTCTTCAGGTTTCTTAACCTCTCTATACAGTTTACCTTCAAGAAATCCATTATCTCCATTTTCCAGGATTTTTACAACTCCATTGAATCTTTCTTCGAAATCTGCCTCGTGACCCTTCTTGACTTTATAGTAGAGGCCAACATTTATCATAGTTCACCATTTTGTTACATTATATATAAATTTTTTATTTCTAGAATCTATTAAAAAGAATAGATTCAATTTGAACTCTCTCTAAAATTACTCTATGTATCCGCAATCCTCCCTGTCACATCTGAAAAATTTGATTTCGCCGTTATCATTGTAAACAGGCTCAAGTTTTCCACTGTTGCATTTTGGGCAAATATAAGTGTACTCATTGGTTTTATGGGAAAACAGAACCTGATATATAGACTCAGCGGAGAGGTATCTTGCGAGGTCTGTAATTGTCACCATCCCGATTATATTATTATTTTTGTCATAGACAGCGCATCGGGTAAGTGCATTTTTCGATAGAAAAGCAGCAACATCCTTAACATCAAAATCTGAGGATACCTGTGGAATATGATGACGCATTATGTATTTCACTTTAAGGGAATCTGGTTTTACATTTCTCTGTATAAAACGTCTTAATAAACTTCTCTCGCTAATCATTCCAACATATTTGCCATCAGCATCAACTGCCATTAAGCCATAAACATGATTCTTATTCATCAACGCAGATGCATCAAAAACTGTTGCATCTTCACTTATGGTTTGTATATTTTTATCAACAATTTTTCCAACCTTCATAATACAATAAATGTCGTATTAGATAAAAATATTACTGAAATGAAAAATTTAAAAGAATTATCCGGCTTTTATAGCTTGCTCAGAGTAATAGGATCTTCTTCCTCACGGCTCTGGGACCAGGAATTTATTTCCCTGCTCCTGGCACTGTATGGACTATCGTCATACTGTGAATATCCTCTTCCTAGGGGTCTAAGTTCCTCCCTTTCTTCCGGTCTTATATCATAATTTCTTCCAGCAGGAATTCTGAATCTTCCCTGTTCCTTTGCAGTAGTGCTCATGGTGCCTCCCAAAAATGACGTCGAGTTGAAGATTATTAGACTGCTTGGAAGTATGAGACCCATAGACATCAGCACACCATTAAAGGTTTCAGTGTAAACTATGAGATTTGAATATGCTGCAAGTGGTGCCTTCGAAAATGCATAAATTCCATCCTTCAAATAGTACCCGGCAAAACTAACCGCCTGTAATCCGGTAGAGATCATATAAAGGGACACGAATATAATGACTGCGGACATAATAAGCGAAACTTCCATGGCATTCCTTGCACTGCCTGATTTCCGTCCAGCTACGTAACCTGAAAGAAGCGGTCCCCCTATGGGTATCCACCAGAGTAGAGCTATGGCTATTATGGAAGTCAAAAATCCATTCCTGATCTCATTTGCCTCTTTTTTACCGCCAAGATCAATCTCTGCCCTGCTGCCACGTAATTTGTTTGGCTTACCGATGGCTGACACTCGTCGCATACATAACTGACATCATGAAAGTATATTAATTTTATGTTTACAAAAAAATAATCATTCATCCATCTGGTGAAGGCCTATGATCGACTGTACAAATCTTTCACCAGATGTTATGTAACCTGCGATAAAAAACCAGATCAGCAGTATGTTAATTGGGGTAAAGTCAATGTAAAAGTTATAACTGAATGGGAAAATTATCTCTATAATTAAAATTACCAGCATCAACACTAATCTGTCAGCTCTTCCAAGAACCCCACCATAGTTTCTCTTTAAGCCTAGGGCCTGAGCCTGAGTGCCAAGATAACTTGTCATGAAAACACCACCTAAGGCCAGAATCCCTATGTATATATTGCCGTAAAGTGAAAAAGCGAAACCTGTTATCAAAGCTATATCTGAATATCTGTCGAAAGTGTGATCGAGCATGTCTCCAGCTTTGGAACTGATATTCTTCTTTCTCGCAACAAAACCGTCGAGTGCATCCAGTGTTGATGAAAGAAGTATTAGGATAAAAGCAAGGATAAGAAAGTAGGATGAAATTATCCTTCCACTGATTGCTATAAAAACACCAGCAAGAACGGCAAACAGGAAAGAAACTTCAGTTAAGGTGTTTGGGTTAAATCGCATGAAGGGCTTACTTAGTTTATCGAGGATCGGATTAACAGTTCCTCTCATTGAATCAAGTGCCATTGTGCTTCATCTCCATTTTCCTGATAAAGTTAACTGCATCAACCAAATTCTTACTCTCTTTATTATCATCTGTATTCAATCTCAGTATCCTGTTCCGTGGATAGTTTTCGGTGCATTCATACCCAATACAGTCACTCATAAGACAGTCCATGTTTTCTGTAATTTTTTTCCTATTGTAACCCCTTTCCATCAATCTTTTTTCCAGAACTTCGGGTGAACATTCCATCAATATTACTGCAAAGGAAGGTAACAGGTGAGAATAATGGGAATCAAGTATTTTTCCCATGTCTGATCTTATCCACTGTATAAGACAATCAAGGTCGACCTCATCATTTTGAGTACAACCAACCTTAATAGAAAATTTGTTCAGATCTATAACTTCATAACCGCTACTTGCAAGTAAATTACAGAGAGTGCTTTTTCCAGTGCCTGGAACTCCAGTTACGGAAATATTAAAATTCATATTCATTGCTCCTGAAAGATGCATTCTCAAGTTTCCACGGCATGGAAAGATGTCTCCTTGCATAGGCTGGCGGTTCTAACTTCATTGTCATTCTCTGGTAATTGGTTTTCACGTATTCCGGTTCCATTACATTACCACACTTAATACACCTGTATTTTAGTGATCCAATGTTCGACGTCCTTGAACCACATCTACTGCATAATGGTGACCTTCGTTCGTATATGATGGAGGGGTGAATCAGCTCAAGTTTTTCAATCTTAATTGTTCCCTTAGCATACGAACCAAATAATTTCACGTGATCTCCAATCTCTAATTTTTCAAGTTCATCTCTGAAGCCCTTTGAGGGCTCAAATGCAACTGCCTTAATATCAGTAACTCCATATTTAATTCCAAAGAACAGGTGTCCCCCCTCCTTCCTTAGAGGCAATTCATTTACATAGCCCGTAATCTCATAGGATGAAAGTTCCCTTAACTCCATACCTGATTCCAGCCTTAAAATATGATCGTCCGTTCCCTGATTGGTAGCAAATATCATGTAATTTCTATCAAAATCTGGAAATCTTGAATTGATTTCTTCCTGTATCTGAATCAGGTCATCAAATACAAGTCCCCTTATTCCATAAATAACTGGTGTTCTATCCTTTGGAAAAAGGCATACCTTTCCTTCTTTCGTTTCCATATTGTTGAATGTACTGTCATAAGATTCCGCAATTTTTCCAATGGTTGTCTTAACCATGTCATCCACATACCCTCCCCTTGGATATTTGTAGTTAAGTAACTCATAGGTTGTCCTATTTCTATCCCACGCTATGGAAGAAACAGCGCCAATGATACCTCTTCCACTTCCTATCTTACGATATATTGAATCAGTTTTCTTCAAAATTTCTTCTATGTAATCCATTGGGATATCGCGTTCAAGTGCATTCCTATAAATGTCGGTGTCAAATTTTTTGTTAGAAAAAACAATTCCAGGGTTTGTATTTGTTTGATTTTTCTCATAATATTCCTCAACAATGCCAACAACCTGTTCTATCATTGAGTTATCATAGGTTTTAGGAAAATCCGGCTCCATTTCATTGTTTTGCAAACCTAGTGAAATCTTCTTACCATCGGACTTACCAATTACTGTTTTAGTTTCTTCTGTTCTATTTCCAATTCTGATGCTGAGTGCACCATTCCCTCTTGTCTTATATTTCAGGTTTGGATTTAATCTAACAAGTCTTGGAAGCGAAATTATTCTATCTGCAAAGGTAGAAACTATTCTAAAGGCTATGTAAGTAGTGCAACCGGCGTTTCTGGAATCTGTATCATCTATGCCTATCCACATTCAGGTGCCAAACCTCCTTTTCCTGGTCTGATATGATCTCACGGCCCTCAGGAAATCTAGTTTTCTAAGTTCTGGCCAGAAAACATCGGAAAAGTAAAGCTCAGAATAAGCACCCTGCCATAAAAGGAAGTTTGAAACCCTTTCCTCCCCACTTGTTCTAAGGATCAAATCTGGGTCAGGGATAGTTCCATCATAGAGATATTTCCTGAAATTCTCTTCAGATATATCCTTCATTTCGATCTTACCGGATTTGTATTCTTCTGCTATCTTCCTTATGGCCTCTATTATTTCTTCTCTTCCCCCATACGCAACAGCAATATTGAGCTTATATCCGTCATAGTCTTTTGTCGCATCTTCGACTTTCCTGATAGAATCCTGCAGGAATTTTGGAAGCGTATCAATGCTACCAATAATTTTTACCCTTATCTTATTTTTCAGGACTCTCTCATCGCTTATAAGATTCAGAAGTGAATTGCTGATCAGTGTGAAGAGGAATCTTACCTCATCATTGTCCCTCTTGAAATTTTCAGTGGAAAACGCGTAAACTGTAACTACTCTGGTTCCTATTTCCATGCACCATTCAAGAACTTCTTCAAGTTTTTCCTTACCCTTCACGTGACCAAGATTAGAATCCATTCCATGAGAACTGGCATACCTTCTGTTTCCATCTGTTATTATTCCCACATGATACGGTATATTTCCATCTTTCTTTATCTGCTCCAGAAGTACTTTTTCATATATTTCTTCTGTCAGATCTCCTATCTTTCTGCTAAGGCTCATGTCGGGTCCCTCCTGTACTGAAGGCTGTACATGGACTTACTCTTAGAATATCCATGAACGACTCTCTTGGTTTCCAGAAACATCCCTTTGCCGATAAAATATTCCATCTTTTCCTCTATTGTCTCCTGGTCTTCCACCATATAGATATTTAATCTTCCCCCATCAGTCAATGATTCTATTATTTCATCAAGGGATTCATATTGATTTACAGGGTTATTCATAATAATTCTATTGAATGGTTTTAGTTCTTTTATAATTTTATAAGAATTTCCTTCATGAACTTCAACATCTGATAGAAGTTTATTGATAGACAGGTTATACTTCAGTAATTCCACTGCATCACTGTTTATGTCGCATGCTACAATTTTGCATTTAGTCCTTTTAGCTATATTAAGGCTGAAAGGGCCTATTCCAGCGAACATATCAAAAATATATTCTCCATCTGTAACATTCCTTGAAACCAGATACCTTTCAGTTGATAGTCTTGGTGAGAAATAGGCTTTCTTCACATCAACCTTCATTATAATGTTGTTCTCCCTGTACATTGTTACAGGGTTATCTTCTCCATATAGAAGTTTAAGATCCCTGAGTCTGGTTTCGCCCTTTATCCCCATGTCAAGATATATGGTTCTAATGTTTCCCTTTGATTTCAATATGAACTGTACCATGAAATCATGATCAATCCTCTTTCTTTCGTGAATGATTGCTATGTCTCCTATAAGATCAAAGGAACCTGCATGGCCCTGTGGCATTATTTTCATTTCTCTGGGCTCGCATTCAATTACTATATTCTCTTCTTTCTCCACGTTTCTGCTGACAGGAATGAGGATGTATTCCCCATCCCTTTTTATTTCAAATTGTGGCAAAAAAAAGTCTAGTTTTTTCAGCCTTTCTAAAGCTTTCTGGGCTCTTTCCTTCTCTATCCTTACGTGAATAACCTCACTCAGAAGAATCACCCATAGTTTTAGCGCTTTTTATTATATTTTCCGCCAGAGTTTTTGAAAATCCCCTGAGTATTGCTATATTCTGAACGGTTGATTTTGCAATATCTGACGGTTTTTTAAATCCATTCTCATAGAGTCTTCTTGCCCTAACTCTCCCAACTCCTGGAATTGAAATAAGGGACATTATATCATCCCTCACACCTTCTTTCAATCTCAAACTCAGTACATCCAGTGGATAGGAAAGTTCCCTCCTAAACTCTGCTGCCAGTCTGGAAGCAGCCATTACTATCCATTCAGCAGAAGATTTTCTGGATTCTATATCTCCAGATCCAACAGAGTATTTCTCCTCAATCTCGTATATTGGAACTTCATTGATCCAATCCAGTAGGAGCATAGCAGTTTTTCCTGCAGCCATATCATCCTCATCCTCCGGGCTCTCTGATATTTCATCAAAAAAGGCACTCAGTGATTCATAATCATCCCTGTTTACAAACAATGTAAATATATCTGGTGTTTTGCATATATTATAAAGAATTCTGGCAACGGACATCTCTTCTTCATTTTCCTCAAACATATCCACTATAATTTTAGCAGTCTCCGGATCTATATACAGATTTGCAGTTATAGTTCCAAGTTTTTCTGCCTTCAGTATCTGTCCCTTGGTCTCAATGAAACCATAATTCTCCAGATAGCCTGTAACCTGATCTACGTAATCCTTCAGTGTACCCTTTCCATTCTGAGATGCATACAGTGTTGAGTCGAAGAATGTGTAAAGTGAATCTAAGGTTGTACAGAAGTGGTTACTTATTAATGCTAGGGTGTTGAATCTAACAATCTTCTCCTTTCCCATTGCTGAAACAACAGGCTCAACTCCATTTTCAAACAGATCTTTAACCTTATCAATGGCCCCCTGGGAAGGACAGTAAATATAAGCCTCACCGTGATCATCATATTTTGGTCTGCCAGCCCTTCCAAGCATCTGTTCTATTTCCATATTTGAAATGTATGAGGAATAGCCATCAGAAAATCTAGTTAAATCCCTGATTATAACGGCTCTTGCCGGAAGATTAATACCCGCGGCAAGTGTTGGCGTTGAAGTTATGACCTTTATTCTTCCGCTCTTGAAGTTTTCCTCTACAAATGTTCTGATTCTGGTATTTAGACCAGCATGATGGAATGCGACACCTTTTTTCGCAATCCTGTTCACAACCTCTGCATTCCTGTCTCCATCTTCACTAATAATATCAATAGAACTGGGAAACATTCTTTCATCCATCTGTTCACTTATATCCATTGCAAACTTTTCAGCCCTTTTTCGTGTGTTAAGAAAGAGGAGTACCTGCCCCCCATCATAAAGAATTTTCCTTATCAGTTCATATATATCCTTTTTAAGAGAATCTATCTGCTGAAATTCATCATCCATCAATTTGTCTCTAAAAATGACGAATTTCTTTAGAGGTACAGGTCTAAAGTCACTCCTGACAACCGTTGCATCAAGCCATTCTCCAATTTGTGGCGCATTCTGAAGGGTTGCAGAAAGTGCAATGATCTGTATATCCGGATTCACAATCCTTGCAGTTGTGCATAAGATCTCAAGAGTTGGCCCTCTTGTCTGATCTCCTATGTTATGGATTTCATCCAGTACAAGCACAGCGATATCATTAAAATAATCTGGATTATGGTGCATTAGAGAATCTGCTTTTTCAGATGTGCAGACTATTACATCAAACCTGTTTATTATATCAGTTCCTGCATCAAGGTCTCCCACGCTAAGAGCTACTGTAAACATTCCCTTTCCTATTGCCCTGAGTTCATCAAATTTTTCCCTTGCCAGCGCCTTCAAAGGACATATATACATGGATTTCAATCCTTGTTTTGCAGCCCTTATTATGGCATAATAGGCTATGAGAGATTTTCCCGAGGCTGTTGGTACTGAAACCAGAACACTTCTGCCCTCATCTATTTCATCAATGGATTTTTTCTGGTGTTCATAGAGACTTACATTCTTACCTGAGAAATAGTAATTTTTAATAATATCCATTGATGTCTCCACTTATCTCGGATTTGAAAAGTGTTAATTAAGATTTATGAATTATAATTAAAAAAAGCATAGCCTCATCCATAATATATGAGTCTCATTTATTTTTGATCTAAATCAGAGTAAATCTTGAAATTGCATTAAGGGAACGCTGCACAAAATTTCCCCACCTCTTTTTCACATTTTTTCGAACGACAAAAAGTGGCAGTTAGACCATTTATCATCCTTTATTGTGACTTTTTAAGTGATAAAAATGGTGCTTCCTGATATCCATTGCCCAACATTTAATTTTCAACGACTATACTAAGAGCACATAATAGATTGAAATGTTTACTTAGAGTAGTGAAACGTTTTGCCCTTTATCTAATTGTTTAATCTTGCTTTCATTCCTATTTCTTCGATTTAAATATTATTAGATAGAATACCGAATTAAAAGGTAAATAACTATATCTCTGGATTCCAGTACATACATAATTTGCACTCTATGTCAAAATCCGTTTTCAAATCAGGCCTCCGCCCGTATTAATTCATGGAGTCGGTTCAAGTAGTACCTAGAACATTTTACTGTTTTCCTTTATATTAACTCTTCTCGAACTACTATATTATAATTATTTATTGATGAAGAATCAAATACAAAACTACTGTGGACTTCCCCAAGAGCTGACAATTTAAAACGATAATACAAAGTAATATTAAAACCACCTTGGGCAATTCATCCACTTCATTCCACAGGGAAATTTTCGGATGCTTTAGTGATACTACTGGTCATTGTGGCTAACACGTTAGGCTTTTTGGTCGCAGGAGAGTGCCTAAAGGATTTAACTCTCCATAAAAATCAGTGAAGTATAAATCGTTTTCAACTTTCCACTTTTATCCATATTGCTGATAATTATAGAGGAAAGTATTGTCTCACATAAAGCAAGAAATCAAATTAAAAATGCCTCCGTAATTGAATTAAAAGAGAAAAAATTGATGAATAATAAAGAGACAGAAAAATATATATATATAAAACTATTATAAACATGTGAATATACGAAAGAAATTACTTGGAGTGGCTGCAGTTTTCATAGTCATCATGTTTTTAGGGATATCAATGCAGAGTTCAGTTGCATCCCATACGAACCATAAGCATACCATCAACATGTCAGATCAAGTATCAAAGGGAAAATATTTGATCCAGAATCCTTCCAACACATCGGATAATTTATCTAACCTATTCAATTCATGGCTCATGAATGATGAACATGCTGACACTCTGAGTGAAGGAAGAGCTATTAATTCTCATATGCTTGGAACTTCACAGGTTGAGGAACTGTTTCCAAAATTCATCAAGGATAATCCTGTGGCAATAAGCATGATCAATAAGATTACCAATAGGGAAAAGATCAGATTCAGAATGGAGAACCAGGAGGCAGGACTTAAATTTATTAATTACATAAAAGAACATCCTAAAATGCCTGTCAACACAGTGTTAACATTATCATCAAACAATTCAAGGTATTTTGTCACTAAGGCTTCAACAGCATCCTATCCTTCAGGATTTCCCACATGGTCAGGTGAATTCACAATGGTATCAGTAAATTATTTTGGCATATCATGGTGGTATCCTGGACCATGGTATGCTCCATGGGCTGGTCACTGGGGGACGCTAAACTATGGTGAACATGATACAATTAACATACTATATGTTGGTTCGGACGCTCAATATTGGTATAATCATATGTACAATACAATAAACACTATACAAACATATGATGCAGTCGGCGGATTCTTTACAGCATCAATATCTGCTTTAGGAGGTTATTATGGAATAGGTGCCATTGCTGGGGAAGTTGGATCAGCAATTGCTGGGATAATTGCAGTCGCTGCTATTTCAATATACGCAATTCAGAGTTATATGGCAAATCAATTACATACTATGTATGATTCAACCTATGCAAACCCAATTAAAGGAAATCCAAAATTTATGTGGGAATATTACGACATCAATTTCTTTTATCCGTGGATTACAGTAGTTGGAACCTTTGCATCATCATTTTCCTGGAATGGATATACTAACACAGGCACAGTTTCTATTTTCCCATACATACCCGTTATAGGTAATAACCCTGCATTTGTAGTTGTTTCGAGTGCTCTTTCAGGAGAGACACATAATATAGCAAGTAGATTAGGGTGGAATACATGGGGGGAATATTACGGGTGGCAATGGTGATTGATCTTCGGCTCTTCCAAACTCTGTGGGTATTTCCCTATACTCTTATTTTCCTTACTTTCAGAAAGGAAATCTCAAAGAAAAATGTGAATGGAATTTCCACAAAGCTACATAATATAGTTATAGTCGAGTATGCAACTATTCTGATTTTAGTTTCTATTGGGTGCCTGATTGCGATAATAGGTGGTCTTAATTATTTTTCAATTGTAAATCTGTCAATCACAGAGTACTGGGGCTCAGAGTTTGAATATTTAATGCTTATTGTAATCCTAATATCATTCTTTGAATATGTATTCTTTAGTCTCAACAAATATCTCTTAAAGTCCTCACGATCACCATATTAATTATTTCACATTTCCATTTTGCTTAATAAATACGATATCTGACGTGAATTCAATGGTATAATCCTCAAGATAATCTTTGAGGTACTTTATGTAAAGATTATTTCTCTTCACTGAACCGATTAATTTTTTTTGAAGTCTGAAGGGTCAATAAAATAAAATTTCATGTTAAAATTCCGATCTACAGTTGATTTTATGCCGTGTCAATAGAATCACAACCTATTTTCAGGATATCTTCTTAATGATCAGCAATAAGTAAAACTTCTCTTCTACCATTCTAAAAGCAAATTCTATCCACATCCTAATCTTATAAATTCAGGTTTCACAGCCTCAAATTTAAAAATTATATTTCATTGAAGCCTGGATAGATCGATATAATCACACATACCATCGACACTATAGAAACATGCAAAGCAGTTTAGGCCATTTTCAGAAAAATGGGTTCAGTAATTACAGGAATAATCCCAATCAATTTCATCTCAATATTTGAATACGTTTAATGAAACTGGTCTAAAGAGATGGTATTGGATAAGGATAGAAATTCATGCAGGTTAACATGAACTGTCTTAAAATTCTCAGGATTAAAGTTTCCAGAAGTATAGCTTCGACGAAATCTAAAAGTAAAAAAAGAATAGGATGAAGGAATATAAGGAAACATTGAACAGACCTCATATCATATTAAATATGGCACAGAGCATAAACGGCTACATCTCAAAAATTTCAGGGGAAAGGGCATATATATCATCTGAGGAGGATAACATAAGAGTCCAGACTCTAAGAAATAACTCAGATGGAATACTGGTTGGGTATAGAACAGTAATCAAGGATAACCCATCGCTGATCGCGCCTAACAATAAGAACTCAATTAGACTCATAATAGACCCACGCTGTAGTCTCACTCCAAATTACAGGGTAATGGATGGAAAGAGAAAAACCATAATACTTAACTCTGAAAAAAGTGAGAAATGTGAAGAAAATATAGAGTACGTAAACTGTGGTAAACCTTTCAATCTTGAAAAATCGCTGGAACTCATTTATGAAAAGGGAATTAGGTCAGTTCTCGTAGAGGGAGGCAGGGTTACAGCAGAGGCATTTCTGCAAAGAGGATTTGTAGACGAAATGTATATGTTTATTGGGGATCTGTTTCTCGAGGATGGCGGAATACTTTCTCCAACCACAGATAGGGAAATAAGAAATGTTATACTTGATGTGAGGATTATGAAAGGTGGGTTGTTGCTTAAGATTGACCCATCAAAATTTAAGAGGGAATGGAAATGAAAAGTAATGGATATATGAGACTGGACTGGGCTAGAACACACATGCCGGTTGTAAATAGTATACGTGATAGAATGATAAGAGAAAAGCCATTCAAGGGTGTCAGAATCGGCATGGCGCTGCACGTTGAAGCCAAGACGGGAATTCTTGCATTACTCATGCAGGAAGGAGGAGCTGATGTAACCATGTCATCCTGCAATCCTCTCAGCACGGATGATGCAGTTGTAAAATCCCTGAAGGAAGATTACGGAATGAAAGTTTTTGCAAGAAAGGGTGAAACAGAGGAAGAATATTACGAATATCTCAACAAGGTAATAGACAGTAGGCCACAGATAGTTGTGGATGATGGGGGAGATCTAGTTAAGCTGTTACACACCAGCAGATCAGAAATGAGAGAAGGCGTAATTGGAGGAAATGAAGAAACAACTACCGGTGTGAATAGGCTCAGGAACATGGAAAAAAAAGGTGATCTGAAATTTCCAATGTTTGATGTTAATGATGCATCAATGAAGCATCTGTTCGATAACAGGTATGGAACAGGACAGAGTGCACTTGATGGTATAATGAACGCGACAAACATACTTATTGCCGGGAAGAGGGTATCTGTCGTTGGATTCGGATACTGTGGCAAAGGAGTTGCACTGAGAATGAAAGGCATGGGTGCAAGGGTAACAGTAACAGAGGTCGATCCTGTGAAGGCCAACGAGGCAACAATGGAAGGGTATGATGTGATGCCAATAAAGGAAGCACTTAAGGTATCTGACATGGTTGTAACGGTGACTGGGGTTAAGTCCGTTGTTGATTTTGAAGCACTTTCAAACGCTAAGGATGGCATAATACTGTCTAATGCAGGACATTTCAACAATGAAATTGATCTGGATAAACTGGAGACGATGAGCAAAGAGAGTGAGCAGGTAAGAGATTATGTAAAGGGATACACACTGCAGAATGGAAAAAAGATTTACGTTATAGCCGATGGAAGGCTGGTAAATCTTGCCGCAGGACAGGGACACCCAGTGGAAATAATGGATATGAGCTTCGCAATACAGGCACTTACAGCAGAGCATCTCCTAAAGAACCACAAGAGTCTTGAGAACAAGGTATATCCGGTACCATATGAGGTAGATCAGGATGTTGCCAGGATCAGGTTGGAAAGCATCGGAATCAAAATTGATCAGCCAACTGAAGAGCAGATCAGATACAGTGAATCATGGGAGGAAGGCACGTGAGTAAAAGGAAGTCTGTTGTTCTCATAATAATGGATGGTCTCGGAGATAGGCCATCTGCAAAACTTCACAATAAGACCCCAATGGAATCAGCCTATATGCCAAATTTGAACAGGATGGCCCGTAATTCCATATGTGGTCTTATGCATCCTTTCAGGGAAGGAGTTGTATGCGGGTCTGATACATCTCATTTATCCATACTGGGATATGATCCAGAGAAATATTACACTGGAAGAGGTCCCTTTGAAGCACTGGGGCTTGGGATGAAAGTGGAACCGGGAGATATTGCATTCAGGGCAAACTATGCCACAAGAGATGGAAAAATTATAACCGATAGAAGAGCAGGGCGTATAGATAAGAGTACTGAGCAATTGAGTAAGGATATATCATTCAAGATTGATGATGTTACCATACAGGTTGCTTCAGGTGTTGAGCACAGGGCAGCCCTACTCATGAAGGGTCAGGGTCTCTCTGATAAGGTCAGGGATACGGATCCACATGAAGTAGGTAGGGAATATAACGAACCTGAATTCATCGAAGAAGAGGGAAGAAAGACATCCTACATATTGAAAAATTATATGAAAAGAATGCGGTCAATACTTGACTCTCACCCATTTAACCTGGATCTGATCAGCAAGGGAAAGCTACCAGCAAACGAATTACTCATTCGTGGAGCTGGAAGTGCGCCAAAACTCGAACCGTTCGAGAAAAAGTATGGAATGAAGGCAGGATATGTTATCGGAATTCCAATGATTAAGGGACTTGCTGAGATGATAGGGATGGAGAAGATCGCCGTTGATGGGATCACTGGTAGCACAAATACAAACTATATGGGAAAAATTAAAGCTGTGGCAGAGGGAGTGGATAATTACGAATTCATTCTGGTAAATATAAAAGCTACTGATGTTGCTGCACATGATAAGAATCCGCTACTAAAGAAAGAGGTAATGGAGAGAATCGATGAGGCAATGGAACCCCTGCTGGGTCTTAGGGACAGGGCGCTGTTCATCCTTACCGGAGATCATTCTACATCATCCGTAAATGGCGAACATACTGGGGATCCAGTTCCCATTATGTTTTATGGAGATGGATTAAACAAGAGGGAAAGTGAAGCATTCAATGAAAAGTCATGTTCAAAAACAGGTTTTTCCCTTAGAGGATTAAACGTAATGGATTATGCTCTACAGCTTACTGACAGACTTGAAAAATATGGGGCATAGGGTCCAGGCAAAGTGACAGCTTAATCCTGAACTTAATTTAAAATAAGATGTCTTCATTATATTTCTATAATTGAGGCAGAACAAAGTAATTATCAAGATTTTGCAAGATTTTCCACATCATGAGATAGTTTCTCTGATCTTTTCAAATCTGAAGAATGGGTGAACAATCTTATAATAGGCTCTGTACCAGATGGTCTGGCAAGTATCCAATCATGGCCATTTCTTAACTTGATGCCATCCATTAAGGATATTTCCCACTCAGCATATTCATTCTTGAGTCTTTCCACCAGCGAGCTAAAATCAGATTTTGCGGGAATTGTCTTTCTTGTAATGTAAAATTGTGGAAGTGTGTCGATTAAGGTTTTTAGATCCTTATGTTCCTTGGCCATTATGTCCATAATTATTCCAAGGGACATGGCCCCATCCCTGCAGTACTGATGATCTCCATAAATTATGCCTCCATTCTCTTCCCCACCCAGTCTTGCTTTTTCCTGAATCATTGTCCTGGAAACTATAGGTGCTCCAACCTTTGTTCTTATAACCGTTGCCCCTTCTTTCTTGCAAACTTCCTCCAGTGCATCTGAGGAACTGACAGGTGTTACAACCTTCTCTCCTTTTTTAATATAATATTTCACGAAAAGCGTTAATGTTTTATCGCCATCGATAAAGTTTCCTTCCGAGTCTATGAAAACAGCCCTATCCGCATCTCCATCATGGGCAATCCCAAAATCAAAGCCTCCTGATCTTACGAGATCTATCAAATACTTCAGATTAGCAGGTTTCGGTTCTGACTCTCTTGACGTGAAGAGACCATCTGGATTTGCATTAAGCGTAACCACAGTTGCTCCAAGTCTTGAAAGCAGTTCAGGAGTGGTAAGGTATGCGGCTCCATTTCCAGTATCCACTGCAACTCTGAACCTTCTTTCCCTTATTTTGGTAACATTTATCATGTTCATAACTCCATTAACGTACAGATCGAATCCTGAGTTATCATGAAAACTTCTTGCAATGTTGTTCCAGGTTGATACATTGAACGTTTTTGAATAATATATCTCTTCAATTTTCTCTTCTTTTGTCCTCTCAAGTTCAGTCCCATCACTGTCAATGCACTTAATCCCATTGAACTGAGGGGGATTGTGAGAGGCAGTTATCATCACTCCTGGTAATGCATGTTTCTTGCAGTAATACTGAATAGCTGGGGTTGGCAAGACACCAATCATAACTGTTTCTGAACCTGTAGATAAGATTCCAGAATTTACTGCATTTATTATCATATCTCCAGAGAGTCTGTTATCTGAACCAATTACTATCTTTCCATTAAAAAATGTTCCTATGGCCTTACCTATCATCATGCAGAATTCTGGGGTAAGATCTTCGTTGGGAATCCCCCTTATACCATTAGTGCCGAACAATCTTTTATTTTTAGGATCTTCACTCATAATACCCTATGGGCTGGTTCTATTTTAAAATTATATCATTTGTATAGGCTATATCTGTTTCCTCTCCAGGCAATCTCTTTGGTTTTGGATCCAACCACAAGATTCCAAACATAAAAGAATGGAAGGAGAATCTGTACCAGTATGTATATAGCCTGTTTGCTTCGCAATCTTTTGAACATCTTGATCTCGTTCATTATAAGAGGAATGAAAAGCACAAGGAAGTAAGCAGAAACAAACACCGATAGTAATATGGCTCCTATAAATAGTAGGGCTGAGGAACCGTAGAGCAGGATTCCTATATAATATGCATTTCTGCTTTTACTCAGAAGGAGTGAAGTCTGTCTTATGGACCATTCCCTGAATACATGCCAATCGTCTGGAGAGTTTATGGTAACCACGCTTTCGGGAACATATGCTACTTTCTTTTCCCTCGCCCTGCAAAGATCTGTTATAGCCATGTCGTCAGAAACAGCTTCGGCGAAATCATTTAGACTCTTCTCATCAAACAGTCCTTTTCTGAATGCAAGAGAGCCTCCCCAGCCGAATACTGTAATATCTGACTGCATCATACCAACTCCAACAAACCCCCAAGCGGTTTTAAATTTAGACCAGAAACCATTTTTTGGCTCAAAGTATGGGAATGTTGTTGATATACCGTTAGATTCATCTATTAGTGGACGAAGTAAATTTAAAAGCCAGTTTCTGTCTGCAAGCACATCAGAATCAACAATTACATATGCATCATAATCGTCAAACTTTCTTAGGGCTGTTGCTATTGCCCTTACTTTTCCACTCCCACCTGATTGGCACTCGTTAATAACATATTCAATTCCATTACTCCTGATATGATCAGTTGCCGGATCATCTTCTGAGTCTATAACCGCCATGATTTTGTAGTTTCCATAACTTTGATCCTTTAGGGATTTCAGATTTTCATCTAATGTGTAGTCAACTCCCTTGCATGGGAGTATCACGAGAGTTTTAAAATCCGGTGTACCAATGTATTTTTTCCTAAACTTTCTAGGAAGTGAAAGATAGAGTTGAGACAAAAAAATTAAAACAATAAGGGCAAGGATAAAATAATATATACCTTCGATTAAATAATCTAGTATTAGCTGGGTCATTTCCTGGTTTAAACTAGACTCATGTCTTCTGCGTCTACCTGACCAACTCCACTTATGCCTCTTAGAATCTCCTCGATTTTATCCTGCTGTCCTTCATCATCTCTCACGACAACTTCAAGGCTTATTTTTTTCAATCCAAAGGCAATTTCCTTGATCTCAAGGTTAGATATTCTGCACTGATCTTTCAGGGAACCTTTAATTTTTTCAGACATCTGGTTTAAATCAGAGTCAGACTCTTCGGGCAAAACTGAAAATGTAATTGCAACATCCGCCATATTAACTACCTCACGGTCCCGTAAAGTTACATTTCTCGCATGTATAAGGTGTATTGTGCTCTCTGCAATTTCTGCATCTTCCTATAATGTTTTCCCCACAGTTAGGGCAGTCGAATATGGAATAGCCCTCACCAATCAGACCTTTACCGCATGAACTGCAATCTTCTTTGTTTCCCATTGAACATCCTCTTAATCGGTCATAATTTCAATTTCTTATATACATTTATTGTTTAAATCCAGTTTCATTCCATTGGATATCAACTTATACACAGTGAGAGAATTTTTAATCGACTAATACATGTACCTCTATGTTCTTACAGGTATCTAGCTCAAAGAAGTCAGATAGTTCAATCGAGGCAAAGGCATATACTGTTAGCGAAGTGCCACCTTACCTTGCTGTTCTAATAAAGCCACAACCTGGTATATGGGATGAACTTATGGATATGGATATCATGTTTATCAAATTGAGAGAAAAGAAACTGATTGAGGTCAAAATAAAGCAACGTATAGAAGTTGGAGAAAACTCAATATTTTTTGTCACATCTGACGATGAAGATTTTAAGGAAATATGTGGTGAACTTTCATAATGTTTCCAAAAAAGTTCCTGAATCAGAACATAAGGATAATAAAAGGAAAGATTTACACAGCTTCTAATTACAGGGACAGTGTATATGGAGAAAGACAATTGAAGATGAATGGGGAAAACTACAGACTCTGGGACCCAAAAAGAAGCAAGCTTTCCGCTGCAATATACAATGGGTTCTCAGGCATGCCAATACTGGAAGATTCTGAAATTCTCTATCTGGGTGCCTCTTTCGGAACTACAGTTAGTCATATATCAGATCTTTCACCAGATGGACACATATTCGCAGTAGAATTTTCTCCTGAGCCATTTTCTGGACTTTTAAGACTTGCAGAGAAAAGAAATAATATTTATCCTGTACTTTCAAATGCCAGGAATCCTGATAGATATTCTTTCTTTATGGAACGGGATCCGGAGATAATATACCAGGACATATCTCAGCGTGATCAGATCTCAATTCTCTTCAATAATCTTGATTGCTTTAACCACTGGCAGCACGCAATTTTTATTTTAAAGGCAACATCTATAGATTCCTCAATGAAGCCTTCAGAGATTCTTAATGAGGTTACAGGGCTTTTGAAAAAAAGAGCAGGAATTCATATAATCTCCATAACAGATATTTCTAATTACCATAAAGGTCACTTTCTTTTGTTTCTGGAAAATACCAATTAAATTGAAAAGTAGTTATTTTCACCAATATTAGGTTTTAAAAATTTTTTAACATATTATTGTGAAGTTAAAAAATGCATATTGCCAAATAGTCTGAGATACCTAAATATGTAAAATTCTTTAAAAGCCTGATAAAAAAGATGAGAATAATTTAAGATAAGGATAGAATAGGGGGAATATGGATAATGAAATAGAAAGCGAAGGTCCATTTCAACTGGCATTTTTTAAGGAAAATGATTTTCACAGAAAACAATGCATATCATGTAAAAACTTTTTCTGGACTCAGAGTTCTGACAGGGTGACATGCGGCGATCCTCCATGCGACTCCTATGGTTTCATTGGAAATCCTGCTGGTAAAGGGCCTCTATCACCTGATCAGGTAAGGACAGAATTCATAAATTATTTCTCAAAGGATCATAGATACATAAAGCCGTACCCGGTGGTTCCAAGATGGAGAGATGATGTTCTACTGGTTAATGCCTCAATCTATGACTTTCAGCCTCATGTAACTTCTGGATTAGTCCCGCCACCAGGAAATCCGCTGGTCATGTCACAGCCATCTATCAGAATGAATGATCTGGACCTGGTAGGAGTTTCCGGTAGGCACTTAACATGTTTTGAGATGCTATGTCATGATAGTTTCAATAACAGCAGGGAAAGCCATTACTGGAAGGAGGGAACCGTTTCCAGATGTGATGGTTTTCTCTCTGAGGTAGTTGGAATAAAACGGGGAGAAATATCATACAAGGAGAAGCCATGGTCAGGTGGTGGAAATGCAGGGGATGCCCTGGAAGTTTTCGTTAGGGGTCTAGAGGTTGGAACTCTGGTTTTCATGGATTTAAGAGAAGATCCAGAAGGTCCCATAGAAATAGAAGGTTCAACCTATTCAAAGATGGAAATGAATATAGTTGATACTGGGTACGGGCTGGAAAGGATAAGCTGGGTTACTCAGGGTTCACCAACAGTATACGACTCAACATATGGAAGCGTTATCTCTCATATACTCACCAGGTCAGGGGTTGAGATGGAAAACATCTCAGAAATGGGAGCAATAACTCAGATCTATTCCTCTGATCCAGACAGATTGCCCTCTGAGATAGAGAAAGAAGTTAGGAAGGTAGTAAGAGACGATCTGTCGTTCAGCTGGGATCATGTAGAGAAAATAAGACAGGCATATGTACTTGGAGACCACGCACGGTCTATATTACTTCTTTCAAGGGACTACGTTATTCCAAGTAATGTAAAGGTTGGTTATCTTTTCAGATTACTTCTCAGAAGATCTTTCAGGGCAATAGATCATCTTCATTTCAAAGGCTCACTGATGGAAATAATAAAACTTCAGGCATCAAACATGAAAGGTATAGTAGATGATTTTCCGGAACAATTCCTTCAGGAAATAATTGATGAAGAAAGAGATAAATATGAAAAATCTCTTGAAAAGGGTATTGAGATCGTTAAGAGGATTCTTAAGAAAAAGGGGGCAATGGACTTCAGTGATCTGGAAATGCTCTATGATTCCCACGGGCTGGTTCCTGATTTTGTATCACAGATTATGAAGGAACAGGGAAAGGAATTAATAATTCCGCCTGATTTCCACGCAAGGATAGTTGAAAGGCACACAGGAAAGGAAAAAATAATCAAGGCTAAGGAAGAAGTTTCCATATTCAGAGGCCTCGAAACAAGGCCACTTTATTATGACGACCCAAACATGCTTGAATTCACCTGTATTATACTTGATTCTTCAGATGATTTAATAGTAACCAACCAAACCGCTTTCTATCCAACAGGAGGTGGCCAGCCATTTGACACAGGATATTTCCAGGTTGGTTCAAAGAAATACAGTGTAATAGATGTTTATAAGGATGGGAATGCAGTTGTTCACAAAATAGTTGGTCATATAGAAAAGGGCACAAGAGTAAAAGGATATGTTGATGGAACACGACGAAAACAGCTAATGGTTCATCACACATCAACTCATCTACTGCTTGGAACACTGAGAAAGCTACTGGGAGAACAGGTCTGGCAGGCAGGGGCCCAGAAGGGTGTGGAATCCTCAAGGATTGACATTACATATAACGGAAAGATCACAGACGAAACCATCAGGCTCATAGAACATGAATGTCTTGCAAGAATTACCGAGAACAGGAAGGTAACTTCAAGATTCATGGACTGGAACAAAGCAATAGAAACTTATGGGTTCAGACTTTTTGAAGGTGGCGTTCCACTATCCGGGAAGCTTAGAGTCGTGGAGATCGAGGGTGTTGATGTTGAGGGGTGTGGAGGAACTCATCTATCTGGCACGGGAGAAATTGGATTTTTAAAGATTCTAAAGGTCGAAAGCATTCAGGAGGGCATATTTAGATTCACATTTGCCGCAGGAAATGCAGCACTAAACTATGTTGAAAGTATAGAATCGGATCTGACCAGGATAAAAAATATAGTAAGATCAACGGAGGACACTGTTCAAAAAGTGGAAAAGAGTATAGAAGAACTTATTCGCTTAAGAGAAGAAATTACAGTGGCAAACAAAGAAATACTAACACATCTCTTTGATTCTGCAAGAAAGTTGGTCTTATGTGGAACTAATGCATGGATAGTAGATTTGGAAAAAGATGAATTGTTAAAACTTGCAGTGCCCATTGCCCTGAGCAAACCAGATTCTTTTATTCTCTCCACAAAAGAAAAAAAGACTGTTGTTGGAAGGAATAAAGACGAACTTCAAAAGATAGTAAAATGTATATCAAAAATTGAGTGGGACGGTAAGGGTCAGGTTATCCCTATTGGTTTAAATCAGTTGAAAAGTGAAAATTTAATAAACTAAATTTAGCATAACGAGTATATATATGGCTGGCAGCAGAAATCAGGATGAGGAAGAAATAAGAATATTCTCATCTTTTTTCACGATACTCAAGGTTGAAAGGGATAACAACATCCTTACTTTCAAAATACCTGAAAGTGAGTACAGCAGCAAAAAATTCGAGCAACTTTACAATGCCATGAAAGAAAGAGGGTTTTATTCATATACAAATGGAAAAGGGGAGATCATTTCTTTCAAGAAGGTAAATAACAAAAATAGAACATACCTGAAATTTCTACTTATAATCCTTACGATTCTATCCATAATATATGCAGGTTATTCATATTCAAACAGTTATTATTCCGGGATGAGACCTATTTCGATCTTATCACTGAGCATCCTTTACTTCGTTCTTCCAGTGATATCAATTCTCATAATGAGGGAATTACCGAAATATCTTATCATGAAGAGCAGGAAGCAGAAATACTCTATACCTCTTTTTGTCCCAAACCCATTTCTGATGGGAACAATGGGAATAATAAATGCACCTGATGAACCCTATATGAATTCCGATGATGAAATCCTGGCAGGGTTCTTTTCCCTCGTTACGGGTTTCATAATTTCAACTATTTTTCTAACCGTGGGATATCTCGGTTTATCATTATACACAGGTGCCAGCTATGTTACAAATGGAACAACAAGCATTATAAACATACCACTTCTCATCCAGATGATTACAGGTCATCTCATACCAAATTCTGGATTTCTGGACCCTATCAGCCTTGCAGGCTGGTCAGGGTTAATTTTCACATCATTCAATTCATTCCCAATTGGACTAATGGATGGTGGTATGATACTATCTGGATTTAACAGGTCTTTCAGAAAGAACGTTTCATATATTTTCATTACAATAATGATATTTATTTCTTTTACGTATCTTGCATGGTTGATTCTCCCAATGTTCCTTGCATTTCTTGGTATGGGAACAATTGAGCCAGTAGATACAAATTATCTGAGGGCGAGTAAGAAGGCATTTGTGGCCATAGGGATAGCAATGGCTCTTGCCATTATAGGCCTCACTCCCTATCCACTTCACCTATCCAGTCCAGAAATGGGCGTATTCTACAACGAACAGTGGGATGTTTCTTTGAACGGCTCTCACTCCATGAGCTATTATGATATCATCATATCAAATTATGGTCAGAATAGCATTAATCCGGGGTTTTCCGTGTCACCTGCAATGGGAATATCAATCTCAACAAATAACACTCTTATAAAACCGGGGGAGATGAATACTTTCCATATTGGAATAAATACAACATCCGCTCCGGCCGGTTTAAACCGCGCTGATCTGAGGATCTATGTGGGCAGTTCCGATAGATCTATCTCTCTTATATTTTTTAAAATTGATCCAGCAGAAAATATAGAGATGCAGTATCCTTCAGCTTCCATATCTAACAGGACGGCATTTATAGAAAATGTGACAGTATATAACACTGTAAATGCGAATGTTTCTGAGAATATCCTAATTGGTGCGCCTCAAAGCTGGCATTACGATGTACTTGTTAGCAACACCACAAGGTTCACAAATTCTGTGCCACTGGAACAGAATGGATCCTATAGTTTTGGTACCTACCAGATCCAAAAGCCAACTCAGAATGGTCCAAGCTTTTTAAGTATCAGAATTTATTCAAAGTATCTGCCTGAATCGAACATTTATTTTGCTGTTTATAATAGCACTTATTACGGAAAAATGATGATGATGGAGAAGTGAACATATGAAGATAGGTTTCATGATAAATCCGAGAGCGGGTGAAGGTCTTTTTTACAGGACAAATGGATCAGATAGGTTAAGCACGAATTCAGATCAGAGCTATTCCATATCCAGAGCCATGAGATTTCTGGATAATCTGAACAGGTATTATGTTTTCCTGACTGCATCAGGAAATATGGGAGAGGATGCGCTATTGACTTCTGGGTTTGATAACGTGGAAGTCATATATAAACACGGGGAAGTTACAGATCGCCAGGACACCATTAATTTTGTTCGTGAAGCAGAAAAGAGATGTGATATAATTCTGTTCGCAGGAGGAGATGGAACTGCTGGAGATATTCTATCTGTAAATCCTCAAATTCCTATTCTTGGAATTCCCGCAGGAATGAAGATGTACAGCTCTGTATTTGCCAAGGACCCAGAGGAGGCAGCAGAACTTCTGGATCAATTTGATTCAGGTAAAGCAGTCGTAGTAGATTCTCTCATAGAAGATGCAGATGAAGATAAAATGATGGAGGGAAAACTCCTGATTAAAAGAATTGGAACAGTCAGGTCAATATCATCTGAAACTCATTATCACGATCCAAAAATAGTTTCATATGAATGGACAGAAGATAGTATTACAGAATATGTTAAGGATACCATGGATTCTTCCTATTACTTGATGGGGACTGGAACAACATGCAAGAGGATTATGGAGAATATGGGTATGAGTACATCAATGTTTTCAGTAGATCTCATTAAGGACAAAAAACTAATAAAAAGTAATTATTTTCCTGAAGATTTAGACAAATTTGTAAAGGAAGATGCAGAACTGAAAATAATTGTATCTCACTATGCAGGGAGTGGGTTCTTTCTGGGTAGAGGAAACAGACAGATCGACGCGAGGGCAATCAGGAGGGCCGGAAAAAAAAATATTATTATTATATCCTCCGAGACGAAATTATCAACAACAAAGGGATTAAGATTTGATGTGGATGGAATAAGTCCGGATTTTTTTGGAAAATATGTGAAAGTAATAGTAGGTTATGAAAGGTTTAGAATGATTCCGGTGCTTTAATAATACAGTTTAAATGTCTAATTTTAATGGCTGTTGGTTAAATGGAAAAAACATTTGCAGACCTTTCAAAATATGTTAAGAGATCACCGCCTTTCTGGTTATTGATAACTGTCCTTCTAATCATATTTTTCCTTGAATTTTTGAATTCAAGAAGTCTTTTAATGTCTTTTTTCATGATACCGGTTACCGCGGTTATTACAATAACAATAGACCAGATATTCTCAAAATATTTTAAATCTCATCTCAATCTAAAGAAAAACCTCTTCCTCTTTGTGCTAACCTTCTTCATGTTCTTCATAATTTATATCATTCTTGACCTGATATTTCCTTTTTTTAGCACACAGAATATTGCCATTTCCCTTTCATTTGTTTCTTTCTTCAGATTTCTTGTGTTTTACGTCTACCTATCTGACAATGACAGGATCAACTATCTCAACTCTCTAAGCCTCACACTTTCATTTATACCATTTTTCCTGTTCTACGTTGATTATACAGTAATGGCTGAAGCCATCCTGTACAGTCTAATTTCAGCGTATCTTTCTTATTTCTTTGTTAACAGGGCAACATCTACTTTTAGAAGTGAGTTTCATGAGGAACCAAGACAGTTGATTAAATTCTTCCTTTATAGTGCAACAAGCAAGAAGTACTATGACGTTGGAGACAGATTCTTCAAAAGGATGTATTCAGAGCAGAGAACAGTTCCAGTGAATTTCATAAGAGTATTGAATGAAAAAGAAGAAAATGTTGTGACTATGGTGTTTCCATATATACATCCTGGACCATTTGGGTTGATTGGAACCAGTGATTTACCAGGAAGGTTGCAGGAGAGACTAACGGATCTAAATTCGGAATTCATGGTATTCCACACAAGTACAACAAACAATAACAACTGTTCAGGGAATGAGGACATAGATGCAATTGCGAACGCCATAAGGAATTCATGGAATGGGATTTCCCAGTCAAAGATGATGTCACGAATCGTATCGTTGAAATCTTCAGGAATAATCCTTGATGGAATGAGATTTGGCAACTTTGGTTTCCTCGCACTCAATCCTGACAAGGTAAATTTTGATGATATACTTCTCACTGAAGGGGAAAAATTATGGAATTATATTGAAAAAGAATTCAATCTTCATTTCTCAATTCTGGACGGACAGAACAATTTTTCAAAAGGAGCAAAGGAGATAACTGATACCAATCCATATTTCAGATCTTCCTCAAAACTGGTTTCAAGAATGAATGACAAGTACAGAGGAAAAGCAGGTTATTCTAGGAGCGTCTTGAATTTGAATTCTCTCGGAAAAATGGGAATACAGGCAATTGTATTTGATTATGGAGATAAGAAAAATGCAATTCTCCTTACAGATTCTAACAATATAACTGGAGACCTTATGAAGGAAATAAGGGAAGGAGCAAAGCATATGGTCGATTACATTGCCATATATACTACTGACAATCACATTGTGAATCAGGGATCACTAGATATGAATCCACTGGGTGAGAAAGACGATGTTGAAAGGATAAAAAATGTGGCAATTAAAGCTATTGAGGATGCAATTGACCATATTCAGGATGTATCGTTCGTATATGGGCACGTAGATGTAAATGTAAAAATGGGGAGTGAAGATTCATACAGAACACTCATGAATACTGTTTTTGCATCCCTTAGGAAGGCAAAATATTATGCAGCATTTAGTGTTTCATTGACATTCCTAATTCCATTCATCCTTTCCATAACTGGATTCATTTACAAAATTCCCTTTATAAGATGACTGTCTTCTGAGGTATAGATCAAGCAGGGAGAGTGCTGTCACACATTTAACCACCGGGACAGCCCTTATTGCTATGCAAGGATCATGCCTCCCCTGAACTCTTACGGTTGTATTATTCCAGTTTTTTATATCTACCGTTTCCTGTTCTTTTCTAATGGAAGAAGTGGGCTTGAATACAGTTCTAAATTCAATATCGTTTCCATAGGTTATTCCTCCAAGAATTCCACCGTTGTGATTTGACAGTGCCTTTACTTTTTCATCCTTCATACGGAACAAATCATTGGATGTGCTTCCATTCATCCTTCCTAACTGGAATCCATCACCAAATTCAATGCCCTTAACTCCTGGGACAGAGAACATTAAGTGTGATATGACCGACTCTACAGAATCAAAAAATGGTTCACCAATTCCAGCAGGAACATTTTTCACAACAGTCTTTACAATGCCACCGGTACTATCACCCTGGGACTGTAAGTGTCTAATAAGTTCATCAGCCTTATCATCAGATACGGAATCCGGAATCCTTGACTTGGTTCCATAGACTTCCAAATCATCATAGAACCTGTCTTCCTTAATTCTTATATCTCCCATGCTCTGTAAATAGGATGAAATCTGGATGTCTTTTTCAGCAAGTAACTGGATTGCTATGGATCCTGCTGCAACCAGTGGTGCAGTCATTCTTCCTGAAAGAAAACCTCCGCCTGAATAATTTCTGAATGGTCCATACTTGAGAAACAGACTCAGATCTCCATGTCCTGGCCTGGGCCTTTCCCTTAACTCATCATAATGTCTTTCAATGACATCTTTGTTTCTTATAAGCATGGTAATTGGCCCTCCATCCGTGTAACTGTTATTAATTCCCGAAATAAACTCCACATTATCTGTTTCCTTTCTCTGGGTGGTAAGTGAACTCTGTCCAGGAGCCCTTCTTGTCATCCACAGATTAACAACATTCTCATCCACTTTGAAACCTGCGGGTATACCATCAAGAATGCAGCCTACTGAGGAACCATGGGAAGATCCAAATATTGAAATGGAAATTCTGTCCTTAAATGTAAAACTCATTAAGGAATGAAATACATATAGTCATAATAGACTTTTCACGGGTATCTAGGAGAGATAAACCCCCATCCTCAATTATTAGGGAGCCTTTTTCCCTCGACGGTTGAAATGAGCATCTCAAGTATCTTACCTCTTATTATTGATGGATCAATGGTGTTAAACTCTCCCTTTATTAGAATCACATATGTATTTAGAGTTGTTTCATCAATTGCCAGAAAAGGTTCGTTTTTTAACTCTGACATCTGTTTGAGGTTTTTCAGTATATCATCCTTCACAAGTTCAAACTTCAAATATTTTGGAATTTCATATCTCACCTGTACAACTGGTGTTTTTGAAGTAATTCTATAGGCACCCTGTGTTAGGACATTATTCGCTATCTTTACTACTTCTCCTCCGTCTGTAACCAGAGTAGTATAATTTATGCTGATATCCTTTACCTTCCCAACAAATCCGTTGTTATAAAGGAAATCGCTCGAAAAATATTTTGGGGCTACCACTGCAAAGGATATGCTAAATTGCCAGGCATGGATCCAGACCCTGTCACCTATCTTAAAGGGACGGGTGAGGATAAGAAGTAACCCTGCAAACTGATTAGCAAGAACACTCTGAGATGCAAGACCAATAACTGCAGCAAGGAACGTGCTTCCAAGTATGATTGATGAAATATCGATTCCGAAAGAAGCAATTACTGCCAGTGCTATTATGAAATATCCCACCATACGGACCATGAATACTATGGGGTGCAGTGTTGCCTCATCCATGAACCTTCCAAGGACCCTTCTTATGTATGTGAGCACAATTCTAATAACAACATAGGAAATTATTGCTATAATCGCAGCATCAATGAACTTTGAATAAGCTGGAGGTATTATTTTCAATATTTGAGTTACAACAAAAACAACAATAAGAAGACCAGCAAGCAGGACGATTAGTGATCCCAGTGCAAGGAAACGGTCTTTTTGCTTCTTATTATCCATCGCTGATTAATGCTTTTTTCCGTTAAATACTTTTTAATGAAGAGTAATTTGTTAAAACACCCATATGAGTCCTCAATTGTGACAAACGAATATAAAGTAGTCAGGCTGTTTCTGGAAAGTATAACTTGGTTTTTCCATTCACAAATGGTCTTACTATGGTACCAACTTTAAGGCTATGGTAACCCATTACATGAATTATAACATTATTTTCACCACATATTCTGACTGCATCCGGATGAATAATTCCACCCTTAATAGAATATTTTGTTGCCTCTTCATAGTCCATTTCACCAATGGGTGATATTGAACTGATCAGCCTTGGATCAGTTCTATAGATCCCATCAACATCCTTGAATAAAATAAGCTTATCTGCTCCGAATTTGACTGCAAGGACTGAAGCCACATAGTCACTGCTATTTCTTCCAGCTATTGCAACCTTTCCAAATTCATCAAGTCCATAGAATCCAGTGGTTATTATTGTTTTTTTGCCGAGATATTCTTCTAATTTTTCATTTCGAAGTTGTATGGATCTATCGAGATCAATTTTATTCACATCATCTACTCTCCTGATTAATATTCCAGTTTCTATGGAATCCATGTAAATCGCATCATAATGATCTTCCAAATATATCGTGCAGACAGCTCCGGAGATCTGCTCTCCAAGTGATACATAAAAATCAATGTTGCATTCATCTACTTTTTTTGTGAAATCTCCTACGCCTGAAAATCTCATCAATGACAGTATCCTGTTAAATATGAAATCTTCCGTTTCAAGATTCCTCTTAGACAGCTCTTTTGAATATCTCCTAATAAGAGCCTCGACGTATTCTGATCTATGCAGACTGTAATAGGCACCATACAATGCATCAGTCACTCCCTTGAAAGCACTCACAACTATTACATTAAATGGCCAGATCTTTGATATTTTATCAAGCTGACCCAGAGAATCTATGTCTGTAAGACAAGATCCTCCAACTTTCATGACACTAACACTCAAGAAATTGCCCCCCTCATCTTTGACACTATCTCAGCATTGAGAATTGAGGCACCTGCTGCCCCTCTTACCAGATTGTTAACCAGAATTATTAGAGATATATATTTCCCAGAAACTCTTATCCTGCCGACCTTTACCTGCATTTCCTTCAGGACATCATCCGAATTGGAATCAAGAAGCGGTTGAGGTCTATCATTACCCGGGACAAACATGATACTCTCTTTAGGAAGAGTTGGAAAATGTCCTTTCAGGGAACCATTTCCATAGTTTTTGATTTTATTCAGCACCAGTTTCTCATCAACATCTTCCCTCACCTCTACAGTGGCTGAGATTATATGACCAATCTTAACTGGAACCCTTGTCGCCGTAGCACTTATGTTTAAGGATGATTCATGCATCTTACCATTACTGATCTTCCCAAAAATCTTCTTCGTTTCTTTTTCTAGCTTCCCTTCTTCTCCATTTATGAAAGGAATTACATTAGCGAGTATGTCCATAGAAGGAATACCCGGATAACCCGCCCCACTGATTGATTGAAGAGTAGTTACGGTTAAATGCTGTGGCATCAGATCAAAAATTGGATCAATTCCAAGACTCAATCCGATTGTACTGCAGTTTCCGTTAGCAACTATAAATCCATCATCTTCATTTATCACATTCAGGTGGTCACTGTTTATCTCTGGAACTACCAGGGGAATAGCTTCATTCAGTCTGTTAGCAGAAGCATTGGTAAAAACCCACTGACCATGTTTTGAAAGTTCTAGCTCAATCGGACCAGCATTCAGATCACTGATTGCACTGAACACTATATCATGTTTTGCATTAACTATATTCTCAACGGTAGAATCCTTAACCGTCAGTTCATTAGATTCTATGGATCCTGCTTTCATCAATAATCCAGCGGAATTCTTTGAAGCATAAATGCCATCTACCCTAAACCATGGATGATTTTCAAGAAGTTTAAGAAAAGTCTCACCAACCAGACCGGTACATCCCAACACACCAACACTGAGTTTATCCATTCTAAAACCTCTGATAGGAACAACATTCTGGATGAAAATTACCTACAGTAATATCTACCACATTAGAATGTAACAACCTTTTAATTTTTCTGCTTTCTCTGTAATATCTATCTGAATTAATGAAGGTCTTCTGTTCCATTTGTACATGGATTTTTCTTCTATATTTCTTATTTTTCTCATAACTTATGATTACAGGTAATTCTATAATCTATAAATTCATCTATATATAAGTAAAACTTTAATTCACCCAGTGGATGTGATTTAATGAAAGATGAGTTTAAAATAATAACAAGGGAAAAGAAAACCTTCGAAAATGGACTATCAGAGATAATAGCAATCGAATTCAGGGAACCGACCATGATCAAATTCGAATCGGATGAACCACTAAAGGATGGTGAATTGCTTGAGGTAAGGGGGAGTTATGTTTATCATAATGGCATTCAAATTGGAAAAATTAAGATCATGAAATCTGCGAATGATGTGAAAGCAAACCATAATTTTGACATAAAATATACAGGAGGATACTCGCTCGATGGTACGACAATATTTCTGGATGAGCATTTTCCGGAGGAAATTGAAGTGGAGAATAAAAAAATCAACACAATGCTAACCATAGGCTATCACCATGAACTGCCAGAAAAGTGGTTATCCGATGAAAAATTTGAATATCCTTATGCTCATGAAAAGGCCACAGGGATAGAGAAAGAATTTGTAGAATCACTTGGTGTTACATGGAAAGGATACTGTTCAGTTGTGGACAGAAATCTAAGAAACGTATATTCAAAAACACTGGAAAAATCTCCACCATCACTGGACCTTGCTCCCTACCTTTACTGCAGGGATAAGGAAGCACTGAATGAAATCAGGAAGAGTTCTCCAGAATAGAGGTTTTACTCAGAGGTTTTAACTTCATTATGCAGGAAGACGAACCTTGTCTGATTGAAGCTTCTTGCAATTTCAAGATCCTCAAGTCGTTCTCTTTTCATCTTTCTTCTTATCCTGTTTACCGTAATTTTCATGTCCCTGAAGTAGTGGTTTATGTTAAAATAAACCTCAGCTTCAGTTATCTTTATGGGACATTCACCAGTGTAGTTCAATGTTCCCATAGGATCCTCCGGATTAATAACCACCATTGCAGATCGTCCTATGAAATACCTGTGAATGATACCTCCTCTTATAATTCTGTAGGCTTCCTTTGCATTTACCCTGGAATAAGCCTTCCCTGCAAAGCCGAGATATGACTGAAAATTCTTGTTTGACTGCCCGGTACCAAACACAATGTTTTCGGTCTCACCATTAATTATCCTTCCCATCGCTCCAAGTACTTCAGAGTATGCAAAGAGTGAAATAATGGAAGTGTTTGGTAACCCATTTCTTATATTTATTGATATATCTCTGTACATGCTTTTCTTTACAACATCTTCAAAAAAATCCGACATATTCAATTCTAAGACGATCTCTCTAAGCGAAAACTGTTATTAATCTCTTTCCTGTTTTTGCATCAAGTCTACTTACACCTGGAAGTTAAAGATATGTTGATTTTGAAAATAGAAACAGTAATAACTTTATTGAATATTATGAAACGATGAAAGGAATAATCCTTCACGGAGGCACCGGGACAAGACTCAGGCCACTCACATACTCCGATGTTAAACAGCTGCTTACAATTGCTGGAAAACCCACCAGTGAATACGGTCTTTTACAGATGGTTGACATTGGGATTAAAGATATAGGAATAGTCATAGGCAAAATAGGAGGAGAAGAGGTTAAAAAGTATTATGGGGACGGATCGAAATGGAACTCATCTATCGAGTACGTTTTTCAGGAAAAACCACTTGGTATTGCTCACGCCATATCTCTGTGCAGGAATTTAACCAAGGATGATGACTTTCTTGTTTACCTTGGGGATAATGTGATTCAGGATGATCTCAGTGAATCATACGAGAAATTTCAAAAGGAGAAATATGACGCATTTCTTATTCTAGTAGAGGTCAAGGACCCATCCAAGTATGGTGTAGCAGAAGTAAATGGAAATCTAATTACCAATTTAAGGGAAAAGCCAAAGGATTCAAAGAGCAATCTTGCTGTTACTGGAATTTACTTTCTGAGAAGCTCTGTTTACAAATATATTGAAAAGCTGGTACCATCAGCCAGAGGCGAATATGAAATAATGGAAGCAATGCAATCAATGATCCTAGATGGAAAGAAAATAGGATACAAAATCATAAAGGGGTGGTTCAAGGACACTGGAACAGTGGAAGATTTCATTGACTGTAATATGCTCGTTCTGGAAAGTATAAAGGGTAACAATGACAGGGAAAACCAGAATATCAAGGGCAGAGTTGAAATGGGTTCAAATCTGATAATTGACTCTGAAACAAAAATACTCGGACCATGTTATATAGGAAACAACGTGAACATAACCAATTCTTTCATTGGTCCATATACAAGTATAGGAGACGGTTGCTCAATAAAGGGAATTGATATAGAGAATTCAATAATTATGGAAAATTGTAGGGTAGAGTTTGAGGATGGTAGAATAATTTATGAAAGCATAATTGGTCCCTCATGTTCAATCAAATCAGGAAATTCCAAGACAAAAAGAACAAAATTGGTACTTGGACGTGACTCAAAGGTGGAACTCTAAATGAAAGTATTAATAACAGGATCTACAGGCCAGCTTGGCTCGGAAATGGTGAAACTGTTTGACGATGTTGTATCTTCAGAGAGAAAGTTACTGAACCTTGAAAATCCATCTAAAGTTTATGAGATCCTTGATAGAATCAAACCGGCAATGATCATAAATTGTGCAGCTATGACAGATGTGGATGCTTGCCAGACTAACAGGGAAAGGGCTTACAACATAAATGCAGCATCTCCTTCGGTAATGGCAACGTATGCAATTAAAAATAACATAAGATTCATTCATTTCTCAACGGACTTTGTCTTTAACGGTGAGGCAGGAAATTATTCTGAAGATTCTGTACCTGATCCAATAAATTATTATGGAATGAGCAAAATAATGGGGGACATGGCAGTTGAATCTGTACCCAATCATCTCATAGTTAGAACATCTGGTGTTTATGGTGTTAAGAACAACTTTCCAGTTGTGGTTTATAAAAGGCTAAGGGATGGAAAGGAGGTGAGGGTGATAGATTCATACTACTCACCAATACACTCTAAAAATTTGGCCAGGGCAGCATCTGAACTAATTAAAAGCAACTTCAGTGGTAGGATAAACATAAGTGGTGAACGCATTTCAAGAAAAGATTTTGCACTCAGAATTGCTGATTTTTTCAGACTGGATTCTTCAAAAATTATAGAAAGTCAGGAATTTTCGGGGCAAATTGCCAGGAGACCTAGAGATTCGTCTCTGAATATTGATGAGGCAAGATCTGTTCTGAAATGGGATTTTTATAGCGTGAAGGCCAATCTTTCCCAGATGGATGTGAAGAATCTATCTCTTTAGCATTCCATAATTTGTTTGGTTATGGAACAAATTAATTACATTAAATCTAAATAGAGTTTTAAGCTATATAAAAAATGATATATTTTCTATATACCTCTATATATGTTTCTTTAAATACTAATAATTTTTAAATATTGGTTTGTAATTGCATAAAATGGTAAATTACCACTTCCTGAAGAAACTCATGGTCATAGGGGAAAGGCAATCTTTAATCAACATGGAAAAGTATCTTTCTCTGGCTAGTGAAAACTCAAAAATGCTTATGGAAATCTTTGAAAAGCCAGAATCTGAAATTCAAAGTATGGTGAAGAAAATTGGACAAAACGAAAAGGATGCAGATGAAATTACATTGAATTTAAAAAGAGACATAACTTCAGGAGCAATTGGTTCAACACTGATGGACAATTTTTTAACACTTATAGAAAAGTTCGATGACATAATTGATAAGACATACTGGATTGCCAGAGAAATGTCCAGGGCAAAGGATAGTTTTATAGCAAACGGGTTCCATATGGAGCCAATAAAGGGATTTTATGCCAGTTTCATTAACATTCTGGAGATCAATCTTGAAGCCATAGAAAAAGTAAACAGGATGCTTGAAGTGGCAGATATTGACCAGGTTAAGGAAGTCAGGGGAAATATCCAGGATATGGAGGAAAAAGTGGATGAAATCAAAGATGGAATCATAGATAGGCTTTACAGGACATCAGAAAGTATTTCATACCTGATGTTTAATCACATCAACTCTATAGTGCACACCCTTGATGACCTTCTTGATAACTGTGAGGATATATCTGATCTTGTTCTCAACACAATGCTTTCAGTATCCAGATGATTTCACTTTATATTGCAATCGCTCTTATTGGCATATTGAGCGCGGTCGTTTCAGGCAACAATATTTCTGCGGCTGTAGGCACTATAGTCGGCTCCCGAATTGTATCAAGACATTTTGGGCTTACACTTGGGGCAACAGGTTTTTCTCTTGGTCTGATCATAGAGGGAAGATTTCTCTCAAACTCATTATTCCTCATAATGCCTGAAAAAAGCAATCTGATACTCATAGTACTTGGAGTATCAATTATAATGTTCATTATTGCAACTTTAGCTAGAATACCGCTTTCTCTCATAATGGCAATAGTTGGTACATCCATTGGAATAGGACTGAGAACAGGGTATAATTATGATTCCCTGTATGTAATAATGATAATTGCTCTCTGGATCGTGGCTCCTATTCTCGCCATATTATCCTCATATTTTCTAAATCTTAATCTGAGCAAGATAGGCGTAAAGAATGTATGGGCTACAGCAAGATTCTATAAACTATTTCTTGTAACTATCTCGTTCCTAACAGCTTTTACTCTAGGGGCAAACACTTTTGGCCTTCTCGCCTCACTTGAAAGGTCATCATACTTAACCATCCCCACAATGATAATTGCAATATTTCTAGGAGCTGCATTCATGAGCAGCGGAGTTATCCGAAGGATTTCGCAGGATATGTATGGCATGAGATACCAGAATGCAACCGTATCGCTTCTCGTATCAAGCATTCTGGTGGAGGGTGCCACATTTTTCGCACTGCCGCTTCCAAGTACTCAAACACTCACATCAAGTGTCTTCGGGACAGGTCTTTCTTATAAAACGAAGGCAATGCAGATAAGACCATTTTTGATCATTGTAATCATGTGGGTCGTATCACCACTTCTTGGCATGGCTCTGGGATATCTGATTGCATAGTAAATCCAATAAATCTTTGGTCTAAAAATCATAGAGTGTTGTCTTATTAACCTTTAGAAAATATCTGTCGTAAATTTCCATGAATTTCCTTCTTGAGGTAAACTTAAACCCAACCATTTTTATGCCCTCTGAAGTTTCTTCCAGAAGACCAGCCTCAACTCCTTCACTTAAAATCTTGCTGATGGATTCCCAGAGATCATAGGTGCTCATACCAAGGCTTCTATTAATTGTCTCTTTGGTAACTTCTGCAATTAAGTCATTTCTTAACATGGCCCTCCTTATTCCAATAACCGACCTAAGTATGGAGAATTTCTCATAAACTGGCATTTTCTCATAGTATGGAAACGGATAAAAGTTAACTATTTCAACCTCCTTTTGCTGACCTGAATAATTCTCAATAACCTTTGATCTGTTCCTTTCTGAAATAATAAGATAATTCTTAAAAGGATCGCTGTCTAATCCAGCATTTTTTCCAAGGCAAACATTAACAATTCTCTTTGCTGAAGTTAGTGGATCAGTAGAAGTTTTCCTGATTTTTCCGGAGAAGCCGTTCCACACACTAACCTGTCCCTTATTATCCACAGTTTCTATAGAAAAGCTCTCTCTTTCACACCTGAAGGTTTTGATCTGTAATGGTGTAATATCACAGGATTCCAGATAGGAAAACAGACCAGAAATCACACTGTAAAGTTTGTTTCTTTCCTTCTCTTCCTTATGAAACTCACTTAAGAGTGGATCTAATTCCAACAAACACCCCTCCTGCTTTTTCAACAATTTCACTCATTTCAATTACTGTATTCAAATCAGTTGAATTCATAGACACAAGACTCATATTGTTTTGCCTTACGATCATCTCTATCCTGTGGGACTGGTCACTTGCATATGCATAAATTAAAGTATCTCCATTCCTGAATCTTTTGATTAGGGTAATTCTCCTTTTTCCAAGCCTCAGCTTCAATCTCTCCACTATCTCGCTACTGACTGAGTAATCTGAAATATATGGCCTTAATATCACATTTTCAATGCTTGTTTCCGCACCTTTGTTCAGGTAAAAATTTTTAAGAGCTTCTGATAAGTACTGTGCTGTTAGTTCACCCAATACCGAGATGATATCCCTATCATTTGACCATATCCTTGAAAATCTGTCTACACCGAAATAAGTTTTGTCTTTCCTGAATGTACAGCTTTTGAAGCTGAATCCATTTTTCAGAAACTTAATGATAACATCGTATGAGATCAGGGTTCTGGATGAGGAAGTTCTAAAATACTCTCCCTCCTCGCCTTCCAGCTCTACAGATGAAGGATAAAATCCGGAATTTTCCATATCAGATGCTAATTTAGCAAAGACATTTTCAGGCATTATGAGAAAGTCATTTTCCCTTGTCTTTGGGGCCTTTCTACTTCGGTAGGATATGATCTTAAGATTCTCAGAATAGGGAAACACAATATGTTCCGTTGAATATCCATCGAGGCTCATCTCAAGTCCAGTGATAAACTTCATTATATAATATCCACTATTTCCTCTGAGGTTATTCTTTATAATCTGGGATAGCTTAATCTGTTCCAATAATTCAACAACGATTTAAGGTATATATGATTTTTCAGACAATGAAATATTCGTTGTCAGACACAGAGGATCAAATAAAATTAATAAAAAAATATATTAAACCATGCAGGGTTTTGTAATTCCAGACCAATAATTATAAGAGTGAAAGATATGGCTATAGCATTGTCCATCGTTGAAATGATCGAATTCGCAGGTTACAGTCTTGCAGCCATGTTCGCAATAATGAATCCCATAGGGGCAATTCCAACACTGGTTTTTTTAACAGATGGATACAGTAAAAAGGAGAAAATGATAACGATCAGGAGAAGCATATATATGGCTTCAGGGATGATTGTTGGTTTTGTTCTCGTGGGGTATTATATCTTTGAGGGACTTGGAATTAACATAAACGACTTCAAGGTTGCGGGTGGAATCCTGCTTTTCAAAGTTGCTTTTGACATGCTTCAGGGGAAGACTTCAAATACCAAACTTACAAGGGAGGAGAGTCAGGAAGGAAAGCAACAGGAAGACGTTGGAATAGTGCCCATAGGAACACCACTTCTTGCCGGTCCCGGTTCAATCACAACCGCCATACTACTTAACGCAAAAGCAAATACTATACCGCTAAAATTTAGTTTTGGTATCGCACTTGTGATTTTGTTTATTATATCATATTTTATTCTTTATTTCTCATCATCCATTGCCTCAAAAATAGGCAAAACAGGAACGACAGTCATTTCAAGAATAATGGGTTTATTACTTGCATCCATAGCAATAGAGCTCATAACTACTGGTATAATTGCAATCGCTGCTGGTATATAAAAATAATAATTCAAAGGGTTAAAATCATTCAGTAAATCATTTCGAGAATTTTGAATAGTAATTCCATATTGTATTGTCCAGCAATAACAGGTTTATCAAATGACGAATAAATAAAGTCACTGACAGTAAGCGCAGAAACTATTCTGAGACTCTGATTTTCATTTCCCTGGGGAACGATAGATAATATTCTCTCACCATCTGTATGTTTGACATACCAGAGAATATCCAATATATTCTCGCTATCAAATGTGGAAGCGAGTTTAATTGCCACTTTCCCGTACTTTGCAAGCTTTTCAAATCTATTCCTGAATTCCAAAGGATTGGAAAAATGCGAAGACAGAATAGTCCTATTTTGTGGATAGTTTATTGAGTTTCTACTGATTATGGATATGTCAATGTCCAGAATTGAGTTTTCATGATTGAGGGGAATTTTATAAATTTGATCAGCAATAGAAAGCTCCTCTGTCCTGAAGGTGAAAATGTTTGGAAGGGAATAATCATCTACTATTTTCATGTATTTTTCAATGTAATCCTTTTGATTATTTGTCCAAAGGTCCATCCTGAACTCAGGAATAAAGTGAAAGTCATCGAGTTTTTTTGAAATGAGCTTAATCTGATTCTCATAATCTTTCTCAGGGATAACAGATGCAACAATAACTGCCATTCCACCCCTTTTTTTTAGTATGTCTATATTTACCAATATTCACACTTTCCTACTAATACGATTTCGTTATAATAACTTGCCATTTAGTTACAACCATATTTCACATAGATAGTTTGAACATTACAAAAGAAGCTTGGCGTCACCAAAGGTCTAAACTTTTATTAATTAAATCGCCATGGCTCAGAGTTGAAGCTGACAGAAAATAAAATTATGAATATACTGGAGGTTTTGAGTAAAATGGATATGGTTGAAATTAAAAAAGGTGGAAAATACAAGGTAATATCAAACAGCGGAAAAGATGAGCCCATGGAGACCGATGGTGAGTTCGTGGGATACACAATTTTAGGTGAAGAAGGTGCGCTCGTCTTTAAGGTTTCCGGCGAAAAAAAAGTTCTTTTGAGATTGATTCCGGTGTCAAACCTGATAGCCATTGATTTTGGTGAAGATGAAGTTGTTACTCAGGGAAAATCAAAAACCAATCATGATTCAGTAAATTATATAAGCTGAATTTAAAAAAATCTTTTTGAGCACAATCTAAATAAAAACTTAATTACTCTTAATTTCATACGCTTCTATGAGCAATATTCCTGAGGATCTGAAATACACCAAAACCCACGAATGGGTCAGAACAAATGGTACTGAAGTTGAGATAGGAGTAACTGATTTTGCGCAGAAACAGCTTACAGATGTAGTCTATGTAGATCTGCCAGAAGTTGGAAAGGAAATTAAAAGTGGTGATACATTGTTGACTGTTGAGTCCGTTAAATCCGCCGAGGAAGTTTTCTCACCTGTTACTGGAAAAATAACTGCAGTTAATAAGGAACTGGAAAGTAAACCCGAGCTGATCAATCAGGAACCCTACAATTCATGGCTGGTTAAAATTAAGCTAAATGAGGAAATAAAAGGCACATTAACAGCCGAAGAGTACAGGAAACTAACCGGTCAATGAGAAAAAGAGAAGATATTTACTATAACAGGGCTAAAAAGGCTGGTTATAGAAGCAGGGCTGCATATAAACTCATAGAGATTGACAGAAAATTTGAAATTCTTTCCAGAGCTCATTATATTCTGGAAATTGGGTCCTCACCTGGAGGCTGGACAGATGTTCTAATGGAAAGAACTCCGGAATATTTGCTTTGCGTTGATATAAGCGCAAAAAAATCAGATGTAATGCCATATTCCATAAGGGGAGATGTCACCAGAGAATCTTCGTGGAATGATATCAAGGAATTTCTGGATGGAAAAAAGATGGATCTTATTCTGTCAGATGCTATGTCACACACTACTGGGCAGCATTCACTTGATCATGCATCTTCAGTGAACATATGCACATCAATTCTTGAATACGGCATGGAGGTTCTAAGAATTGGGGGAAACGTTATGGTAAAGCAGTTTCAGGGAGAATATACAAATGAATTCATGAACCAGTTCAAGGGATTCTTCAGAAGGAACTATATCACCAAGCCCGGTGCATCAAGAAGTGAAAGCAGTGAAATATACATTATTTTCGCGGGACTTCTTGATCACACATAATTTGTTTTTCTTTTTACTTCGTTATTAAACTCATACTCTATTATTGCAAAATATTTTCTTTCAGTTCCTTCTTTGAACATTTTGTTAAGGTTCTCAGAAATAGCCTCTTCTCTCATTTTCTCCATATTGCCCATGGCTCTGGTCTTTTCAATTTCCGCTCTCCACTGCATTACAAATTTTTCAGGAGATTCCATGTCGAAGTTCCTCTTCTTGAGTTTCCTTTTTTTAGTGATATATCCAACCATTTGAGAAACTGTATACTCTTCCTCATATCTCGTACCGAATGTTTCCTCATCAACATCCAGTCCTATGACTGGAATATTATTCTCTTTTGCATAAATGATTGTTTGTGTAAAAATTGGTGGGGGGACCTCAACGGGGCCAAACTGAGAAAGAAGAGTTCCATAAATTAGTTCATAATCACTCATGTCAATTTCAAAAGGATCGTCAACAAAATTCTTTAAGCCCTCAACCTCTTCCGGTGATATCCCCATCATTATTACTTCCGGTTTAAAGGAATCCAGCTTTTCCTTTACTGCATTACCATCTGAGACAAGACCCTTTATGCCAAAACAGACAAGCATTAGTTTTTCTTTTGATCTGATCTCAATAAATTCCATTCACTGAATGCTCTCTTTAATCTTCTCTATACGCTTTTGGAAATTCTCCAGGCTTCCCAGTTCAAGCAATTCCTTGAAAGTTATTACGCTGCATCCACCGATCATCTCCTTTGATGTATCCGTAGTTGAAATAAGCACAGGTTCCTTTTCAAGGATGTTGCAAATGTTTCTTATATACTCTATCTTTTTTGATTCAAATTTATTCTTTTCTGAAATCCCCATTATGTACATGATCTCAGACTGTTCCTCACTTAGGGCATCGAACGGAACTCTTCGGAAGAATTCAGTAATCATTCCAAAACCGCCCATAACCTGTTTTATGCCCCTTATAAATTCATCGGCTGACTCTTCTGTAACATTATCAAGCTTAGAGCCCTTAAGCGTTTCTCTAAGATCTATACTTTTACTAATATCCTCTCCTAGGAGTGACTTTAATTTATTAAATACGTCCAGCGTTGTAGAATTTCCAGTTTCATACAGTGAAATGGATCTTCTTGATATTCCAATCTTCCCTGAAACATAACCAATTGAGCATCCCTTTTTTGCCCTTAGCTCCTGCATTTTCCTTCCATCTATATTTACGTAATATCCACCTGGTCCAGAATACGTATTTGGTCTGTTTCCCCTAACGTATTCCCTGAAAGTTTCAATAGTCATTATGGGAATCTTATGCCTGAAGTACATTACGTTATCTTCCAGTTCCCCTGAACCAGATTTGTAACCAATGATAATTGGAACGAGATCCATACTCGTCGATAGCCTGTAGAGTTCTGAAGCCATGTCAATTTTTAAAGTATCCACGTTATACACAGATTTTAAGATAATAGTCTCCTCACTACCTTTAGCTAAAATATCAAAGCTCAATGACCCATCCATATCAATCTCTATTGGTAAATAGTCATTTGCTTTCAGAATCATCATCAGATTCCTGTTTGCCCAGGTACGATAGTCCTCCACTGAGCATGTAAATTGCTAAACTCATATATTAGTTTTATTTTTATTTATTTCAGTTTAAACTATTTTATAAGTGTCTATCCCATAAGAAATTTCTCTCTTACTCTTGAGGTTATTTCATCAACTCCTTCAGAATCTCTGATCTCATACAGATCCTTTGGTGCCTCACCCAGAGTGGCATCAGCCCTGTCCAGCAAGCCTCTTCTGAAAAGATGTATTCTTATTCTATCTCCAGGTTTATAATCTCTCAGACTATCTATAAACATAGAATCTCCCCTTTCTCTTAGAGGTTTCAAAAATCTGGAATCCATCTTGAATTTATTTATTGCCAGGATCTCATCTTCGGGCATAACTCCGGCTTTTTGTGCTGGTGAATCCTCAATAACAGAATATACCGTATTCTTGTCCTTTTTTACAATAATTCCAAGAAATGGGAGAGTCTGATTAAATCCCTTATCTAAACCATCATATTTTTCTTCCAGTGTCATTCCAATTCTTTTCAGTTCAGATACAAAATCAATATTATCTGTGCCTCTTACATATTTTGCGAAGAATGGTCCAAAGTCTAAGGATGACACCTCAGAGAGTGTTGAAAGGAGGTCTTTTTCGGTGAATCCACGTCCATCCTTGTTATATTTTTCTATCATGTGCCTGAATACGTCATCAAGGCTTTTTTGCCCCTTTGTGTATTCGCATATCCTTAAACTTATCATGAAACCAAGTATTTCTCCCTTAAGATAGTAAGAAACATAACTGTTCAAATTATTTGGGGACTCACGGTAAAGCTTTATCCATGCATCAAAGGAAGACTCAGAGGCGGATTCATATCTTGTTCCAGGTGTCATATCATATGCTCTGAAAATCTCTGATACATGCTTGAAATACTCTTCTTTTGAAATAAGTCCACTCCTCAGGAGGATTATATATGCATAAAAGTTAGTAATTCCTTCAGATACCCAGAGTAATGAGCTATAATTCTCTTCCTTGTAATTAAATGGACCAAGTTCAACAGGCCTAATTCTCTTTACATTCCATAGATGGAAATATTCGTGAGAAACTACTGAAAGAAAAGACTGATAATCTCTCTTATCACCAAACGCAAATCTATTAAAATCTATGGTATTTGAATTAAGATGCTCAAGACCACCTGATCCTTTATCAGTTAGGTGCATTATGAAGACATACCTTTTGTACGGAAGGTTTCCGAATACTGTCCTTGAAGTTTCCACTATTTTCTTTACATCTTCTACAAGTTTATCTGTGTTTTCGTTTCCTTCCCCATATAGGGCAATTTCGTGCTCCCTTCCATCCACCGTGAAGAGAAGAGACCGATGTTTTCCTATTTCGATTGGGGAATCTGCAAATATATCATAGTTTGTTGCTCTGAATCTATTTTCACCAATTTTTTCAAGGCCAGTTGAAACTTTCCAATCTTCATATGGCTTAATGATCAATTCTATGGATTGATCTTTATAACCTTCTATATACATGAAAACGTTAGTGCCATTGAGATATCCATGTGTGGTGTCCAGATGACTTCCTCTAACGGAGAAATCTCCTGCATATACCTCATAAGAAACACTGAACGTCTTGTTATTTCCGTTTATTAATTTCCACGTTGATTTATCCTTTTTCTGGATCTCTATACTTTCATTTTCTGGCGTTCTTGCTTTCAGCATTCTCACGTTTCTGGCATAGTCTCTGATTGCATAAGAGCCAGGTGTCCAGGCGGGGATTGTTAACATGGTTATATCTTCTGATACTGAGTCAATATTCATAGTAACCTGAAAGAAACCATTTTGAGGTTCTCTCATTTCTAATATATACCCTAATTTCATTATATTATCACTCTCACATTTTCAAAATTCATTTAAATCTTTCCCTTCATCCCTTCTGCCAGTGATTCTGCAAAATAAGTAATGAAGATATCCGCTCCAGCCCTGAATACCGAAGTGACATATTCATTTATGGCTGATTCAGATATGAACCCATTTTTCACGGCATTAATTATCATGTTATATTCGCCACTTACACCATATGCAGCCAGTGGTCTATTGAATATGGTTGAAGCTTCTCTGATCACATCCATATAGAATAATGAAGGTTTAACCATGATAATGTCTGCCCCCTCTTCTATATCAAGTTCAATTTCCCTCATTGCTTCATTTATATTTGCTGGGTCCATTTGATATGTTTTTCTGTCTCCAAAAGATGGTGTGGACTTTGCAGCGTCCCTGAAGGGACCGTATAATGAGGACGCATACTTGGCAGAGTATGCCATTATTGGAATATTTTCAAAACCATTTCCATCCAGTTCATTTCTAATTTTTTTTACCTGACCGTCCATCATTCCACTTGGTGCAATAATATTTGATCCCGCCTCTGCCTGACTCACTGCAATTTTACCATAGTAGTCAAGAGTTTTATCATTCCATACTTCTTTTCCTCTCAATATACCACAATGGCCGTGATCTGTATATTCACACATGCAAAGATCAGTAACTACAAGGAGATCATTATTTCTAAATGACTTAATACTTCTCTGTATAACACCATCATCGGCGAATGACTGAGATCCCTCGCTATCCTTTTTTTCTGGAATACCAAATAAGAGCACCGTGTTTACACCAATTTTTTTCAAATGTTTTGCATATTCATCAACACTATCGAGTGTCTGTGTGAATATACTGGGTAAGCTTGGTATTTCTTGCGGTTCAGTTAAATTCTCATCTATAAAAACTGGCATGATTAATCTATCGAGGCTTATTTTTGTCTCACCTGTCAGGCTTCTTAAAAGTGGATTAGCCCTTAGTCTTCTTGGTCTGTACTCTGGAAACATATAAGCAAATGACTGTCGATTATAATAACCTTGTAATGGAAAAGGAGGTAATATAAAAGTGATATTTTCAGACAGACTCTATGAGATCATATGATGGCCATCCGCTCTGATCAACCAGAGATTGCACAGAAAAGTGCTTGTTGCCACCAGAATTGAGGAAGATAAATCCATCCTTATCACGGATGTGTAAGGAGAAAGTTGCATGGTGACTCAGTTTTTTGTAAAAATCTTCATCGCATATCATGAACACAGTTCCCGTAAGACGTATTTCATTCAATATGGTTAGAAAATCTCCTATGAAATTTTCGCCATAAGTAAAGTTGAGGAAATCTGTGGAAAAAATGTATACGTTGGGTCTTTTAGACGAACCTGTAAAATACTCAATTGCCTCACTGGTGAAATCCTCTGTCATTTTCGCCCCTTCAAGGTTTATCACGGAGGGATTTGTTCTTTTTGTTTTTTCTGCAGTTATATAATGTTTCAGCTGTTCTGGTTCCATGGTTAAACTGAATATTTTTGCAGACTCATAACTGCTTGAGGATACATCTATTACTCCTCTCCCCTCTGAGATGGTTCTCCTAACAAGAGAATTTTTAATCAGATTTACTGCAATGTCTGTTCTGTCAGATATTTCCATTCGATGAATCAGTACAAGAGAACCAATATCAACTGTTCTTTTATTCATTGGAAGCACCTTTGAAATTGCAGAAACACCCATGTCCACAGAATCCTTGCTCTCTTCGTTATCAGAAAGCATGGGGATTTTATGCGTAGGGTACGAAACAGATATTATTGGAAAAAGGGTAAATCTTCCATTCAGGAGTGAATATGAAAAGAAAGGAGTAGAACCAAGGGACAGGCCTCTTAGTTTTTCAATCCTCATGTATCTTATCATGTAATTTCTATCTATCTCCATGCTGAGGCTGATAACTCCATCTGAGAAATATTCTAATTTATCATTTTGTGTTGATTCGAGAACAACTATAAGTCCTGCACCACTCTTTTCAACCAGATCATTCTGCAATATACTGAAAAGTGTAGTCTCATCAATGCTGTATTTCTGAGCAATAGCCTCGATTGAATCCAGAATTACAACCGGACCAAGTTCAAAATTTTTTTCTACAAATGTATAAATGGCGTTTAGCTCAGGGATTACCTCTTTTATATCAAATATTAACCCACTGGAACCTGTGAAATCAGAGTTCAGATTCTTTTCTTCAAGAAGTTTTTCAAGTTTCTTAAGAGATTCTGTGCTGACATATTTAAAATCTTCAGTATACGAAAAATTTTCTTTATTGATTCTATAGGAAATCTGGTCTATAAATGGAAAAGCATCCTTTAAAGGTTCGTCGTTAAATCTTGAGGAAAGAAAATGTATCGGTTGATTCTCATATAGGCGAGATGCTAACTCCAGACTGAATGTTGTCTTACCCGTACCGGGTCTTCCTTTTATTATAAGTGACTTCCCAAATTTTTGGTTAAAGAAATCCTTAAACACTTCAAATGGATCTTCCATTAGGTTTTAACCTCTTATATTGCGTTGAAAGTTTATCCCAACACTGTTATGTGTAATTTAAATCAGATTTAAACATTTTGGTTTTAATATTTAAAGCACAACCTAAATACCACACTTTCAATATGAGCACAGCACTGGACGTGTTCACACCATTCCTCTCTGGAATAGGTTGTTATTACCATATTGTTGGTAGATGTATTAGGTTCAACTATTTTACTATTATCTTTGGTACTCTTCAGTCTTATCTCTTACAATCGTTCTAAAATCGATCATCATATCATCTCAAGTTCGTGAATTTTTTGGGCAATCAGGATAATAAGTAATTTCTTAAATATTCTGAACCGGTTAGTCTAAAACTTACATAACAGGTTAAATTTATATATAGGAACGTTTAATAACTTTCCTTTTGGATGTGTTCACTCCCAACTGTTATAAAGGATAAATAACAATTTAACCCTTAAAGTAATACCATTAACATGAGATCTAAAATATCCGTAATAGGAGCAGGAAATGTTGGAGCTACAGTTGCACAGTTTATTGCACTTAAGGACCTTGGAGATGTATATTTGTTTGATGTTGTTGATGGAGTTCCAGAAGGGAAAGCACTTGATATGATGGAAGGAACACCACACTGGGGTACAGATTTGAACATTAAGGGATTCACAACAGTTGATCCGAAGAATTACGAGAATATGAAGGGTTCTGACGTTATTGTTATAACTGCTGGTCTTGCAAGAAAACCAGGAATGAGCAGAGATGATCTGCTAGCCAAAAACATAGCCATAATAGCCGATGTTGCAAAAAATGTAAAGAAATATTCTCCAGAATCAGTAATTGTAATCGTATCAAACCCGGCTGATACAATGGCATATGCTTTTCAAAAGGTTAGTGGAATAGAACCAAAGAAAATTATAGGCTTAGGTGGTTCACTTGACAGTTCAAGATTCAGGACATTCCTCGCAATGGAACTTAAAGCCTCAGTTCAGGATGTAAATGCATTTGTCATAGGTGGTCATGGTGATGATATGGTACCATTTATCAGGTATTCTTCTGTTGGAGGCATTCCCATAACAGATCTTCTCAGTAAGGAAAAAATAGATGAAATAGTAAAAAGGACGAGATTTGGTGGAGGAGAAATAGTAGATTACCTTAAGACAGGAAGCGCCTACTACGCGCCTGGTATAGCAATAACAGCAATGGTAGAATCAATAATAAAAGACAGAAGAAGAATGATACCATGTGCCGCGTTTGTGGATGAGAAAACATCAAAGCACTATTCAGCACAGGGACTATTTATTGGACTTCCAATACTTATAGGAAAAAATGGAGTGGAGAGAATCTTTGATATTAACTTCACAGCAGAGGAAAAGGAGCTTTGGAACAAAACAGTTGCCTCAGTAAAAGGTAACGCAGAAAAAGTAGATCAGTTCCTAACAAAACAATAATTTCATTTATTTTTTATATTTTTTTAAGTTTCTTAAATAATCTATATAAAAGTCAGGATATGTTTCATAGGGAGTCGGATCTATTTCTCCCGCATCCATGAAACCCCTCAATCTAAGTAGACAGGAATCACACCTTCCACATGCTTTTTCTCTGCCATTATAACAGGAATATGTGAGTTCATATGGGGCATTATTCTTTATCCCCATAGTTATTATCTCACCCTTATTCAGGTACTGAAGTGGTGCCATTATCTTTAAGTCACTCCTGTCAAGTCCATGTTGCAGGCTCTGTTCCATTGAGCTTATAAAATTTGGTCTGCAGTCCGGATAACCTGAATAATCTACTGAGTTGACTCCCATCATAATTGTTCTGGCATCCAGTAATTCTGAGTATGCAGCCGCTATTGATAGGAATAGTATATTCCTGCCAGGAACATAGGTATTGGGAATCTCTTTTCTTTCAAGCTTACCAATTTCTACTGCCTCATCACCCGTAAGTGAACTACCCCCTATCTGCCTCAGATCTATCTTGAATACAATTCTTTGAATGCCGTAAAAATCAGCAATTTTCTTTGAGGATTCCAGCTCCCTTCTATGCCTCTGACCGTAATCAAAGCTGAGTCCAGTGATATTATACCCATTTTTCTTTGCGAATGATAAGACCGTTGTAGAATCCAGCCCTCCTGACATCAATATTATTGCGTTATCCAATTTTCTCACTCCACGAAGCTTTCTGTCCTGGTCCTTCATACACTGAAACTTCAATCAATTTAACATTCTTCTCAAATTTCACTTTACTGACTATTTCCCTTGCAAAAAATCTTGATAATTCCTCGCTGCTGCTGTAATCAACATCGCACAGATAAACAAACTCTTCGGGTATTGACATAGTTTTTCCTTCGTATTTTATTATGAATTGGCCGTTCTCCTTTTTCTGTTCCATATCTTTTCCATGCACGGGAAGTATAAGCTTATGATCAATTTCCTCAAGAAACTTTCTCATCTCTCTCTTCACGGTCACAAAGTCAGCTACCATACCATTCAGTAATTCTCCTTCTATTCTGATATCGATTGCATAATCATGTCCATGTAATCTTTTACACTTATCATGGTATGGAATGAAATGTGCAGCCGAAAACTTCATATTTGTTTCCCATCCATTTATATATATACTCATCATTCTTTCTTCACCCTGTTCTTCCGGATCATATCCCACATATTATCATCTATCTGTGAAAGCATGTTGAACTGTCCAGCACCCTGTATCCATTCTCCACCATCTATAGTTATAATTTCACCATTTATAAACGAAGAATAATCACTGATAAGATATGAAACAAGTTCTGAAATATCATCAGTAGTTCCAAGCCTTCGCATAGGATTTTTTTCCTTAAGGATTTTTTCATAGCTATCATCTGGAATCAGATTCTTCCATGCTCCTTGAGTCTTGAAAGGACCAGGCGCTACCCCATTGGTTCTGATGCCCTTTGGACCCCATTCTACAGCAACACTTCTGGTAAATGCTCTCAAACCACCCTTTGCTGCGGCCGAAGGAGTAACGAATGCTGAACCAGTATCCGCGTAAGAAGTTAGTATATTCACAACACTTCCCCTGATCTTCCTTTCCATCCATCTTCTCGATACCTGAACTGAAGTGTTAATTGAACCCATTAAAACTATGTCTATTACTGATTTGAAGGCATTCATTGACAGATCTTCCGTCCTCGATATAAAATTACCTGCAGCATTATTTACAAGTCCTATTATCTCTATTTTTCTAAAAGTTTCATCAATGAACTCGTTCACAGCGTCAAAGTTTCTTATGTCAATTGCCTTATATTCAAGATTACCATTAATTGCATTCACTCTTTGTTTTGTTTCCTCAAGGGTTGATTCGGTTCGGCCAAAAGTATAAACACTGGCACCATAACTGGCAAACTTCAGGCAAAGAGACTGCCCAAGACCGGTTCCACCTCCGGTGATAATCACCCCCTTATTTTTAAACGGAGTACCTTTCAACATAACCTTTGATTATTCATACAACCTTAAGCTTTATGATAAATTAATGAATTTTTTTTTGACCATCTGTTCGTTAAAAGATTTTAAGGAGAACCTGGGATATATTTCATGTATATTTCGAAAATATAATATCTAAAGCTCCGATTACCAACTGATTCCCAACCAGAAAACCATTTTGATATATTCCAAAATGGAAGCTATTGAAATGGAGTTTGTAAGGAATAAAAAAATATATCAAATAGAAAGGGCGCGTGGCCAAGCCTGGATATGGCAACAGCCTCCTAAGCTGTAGATCAGGGGTCCGAATCCCCTCGCGCCCGCTTTTGAATCTACTCTATTCTCGGTGCAAGTAAGAATTTAGCTGTCTTGATACCATCCTTACCTGAAAAGTTGAATTCCATCACAAGGGGATAATCATTGTTAAATGCAATTTTCAACGTATCAGCAAAACTAACTGCCTTTATTATCTTGCTTAGGTAATCAAGCGGATAACTGCTGGAAGCCTTTTCCTGTGCCTTGACTTCTATCAGATTATCATTATCTATGATAAGGTCAACCTCCTCTGAATCACTTTTAGAGGTGGCTTCAAATCTCTTATCCTCTATGGTGAACTTTATAGAATCCCTCACATCAGTAGCCGCCCTCAATCCCCTATCCAGATCTGCCTTCCTTATAACAACATAATTCTTTGGATCCACACTTGGCAGTTTTGGCGAATTCACAAATGTGTCAAGGGTAGATATGGTTTTTGTGAGATTTCCAAGAGAGAACTTCATTTTAGTTCCAGAAATACTTAATAAAAGATCATCTGATTGGGATGCAAGTCTTAGAACATTTCTTATCTTATCAAGCTCAACTGAGACCTCAACTTTTTCTTCAAGATCATAAGCTGAAAACGATTCCTTGGGCACAAAAAGGTCAACCATGGCTATCCTAGCGCTATCTATTGCCCTAACCTTCAGACCATCATTATCAAACTCAAGTTTTGCTTCATTGGTTATTGAACTTAGTATATCTGTTACTTCTTTCAGGTTACTCACACTAGATTTTAATTTCATTAGGGGTACAACGCTTTACATTTAGATAAACCTTTTTCAAATGTGATCAATATTTGTTATCAAACCAGGTTTCACATTTTTCAATAAGATTAATATTCTAAATATAACTAAACTAAAATGTGGTGAAGAGAAATATGCATTCAATAAAGATTCGTTACAGGTGGGATTCACAGTTGTTCGACGTTCTCTTTGAAAACAAAATAACCATAAGAACAAGGGTCTTAAGTGATGATGTAAAACAGGATTTTCTTTTCTTCATTCCATCCGAAGTTGCAAAGAATAGGAGCATAGCAACGTTTCTAAAACTGAAGGCAGAAATGGATAGTTACGGAAATTATGTTATGAGTCTTGGTGAAGCAAGCGAGGATTTCGATCATATAAAAAAAATGCTCAGCATAAGTGGATTTATTGTAGACTACATGGAACTTTCTGGCGAGGGCTTTTCAATTACAGGAAGAGTAATGGATGAAAAACTTGGGGATTTAAACGATATAATACTGGATGGTGCAAGAAATCTGGACGATCTTTTTGTTGACTGGATCAGGCCAATTTCAAGCGGGGTAATAGAAGTAGATCCAAAGGTTTATTCGGAACAGTTAATGGGAATCACTTTTCTGGATAGTAAAATGGCCAGTTCAAATGACAATATTACCTTTCTGGAAGGTGACACGCCGAGACTTAATAAGGTAACAATGATAGGTACACTGGACGACAACTACGATAGGTCAGTGATCAACGTTGAGGAAGTTATAGGAAGTTCAAAGTTTGTGACTTTAAACGGGATTTATTCAGACTTTCTTAAAAAGCTTGCATCTGAAAATATTCTAACAGAAAGCAGGGTTCTAAAGGCAAGATTGGGAAAACTATATCTTCAGGTGGTGGTACCACAATTCCAGCTAATGCAAATTGTCGGGTTATCCACAAAAGAAATGTTCAGTGATCTGATAATTGAGGAAATTTTTAAATATAACGGGAATTCAAGCAGAGAAGAATTACTGGAACTTAATTTTGAAAAGTAAAATAAGAGCGGAATTTCTGACTATATTTTAATAATGGTTGATGATTACTTTAGTGGTTGATTCCATGGACACAGATAACGATTTACTGGCTTATTTGGGAATGAATGATTATGAGGATCTTTTTAGGGATATACCAAATAACATCAGAAGTGATATAAAATCCATTGGCGGTGGCAGGTCAGAGATGGACGTGATGTTTGAATCAGAAAGGATAGGTTCTAAGAATGCAATAAACATGAAAATTTTTCTTGGATTGGGTGCATATGAAAGATTCATTCCATCGTCTATTCCAAATATCATAATGAGAAATGAATTCATTACATCATATACGCCATATCAGGCAGAGATATCCCAGGGCATGCTTCACTCACTCTTTGAGTATCAAAGCATAATATCTGACCTTTCAAAAATGGATGTAACGAACTCATCCATGTATGACGGACCTACGGGGCTTGGCGAGGCCGTGAGAATGGCTCACAGAATAAATGGTAAAAAGACAGTTCTTATACCAGAAAATATAAGATTGTCTCACAGGCAGGTAATAAAAACATATATTACAGGATTAGACATATTACTTAAACCATATCCGGTTAATGAAGATGGTACTATCAATCTTGATAAACTAATTCAACTGATAGACGAGGATACTTCTGCAATCATTACTTACAATCCTTCAAACTATGGGACAATAGATCCAGGTGTGGCCAATATTAAGGAAATCAAGAAGGCTGCTATACATATAGCATATTATGACCCTGTTTCACTGGCAATAATAAAATCCCCCGGAGATTATGATGCTGATATAGCGGTTGGAGAAGGACAGCAACTAGGTATCTCACTAAGCTATGGGGGTCCCTATCTGGGTATTTTCTCATTCAAGGAGAAATATGTAAGAAAATCACCTGGAAGGCTTATAGGGGAAACCGTTGACACAAAAGGAAAAAGGGCATTTGTGATGACACTTCAAACGAGGGAGCAGCATATACGAAGGGACAAGGCGATGAGCAATATTTGTACAAACCAGGCATTACTTGCCATAGCCTCCTCTGCATATCTTTCCATACTCGGAAAAAAAGGATTGAGATGGGTAGCTTCAAGATCCATGGAAAATGTTAGTAAAACGTTCAAAAAAATGGAAAAGGTCAGCTATGTGAAGGTCCACAAATGGAAGAACCCCTTTTTTACCGATTTTATTGTTGATGCAGGTGTAAAATCAGATACACTTATGGCCAATCTCGAAAAGGCTGGGTTTCTAGGGGGATTAAAGGCTAATAGTTTCTTATTTACTATGCCTGACAAATTAAAAAATGATGTATTCTTTGCAGCTACAGAAATGAGGAATGATAGTGAAATTGATCAATTAATAACGGCGATGGAGGCGATCTAATGACATATCATCAGGCAGAATACAATGAAAAATATATCAAGGAAATCAACTCAGAAAACAGTTTTTCATGTGAAAAAATTGAATTGCCAAAATTAGACGATTCAATTGCTCAGGATGACCTGAAACTTCCAGAAATAGCTGAAAATGATGTTGTAAGGCATTATGTGAGGCTGTCTCAGATGAACTATGCCGTTGACACAGGATTCTATCCACTCGGCTCCTGTACTATGAAATTCAATCCAAAATTTGCAGACAGAATTGCAAATGACTCAAGATTTGCAAGGGTGCATCCACTGGCTGACTATGAATATTCACAGGGAAATCTGCAGGTAATGTATGAATTGAGGGAATATCTTAAGGTCATTTCAGGCATGGACGCGGTGAGCTTGCAACCCCTGGCTGGAGCACACGGTGAGTTCACATCCATGTTGATTGTGAGAAAATACATGGAAGATACTGGGGAGACCGGCAGAACAGAAATCATAATACCAGATTCAGCGCATGGTACAAACCCAGCTTCTGCGGCAATGGCAGGATTCTCCGTTGTTGAGATACCATCTCTTGAGACTGGTGTTATCAACATGGATGCACTGGAAGCTGCGTTGAGTGAAAAAACAGCAGCATTTATGATAACAAATCCTAACACACTTGGAATCTTTGAAACAGACATCAAGGAGATAGCAGATATGGTGCACAGGAATGGCTCTCTGCTTTATTATGATGGTGCCAACCTGAATGCCATACTGGGATTAACATCACCAGGATCAATGGGCTTTGATATGGTGCATTTTAATCTTCATAAGACATTTGCAACACCACATGGCGGGGGTGGACCCGGGGCTGGTCCAGTTGCCGTCAAATCGTTCCTGGAAAAATATCTTCCATTTCCCAGAATCGAAAAGGAAGGTGATCTTTATATTCTTAAATCTGATGAAAAAGATAGTATAGGTAGAGTCGCCGGTTTTCAGGGTTCATTCACCAATTTACTAAGAGCGTGGGCTTACATAAAATACAAGGGATCAAACGGTCTCCTATTAAATACTCAAAGGGCAGTGCTCAATGCAAACTACATGGCAAAGAGGCTGGAACCAATACTCAATTACCATCACGAGGGGTTGAAGAAACACGAAGTTATAATGTCAACGAAAATGGTAAATAAAAGGGCGCTGGACATTGCAAAATATATTATTAACAAGGGTGTTCATGCTCCGACCATATATTTCCCTTTGATAGTTCCTGAGGCCTTAATGATTGAACCAACAGAGGACGCAAGCAGGGATGATATGGATGAGTTCTGTAACATAATTCAGGAAGCAGTATTAACACCAGACGAAGAACTTCATAAAATGCCTGTTAATCTTTCAATTGGAAGGGCTGATGAAGTAAAGGCGGCAAAGGATTTAAAACTAAAATGGTAGATCAGATGGCCCGGAATTTCCTTTTTCCGGCCTCATAAATCTCTCCATCTGCGCCAAGGAGATTTAGGGTTTCATCCAGCTGTCTGGCCTCAACACCATCCTTGGCCAATCTCTGCAAAATTTCATCATAACTTATTCCACCAAATGGATTATTTTCCTTTATTATCTGGAGAACATTATCTTTCAATTTTACAGCAGCATCCGAAAACTGGTAAGATGACATCCCTGCAATTATCTCTTCCAGTGGTCCAGTATTGTAATTTTCATATAATGAATATGCCTTCAAAGAACCCTTTGCCTCATCTTCTGTAAACCCGAGATCCATTAAGTGATTCTGATCTATTTCAGGGGATTTTCTGATCTCCTTTATTGCCAAGAGCCTGTTATTCAGAGACTTAGCTGTTCTCATTTTCCAGTATTCAGTATCAACCTCATTCACCGTTCTGACATATTCTGGATTTATGTTAATGTACATTTTTCCTTCATTAGACCTGAAATAGGATGTTCTTCCCATCAGAACTACAAGATCATTCTCGTTCACAGCATCCACCTGAACCTTTGTGTTCTGGTTGAAATCCTTGGAGAAAAATGTAACATAAAAAGCACCCGTGTGATCCGCCACTGTGAATTTCGTCATATCATTATCCTGGGTCTTCTGCGTTATTTTTCCGCAAATTAGTATTCTCCTTCCATAAGAACCGCCTGGTGTGATGAAATATTCTCTTCTGGCATCGTCTTCACCTTCCACAAAGGTCATGGTTGTATCTCTCAATTCCTTTGCAAATATCCATCTTGCTGGTTCTCTCCTTCTCTCCATCAATTTTGCACCCCTTTTATTTCATTCTTCAGGTAAGAAATATCAGTATTGGTAACGTAACTCACTTCTGAAGATCGCATGGAAAGTCCCATATTATTTATGCGAAGGTTTCCCTTTATTTTTAGTGCATTATGAACCAGGGCAATTTCAACCTTTTCCTTCACTTCTTTCTTCAATGGTGGTCTCTGAGGATTATCCAGGTATTCCCTTGATATGTTTATTATGTTCTTCAGGGCTTCATATCCTGCATTAACCTGCAGATAATCGGTCCCGTCATCTACTGTGAAATAGGCGAATATATCATAGATCAATTTTGCATCGGGGTGGTCTGCACATCTAACATCATCTACTCTCTGATTACATTCACTACATCTAACAACCAGGCCACTCTTTTCTCCCATGTTTATTACAAATCCAGATATTGTAATTCCTCCCACAGCCCCTTTTAGTGTTGAAATATCCTGAATATTATCATTTTCTTTGAGTTCAACGTTCAAATATTCTACCTTGGCCTTATCAGACATGTTCAATCTATAATAGCCGTTGAATTCATCAAGTCTTACACCCTCGATTCTGGCATATTTTCCCTGTTCTAACTTTCTCCCAAACGATGATATTGGAACAGTGCCGGTCTGATCTTTGAGGATGTACTGGAAAACTTCCTTTTTTTCTCCCTCCTTTTCATACTCTCTCTTATTTTCAGAAGTTAGCAATCCCTCAACAGTTATGAATTTGTCCTTCATATCCAGGTCCTTAATTTCATAATATTTGTAAGTTCTCTTTACTTCCAGTATTTCCGTAAGCAATTTGAATTCAGTTCTGGCATCAAAATAAAGTCTTAGTTTATCCTTATAGCTTTTTGTGTAACACTTTGATATCAGATAAACATCGTTATCCCTCACTGTGCCTGGAATAGACCAGGCTGTAAAGGGAATAACTCCAGTCTCATCTCCAACCAGACCGTAGTGATATGTCAGAGGACCCTTATCGTTCTGTATCTCTCTCTTGGACATTGAAAGGATCTTAGCCTTTATCTCTATGTCCACTACCTCTCCTTTTATTTCAGCTATTTTCAATTTTTTTGAGGATTCCATTCCATAATATAATTCTACAGCAGTTATAGTTTTATCGATCATATGCATATTCTGGTTACATCGCTTACGGTAACTGATAAAGCAGAATTTAGTCCGAATAATACTCTAAAATAAATACAGTTTTTATTGTAAATATTTAAAAATAAATTAAATACCATTGTCATATTACTTACAGGAAGTGATTTACAGTGATAGGAATAATCGGGGGCAGTGGCCTCTACAATCTTATAACAATTGAAGAAAGCAAAATGATTGACACTCCATTTGGAATACCATCAGCAGAAATAGAAATTGGTGATTTCAATGGAAAGAAAGTTGCTTTCCTTCCAAGACATGGAAAGAAACACAATATACCACCACATATGGTAAATTATAGGGCAAACATATGGGCCCTTCACAGTATAGGTTGTGATGAAATACTGGGGATTAATGCAGTAGGTTCACTGAAGGAGGAATTAAAGCCAGGTGATGTGGTAATTCCAGATCAGTACATAGATTTTACAAAAAATAGAAAATTAACATTCTATGATGGCCCTGAAGTTATTCACATATCATCGGCAGATCCATTTTGCCCAAGGATCAACAAAGAACTGAGTTCAGTGTCCAAAAAGCATGGAGACACACATGATCAGGGAACTTACGTCGTAATAGAAGGCCCAAGGTTCTCTACCAGAGCGGAATCAAAAATGTTTAGGCAATTTGGAGATATAATTGGAATGACTTTAGTGCCAGAGATTAACCTTGCGGATGAGCTCGGCATGTGTTATTCTTTAATTGCAAACGTTACTGACTATGATGTGTGGTCTGACAAACCCGTAGAGGCATCAGAAGTCATCAAGATCCTTAAGGAAAATGAGGAAAAAACACAGAAAATTATTGCAGATTTTCTGAAAATACATTCGGAACAAAGAACATGCGAGTGTAAAAATAGACTAGAAAATGCGAGGTTATAAATTTGTTAAAAATGAAGTTTTTAGGAGGAGCAGAAGAAGTAGGCAGGTTGGGAATAATAATCAATATGGATGATAAGGTATTTCAGGTAGATTATGGAGTAATCCCAGAAAAACCTCCATTGTTTCCACTGCCACCAGAAAAGATAGACGGACTTTTTGTGACACATTCACATCTGGATCATATAGGTGCATTGCCTATGTACTACCAGAATGATGGTGTGGATATTTTTGCTACAGAAATGACATCTAACACAGCCAGGCCAATGCTTAACGATTCAATCAAAATAACTGCCATAGAGGGCTACGTAGAACGATTCAATCGGGAAGATGTAGAAAAGATGTATACATTTATGAATCAGACAAAATACAACGAAAAGATCGTTCTAGATGAAGTGAATGTTACACCATACTCAGCAGGCCATATACCAGGATCAACAATGTGGAAATTTGAAAATTCTGATGAAGTAATGGTTACTGGCGATCTTTATACAGGAGATTCAAAACTGTTAACTGGGGCCAAACCAAGAAAGGTGAAGAATCTAGTAATTGAGAGTACGTATGCAGGTAAGAACCACGAAGATAGAGAAGAAGTTAGAAAAAGACTAAGAGAAAGAGTATCTGAAATCGTGGAACATGGAGGAAAAGTTATACTGCCTTCATTTGCAATGGGAAGAATGCAGGAGCTAATAATGTCTCTTTCTGACCTGCCATATAAGATAGCCACCGATGGAATGGGCAATCTTATAACAAGTATTTATCTTAATACGCCTGGTTACCTGAGATCAGACAGGGAATTCAGAAAATCCCTGTCAAGTGTGAAGGCAATACGAGGAAAAAGAATGAGGGAAAACATAGATTCAGCAGATGTAATCATTTCCACATCAGGAATGCTTGATGGTGGACCAGCCCTATCCTATATAGAAAAGTATGTACATGACGACAAAAGTGCCATATTTATGACAGGATATCAGGTAGAAGGAACAAATGGGAGGAACCTGATGGAAAAGGGAACACTGAATCTATCTGGAGTTGAAGTAAAGCCTGATATGGCGGTTGAATTCTTTGATATGTCTGCACATGCAGGTCATGATGAGCTAATATCTTTCATAAAGGGATGCCAGCCAGAGAATGTAATTCTTTGTCACGGAGATCGGAGAGAGGCTATCGTGGATGATCTTGGAAATTACAATGTGGTACTGCCATACAATGGGAAGGAATTTACCTTAAACTAAAATTTTTAATTTTTATCATCCTATAAGGGCTGCTGCGGCGGTGAGCATAAACTGTATGGCAAAAGCCGCAACAAACAGTCCAAAAATCCTTGTTATGGCCTTCATAGATTTATCACCCAATGCTTTTGATATGGGAGTAGCAAAGGAAAATAGAATCAGAACAACAACAAATATAATGATCACTGAAATAATAGTATAACCCATGGAAATGTAACTCTTCCTGGCGAGTATTATGACTAGGGAAATTGCACCAGGACCTGCCAGTAAGGGAGTCGCGAATGGAACAATTCCAAGATCTGGGTTCTTGAAGGTCTTACCCGTTGATTTTGGTCGATCACCTTCTCTTACCATTTCAATTCCCATTATCAGTAATATAATTCCGCCTGCAATCTCTATGGCGTTAATTGAAATCCCCATCAAGGATAGAACATAATAACCGGCTACGGTAAAAAATACAAGTATCAGACTCCCATAAATGAAAGCATCCTTGGCAGCAGTCCTTTTTTCGATCTCAGAATAATCTGATGTCATGGTCAGAAAAAGAGCCATAGTCCCAAAGGGATCTACAACTATGAAAAGAGGAAAAAAGACATCTATAAAGGTTGCTCCCAGAGACATGTACACATATTGTATTTAAATATAATACTTTTTCATAAATATTCAGTCTTATCAATTTATCACTTTTAATCCAGCTCAAATCAAGTGGAATATCTTATAACGAGGATTAGCTTTCCCTAAAATAATGAAAGTCGCAATACTTGGAATTGACGGATACATAGGATGGCCGCTGGCTCTTAGACTTTTAAGTAGGGGACATGAAGTTGTGGGTGTCGACTCACTCTACACAAGGAAGAGAGTGGCAGAGGTAAATTCCGATTCAGTGACACCAATACTATCAATGGAAGATAGGATCAAGGCATTAGAAGAAAACGGACTTGGAAGAATCAAGTTTTATAAGGGAGATGTAAACGATCCAGATTTTCTCTACAGAGTTGTCAAAGAGACAAAACCTGATACGTTCGTACATCTTGCAGAGCAGAGATCTGCACCATATTCCATGATAGGTCTGTCGCAGGCAAGAGAAACATTGATGCAGAACATGGGAGGAACGCTTAATCTTGTTTATGCAATGAAGGATATTGTACCGAAAGCTCATTTGCTTAAGCTTGGTACCATGGGAGAATATGGAACACCAAATATTGATATTCCGGAAGGATTCTTCAATGTCAAATATAATGGGAGAGAAGATTATTTGCCATTTCCTAAATTTGCTGGCTCATGGTATCACTGGAGCAAGGTCCATGATACAAACAACCTCATGTTTGCTAACAGGGTGTGGAAACTTAAGATAACCGATGTGATGCAGGGTGTAGTATACGGAACACAGACATCAGAGATTAATAAGTACAATCTATACACAAGATTTGATATTGATGAAGTTTGGGGAACTGCACTGAACAGGTTCTGCACCCAGGCTGTACTGGGTTATGCTCTCACGGCTTACGGAAAGGGAAATCAGAGAAGAGGATTTCTGTCACTGGAGGATAGCATTAAATGTCTGACCCTTGGAATTGAGAAAGAACCAGAGGAAGGTGAGTACAGGGTGTATAATCAGTTTGATGAGCATTATTCTATAAACGAATTGACAGAACTTGTCGCAAAAAGAGCAAAGGCTCTATTCAACAGGGATGTTGAAATAAAACATTATCCGAATCCCAGGGTGGAAAAGGAAGATCACTACTATAATCCGGAGCACAAAAAACTGAAGGAGCTAGGGTATAAACCTAGTAGGAATCTTCCGGAGGATATTGAATCCATACTGAAGGATGTTTATAAATTCAGGGAAAAGGCGGAAAATCTAAGGAGTGTAATTGAACCAAAGACAGTATGGGAGAAGAGCAAGGGAAACTAATTATCACTTTACTTTAACAACTCTAATCAACGGGTTTTCACACAGTTACAAAACATAACTGGCGAAATGTGCCCTAAACCTCTACGCTATTCATTAAATGCAATCTTTATTAATGATTTCAATATTACTTTTTTAATGAATTCTAGTGGAAAGAGTAATGGAATTATGAAATTCGTAGTTATCGCGATTTCACTACTTACAGTTATGGTATTCGCATTTACCTTTTCTGGCACACCTTCAATAAGCAACGGAAAGGCCATCACAGTTACACCGAGTGTGGTACAAAATAGTACTGTGTTTAAGTACCAGTGGATGAATGATACATCTTCAATCGCGCCTCAGCCGGTAAGCAACTCTACGATGGCATGTTTTACTCCTAACAGTGAGGTAGTAATGTTTGGTGGAATGACCATGGTCAATGAGACTATTGTAAATGGCAAATCAACATCTTATATGCTTGTTAAGAAAACAGTTAACACAACATGGATATATAACTCTAAACAGTGGACTAAACTAACTACTTCCAGCAGTATCCCTGGCCTTGAAGGTTCAACAATGAATTTCTATCCAAGGGGTGACGACATCGTGCTGTTTGGAGGAGAAAACATTACTTCCGGTGGAAAAATGGTTTTAACAAGCCAAACATGGATATTCACAGGGTTTGCCTGGACACCCCTTAAGGGCCTTGTTGTTGCGCCTTCAGCTAGAGCGTTTGCATCATCAGCATATTCCAGTAGCATAAGTTCAATCGTCCTATTTGGAGGAAACACAAGTTCAGGGTTGTCAAACAGCACGTGGACTTTCAAGGACAACTCGTGGAAGAGAGTTACCACAACAGGACAGATACCGGCAATGGAAGGAGCAGCAATGGAATCTCTTCCAAATGGTAACATACTTCTTTATGGAGGGTTCAATGGAACCTATTCCGATTCAACATGGTTGCTTAATGTTACAACAATGCACTGGAAAAACCTGAATTTAAATAATAACCCTGGAAAACTTGCATTTTCAAATCTGAAATATTTTTCCTTCAACAACTTCCTTCTGCTATATGGTGGTGTAAATTCTAAAGGCGTTGCGACAAACAGTAGCTGGATGTTTTCACCGGTTTCAATGTCATGGAAAAATATGAACATAAATTCCCCATCTCCTGCATATGGACAGAGCATGTCTGTCCTTGAAGCAAATGATACAATTGTGCTTTACGGAGGACTTAGTACGAACAACAATGAATACATAAATTACACATATCAGTTCCAGAATAATACTTACAACTGGGTAGAGTTCCAGGAGTCTGGACTTCCTGGTAACTCAACGTGGGGCATTACTCTTAATTCAAAAACGGTCAAAACCACATCAAACGAAGTTGAATTCCTTCTGATGGCTGGCACATATGGATACACAACTATTGCTCCCAGCGGATATACAGGTCAATCCGGTAACATCACCATGTATGCATCTTTCATAACACAAAGTATATCATTCAGTAAAATCCCAAGCTTCTTTTATTACACCTACGGACTCATAGCAGGTATAGTAATTGTGATTCTCGCATACATAGGCAGCATGGTTTATAGAAAGATATTAAAATAAAATTATAAGCTAAAACCTATATTAAATTTTTATTCAAAACACATTTTTTTAGGTTGATAGTTGAACATATCAAAATAGCGGACTTAATTGATATTAGAAATGTATATATATATGTAATCGTTATATAATACTCATGAAACAAATTAGGATTCTTCTTGTAACATTTTTGATTTTATTTTTAATGGTGGCAATAGGATTTGGACTATCGCTCTATAATCAAAGTAATATAGAGGGATCGAAGGAAAATATAGATTCATTTACCACTGCAAATTCAGATTGCAGTGCCTCAGTCAAATATTTGTGTAGCAAGGAAACAAGAATAAATAATAATGGCAATTGCCTACAAACGTATATAACAGGTTTTTTGGTTACCTATGGTTCTAATCAGTTTATAGCCTATATTGTTGAAAATCAGTATTCTGCCAGCATTACCAGATCTTGTGAATTAGCAGGGGGATTAAATACAAATGCAATTTGTCCTCAATGGACAGGGCACGTGTGTATGGAATACGCCGCCTACTGCGATAAACCTAAGAGTCCAAGTAATCCACCGTCATCATGGCCCTTTAATCCTAACTCGATTTCTCAATATGCATCCCCTAATAATCAAATCTTGTGGGGAGAAACTACAGAAGTAACCGTTACATATGGAATTAAAGCAGGTGCAACGGATGAAGGTATTGGAATTACAGGCACCTACTCATATGCTAGTTCTTACTCCCAATACGAATTTTGTATAGAGCCATTAATTTTGGAACACAATGAAGTAGAGTGGCAATACTCAGATAATCAGGGACTACATTCAACACCCCACTCATCCACCACATATCTATTAACCATGATCAATGTCCCGGATAGCAGTATCTATCAACATATATATTTGAAGTCATATGGAGAGTTTAGATCAATTTCCTGCACTGTATCTGGTGCATGTGGATATGAACACTCATCTCCAACTTCACAAATGACAGTATGTACCGGAGGCGGGTTTAACTTTGACATAGAAAGTTAGAAGAAGAAAATATAATATAAAAATAATGATATGAGCTTAGGGAGTTGATTATGAATAAAAAAAGAGCAATATTCATCGCAATCATCGTATTCTTATTATTGGCATTGGGTATATTTTATTATACTGGCGCCCATAAAAAAACTGATATAGTAATTCTTATCACTCCAGCTAAAGCCAATGTAACTCAAGGGAGCAACCTAACATTCACTATTATATCTACTGGCGGAGGTTTAAAATATTTTTCAAGAGGGCCTGGATGCTGTAAGGATAATAATGCTTACTTAACCCTGAAATATTTGGGGCCCTCCAAAAACGCACAATGTTATAGATCTGGGGTTCCAGGTAACTTTAATACTACTACATGTTTCAACCTAAAATCAAAGGTACCATTCAATATTTCATACAACTATCCAGACACAACAACTGAATGGAATGTTACCTATCCACATACTCAGCCACTTGAAAATTTTAGTCTAGGCCTGGCGCCAGTAGGGTATTATAAACTTTGTTATCCTAATTTAATTCTTTGTACCTACAATGTATATGGAATTCCATGTATGTTTAAAGGAGAAAGTAGAGTTGAATATTCAACAGAACTAATAAAAGTTAATGGAATTGATATGAAATTAAACGAAACTCTCAACTCTATTGACAATGGAACAATTTCATCACGTTTAAACATAATAAATAATACTCCTAAAAACCTCAACTTAGATTCATTAAATTATACTTTTTTTGCTAAAGTATCCGAAGATAATAACGGAACCTATACTAATTATAAATTAGAGAAAAGGACTTTACATTTAAATTTTCCAACTAACGAAACGATCAATTTCAACAAATTATTCATTTCTCAAGGGTCCAATGGTAAAGTTATTGTTTTTAGTTTTTCAATAAATATTTTCAATCAAACACTATGGGGGTTGATTTCCTGACGAATGAAAATATCAATAAGATATCGTTGGAATGCGACAATGTAACCAAGAGTTATGGAGTTTTTAAAAAAACCATTGCAATTCGTAATCTGGGCATAAAGGAGCTAGGTGGAACCTGTGTTTCCTTGGTTGGTCCAAATGGTGCAGGAAAATCAACTATTTTAAAGGTATTATCAGGATCCATAAGGAAATATGACGGTAAGGTTACTGTTAGGGGAAGTGTGGGTTACTGCCCTGAAATCTCTGTTAATTTCGATTTCATGAGTGCTGAGGAAAACCTTTCTTATTTTTACCCACATAATATTGAGCGAATTAAGTATATACTGACTAGACTAAATCTGAATACAGGAAAAAAACCAATATCCTCATTTTCAAAAGGAATGAAAAGAAAGCTAGATCTGGCAAGGAGCCTAATTCTTGGTTCTGAAATAATACTTATGGATGAACCCTTTGATGGATTAGATGCAGAGAGTTCAAAAGAACTATCGAAAATCATCGAAGATCTAAAAATAGAAGGCAAGTTAATTCTTATAACAAGCCATGATTTACACAAAGTTGAAAATGTATCAGATAAAATATTGTTCATGAAAGATGGAACCATATTCCAAAAATTAATCCTCAAGCATCTAAATTTATACAGAATAGACTTTACAGAAAATTCTGATGTAATAAGAAAGAAACTAACAGATTTGAATATAAAAATAGTTGGTGAGACTGAGTTAAGTTTTATAATTCAGGTCGATGAGGGGTTAGAAATTTGTAAATTAATCACGAAGATTCTTGGTGATGATTGCAAGATAGTTGGCTTTTCAAGGGAATCTCTTGAAAGTATTTACATGAGGGAGCTCTGTGGGTAAACATTATTCTGCATTTATTTCCGAATACAGAAGGAATTTCCGTCAGTTTTATAGAGGCTACACTTGGGTCTTACTTATTTTAATTGTCATAGCTTTTAGTATTTTTTTCACGCAGCCCTCATACAATTTGATGTTTGCGGGTATAAACTCTCCTATCCCATTATCCTATTTCTATTTAAATTTCTATGCCAATGTATCTTCAGGGGGGATAATCTTTATTTGGTTTATTGTTTCATCTCTTGTCGTTTCAGAAGATTCGGAACTTGGAAGATTAGAGATGCTACGGGTGAATAAGATTCCAGTTAACACAGTATTGATTTCAAAAATAGCATGGCTAATAACTTTCTCGTTCTTCGTCATTATTGTTTTAGATATAATATTTTCACTATTTCTTTTCACAAAATATACTACCTTTCGATTTAGATATCTGGGTCCGATGTTTTCTGTGATGGCACTTTACCTACTGGTATTCATCTTAAGTTCGCTTGAGGGTGTATTTATTTCCAGCATATTTTCTAAAAGGTATTATGCCATTTTTGCTGCCATATTAATGTACCTCTCGCTCGGTTTTGTTTCAGATTATTTTCATTCACTTTATTTGAATATAAGCAGTCTGAACCCGAAAAATGAGATGACCACAAACATTAATGGATTCCTCATCGTTTCAAAGAATTTTTCATTTTTTGACAAATTTGTATTCTTATTTTACCCTGAAAATTCATACTACTACATCTCAAAGGTGCTTAATGTATTTTCAATCAACGTTGCCACTGACAACTCAATCGCAAATGGGAAATATGCATCCATAAACATTCCATTATTATTCTATGGGCAGGAGTACTACTTCATCGTAATATTATCTTTGATTATTCTAATCTTATTATCACTCATATTTTTAATAAACTGGATAAAACCGAGGTTGAAGTAATGAAAATAAATGATAGAAAATTGAGAATTTTAGTAATATTAGTTGCTATAATGGCTATTGCTTCTTTTGGCTATTATGTTGCAGTTCTTCCGCGATCTAATCCCGATTCGCAGACAAAGTTAAAAACAGGTTCAGGAAATGTATATCTTTTGCGAACTGAAATTAATGTAAGGGAACATTCAAACGGAACGGACGTACGTAGCTTTGAAATCCCACAGAACGCCTCATTCTTGTATGTTTGTGGATATTCAGATAATGCATCAATATGTTTATTCGTGGGCCCCATGAATACTAAATATGATAATTATACGACCTTGACCTGCATAAACGATAACAACCAGATCAGTACACTTAGAAAACCTATAAGTAACGAACCCCATGGATTATATTGTGTGGGGTATACCTCAATATCCGGTTCTGGGGAAGTACACATAATAATATTTTACAACAACAATCCCTATATCTTCGAGTAGTTCAAGATATAAATTTTTCAAAAATTCTTTTATATTGCTAACTTTTTTCTGTATTATTATTTATAAATGACCTCTCAAGTACCTTAAAATATTCCTCCTTTCTGCCTATACTAATCCATTCGCTCCTATCTATAATATTATATGAGACTCTGTTGCCCGCCTTTATGTAATTGTTTATGGAGTCTGTTAGTTCGATGGTATGTTGATCCAGAAAGTGAACAAAATCATTTTTGAAAAAATAAAGGGCCGCTATGGCGAAATTTGATTTTGGATGCTGTGGTTTTTCCACCACCTCTACGACAGTCTTATTTACCTCGTCCAGAACTGCGTTTCCATACTTCTCAGGATGATCTACCCTGAAAACGTTAAGGTTAGTACTCTTAGATTTGCAGATCTTTTCGTAATAGGATGATGTAGAAATCACACCATCACCTGCATTAAGGACAAAATCAGAGCTTCCAGCAGCCTGAGAAGCAATATATACAGCGTTTCCGAATCCTCTCTTTTCCTCCTGAAAAACTATCTCAAAGTTTTCGAAATTTGATTCCACATACAGTCTGCTCATTCGATCCGCAGGATCAAGTACAATTATTATCTTTTCACAACCATACTCCCGCAGCCTCCGGTAAACAACATCAATTACTGGTCTGAGAACTAGCCTATTATCGATCTTATCGTAAATTGGCAGCAATTCCTTTCTGAATTTTCCATCAAGCCCTGATCTGGTGCCAAGCCCTGCTGCTGTGATTATGCCAGTTACCATTATTCTTGTATTGTCATCCTGTTAAAATTACTTTTTATCCAGAATACTATGTAGGCTGCAGGAAATACGTAGAAACCAGTAATCATTGTTATGTCAGCAATTTCAAGATACACTGAGGAATAAAAATTTGAAAGTCCGTTTAGATGTGCCGAATTAGAAGAAATAAGAAAAGAAATGATTGCAAGAATGACTCCAATGAACTGGAATCTGCTCCCATCAAAATAAAGTAGCAAAATACCGTATGTAACCAAAATAATTATGGCAAATATGGTCAGTCCAGTGAGGCTGTCCGGTACAAGATTACCTAACCTTAGGGCAACAGAGCCAATTAAGAGGCTTAGGGCCGATAAAAGAACAAGAGTTGAGTAAATCTTTCTGTGCATGAGGCAGCATTGAGAGATTGGTTTAAAGATTTTTAACCGTACAGTTATTTCAGTAATAATAGAGAAAGACAGGTAAACCAAAATAATAACAAAAATGGCTAATAGCGGTTTTAAAAGATTGAAAAGGGATAATAACATCTTTGCCATTTTGTTAGTGATCTTAATGCTTAATGGGTTCATGGAAAAATTACTGGCGGGAAAATGGATTGCTGGGCCATCTGTTGAAGATGCCATATCTAGGGGGGAAAGATTCAGGAAAATTGGGATAGGTGCTATATTTAACTATCTGGGGGAAGCACTTACAGATCCAAAAGATATAGAAGAAGCAACAGGTATTTATCTCAATATTCTTGATAAGATAGAGGATGGAGACCAGCAGTTCCAGATATCCATAAAGCCCACTCAAATTGGTCTGTCTGTTAGTTTAGATGCTGCAAAGAAAAATCTGGAGAGAATAGTAAGCAAGGCTAATGAGAAAAAGATTTTCACATGGATAGACATGGAAGAATCTGAACTGGTAGATAAAACAATAGAACTTTATAGGAGCCAGATTTCCACCGGTAACGTTGGTTTGTGTGTTCAGTCATATCTTCGGAGAACAAAGAATGACGTAGAAGAACTTTCCAAAGAGGGTGGAATATTCAGACTGGTTAAAGGAGCTTATACGGAAGACGAAAAGGTAGCATTCAAGACCAAAGATGAGATCAATAAAAATTATGAAGATATTCTTACATTCATGTTTGAAAACACTAAAATGTTTATGGTTGCAAGTCACGATGAACTTATGATAGAGAAAGCCGTGAAATTAAGTGAGGAACATAAAAAAGAGGTTTGGTATGGAATGCTCAATGGGATAAGAAACCAGTATCTTATAGATCTACAGAAGAGAGGAAAAAAGACTTTTTCATATATCCCCTTCGGACAAAAGTGGATTCAATACTCAGTACGAAGAATGCAGGAGGCTGGCCATATAAGTCTTCTAATGAAATCCATGCTTCATGGTCAAAAAGTTTAGACTATTGTCTAATATCAATTCGACAAATATAAATAAAATAAAATCATAAGACGTTGTGAACGTAGAAGAAAAGATAGCAGGGGAAATCGTTCTGTCAGAGACTCCAAACGAAACTCTCAAGAAATGGAGGGAAGAGTTTTCCATATCCAAAAGCGAACTGGCAAGGGAGATGAATGTAAGCCTCTCTATGATAAGTGATTATGAAACAGGCAGGAGGCAGTCACCGGGTGTAAACACAATTAGAAAATTTGTTTCTGCAATGGTAAGAATAGAGACAAAGCACGGAGGTACAATATTGAGAAGATACAGATCAGGTGTACCATATGAAGCGCTAATCGACATCAGAGACTATGACAGAGATATAAATCTAAAAACAATTGTGAATAAAATAAAGGGTGTTTCAGTATCTGAAGCACCAATGGACAGGTACGTGAGGGGATATACAATAGTCAATGGAGTGAAGGCAATACTTTCATTTTCTTACAGTGAATACAGTCTTCTCTATGGATGGTCCAGCCAGAGGGTAATATTTTTTACCGATGTGAAGATGGGACGAAGTCCCATGATCGCCATCAGAGTGCACCCATTGAAGCCTGCAGCAGTAGTGTACGTTAAGGCTGATCGTGTTGATGAACTGGCGATTAAACTTTCGGAAGTTGAAAATATTCCTCTGATAACAACAGAAATGGACACGGACGAAATCTCCAGATTAATATCAAATATAAAGTAGTTTTATAGTTGAATATATTGAGTCTAATAAGCTTTAAAACTTACTTCCGGACACACTAATTACAATAATTCAACATCTCATCCAAATATCTTTTTAATAATAAACTGTGGATCATATGGGATGAGTTCTTCCATCTTTTGGCCTACCCCTAAAAAATAGATTGGTTCCTTAAACATGTGAGCAATGGAAAATATGGCACCTCCCCTTGCATCAGTATCTAGCTTGTTTACAACTATACCATCAAATTTTATATCTTTTAGAAAGGTGGTTGCCTGCTCTATTGCATCACTTGCTGCCATGGCATCAACCGTAAGGAATGTCATATCCGGTTTTGCAACCCGTTTTATTTTCTTCATTTCATCCATCAGGTTCTTGTTTGTCTGCATTCTTCCTGCTGTGTCTATGAGAACAAAATCAAGGTTTCTTGCTCTGGCATGCTCAATGGCGTCAAACGCTATTGCAGATGGATCACTTCCCATTGTTTGTGATATAACCCTTATTCCAAGTTCGTCACCATGATATCTTATCTGCTCTATGGCCCCTGCCCTGAAAGTATCAGAAGCGGCAACAACGACAGATTTTCCCTTATTTTTAAGCATGTATGATAGCCTGGCGATTGTGGTCGTTTTTCCCGTTCCATTTATCCCTATAAACATTATAACCAGTGGTTTCCTATTAATATTAAGTAAGTCAACACTGGGTTTAGCTTTTAATAATATTTCAAGCAGTATTTCCTTAAGACTCTCAATGGCCTCTGTTCTTTTGAGTCTTTTCTGTTTTACATGTTTCTGCTGAAACATATCCAGTATATATTCAACAGTTTCCAGGGAAACATCAGATTCAAGCAGAATTTCAAAATACTCATCCCTGAATCTGGAAAGTTCTATCTCGTCTTTGTTTCCTCTGAAGAGATTTCCGAGTTTCTCCTTAAGAGACATCTTGCTTCTGGCTTGAATTGACTGATTGAACAATTGCCTGATATCTTCTGAGCGCTTCGGCTCTTTGATCATTTAGACTCTGTAGTGATTTTCTGACCTCTTCTATTTGTCCCTTAAGTCTTTCTATTGTTCTTTCAGGTTTTTCCTCTATGAAGATATCTGAGCCTACTGCTACCATTACTTCTTTTTCTCTTTCTATTCTTCCCCTGGCGAAAACGCCTCCCCCAAGCGATATCAGATTTTCTGAAGATTCTGAAACTTCCTTAGACTGTAACACGCTGAGAGCCTTTCCATAGTCTTCAATTCCCTGTGTAAGTAGATTTATCTGTTTTTCTGAAGAATTTATAAAAGATTCAAGAAATTCCAGTTCTTCTCTCACATCAATCCTATCCTCGTTGTTTTCCATTTATTCCACCTTCTCAAAATATTGCCTGCTTTCCCTCAATGACTCAAGTACAGGCATTGGCTCACCGGATAAATAACTTATGAGTGCCCCACCACCAGTTGAGATGTGGTCTATTCTGTTCTCAATATTCAGGGCCTCTATAGCTGATATTGTATGACCGCCACCGGCTATTTTCATTGCAGTAGATGCTGCAACCTCTCTTAGGATCTCAAACGTTCCAAAGCTGTACTGTTCAATTTCATACATTCCCATTGGACCATTTATGAAAATACTATCAGCTTTCCTTATCTCCTCCGAGAACTTCGCTATACTGTTCAGGCTTATGTCAGCAAGTATCTGATCATCTGGTATTTCCTCTCCTTTCTCTACCCTTCTATTTGAAGGATTTAGAACAAAATCTTCAGGAATGAGTATTCTGTTACCATATTTTTCAAGCAGTTGTCTACAAATTTGAAGATATGCATCGTATTTTTTATTGTTCTTAATTATGAAATCCTCATTCTTCTTTCCAATCTTATTCCCAGATGCCCAGAGGAAAGCGTTTGCTACAACTCCTCCGACGATTATATGATTAACTGTATCCTTGTCAAGGAATGATTTTGCTACGGTTATGGAATCCTCTATCTTGGCGCCTGCAAGTATGGCAAGATTTTTACTTCTGTCCCCTTTAAGAAATACATTAAGGGCATCAGTTTCTTTCTGTATTAGAAGACCTGCAACATTAGGCATTTTTCTTGAGAAACCCGTGAGAGATGTCTGTGATCTGTGAATGGCAGGGAACGCATCGTTCACAAAATAATCGCAAACTTCTGAAAGGTTTCTGATAAAGTTCGAATTTTCAACAGTTTCCTTATCTTCTGGGTCAAGGACAACATCCTCGGAGAAAAATCTTGTATTCTCCAGCATAAGTATCTCTCCATTTGACATTTGCTTAATTGCAGAGATTGCGCTTGATCCGTAGAGGGAATCGATATGTTTAACCCTTCTACCGAGCAATCTCTCAAGCTTCCTTGAGTGATTTAACAGCGAGGTAAAATCTGTTTTGCCGGGTCTGCTCTGATGAGCTAGAATGACCAATTTTGCACCCTTTAATCGTTCAATGGTTGGTAGGTGGGATTTGAACCTTGTATCACTCATTATCTCATTTGTCACGGGATGTATTGGCGAATTCAAATCCAGTCTTAAAAGAACAGTCTTTCCGCTAAAGTCGAAATCATCAAGTGTGAAGAAGTCTCTTTGCCTCTGATCCATACAGACCCATAATGCCCTGAATACATAAATTAATTGTGAATCTATATAGTCCTCAAATTGATTTATAGCAATTGATATAAATCAACATTTTATAATAACATGTAATACTCAATAATGGTTCACGAAAGTAGTTCCGGAATAGTTATTTTCAGAAGAATGAATGAAATCCAGTTTCTATTCCTGATGAAAAAGGATGGTAATTTAGATTTCCCGAAGGGACATATCGAAAAAGGGGAAAATAAGACAGATGCAGCTCTCAGGGAAACGCTAGAAGAGACAGGAATAGAATGCAAAATAATTCCAGGGTTTGAAGAGAAGACAGACTACTATTTCTATTATGACAAGAACAATATACACAAGGATCTAACCCTGTTTCTGGGTGAAGTTGAAAAGAACGTAAAAGTTAAAACATCAGATGAACATGAAGCCTATGTATGGTTAAATTATGATGAGTCATTAAAGTTTTTGAAGTTCGACAATCAAAAAAACATAATCACAAAGGCATACAATTTTATAAAAGAAAAATTATACGTAGAAAACAATTAATTTCCACTACCCTTTACTGGTTTCTTTTTATTAGCTCTCCATCTTCTAAACGCCCTAATTTCTATATATAGATCACCAAGAATTACGAGCAAAACTATTAGATCGAAAAGATAGAAATAGCCCACGAGAGGTGTTAATAAAATCTTTAATTGTGGTATGAGTGTGCCCGCATCCATATCAACATAGAAATAAAGTAGGTTATTAATGGCATCCTGAACAGGTGGTGATGCCACGGAAATACCAACCAGTGGTCCTGTTGAATTCTCATTAGTGTTATTGTTTTCATATTTCACAAGTGGATTACCAAGTGTATAAAATCCGGGATTTCTTGCCCTAACTGTAAAGTTGAGGTAAATAGTTTTTCCTGGAGAAACCTTTTGATATATCTTACTTTGAGATGATCCTGAAATTATGTGAATGGATTCACCATACTCTCCTGTAAATGCTGTTTCATTTATGGATAGGTTTTTCAGGACATTTGTATCTTTGTTTGTAACACCAATGGAAACAGCAAAATTATTCGCGGTTAGATTGGATATTTTTTCTGAGAATTTCAGTTTTGCCGGGAAGTTTGCATTTGTATTATAATTAACTGCATCTGGGTTTATCACTCCGGTTGTTTGATCCATATTTGCGTGATTTCCGAAGTTTACATCGCTGGCAAGTGTTTTGTTGTTGGTGTAACTGTAAAACTCATATCTGTTATTATTGTTTATTTCTACAGGGAAGCCTGTTACAATTAAGGACTCTGTGGTTCCTGAGAAATTTAAACTGCGATCATAGTTTATCAGTTTGGCCATGGTAAATGAATGCTTGTTTCCGGAGGATGTATATACATGGTTCTGCTCAAAAACAGAAAGGGAAAAACTAAGGTCAGATTTTGAATTAAAAAGTTTAGATAGTCCTGAGAAACTGGAAAGATCAGATGCAACTTCACTGGAATGAACACTTCCTCCCATCATTATAAAAGAATCAACAGGGCCATTTTCTGATACTGAACTTAAATTTCCATCTTGAATAGAACTCTTAAGTATTAAACTTGATTGACTATTTCCATAGAAGGCAGCATTATTCTCTACAAGTTTGTTTTCAATATTTTTGTAGTCAGGAATAAAAGAGAATAAATAAACTCCAATCTGTGGTATTTTAAGACTGCTTAGATTGACATTTAAAGCAAGAACTGACTTAAGCGAAGTACCGCCTACTGATGATACAAAATTTGAAGCAGCTGAATATGTTGAAGACTGTCCAGAGTTAGAAGAACCACTGGTAATAAATAGGACCATTCCTCCAGGCAAAAGATTGAAAACCTGAGATATTTGATTTGAATTCAGATCGGCTGTACTAAACAAATTATCAACCCCAAGCTGAGTTAGTAAATTAGAAATATTGTACGTGACAAAGTAGGCAGACATTAAAGTTGAATTAGTAGCCATTAGTTGATTTCTGGCACTGTTATTGGATTGCATAGTTCCATATACATTATACATTGATCCAGTTTTCCCTATGAACCCACCGGCAAAGGAATATGTGCTATTTTGATCTGTATAGAAATTTCTATCCGAATTCAACACCTGAGTAGCGAAACCCTCGGCAAATGCCTTATCAATTGAAGGTTGAGGCGCGACTTTCTCATCATTGTTTAGATTTCCTGAATGCATAACAGGAATAGAAAATGAAAGTACTACAAGTAAGGTTAGTATAAGAATTAGGGCCATTTTAACAGTATCCTTATTTTCTTTAACCTGCTCTTTTTCCACGGTCTTTCCAGTATCTTTTTTCTCCTTCTTAGCGTATCTATTAATCAGATACCCTACAAGCATAGCAACTATGGCAACTATAAGAAAATCTTCAATCGCCTGTAAAAGCAATTCTCTGAAGAGAATTGGTCCATATGTTGTTACCATTGTACTTATTGTCGAAGTAGAAAACGATCCTGATGAACTGGAAAGTGGATTAGAAGTTCCCTTTCCGAGGAAAGAGGAAATTGTACTTAGTATCCTTTCAATTAGGGGCTCTGATAGTATGGCGGTCATGGAACTTCCCTTTGGGACAGGGGGAAGACCTGAATTTGTTACACCACTTACTGAGGTTGAAGTGGTTAGTTTCAGCAGTGAGCTTAATGCACTGGTTTCATTGAACAGTATGAAGTATAGAGAAATACCCATTACCGATAATATTGATGCGTAAATAGAAGCAGTAGATATGAATGCCTTTCTGCCTTTTCTTGCCCCCACTCCAACTGCAATTCCTGTAAGGATAAATATGGGAATCAATATGGTCTCCTTTAATGGATTTCCCAGTAGAAACAATAAAAGTCCTGAAATTATTACAAGAGGCGTCCCAAAGGATGGCCCCATCCACTGAATCAGAGGTTTGTAATAAACTGTTAGATAATAATAGCTTGAGAATAAAACAATACCGAGTCCTAATAAGTATGATGTTAACTTACCCACGGGTGTATATAATTAACCTTATTATAAATTTTATATAAATGAAGGGTTCAAAATCAATGCCAAAACTGCCAGTATATAATCAAGATCATAAAAGAAATAAACAAAGTCGAAAGATAAAAACTTATTTTCACATCCTTTAAATTATATTATTACGAAACTTTTTTTATTATTTTTGCTGGATTTCCTCCAACCAAAACATCTTGAAGGACATCTTTGGTAACCACAGAGCCAGACGCAATTACTGCTCTGTTTCCAATGTTCACTCCGGGATTTATTATCGCACCTCCGCCTATCCAAACATCATCGCCAATAGTCACTGTTTTTCCGAATTCAATACCTCTTCTTCTTACCTGACTATCCAAGGAATGGGATGCTGTGTATATATGAACTGAAGGTCCAAGCAGTACATTGTTTCCTATGGTTACCCTGCAAACATCAAGGATGACACAGTTATAGTTTGCATAGAACATATCCCCAATTTCTATATTATACCCATAATCACAGCGAAAAATAGGCTCAATATATGGGGTCACTCCAACCTTATCAAAAAATCCTTTAAGAATTCTATTTCTTCTAGAAACCTCATTGACAGGGATTGTGTTGAATTCATCCAGGATCCTTCTCGCATTTTCTCTGTCTTCAGCGAGCTGAGCATCACCTGAATAGTACGGCTCTCCAGAAATCATTTTTGCCTTTTCACTCAATTTATCTTTATCTGCCATACACAAAGAATTATACCTGTCCTAATAAAACAATAACAACTTATATAACGCCGGGAGAGAGATTCGAACTCCCGATCCACAAAGGGAACCAGATCTCAAGTCTGGCGCCGTACCACTGGGCCACCCCGGCAAACCTGTATGCCAAACCGCTTTAAATGTAAACAATATAATGATAGACAGTAAAGAGATAAACTTCTTTATCTTCTTAATCTGTCATTTGCTCTTATGGAAGGTCTGCTCTTTGCTGATCCCTGTCTTCCTGTTCTCAGCCCCCTTCCTTTGTAACCAGCTGATGTGAGACCCCTGTATACTCTGCCCTTGTTTTGTGGTTCAGAAATCCATGAGATTCTCTTATCGTTGTAAATGGTTGGCTGGTTTTTATCCACAAGAATAATCTCATAGTACTTGTAGAACCCATCTTCTCCAACGTAATAGGAGTTCAGAACTTCAGTATTTGGATATCTATCTGCAGCCCTTTCTTCTGCGATCCACTGAATGCTCTTTTTTCTTGTGAGTTTGCTGTAAGCCAGTCTTCTTGGTCTCCTTCCTCCCATTATTTTAGGTCTGTTTGACCCTCCTCTTCTGACTCTTGATCTTACCACTATATACCCTAACTTTGCCTTATATCCAAGTGATCTTGCTCTATCCAGTCTGGTAGGATGTTCCAGCCTTTCTATGGAATTTCCCTTCCTCCAGTCTATCATCCTTTCTCTCTGAAACAACAGGATTTCAGACTTCTTTGGATTCTTCCACGTTTCTGCGATTTTGCCATATAGATTTGAATGATTAACCATTTCTTTCTACCCTTAAGTAATGTAATGGTGATATGAAGCTATAATAAATAATTTTATGGTATTTGTAGATCTAAATTCTGTTTTAGCTCTTAAAAATAAGTGATTTGGTAGAAACTTGCAGTAGCGTTTGAATCTCTTAAATAATCAAAAGCATTTTTAAATATTCTGATATATAGAAACGTGAAAGGTTCACCATACAGGAAAAGATATATTCTCATAGAGTTTTCAGAAATGAAATCCGCAGATTACCTTTCCATGGAATGCAGGAGGATTTTTAACACAAGAGAAAAATACAGGGACAGGTCATTTATTATAATTAAAACCGACCAGTTCCTTAAGGATCAGGTTTGCACCTTTGTAGAGCAGAGAATCAGGGGTGTCAGGATAATAACCGTAAGTGGAACAATAAAGAAATGTAAGAGAACGATGGGCGCACTAGTCAATGAACATCTCCAGATCATTTAGATCAAGAGTTTCGATAGCCTTAAAACTTCCACCGGATACAAATCTTGAGTTATGTTTATCAGCTTCATTATTAATGTAGTTCAAAAGTTCAACGGTAAAACCTTTCCTTAATCTGGACATAACCTTTAACACTCCTCTCATTTCATATGCCTCTTCTTTTGACATATGTAATATTTTTGAAAGGTCCTCTGCAACAAGGTTTCTCGACCCTCTGCTCTTTTTTGTTTTGCTCATCTGGCTGAGGTAATTTGAGAACTTGAATGGAATAAACACCCCTGTTTTACCCTTAAATCTGGTAGCAAATAATGCCTCAAGATCTTTAACATAAACGAGCATTCTATAGTAATTATACCTGTGCGCAAACCAGTTCATTTGATCAATAACCGATATATAATCGAAAGCATCAAGTGCGCTTTCAAGGTTCTTTGCCTGGGAAAAAACATTTTGTGATACCCAAAGGAGAATCTGTCCTGAGTCTGAATCAGAACTGTCAATAAGGGAAACATTATCAGAATAATTGTCCCTGTGAAATATTCCAGAAAGAGTGTCCCAGATAATTGACTGTTCATCTCTATTACCAGCACTTATAAGAGATTCTGACTGTGACAGTACGTAAGCTTCAGCATCATTGATTGAAGCCCTTATGTCAGGCAAATCTCCCTCTATAATTTTTTCCAGTGTTACTCTCTGGGGCTTAAGACCCAGTCTTGAGCTGACTTCCAATATTCTATTAGTAAGAGTTGTCACAATATTTCTATACTCTGTCCCACCTTTTCTTGAAAATATTTTCTTTATTTCTACAACTTCGCACAGGTTTATTATGGTTGCAGCATTAGATCCTTTTCTGTACCTGAAATTTGCAAAATCATTCATCGTGATGATTATGGGAATCGATGTATTTTTTAGAATGTCAACAATTGCCCTGTATCCACCACTTTCTCCTGTACCTCCTTTTGTACTCCTTTCATAGATATTGTCTGCTTCATCAATCAATCCTGCTTTCTTTCTGCTTCCTTCTTCGTCCCATGTCAGGTCCTTATAAAGGGAAAACATTCCTATGGTTCTTTTAATGAAATCTTCAGTTCTCCCCTCTGATCCATTAATCTCGATAATATCCCAGCCTTTGCTGTTGGAAAGAGCATATGCTATGGAAGTCTTTCCAAGTCCAGGCGGTCCAGCTAGTATGAGTCCTCTCTTTTCAGGTTTACCACTATCCCATGAATCAGCCCAGGCCTGAATTTTTGTTCTATCTTCTTTTATAAGAAATACCTGATCAAAAGTCCTGGGTCTGAGTTCCTCATTCAATATGCCCATTTAATTTCAGCATTGCTAGACTGGTTAATAATTTCTTCCATAGATCATTTCAATATATCAGAAAGAAATTTCCTAAAGTGAAAAGGTTAGTCTCATACAGTCCTCTGAGGGTTAGTTTTCTTGGTGGAGGAACAGACATTTCTCCATTTCTTGAACAGCATGGAAGCAGGGTATTCAACACCACCATAGATCATGGGGTACAAGTAATTTACACACCGGACAGTTACCCTCTGGAGGTATCTTCAAGAGACTTTCTTAAAACTGTAATAATGGGAAATGAGCATGGAAAAAATTTTCAGAACAAAATTCTGGACCTTCTTTCAGATTATGGAATTAAAAGCGGAAAGATCTATATAAACGGGGAGGTACCACCAGGTTCCGGACTTGCTTCTTCAAGCGCAATGGTAACCGCATTGATGAGAATCATACTGGAAATCAGAAATGAATATGAAGATCCAATGCAGCTTGCAAGAATCTCCTATGAAAAGGAGAGGAATTTCTTTGGAATAACCCTGGGTATTCAGGACCCATATGCCATATCACTGGGCGGTTTCAAATACATGGAATCGGATGGAAGTAAAATTAATGTGAAAAAATATGAAAGAAACGAGTTTCTTGAGGGCATAGGAGATGGCATGCTCATATGCTACACCGGTGGTACAAGGGAGAGTTCAGAGGTACTGAAGAATCAGGTTGAAAAGTCCTCACAGAATGATTCTGGAACAATTGAGAAGTTGCAAAAGATAAGTGATCTCACGGCAAAACTTGTTAAATCAGTACAGGAAAAAGATTACAGTACTTTCACAGAACTGATCAATGAAGGATGGAATGTAAAGAAGACTCTGAGTGAAAAGGTCACAAGCAGTGCGGTGAATAATATAATAACTACTGCTCTGAAAAATGGCGCAGACTGCGCGCGGTTGCTTGGAGGAGGAAATCAGGGATTTGTACTGGCAATCGGAAAGCCAGATAGGCTCTGGGAAATGCAGCGTTCACTTATGGGGCTTTCTGATTTTGTGGTTAGGGTCAAACCAACCACAAGGGGAACGTTCATTACCAACGAAGAGCAGTAAGCTAAACGATATGCACAAAAAGTTTACCTTAATCATTATTTATGCTCATTTCATACAGTATGTTTTTCAGGCTATCATATATTCTAAAAGTAAGACCCCATACTATGTCTCCATTCCATTTGATATAATCTCCCATACGCTCGTCATGGGCTCTGACTTCTGAACCAAGCTTATACCATCCTCCCCTCTCTATCTCTGAATCAGGATTGACTGTTAGCATCTCCTCGCATATATAAACAAAAGGATGAACATTTATGGATGAAGATCGCACCGGGTGGAATACTTTGTGCTCAAATTGAAAATAGACTAACTGCTCCTCAATTCCAGTCTCTTCCCTCAATTCCCTTAGGGATGCTTTGTATGGAGTTTCACCATCCTTAACAAATCCACCAGGAAAGCACATATCTCCAGACCATGGATCATCAGGCCTTGCTCTTCTCTTAAGAAGCAGTAAATGACCATGGCTCAGGAGTACGCTTACTGCAGTTTCATTTCTGGCGTCCATATTGACATGATGCTCCGGGAATAAATTATCTTTTTTAAATCTCTTAATCATTAATAGAGAATGTGAAATCTGATTTATCATGGTATTAACATCACGTTAAATAAACGGTATAATTCTGAAATGTTTATATAGAAGTTTATTTTTACTATGTGATTACAATGATGGGAGGACAACCAATATTCATATTAAAAGAAGGTTCCAAAAGAGAAACCGGAAGAGACGCGATGAAGGCAAATATTGACGCTGCAAAGGGTATTGCCGCTGCAGTAAGAACAAGCCTAGGACCAAGAGGAATGGACAAAATGCTTGTAGATTCACTTGGTGACATAGTCATAACAAACGATGGAGTAACCATTCTAAAGGAAATGGATGTAGAACATCCAGCAGCGAAAATGATGGTTGAAGTATCCAAAACTCAGGATTCTATGGTAGGAGATGGAACCACAACCGCTGTTGTGATTGCTGGTGCGTTACTTCAGGAAGCCGAGTCCCTGATTAACCAGAATGTCCATCCAACAGTTATAGCTGAAGGATATAGGATGGCTGCCCAGAAAGCAAAAGACATTCTAGAGGCTGCAAGCACACCCGTAAAGATTGATGATAAGGCAAAGATCGTTAAGATGGCAGAAACTTCCCTTAGCAGCAAGTCTGCAACAGGAAGTAAGGTAAAACTCGCTGATATTTCATACGAGACAATAAAAGCAGTGGCAGAGAAGACAGAAGAAGGATACAAGGTAGACATGGATAATGTGCAGATTGTCAAGAAGCAGGGTGGAGATATTGACGATACAGAACTCATATATGGTATAATAGTTGACAAGGAGAAAGTTCACCCAGGAATGCCAGATGAGGTGAAAAATGCAAAAATCGCCGTTATGGATGCAGCTCTGGAAATCAAGAAACCCGAATTCGACACAAATCTAAAAATTGATGATCCAACCATGATACAGAAGTTTCTTTCACAGGAAGAACAAATGCTTAAGGAAATGGTCAAGAAGGTTAAAGAGACCGGTGCAAATGTTCTCATTACTCAGAAAGGAATAGATGATCTGGCACAGCATTATCTCTCAAAGGAGGGAATATATGCAGTGAGAAGAGTCAAGAAGAGTGACATTGAGAAGCTATCAAAGGCAACTGGTGCATCAATAGCATCATCAGTTGATGAACTTTCACCATCTGACCTTGGAAACGCTGCATCAGTAGAGCAGGTTAAAATTGGCGATGACTACATGACCTTTGTCACAGGATGCAAGAACCCAAAGGCTGTGAGTCTTCTCATAAGAGGCGGAACAGAACATGTAGTTGACGAAATAGAAAGATCCATGGTAGATTCAATTCATGTTGTTGCTGCAGTAATAGAGGATGGTAAGTATGTGGCAGGCGGTGGAGCATCAGCCGTTGAGATTGCAGTAAAGATGAGAGATTATGCAACTCAGGTTGGAGGCAGACAGCAGCTCGCCATAGAGAAATTTGCAAATGCAATGGAAGAAATACCAAGAGCACTCGCTGAAAACGCTGGTATAAACGCAATTGACATATTGATAAATCTAAGAACTGCTCATGCTAAGGGAAAAGTGTCATACGGTCTTAATCTGTACACAGGAGAGATAGAGGATATGACAAAAGCTGGAATAATTGAGCCTATTAGAGTTGGAAGACAGGCAATTGATGCAGCTACTGAAGCGGCAGTAATGATCCTGAGAATAGACGATGTCATTGCAACAAAAGGATCCGGCAGTGCCTCACCACCAGGTGGAGCACCAGGCGGAATGGGCGGCGAAGATTAATCTTTAAACTATTAATACAACCTTTTAATATACGCTAAATTGCTTTCTAATAAATCTCCCGCTATATTTTTTCAAACTTTCATCTCATCACTATTAGGTTATATTGCACTTTTTTTTATTAACCGTTACATTGGCCCTGTTTACTGGGGATATCTCAGTTATGCCCTAGCATTCGGTGCTCTTTTTTCACTGGTTACCGATCTTGGATTTAACACAACATATGTAAAATTTATATCCGGAGAGGGTGACACAGCTGAAGATATGGGAGCATATCTTGTAATTAAGGTAGTTTTAAACGTAATTTATGTTGCTGTAGTTTTAGGTTCTTTATTATTCTGGACAGATGTCTTAAAAAGGGGTTTTCAGAACCCTATAGAATACTGGACAATTATTGCAGTAATTCCTTACTATACAATTTTGAACATCATGCCTGTATTCAACAATTATTACAAGGCCAATATGCAATCATACAACATAGCAATGCCACGATTGATAGAATCCGTTTTCAGGAATTCTATATTTATTGGGATAGGGGTCCTTTACTATTTGCATATAGAAGGCTCACTTGGAGCAGGAATTACTGTAATACTGGCTCTCCTCTATAGCATTTCATATCTTATTTACATCATATTACTGTGGCTTCACGGGCGTCCATGGGTTTTCAAGAAGCCAGCAGTTGAGACAATTAAAAAGTACATAAAATTTGCAATTCCACTTGCTTTTGCAACAAGTATAGGAATTGTAAATGGAAACATTGATAAGATCATCGTCCAGTTCTTCTGGGGAGCCGTAGCAACTGGAGCACTTTACACAGATCAGAGATTAATCTCAATAATAGCAACTTTAACTGGGCCAGTTACTATATTTCTTCTTCCATTACTAATGAGAAACCTTGAGGATACCAAGGAGATCCAGAATACAAAAATAATGGAATATGAAAGAATTCTATCACTTATCTCAGCTCCCTTTGCTATGATACTGTTTTTTCTGTCCCCATTCATCCTTAACATATATAACGCAAGATATCTGATGTATGCATCATCACTTAGCATAATAGCAGTTGGAGGATATGTTGGCGCTTTAACATATCCATTTTCCAGTTCCATAATATCAAAGGGAAAGCAGCATATGGTTGCATGGATATCTCTGAGTGGAATAATCCTAAACATCATATTAAACGTCATACTCATACCCACTACCATTCTTGGATTCAGATTAGGATCACTTGGTGTTGAAGGAGCTACCATAAGTTACACGGCAGCTAATTTTTTAGTATATTTTCTTTACAAGGAATATTTCAGGAAGATTAATGAGACCAGGACAAGGTCCACTGCTGTTATCCATATTGTTGTAGCTTTTCCGAGCGCTTTGGTGTTATTACTTTCTGCGATCTACTTAAAGCCTTACTCATTCATAGTACTGTTTCCAGTTATACTATTGAGTCTGTTACTATATTTAATAATGAGTCTATCACTAAAAGAAATAACTACTGGACAGATTAAAATGCTTATAAGGAATTTGATCCCCAGGAAAGATCAGTGAATCCATGGTATTTACTTTCATATTTGTCACTTTAGATATAATCTAAATCAAATTTTATGTATAAATATATCCGTATAATTCGTTATTATAGAACATGAAAATTTATTGTAGGAATAAGGTTTTTAAAAAAATTCTTTGATTTAGATAAACTCTTTTCCTATAGATTCTCTCGCTATTATCTGTTTCATTATTTCCCTGGAACCTTCTGCAAGCTGGAAAGATCTGATACCTCTCAGTGAATACTCTTCAGGGCAGTCTGTTGAATACCCAAAGGCTCCCTGCCATTGTAACGCATCATTTACAGCATCAAATCCCCAGGTTGTTGAGAGTAACTTTGCCTTGGCAATTTCCTTACTTACCTGAAATCTTGTAAATTTGTGATATTTCTGTTCCTGATCATAAACCCACAATGCCCTGTATCCCATATCAAGTGCTGTTTCCATTTTAGCCACATTGTCTGCAACCTGAAACTGTAATCCCTGAAACTTTGTGAGAGATTTTCCAAAAGCTACCCTCTGTTTCATGTAATCTATACCACGATTTATAGACTCAAGGGCAGTACCAGCACTTATTACTGAAATTAGGGCTCTCGCAAATTCAAATCCTTCATGAATAATCTTGAAACCTTCGTTCTCCTTTCCAATGAGATAGTGTTCAGGCACTTCATAGTCTTTTATTCTGAATGCTCCCCAGCTTGATCCTTCTCTGCCCATTTCCTCCAGATAGGTTATATCAAAATGCTCCTGAGAATAAGGTAGGAATATGAGGGAAGTTCCAGAGGTTCCCGGTTTTTCTGGCGCTGTTTTTGTTACTGTTACATAACCGCCTCCCATTTCCTTTATATCTCTTACCAGGCTTATGTAACTTTTTTCACCGTTAACCACATACCCTCTGCTATTTTTTTTCGCCACAGTGGTCATGGATGCTACGTCAGATCCAAAATTCGGTTCTGTTGAAGCAATTCCTATTATCTTCCTGCCCTTGGCAACATCGGGTAAATATTCATTCTTTAACTTTTCGCTTCCATATTTTGAAATAAGATATGACCACGCATTATCCACAAGGAAAAATACTGGTATTGAAACAGTAGGATCCGATCTTCCAATTTCTTCCGCAACTATACCTACTGTTACAGCATCATAACCTGGACCACCATATTTTTCAGGGATTGTCATTCCAAGTATTCCAAGCTCACCCATTCCTTTTATGATTTCAGAAGGAATCCTTCTGTTCTTTATCATTTCCTTAATTCTTGGCTTGATCTCCCGGTTGCAGAATTCTCTGACTGTTGTCCTTAAGAGTTCCTGCTCCTCTGTAAAAGTGTAATCTAACATCCATAGCATATACTTTTATGGAATAAAAATAAGTATGTGTTTATATGCTTTCAAAATTTATCTTTGATTTTGAGGGGTCTTTTGCCAGCAGTGATACTCTGCTTTCCTTCCTTTCTGCAGTTACTTCATAGCCAACCTTTTCACCAAGTTTAACAGTAAAATCCATAATATCATTATGTGAGGGCATGTTGTCGATTGACAGCCTTGCTATGGATTGCCCAACATGAACATATCCCTTAGATTCTATGAAATCAGGTTGCGCAATACTATCCATCTTTGCATATTCATCAATGAATGGCATGTTGAAGTCCTTGACCAGTGTGTGTCTTATTACCTTTCTTGTGTCGAGTGAAGGCATGAGTTCAAGAGTCTTCTGGAAATTTTCCCATGCATTTCCCATTGCTGGATTAAGCAGTTCGTTAAACGTCTTCTTGTCTGGTCCAGCTGTTGTTACATACAGTTGAGTAGGCAATGGATTAAGTTTCTCCAGAACCATTGGAAGTGTTCCATTGGTCACGAGGAATGTTGACATGCCCCTCTTATGGGCCAGTTCTATAAATTCGCCCAGTCTTGTATACAAAGTAGGTTCTCCAGTAAGTGATATGGCGATGTGTTTTGGATTTGATGCTTCTTTCCACTTTTCTTCTGTAACCTTAGGATTACCCTTGAATCCTGAAATCAATTTTAGATGTGCCTTTATGCTCTCATTCAGTATAAACTCAGGATCGTCCTCATCACCTATATGCATGCTGTCAAACCCATTGAATCTCCAGCAAAATGAGCAATTTTCGGTACATGAATTGAGAGCCGGAGTCATCTGAATGCATTGATGTGAGTTAATTCCATAAAACGTTCCCTTATAACAGGATGCACCTCCAGTCATCTCGCTTTTTGTCCAGTGGCACACCTTAACTGCTGAATGTTTCCCTACCAGACCGTAATGCTGCTTCTTGTATACCTGGGCGTATTTATTCTCCATCACATTGAAGAAAAGGTAATCCGTGTATATAAGTGTTCATAGACAATTCACCATATTACTCTCAAACACTGTTTGTATATATCATTTGAATTGGATGATAGAATTAATAATAATGGTGCAATCATTAACTATGGCAAATAACAGTTTATGGATTACCACATCTCCCGGTGATGATGCTCCGGAAGAGTTTTATGCTGTAATAGAAACACCGAAGGGAAGCAGGAATAAGTACGAGGTCAATAAAGAGGGTCCTGGAATTATGCTTGACAGGGTTCTTCACTCTTCAGTTATGTATCCTGCAGATTATGGCTTCGTTCCAAGAACATACTACGATGACGGTGATCCTATAGATGTAATTGTTCTTACCAGTTTTCCATTATACCCTGGTACAATTGTGAAGGTAAGGCCAGTTGGTGTAATGCACATGATTGATGGTGGTGACAGAGATGATAAGATTATTGGAGTAGCATCAAAAGATCCATCTTACAGCAATATAAAGGATATCAAAGATGTCAATCCGCACCTGCTTAAAGAGATAAAGAATTTCTTTGAAACCTACAAGATTTTGGAGGGAAAAAAGACCAGTGTATCTGATTACGGTGACGCAGCGGAGGCAAAGAAGCAGATCGAGAATTCAATGAAAAGTTTTGAAGATAAGTTCCATAACGAATTCGATTAAAATTGTCCTGCTTCTAAGGAATCAACAAATTAAAATCATTTTATTGTAAAAAATTAATTTAGATTACATTCTTTAGTACTTCAAATTGAATTCACTCTGAATCCTAAATCATTACAGGAAAAGGAACTCAACTTCAGATCGTGATTGCTATTATTTATCTTTTCTTCATCTTTATGATCTATGAATTTAAACTCCCCATTTACATTAAACCTTTCCGGAGTTCCCTTAACATCTTCAAGGATGTTATAAAAACTCTTTCCAAGGATTTCTGCAAAGTGAGATTCGATGGTGTAACTAAAATTTAAAAGGTTAAGGCCAGTTACTGTGAATGTGTTATTATTACAGATATAGGAATGCATGATCTCAAGATCTTTGAAATTATTATACTTTTCACACATGGATAAGTAGGAACTACCCGTATTACTCTCGGATGTAGGAATTCCTTTCATTATTTTCATACCAAATATGCCTGTATTTACGGATGTTCCGTTTGAATTTAAAGACAAACTTAATGGTAATTTTCCCACAGCCATTTCTCCTCTCTTTGAACCAGACGAGAAGAACATGCCATCTCCAAGCACAAATCTGCTGTCACGTGTAAACTGATTTGAACCAGAAGAAATAATTGCTCCATATTCACTTATATTTCTGGATAAGATCCTTTGACATTGATGTGAAATAATTTGATTATTAACATACTTGATTGAATATATAAATGTTTGATTCATAGCTTTTAGAAGACATGGCTGCGATGCATAATATGGTGTAATCATAGAGTCGTAACTGCTGTTTAGGCTCTTCATAACCAGATTCTTAGAAATCTCCTGAATATAATTATCAAAGCCTCCTGAGGTAGTGAATCCCCAGCCATAATTATCGTATCTTGATGGCGTTCCATTAACATTAACCTCCTCTACAGATAAATAATAGTTTCCAGCAAAAAGACAGTACCCATCGTTCAGATTAGATTTGTCTGAGAACTTTATATGATAATATCCGGTTCTATTTATCTTGATAGTCCTGGACGTTTTGAAAAATTCATTTCCTTCTCCTGTGTTGTAGAGAGAAACTTTAGCATAAGCACTGGAATTATTAGGTGAACTAAACATCCCATCATTTGTTAAATTAAAAAAATAGAGGGAAATGCAGTTAAACCTTTCAATATGTTTCAAACTGATACACTGTATCCCCTGATCTGAAATGTCACTGGAATCTTTGACTTCATTGCTTGAGTTTACAAAGGTAATGGAAAGAGAATTACAGCCATCATGAATTGATATTACTCCATTTACAGTATCTGGAACATACTTACCATGATTAGGTATATAAACGGAATACTGAAAATCACATAAATCGTGTATACTTAAAGAGGTGCTATCAATATTATAGCTGTTTTCCCCAATGCATATCTTCCACTCTGGGGTTGAGTGGGTTTTGTACATCAGTCCTTTCTCAGTAATATGCAGTGAAGACGACCCACACGTTGGATTATAACCAATAATAAAGTAATATGGTTCTGAAAGTGACTTCAGATTATCCTTTGTAATATTAAAGCAATTGTATTCATGGGGCAATGAACTGTTATCTTTAACGTAGGAGATATTACATTTAATCTGTGCACTGAAGGCGTAAGCAGTGCCAATTCCATCTGAGCAGGGTTGATTACTGGCAGATGCAAGAAATTCATTGGGACCATAACCATAACCCATCTTATTGTTGCTGTATCGAATACCAAAGTTGTTGTTCTGCTTACCTGATGATCCTGAACTCTCATTCACAGATTCCCAGAAATTTAAGTAATATGTTCTTATGTAGGGGTGCTGGGTACCCAGGAGTATACAGTTATCAAAGTTCACTTTTTCCATAATATCACCCTTTGTATAGGAAGTGTTGTTTGTATTTCTCTTCAAATTTATGACTTTTCCAGATCCTGTTAAGGCTGATCCCCACATGGTTTTTCCAACATTTAGGTACAATGATGATTTTCCCTGCATAAACTGATTTCCATATTCTAGGTTAGGTTCCAGAATAAATTCAACATAGTTCACAGACTCATAGGAGGAGCTAATAGTAAATTGCTGGGAGGCAAGTCTGTAATAATTTGTATTCCCTATTTTCAGCACATTAGCGCTATCACCAAGCCAGTCTCCCAGGCAATTTGTACTATCATATGATCGGTTCAGGTTTGTGTTATAATTATAGTCAGGGCTAACATGATTAAAATTAATAGATGCCAAATCAGACGTTTCGCCGAAATTACCGGAAATGACCGTTTGATTTATATTACATGTAAAAACAATGGGAATAGAAACTGAAGAAGTGTTTACAAGAACAATTCCCCTTGCTGGATCAGGTTTGAAACTTTTACTGTTAGAGCTAACACTGAAAGTATATTCCCCTCTGGGAAGGCAAAAACTTAGAATTCCTGAAGTCGAAGCAGTTGCTGGACTGGAGGACTTGGAAATACCGTTCACCTTTACGTTCCAGTACCTGCCAGTTTTTAACCCACTTTCCATAAATTCGAGTTCATAATCGTCTATCTCTGAAATCTTCATGTTATTCATAATGTTATTTGAACTGGTGTTCGCGCATGAAGCAACGGAGTCAATTTTTCTATCTACCTGTTTGGTATAGTTCATTTCGAGAGAATATGATAGAGAAGCATTGAAATTACTTGAATAATAAATATTGGTACTTTCTGCTGGAATGAAAGGGGGTGTACCACTTATACCGAGAGGTACATTCTCTGAAACCGAGTCTCCCGGCTTGAGGTTTTGGTTTAACATCTTTGACTCCATGGAAATCAGGGATGATTGCGTTTCCATCTGAAAATTTATTTCATTACTTGTGCTGGTGCTTGGAACATACCATAAAATAAAGCTAGTCAGAAGAACGCTTACAATGGCAAATAAAAGAAGTGCACCTATAATTTCACTCACAGCCTTTTCTTCAGTTATAGGAGTTTTCATAAACAGGTCATGGTATCATTAATAAAACAGCACTTTTAATGTACAAAAATTGCACACTGCGAGAAAGAAAAACTCTGTTCGTCATTGCTACTGAAACTCTGTTTACTGTAGTGCAATCATAAATCTATGAAAAATTCATAAAAATTAAATTATAGATAGAAATATGACATAAAATAAGAGATGATAATAGTTATGACAAAAATTCTCGTTATGCTTACAACAGGTAAGGAAAATATAAACACAGAAATGGTTGCATTTAATTTTGCCGTAAATGCAGTTAAAAATGCGAATTCAACAGTGGAATTTCTATTTCTAGGAAGAGGGGTACAGGCAGTGAATAAAAAACAAAAAAGTGCTCCGCAGTTCAGAGAACAGATAGATAATCTAAGGAAAGCATCCATACCTGTTAAGGTCTGTAAGGTCAGCCTTCAAGGAGAAGGATTGTCAGATGAAGATATATTCGAAAATCTAGATTCAGTCTTTGGTGCTGTTGAAGTGGATAATAGAATAAAGGAAGGATATTCAGTAATAACATTCTAGATGCATTATGTTTGAAATAAATGAAGTTCAGATATTTCTATCCATAATATCTGGTATTCTTGTAGGTTTTTCCCTTGGATTAATCGGAGGCGGAGGATCAATACTTGCCATTCCATTGCTCATATATTTTGTGGGTTTTGATCATCCACATATTGTAATCGGAACAACAGCACTTGCAGTTGGTGTTAATGCATATTTAAATTTAATACCACATACACTTAAGAAACATGTTGATTACAAGATAGGACTTGAATTCACAATCCCTGGAATTGCAGGTGTCCTGATCGGATCGGAGTTAGGTCTATTAACACCAGGCAATGATCTTCTGTTCTTCTTCAGTTTTCTGATGATAGGAATAGCAGTATATATGTTAAAGAGAAAATGCATAGATCTGTCAGAAATGCAAAGAAAAGTGTCTAATTCATCAAGATCACTGGCAATACTCATTCTTGCTGGACTCATTGTTGGATTCGCATCCGGATACTTTGGAATAGGTGGCGGTTTCCTAATAGTTCCAGGATTGCTGTTCGGTGGTGGTCTTAATATATTACAGGCAGTGGGCACATCACTCATGGCAGTTGGAACATTTGGTGTGATAACCGCAGCAAGATATGCCATAAGCGGTGATCTTGATATAACAATATCAGCACTGTTTATTGTGGGAGGAATCTTTGGTGGATGGTTTGGTGCAAGACTTGCTGGAAAAGTACCAAAGAGAAGACTCACACAGATATTTGCAGTAATTGTGATTATTGTTGCGTTCTATATAATGTATCAGAACTATTCTGTGATACTACATATATAACGTTAAACATATTAAAATTAAAAAAAATTAATTATCTATATTTATGTATCATCCTAGATTCAGACTGAATCAACAGTGTAATCTACACTTTTTATGTTTGCTGAATATAGCGATACATATTTGTCAATCATCGAAACTATCTCTGTGTTCTTAGAAAGCCTGAAGTCAAAGCGGTGGAACAGGTTAAAATTACTATAAGACCCTGAACCCAGTAGTTCTGTGAACATAGTATTGGCCCAGTAGGAAGCATAGGTTGAGTGGATTATATAGCTGTAATTGTACAGACAAATGCTGTTAACTTTTCCCAGTTTGTTGTTAAAGGTATAAGAGTTCCCAGTAGTGTAATTTACGAGCGTAGATTTTGACATTATCATTGATACTATGGTGCTTCCTACACCACTTACTGACGTAGAAACCCCTTTAGACATGGACATATTATACGCAATAGAGCTTAATGAGATCCCTTTGGACGAATCAACTATCCTAATTGGTAATGGATTAACGGTAACATATGTTACCCCTTTCCCAGCCGTTAGTACGATCCCATCCTGGAGGACTTGTGTTTCAGTAATAGTGAATTGGGTAACTCCCTTAGAATTTAGAGAACCAACAATGTGAAAATCTCCCGTAACTTGATAAGGAACTATCTCTCTAGATACCGTAACGTTATAATAGCCTACCCCAAATATGAAAGATTGATTAGATACATCACAGGTATTAGGAGAATTTGATCCATATGAAGTTAAAACTGAATTTTTTGAAATATTCAGTGCAGATGTCATACTATCTGATTCAACTCTTTGAAGATAATTGCTATACCCTCCAGTCATTGCAAAACCCCATCCGACTTCTCCAGAAAATGAGATCTGACCAGCTGAGTTGACATCCCTAACGGTTATATTATACGTCCCTTTTCCAAATTTAATTGGTTTATGCCCATCAATTGAACTGGTTAGAAAAATCTGCTCCCACCCTGTCTGTAGAATTTTTTTATCTACAGTTACAATGGCTTCGCCTGTCTTATTGTATATCTCAAGACTTATGTAATTCGTAGGTGTATTCCCAGATTCATACCCAGGTGGTATTGTAAAGTTGTAAAGATATAGTGTAACAAAGTTAATTTTTGCAGATTTGGCTAGAGTGAATTGCTGTGTACCGCTATCTGATATTGCCCAGAAATTTGGCAGAGAACCTACAGGCGCAAAAAATGATACATTTAAATACGTTATAGTTTTTGTACTGACTATAGAAATAAAGCCATCTTCTGGATTGGATATATTTTTCTCAAAATTAGGCACGGTATAATTATACTGTATATATGGTAAACCAGTTATGTTAATCCAGTGAGTTTGACTTGTATAGCACTTTGTGCCTAAATAAAATCTCCAACTCTTTTGACTATGAGCCAAATAGGTTGTGTTAATACCACTTTCATGTATAATCAAAGCACCGTTGTTTGTTGTCTTAGGTACATTATACCCTAAGAGGAAATAATAACTACTGTAACTTTCAATTGATTGTTCAGAAGAAAGATGAAAGTATGTGGATCCAGAGCTAAAAAAGTTGCCACCACTACAAAAAGCATCAACCGTTGCTTCATAGTAATACGAGACCCCGGTATTTACAGAAATACTTGGATTTGTAATTGTGCCAATAAATTCATTTGGACCATAACCATATCCTTTTAATTTGTTTTGAAATATGAGTGAACCATCACCAGTGCTAGTTTTGTTATTTTTGCTTTCATTAACAGCTTCAAAGAAATTTAAATAGTATGTTGTAGTTTTTCCCGTTGGATTTAATACAGGACCTGAATTTGGAAAAGATAAATTTTCTAGAATATTAGAAGAAGTAAAAGATTCTGTTCTTCTACCGCTAGGTTCGACCAAGATGGATGTATTTCCATTTTCCACTCCTTTTCCAAAAGGTGAGTGACTTATAGAAACCAACACACCTGCGTTCCCCTGATATTCTTGCTCATAATAAACTATATTTGGCTCCAGGTAGAATTTAACGTAACTGATTGGTGTATCAGTCTGATATACAAAAAATTGCTGAGAAGCCAGCGGGTAATAATTAACTTTTGTTCCATAGAAATGATGCGCTGAATTATTTAGCCAGTAATTTGGGTAGGTTATATCACATACGTTAGGTTGTGTTACAACACCTACAAAGTTGGCCGTGTTTATTGCATTTGCATCTTTTGTTGGCCCGTAAGCCGCGGCCACAATACTCATACCAACTGAATTTATCTCACTAGTGAATTGGACAGGAACTGTAACTCCCTGATTTGTGATTTTAACCGTACCACCGGCAGGGCTCGCTCTGTCTGTTTCATTATTTGTAGATATGGTGTAACTATAAGTTCCTCTTGAAAGGCTGAATGAAATTATATCCGCATAATGCGAGGAAACTGGGCTACCCGATTCCTGAACTCCCCCCAAAGTAACTGTCCAGTAATAACCAGGTGGAAGACCAGTCTCTTGAAAATTTACAGAATATTTGAATTGAGAAGACACATAGTTGTTGTCCAGTATATTGCTTACACTCGCATTGGCACAAGCAGCCATAGAAACAGTTTTCTTTGTAACTATATTCGTGTAATTGACATTCATTCCATAGGATAAATTTGCATTAAAGTTATTTGAATAGTAGAGGTTAGTGCTTTGGGATGGTGTGAAAGGCGGCGTTCCACTGATACCCAACGAAAAGCTCTGTGAAATTCCACTTCCCGGAGTAACTGATGGATTGATCATCTTCGAATCCAGCGATGAGAAAGCATTCTGTGTAGAACTTTGATATGACAAATCATTGTTTGTGCCTGTGCTCGGAACATACCATAAAATAAAACTCGTTAATAGCACAGACGCTATGGCAAATAGCAAAATGGCCCCAATTATTTCGCTCACTGCTTTATCTTCCTTTATCACTGGCTTCATATAGAATAATCATAATTCATCTGGTTTAAAAAACATTTGCATTATCAATTGAAATTAATTTTTTTAATCTTATTAGGGGCAAATTAGTAAAAGTAACATAACTGGTGTATTCTAACCAGTGTTCTTTCAGTCAAAAGTTCTAAACCATTAAGTTCAGCAAACAACAAATACTCCAGTCTGTACATCTAATCGTCTAACATTGTTTTTTATTTATCTTCTCTGAAATGAAGTAAGATTTATACCTTTGAAATAATGGGTGTTTCACGTTAAGCGAAGAAAAATTTAAGGAACTGACACCCTCATCAAGACTCATATTAATAACCTTGAAGAGTATAAAAATTGCAGATGTAAAGACACTTATGAAAGAAACAGGGCTCTCAAAAAGGGCTTTAATGGGTTCACTGAAACACTTACGTGAGGAATCACTGATCAGTGTTAAAACATGTCTAAGTGATACCAGAAGGAGATTTTACTGTTTTATACAGGATGATTAGTCACTCATTGTATAATAATTATAACATATTCAAATAGAACAAACCACTTTTTATTAAAAATCCCATTGATATGAAAGTCGGATTATAACATTAGGTAATAAAATTATTTTAAATTGGCCAGAAAACTTTTGCCAGTTCGACAACAACAGCCATTGCTATCCCAATGTAAATAACAAGTTTTGGATCCAGAGCCGGTCCCGTAATTTCTTCTTCATCGAAATATCTTATTAAACCTGCTCCTGATTGGAAACCATCCTTCTTTTCCGCCATTCAAAATCCTAATACAATTAAGCTTTTTATTCTTTCCTATTCTGTCTTAAGATTTGAATCACCCGTTTGAATGACTCTAGCTCCTCCCGCAACTTTCAAAAGGTAAATTTCTCTTGAATGTTCCAGGGCAACATTTCTTACCCTTTCCACATTTTTTTCCTCTGTTACAAGAAATACACTATTTCCCCCAGTCACTATGTAGGTAAGCCATATCTTCTTTCTAATTTCATGAATTTCTTCCATCAGTACTTTCATTTCCTCAGTCACAATTTTAACATCAACAAGGCTATTAAGATAATGGTAATCGTCCGTATCTCTCATGGCAAGTTCGAATATATCCTTTATTTGGTTCTTTCTTGCAAGCTCCTTTAATGTGATCACATTTTGATCTGCATTCATGATTCTTTTTTTGTAATATTCTGACTTCGGCTGATTGAAATGTATATCGTCTGAAGGCTTTCTTTTATGAGGAAATACAACGCTTAAAATTCTATAATTCTCGAATTTACTTTCATCAAGAATTTGCCTTGTTAGTGGTTTTTCTATCCCTTCTGTAACTGTCAAACCACCATAAAAACTTCTTCCGGCACTCTCAGAAACTTTCCTCATATTCAATTCCAGATCATTTTTATCAACATCGGGAAGAAGCCATGATATACATTTCCCAAGTGCGGCTGCCCCTGCATCCGAGCTACCACTTATTATATTTCTGTTTACAGAGTTGAAATATATGTGGCCAGAATACTTTCTATTGATCTGTTCTTTGTAAAGATCGATTAATTTAAAGGGAGATCTAGTATCTTTTGCATCCAAAGTCTCACCATTGAGTGTATTTTCCATTTTTTTATCGGTTATGGTTAGAGTTGTTTCTGCTACTGACTCCCTATCAGCAAGTGAATAGCAAATTCCAGCAGAATTATGATATGGAAGTCTCAATGCAGGATCGGAAAGTCCTCCCAGTAAGACTATACCCATGGTTGGGTGGGCTGATGCCTTAACCTTAATAGAATTCATTAATTTAAGATTTAAATGAATATTATTAAATTATTCATTCTTCTACCTTGAATTGTATTTCATAGCTACTTATGATTTTTATATATAGATTATATCTACAATCATGACGGAAACAAAAATCATATTTATAATCAGCAGTGGTCTGGAGCAGAAAGAGAAGGCATTAACTGGACTGAGAATGGCAATAAACATGAAGCAAAAGAATCGTGTGTCTGACGTCAGGGTTCTTTTCTTTGGTCCCTCACAGGAAATGATTGCCAAGGGAGATGAAATGATTGATGGGATGCTAAAAGAGGCAACAGATGCTGGTATCTATAAAACAGCATGCGTGTTCATTGCCGACAATAAGAAGATTTCAGAACCACTAAAATCAAAGAACATAAATCTTGAACCTGCTGGAGAAGTACTGGCAAAGGCCCTTCAGGAAGGATACGTTCCAATAACATTCTAAAATGACAAAGCTCAGGGACTTTACCTTAAGGGATGTTGATGTTCCAGATAAGATCAACAGTATAATCTCGCTCAATCCCTCTATTACTGAAACACTTTGCCTTATAGGTCTCGAAAACAAACTTAAGGGAGTAAGTGCATTCTGCAGGAGGCCAGAATCTGTTGAAAAAATCAAAAAAATTGGTAGTTACAGTACATATAATGAAAATATAGTAAACGAAATAAATCCTGACATTATTTTCACAATATCAGGATATCAGGAAAATCTTACAAAAGAATTAATGAAAAAATATCAGGTTTTTCAGTTTGAGCTACCCTCAACACCCTATGGAATACTGGATATGATAAGCAGGGTTGGAGTTGTAACGGGAAAAATAAGTAATGCCCAAAATCTTGCCAGAGAACTTCAAAAATATTTCGTTCCTTATGACTCAAATAAGAGGGCATATCTGGAGATAGATCTTGGAGGACCTGTCTCATTCGGGTCTTTAAGTTATATTACATCAACCTTAAATTTACATGGTATTTCAACACCTTTTGACAACAACTTAAAGGAATGGCTTGAACCAGATTATGAGCAGGTCAGAAAATTCGACCCAGAACTCATGATATTTGAAGGAAAGATGTACAGGGGAACCAGTGTAGAAGAGACCATAAAACGTCTTAAGGATACACCGCTGAGTAACACATCTGCATTCAGAAAAAACAATATATTCTGTACCCCAGGAAAACTTGATTTTTTTGCACACCACGGACCTTCATTTTTCACTTCTGTTATTCCATGGTTAAGGCATATATTAGAACATGAAATAAACTAGTATATTGAAATGATTCATTATCCATATCATTTGGTTTTAGACAATATCGAGAAGATCTGTTATTCATGAAATTAAGGGCTTTCAACCGAATTAATTCAAATGAAGAATGTTAACTCAAATTAACGCATTAATATAAATACGAGTAAGGAATACTATTCAGTCCGAAAGGACGGGACGTAAACCATATGGAAGGAATTACCAAAATAAAGGACCTTACACCTGAGTCGAGAAGAGTAAATGTTCTTGCTAAGGTCATAGAGATAGGCGAGCCAAAAGAGATAAACACAAGATTCGGAGAATCAAAATCCGTAACTGAGGTTGTTGTAGGAGACGACACTGGAAAGATAAAGCTATCCCTCTGGGGAGAACAGGCTGCATCTGTAAAGGATGGATCTACACTTCATGTTGATAACGGATACATTTCATTGGTCAGAGGCCAGATGAGATTAAACGTTGGAAAATATGGAAACCTTAACGAATCCGAGGAAGCTGTTGAAGAAGTTAACAGTGAAAATGACATGAGCGAAAAAGTTTATGAAAACACTAACTTCAGAAGAGGCGGTACTGGCGGCGGTTTCAGAAGAAACGGCGGTGGATACGGCGGAAACAGCGGTGGAAGGAGAGAGTACGGCTCCAGAGATAATTACAGAAACGAAGATAGAGATTAATTACTATCTTCCTTATAACTAGTTTTTTTCTGCATTTTAAATAATTCATAAATTTCTACAGAGGATGTACAATCTTCTACTTTTTTATCAGTTCTCCAGGTACCAGTAAATCTTGGAAATCTTATGGCAAGGCCATTTTTACCAACCAGTTCTTTTGCACATGTATGAACAGGGCTCAATGTTATTTCAGCACCCTTAATCTGAATCACCTTTTCAGGGTATATCCAAGCATCTGGCATCATTTCTGAATCAACATTTGATGGTTTTTTATCTGTGATGAGACTCGAGAATATCACCTTCATTTCAGAAAGATTTTCATCAGTGAATCCAGACCCAATCTTACATACTGATTCAAACATATCACGTTCCTTATTATAAGAAGCCAAAAGAAGTGCACCGAAGCTACCTTTTCTGCGTCCATGTCCGTAGAATGCACCTACTACTACCAGGTCCAGTGTATCTGAGATTTCATTCTGATAATCTCTCTTAAATTTTATCCACAACCATCCCCTGTTTCCAGCCCTGTAAATGGAATTTTCCTGCACACTCTTTGCGACTATTCCCTCACATCCTGATTCTATGGAAGTTTCAAAGAATTTTTCTGCTTCCTCTGAACTCTTAGATATTATCTGTGTTGCAAATTTCAGGCGATCATTTTCACCCACAGTTTCGAGTAACCTTTTCCTTCTTTCAGTATATGATTTCCCATTAAGAGGGACGCCATTAAGATAAATAATGTCAAAGAGAAAAACCATAATGGGTATCTCTTCCGAAACCTCCGGCAAATCGTATATTCTTCCTCTTCTCCTTGAAACATCCTGAAAAGGATAAATCTCTCCTGTTTCACTGTTAACCGGTACTGCCTCTCCGTCAAGGATCACAGTATCAGCATTTACCTTTCTGACAGCTTCAATAATTTCAGGAAACTGTTTTGTCGTTTCTTCATTTCCCCTTGAAAATGTCCTTATTTCATTTCCACGCTTGTGTATCTGTATCCTTAAGCCATCATACTTGTATTCTAAAGCTGCTATTCCACCAAGTTTTTCAATTATCTGAGTAAGGGACTGAAGCCTCTCAGCAAGCATTACTTTTATTGGTATGAACGGTGTAGGTCCTGCGCTTACATTTATTCTATCATTGAGCAAAAGATTAGCAACGTAAGCAGGATCAGGATGAAAATTGAAAGCATCCTCCACCTCAGATTGTTCTATTTCTGGTTTAAATGCCAGTCGGAGTGCAGTAATTATTGATGCATCTGAAACCCCGATTCTGAGGTTTCCTGTGATAATCCTTACAACATACTTTGCCTCTTTATTTGTTGACCGGATGAGGAAATCCTTTAACATAGCTGCCTTTGTTTCGCTAGTTCCTTGGCCCTTTAGTCTCGTAATCTTAAGGAGAAGTTCGTAAAACTCTTTAAGAGTTAGAGGCTCATTGAAGAATGAGGTTTGCTTTCCTCGGGAAAGTAATTGTTCGGCCACTTCCCCCAGATCCCCCAATGTTGAAATCAAAGATATTTCTTCTTTTTCATTTGCTCCGGTAAGGTATTCCAAAGCTTTCATGACGGTTTTCTCTGATATGCCAATCTCGAGTCCAGAGTAATCTGGTGCCACCTTTCCCTGAATAAGGTATGCAATAATATCCACTTCATCTCTGTGCTCCAGAAATAACTGTTTCATAATCTCATTCATTTCCAGTCTTTTTGGTGTACCAGATATTCTGTCGAGATAATCCACAAACTCAGAGAGTAACATTAGTGAGGTTAATTCAAAAGGCATAAAAAAGTTATCCTGTATGGATGTTATTTTAATGTTTTTACTCGAAATTTATGGCATGGACCTGTATTTTTGCTATCATGCAGTGATATAAAATTAACTTTACTCAGTGCATTAAACAATTTCGGCTAACAGATACTCGCAAAGGATTAATAGGCATTTAAACATTGAAAGTTATGGATCATCATCACCACGGACACGAATTCGATTATGATAGAATGGCAGAAATGAGAGAAAAAACCATAGACGTGCAAAGTGTCATAGATTTCATGCACATAAAACAAGGCGAACGAATAGCAGATGTTGGTTCCGGAGATGGATACTATTCAATGCTTCTGGCACCTAAATGTTCAAAGGTATATTCTATAGATATAAGTAAGAATGGAATAGAAAGAGAAAATAAAAAGATAAAAGAAAAAAAGATCCTAAATGTGGAGACAATTCTAGAAGATATGTGTAAAATGGAAAAAATTCCAGAGGTAGACAGAGTTTTCTTTTCAACCAGTTTTCATGACTTTCCCTGTATGGATGAAATTATCCAGAAATTTTCACAAAAGAATAAACCAGTTTTTACACTGTTAGAATTCAAGAAAGATTCAACATTAGGTCCACCATCAGAAATAAAGCTATCACCAGAAGAACTTAATGCCATATTTTCAAGGAATAACTATGTGAGAAGTGATATAAAGTTCTTCGATCATCACTACATAGCAAATTATTCGTTCCACAAATCTACGAACTAGATCTTAACACCAAATCTTTCCTGTTCCATAAGAATGTTATCCTGCTGGTTTCTCAAAAGAAATGAGAATATAACTGAAACTATAATCGTTGCAAAAATTGCTGCTGAATATTGGTTTGAATTAAGGATGTTCGCTTCAAGGGCTATAGTAGCGATAATGACTCCCACCGCACCTCTTCCTCCTAATATTCCTGATGAAACTCTCCCAGAACCTTTTGAGAAGAATTTTCTTCCAGCATAATAATCAAGAAATCCTCCAATTAGAATTGTTATGATTATAAGAAGTGTCATTTCTCCCAGTGAGTTAAAGGTTGGAAGGATGGCTTCCATTCCGGCTATGCTGAAAAAAAGAGGTATGAAGAAGCTATCATTCAACCGTCCCAGTGTTCTTGTAATAATCCCAAGAAGTTCTTTTCCTATTATGACGTCGCTGATAAGTATACCTGCAAAGAAAGCACCAAGAACATATGATATACCTATCTCATCCAGGAGAGACGCGACTATGAGTCCAGATAAGATTATGCTACCAAATACAAGTTTTTCACTTTTAGACTGGTACCTTAGTCTTTCAAAGAAAGCCATGACCGTTTTTGAATTTTTTCTTAAATAATGATCTGCCAGAAATATCAATATGAGAAAAACTACAATCGACACAAGCTCGTAATTCAATCTTTTAAGGTCTACTATTGCTGAAAGAATAATGAATGCAATTATATCTGTGAATATAACAGATGCAAGAATGGAGTTTCCCATTTCGTATTTCATCAGGTCATATTTATTCAAGAGCACTGAAATAATGGAGATTGATGGCACTCCTATGGACACGGCAAGTATAATATCTGATGCCCCAAATTTTCCATAGAAAATCTTCAAGAAAAGAAGCATAATTAGTAGAGGAATTATGAAACTCGTAGTCGAAAGTAAGATCCCTTTTTTAACATTCCTGACCAGTGTATAGGTTGTTGACTCAACCCCTATAAGAAGAACTATGAAGAACAAAGAAATTTCTGAAATCCCCGTTATTATGGAACTTGGTAAAACAAGATCTAGAACAGCTTTTCCAAGGATAAACCCGGCTATTAGTTCACCAATAACTGAAGGTAAGCCGTAATATTCGAAAACACTTCCCATAATTATGGCAAGAAGCAAAAGTACGAATATTGAAAGTAAAAATGTCATCTATCGTTCTTAAATTGGTAACTCCCTTATAAAATATTATACACAATAAAGTTGTACTTTTTTAGTCCAGGATAAAGATTATACTTGTTTACACGCTGAAAATGAATCGGATGAAAAGTATGTGAAAGTTCTTTAATTTACAAGCTCTTTTCCAGTTCTGATATTAGATATGAAAAAGAATGGATAATATCTCTATTCACACATGTCAAATTCATCATCTCACCTGAAAGGACGTCAGGAAAAAATTATTTTCTGACAAAAAAATAAACACACTTTCTGTTTCATAAGGAAAGCCACTCTGTCAGTTAGAACTAAAAAATATAAAAATATACTCAGGCTGATAAAGAAGGTTAGAAAACAGCATATTAAAAACTAACTTATGATTTCAATCTAATAGTAATTTTCATCACATAAAAACTCTAAATTACTCGCAAAAGCACTATATAAGTATTTAGAAATTATAAAAAATTTATACCGATGAAATAATACACATAAGGTTTAGGTGAAATTTAATGAACAATGAGGTTGAAACCGTCGAGGCAGATGTTCTTATTATCGGTGCCGGCGGCGCAGGAATGAGGGCAGCTATCTCCGTAAATGATGCAGGTTTGAAGCCTGTAATGGTTACAAAATCACTTCTTGGCAAGGCTCACACCGTTATGGCTGAAGGTGGAATTGCCTGTGCTCTGGGAAACGTGGATCCGAAGGATAACTGGATGGTTCACTATGGTGATATAATAGAGGAAGGAGTATACATATCTAACTGGAAAATGGCCGAAATTTTGGGAAAAGAGGCACCTGACAGGGTTCTCGAACTGGAAAGATATGGAGCACTTTTCGACAGGACACCTGATGGCAGGATAATGCAGAGGGCATTTGGAGCTCACACATACAGAAGACTGGCACATATTGGTGATAGAACAGGATTAGAACTCATAAAGACATTGGAAGATCAGGTACTGCACAGAAATATTCCGTTCTACGATGAAATGTATATTGTGGACCTTATAAGGAAGGATAACAAGATCATAGGAGCATACGGAATAAAGATGAATACTGGTAAGACATTTGTATTCAGGGCAAAATCAGTAGTCATAGCAACTGGTGGTTCCGGAAGAGTTTATAAGGTAACATCCAACTCATGGGAATCAACAGGTGATGGTATTGGTATGGCATACAGGGCTGGAGTAATCCTCAGAGACATGGAAATGATACAGTTCCACCCAACAGGAATGGTATACCCACCTGGAGTAAAAGGTCTTCTTGTGACGGAAGGAGTAAGAGGAGAAGGGGGGATTTTACTGAATTCAAAGGGTGAGAGATATATGCTGAAATATTCTCCACAAAAGAAAGAACTTGATGCTAGAGATGTTGTTGCAAGAGCAAATTACAAAGAAATAATGGAAGGTAGGGGAACAGAACATGGAGGTGTTTATCTTGACATATCTCAAAAAGGTGCAGACTTTATCAAGCACAAACTTCCAGCCATGTATCAGCAGTTTCTTGAGTTTGCTGGTGTAGATATAACAAAGGAAAAGATGGAAGTTGCACCAACTGTCCATTATATGATGGGTGGAATTGAAGTTGATGCAGAAACAGAAAGAACAAACCTTGAAAATCTTTTTGCTGCGGGAGAGGTAGCATCAGGTCTCCACGGAGCCAACAGACTGGGAGGCAACTCTCTTGCAGATATTCTCGTTTTCGGTAAAAGGGCAGGAGATTCAGCAGTTAATTATGCACGAAGCTCAAAATTCGAGGATATACCTGAGGAGGAAATTGAAAAAATTAGAGCTTATGTAATGCACTTCTTTAAGGAAGATGGGAAGAACCCATACGATCTCATAGACAGACTTACAACATGTATGAGTGAAAATGTAGGTATAATGAGGGATGAGGAACATCTGCAGAAGGCAATCAAGATAATCAAGGATTTAAAGGAAGAATTCAAGGAAGTTGGTACAAAGGGTGGAGTTAGATACAACCATGGATTACTGGGTTGTCTCGAACTTGGCAATATGTTGGTCTCCTGCGAGGCAATTGCAACATGCGCTTCCATGAGGAAGGAAAGCAGGGGTGCCCATGCGAGATCAGACTTTCCTAAGAAAGACCCAGCATGGAAAGCCAATATAATAACATACATGGATGAACAGGGAAACATGAATTTTGAGGTAAAACCGGCGGCAGAAATGCCAGAGGAATATAAGGCATATGTAAAGCCAGAGGTGTATGAATGAGCGATGATATAAGCGTGAAAGTATTCAGGTTCGATCCTGAAACAGAAAAGGAAGGGAAGTTTGTAGAATACAAGGTTCCTTATGTTGATGGAATGGTTGTTCTTGATACAGTAAGGTATGTTGAAGAGAAAATAGACCCAACCATTTCAATAAGATGGAACTGCAAGGCAGGTAAATGCGGTTCATGCTCTGCAGAGATAAATGGAAGGCCTTCCTTGATGTGCAAGACCAGGGTTGATGAAGTTGGAAAAAACATCACCGTTGCGCCAATGGCAGCATTTCCATTGATAAAGGATCTTGTTACGGATGTCTCAAAGAACTGGGAAATTGCAAGAAAGATTCCAATGTTTACACCAAAGGAAGGTCTTGAAAAACCATGGAGAATTAATCCTAAAGATGTGGAAAGGTCCAAGGAATTTAAGAGATGTATAGAGTGTTTTCTCTGCATGGATGTATGCCACGTTGTCAGGGAACATTTCACACCATATTTTGGGCCAAGACACATTGTAAAGGCGGCCTCATGGGATATGCATCCTCTGGATGGACTGGATAGATCCCGGATGCTCAATGAAGAGGGTGGAATGGGATATTGCAATATAACTAAATGCTGTACTGAAGTATGTCCAGAGCACATAAAAATAACTGATAATGCAATCATTCAAGAAAAGGAAAGAGCCGTAGACAGGCAGTACGATCCAATAGCAATGTTGATCAAGAACAGAAGACATAAGGAGAAGGTGGTGAAATAAATGTCATTTAGCACAAAGGATGAAACAAAATTAGAAAAGATAACAAGGTTTCCAAGAGAGTTCGGAGAATTGAGATTCTGGTCATTCGTACTGCTGGCACTGCTGGCCATATACCTGATGACTGAGTTTGCATTACCAAAGCCTGTTCAGGGATTGACAGATCCATTCTATTCACCAACAATCCTTGTACTTCCTCTGGTGGCAGGATTCAGGGCTACATGCTACGCTTACAGGAAAGATTACCACAGACATCTTTTCAGACACCCAGTGGCGTGTGAAGTCTCAAATTTCAAGAATGTATCAAAGAAAACAGATCTGGTTGGTGAAAAGAGAGGTAGATTATATTCAGGTGAAACAAATATTTTCAGGCTTGAGAACCTTCACAGATATTTCTGGTACACTGCAGTTGCAATTCTTCCATTCTTCTATTATGATATCTATGTAGCCCTTGCCTACAAGGGAACATTCACACTTGGTGCGCTCCTATTGATCATCAACACAGCTTTGGTTACAGTATATACATTCTCATGCCACTTCTTCAGACATGTAACAGGCGGAAATGTAGACTGCTACAGCTGTCCAGTGAATAAGAAGAGTGCAAGGAGATCATTCTTTAACGGCATATCAAAGCTGAACGATCATCACGAGATATTTGCATGGATGAGTCTTGCCTCATTCTTCCTGGTTGACCTATATATAAGGGGAGTAGCCGCTGGTCTTGGCATTAATATACTCCTGTTCAGGTTGTGATCCAAATGGGAAAATACATGAAGTCAGCATGGAGATATCCACTATTCTTCCTGGGATTATTCCTGATAGAAATAGGAGGAGTCTACTATAAGTTCATTGCACAAAACCTCACAAACACAGAGTATTTCGTAATAGCAGGATTTGTAATATTTTTAATTTCACTCATAACACCATAATCTTTTATTTTTTTATTTTATTGATTTTACAGTTTAATGAATAGATTTTATAGCATAAACGAATCAACGAATATGAATGTCATTGACCTGGTGGGAAAAAATGTTAGATTCCTAATTCTAGGGCAGTACCAGGAGAGTCTTACGCCTGAGCTATATATGAAGGGCAGGTTAGTTGGTGTGGATCAGGCAGTATATATAATAGAAACTGACAATCAGGATAAGTCAGGAAAGCAAACAATCTGTGTTCCAATGTCTCAGTGCATTGTATCTACAACCGACTAGTGATAATTCAACATGAAAAGCCAGACAAACCTGATGTATTCCTTTTCTTTTTTCCTTCTATTTGGATTTTTACTGGATGTATTAAATTTACCATATCTTGTAAAAAAAGCCCAATTATTCTATTTGGCAGCCTACTATTCAGTGGAGATTTTTCCTATTTACTTAAGGTATGAATTATCAAAGTACGGTACAATTTTACAAGTAATAATATCTCTAGCCATCGCCTTAGTTCTCATATTTCAAATAAGGAAGATGATGAGACTCCGATCCTCCATAAGAGGAAACACATTGCGATATGTATTTATCAACTATGTGATAAATATCATTGCATACTTCATAATTTTTGTCGTGATCCTCTCAGCACTTGGCATTAATATTGATTCCTTACTTACAAGCAGCATACTTCTTGCCGCTTTAATTGCACTTGCCGGTCAGAGTCTTATAGGGAATATACTGGGAGGTATAATGATGGAAATCTCAAAACCTTTCAAACCTGGTGATAATGTGTGGATATTTCCGTGGAGCAGTTCAAGCTCCCTAATGGGACTTCAATTGGCTGTATTCTTTCAGAAATATTACTCAAAGGATGTGTTATATGTACAGGGAATAAGGGGGAAGGTTATTGATATCACTATGAATTATACAAAAATATTAGCTGACGATGGGGAAACAATAAACGTACCCAATGCTGTGGTAGCTTTAGGGGCATTTCAACTGGGTCCTAAGAGCGGAAGCTTTGCCATAAGATATGAGGTGCCAAAACATGTCACGCCAGATGAACTTAGGAAAAACGTTTTTGAAGTTACAGAAAGTATGGGAATAGAGAAAAAAGATCAAAGATTTTTGGTAGATGAAACAACATTGAATACCTATCTAATCATGATAGAATTTCCAAAACTAAGGGATCAGAATCTCAGAACAAGGATTTTTGACAATCTCAGGTTAAGACTTGAGCCAATGAGAATATTCCCTGTTTCTGATAGAAACAGATAAAGTTAATTTAGATTTTTAACCTATTAAGCGTTCTGATTTAACTACTGTCTGATATTTTTGCCATGTCCCGGTCAACAGGCACAGGAAAGTTAACGTATCATTTCAGTATAACAATATTGTTATGTGAATATGACAAAAAAGGAGCTATCACCGTATAAAATTCGTGATATGGCATTAAATTCAGGCGTTGGCGTATTTAATGCACAGGAACTTTCTAATCTTATTAACAAGAAAAAAAAGTGTTGCACTAGTTTACATGAACAGACTGATTAAAAATGGTCTTGCAATTAGACTAAAAAATGGGAAAATATCATTCAATAAAGATGATTTTATTATAGCTTCTCAGTTGGTTTTTCCATCATATATATCATTAAATTCTGCACTACTATCCCATAAGATAACCTATCAGATTCCAGAATATATTGAGTGTGTAAACACAATTAATTCATATAATTATTACGGGTTAGGAATAATATACCACAAAATAAAGCCTGAATTATTTTTTTGATATAAAAGGTATGATAAAGGTGGAAGCTTTATATTCGTCGCAAATCCTGATAAGGCTGTATTTGATGGTTTATACCTCAAATTAATTTCTAAATTTGATATAATAGAATATAAAAGAGAAATAGATTTTTCAGAACTATTAGTACGTTTAAAAAATATGAAAATAAAAGGAATAACAAAAATTGAGGAGATTTTAAAATGCTCAGGAAGGATGAAATAATATCACTATCAAAACTGCATAATTTAAGACCATGGAAGGAATAAAAGAGGTTTATGCAAACATTAATATTAAATTCATTAGCAGATTTTCCGCTGGTATTTAAGGGTGGGACATACCTGTGGTTGTTTCACGGACTAAGGGGGTTTTCAGAGGATCTGGATTTTACTGTTGACGGAAAACTAATTGACAAAATACCGGAATTGACAAGCCATAGTATATCACTCATGGGCATAAGCAATGAATTAAAAATTATTAAAAATAATACTATTACACTATTTTACAGGATATTATCCCAGGGCCCTTTGTATACTGGAAATTTGGATAGTACACCGGTATACGTTGAAATGAGCAAGAGGGAAAAAGTAATAGATAAACCAATTGCATTAAGATTTAATTTTCCCGAATACAGTCTACCTGTGAGGATATTATCTGGAATGTCCCTGGACGAGGTTGCCTCAGAAAAATTAATGGATATATATACTAGGAAAAAAACTAGAGATATTTATGACTTATTCTTTTTAATTAAAATGAAAGGTACTAAATTCAACAGGGAGATGGTAGACAAAAAACTTGAATTTTATAATATGTCCTTTGATAAAGAATCATTCATTGAAGAAATCAAGAAACAGGAAGATTATTTCAACAAAGCACTGAATAATATAGTTATGGAAGAATTGCCCGACATTAAATATATTATTAAGGTTATAGGATCATGGTTGGATTAATAGTACTAAATTCAATTATGATTTAAAGTAATCACAGTTTCAAATCGTTTCAATGAATGTTTTTGAAATCAATAAAATGAATTTTGGTGCATTCAACTAATTTTAATTAAAAAAAACTGTTATCATCCCCTGAATTGAATATGGGGGCTAAAATGGTATTGACATTTTCTTCATAGTATCCTCTTCTGAGATCTGTTATGATAGCCGTGGCGGGTTTAAATGAGAATAAATCGGTAAAAGAAAGTGTATGCATCTTGAATTTAATTATTTTTTAGAGGTATAGAAATTACAAAAAAATTATGAATGCCAGTAAAAATTTTCTTCTTATAATTAATATACAATAATTAACATGTAGATTCATGGGAAAAACTACAGCTGAAGTCATAATCGATACATTATTTAATCTCGGAGTTGAAAGGATATACGGTATACCGGGGGACTCTTTAAATCCAGTAATGGATGCAATAAGAAAGAATGGAAAGATTCAATTTATTCAGGTAAGGCATGAAGAGGGGGCTGCCCTTGCTGCCTCCTTTGAGTCAAAGATATCTGGCAAGGTAACAGCCTGTATGGGAACAAGTGGGCCAGGATCGATTCACCTTTTGAATGGTCTATACGATGCTAAAATGGATCATTCTTCAGTGATCGCATTGACTGGACAGGTAGAGACGGACTTAATTGGAACAGATTACTTTCAGGAAGTGAATCTGGGTTCAATCTTTCAGGATGTGTCAGTATACAGTACCGAAGTTCTTAATCCATCAAGTGCACAGGAAATAGCCAAAAGAGCATTCAGGGAGGCAAAATATCGTCATGGTGTGTCGCACCTTACACTTCCTGCTGATATAATGAGGTTACAATCTCAGTATAATGAACAGCTCATGGAGCAGTCACCGGAAACAGCTCAATACGATCCTGATCTTACTAAGGTTAAAAATATTATAGAAAAGTCCTCAAAACCAGTTTTATTCATTGGAAAAGGTGCAAGAGGATGCGGTGATAAGATTATGGATTTCTCTGAGAAAATAGGGGCACCCATAATTTATGCGCTTAATGGAAAGGGCATAGTTGATGACATGGACAAAAGAGTTGCAGGAAGTCTTGGTCTTCTTGGAACAAAACCGTCAATGAAGGCAGTTGAGGGAGCAGATCTTATTATAATGCTGGGTACATCTTATCCATATGTACAGTTCATACCAGAAAATCTCGTAACAGTACAGGTAGACACAGACCCCATATCCATAGGCAAGAGGAGAAGATCTGATATAGGAATTATATGTGACACAATGACTTTTCTCAATAAGATTGAGGTTAATCCGAAGGTTAAAAAATATTACAGTTCAATTGAATCAACAAAATCAGAGTGGATTGAGGCTTTGGAAAAGAAAGAGCATTATGATAGTGGTCTTATTCATCCAGAATCAGTACCAGCAATCATCTCAAGATATGCAGATAAAAATGCAACAGTTGTAGTAGATACAGGAAATGTTACGGTGTGGGGTGTTAGGAACTTCAGAACAACATCCGGAAGAAAATTTGTCTATTCTTCATGGCTGGGAAGCATGGGTATTGGCATTCCAGGAACTGTTGGAGCATCATTCTCATCAGAATCACAGGTTATAGGGCTTATAGGAGATGGTAGCTTTGCAATGTCAATGCCAGAACTTGTAACAATAAAGAAATATAAGAGACCAGTGAAGCTCTTCGTTTTCAACAATTCTGAACTTGGAATGATAAAATTTGAGGAGGAAGTCATGGGGTTCCCAAATTTTGGGACAGATCTTTTCCCACTAAATTTTGCAAGTATTGGAGAGGCAATTGGAATAAAATCCTTCCGGGTTGAAAAATATGATCAACTGGAGCCTGCCATAAGGGAAAGCCTCTCCATCAGGGATGAACCAACAATAGTTGATGTGGTCATAGATCCAGATGAAGCCCCAATGCCTCCCAAGCTGAATTTCAGTCAGGTAAAAGGTTATATAACATCACTGTTAAAGGAAAAGCTAGAATAAAAGCATAAGTCACTTTATACAATGATTAAATGCCAATATATTGACTGAAGCGATTATTTACGAGGAAGAATTTGAAGAAATCTCAGAAGATATTAGCAGATTTCTTCCCATGGAAATTAATCATTATATTGAACCCATCTGCGGCTCAATGGAAACATTCATAAATCTAAATCTAAAAAAACAACTACCATTTCCAGTACTATCTGATCCTGATAATAGCCTCATATCCATATATGAGTATGTAAAAGTTATGCCGGAAGAGTTTTATCAGGCCATGGAAAACAGTTACAGGGGAAGAACAAAAGGAGCACTTCTGGCATTGAGAAAGAGGTATAGGGAAATCATGAACCAGGGAACAATGGAAGAAGCAGCTATCTACCTACAGATAAACGTATTAAACGCAACGAGAAGTAAAAATTTAGGAATATTCGGAATTTTTAAAGATACGACACAAGGTAACAAAAAACGGGAATTTCCAACTGAAACCGAGATAGTTGAATTTTCCAGGATGCTCCAGAGAACAGCTATAAAGCGAGGCAGTTACAGGACCGTTAGGAGGGAATTATCTAAAAACGACTTCATATTTTTGAATCTTAGGAAACACAGAAGTGGATTCTATTCCAGTGATCGTAAAATAGAGCAGACAGGACAATTCAAAATTTTCATGGATGATTTAGAAATGTTTCAGAAAAAGAATATCCGTACTATAATAAAATTTCCAGCAAAATATAGACTAATTAATAATATCGGTATTCATGAGAGTGCTAACTTAAATAAAATCATTTTAGAAAAGAGCAAGAGTTATGAGATTTGGAAGAATTTTTGATGAATAATTATAAATTATATTGAAGTAATAAGACATAGGGTAATAGCAGAATAAAATTGCTCAAGAGGTGAAATATTTGTCGAAGGTTGCGGTTATAATGGGCAGTCAGTCAGACTACGAGGTTATGAAGGATGCATGTGAGGTTTTGCGATCATTTCAGGTGGATTGTGAATCAAAGGTTGTGTCAGCTCACAGAACTCCAAAGATGATGTATGAATTTGCAGAGAAGGCTAGTTCCAGAGGGATTGAAGTCATTATTGCAGGTGCAGGAGGCTCTGCCCATCTCCCTGGAATGGTGGCAGCGATTTCAAATCTGCCAGTTATAGGCGTCCCGGTAATGACAAAGGCACTCAATGGAATCGACTCGCTTCTTTCCATTGTTCAGATGCCGTCAGGAATTCCCGTTGCGACAGTTGCGATTAACAATTCTAAGAATGCTGCACTTCTGGCGGTAAGAATCCTATCTTTGAAGTATCCGGAACTTGCATTCAAGATGAGGAATTACATGGAAAAGGAAAGGGAAAGTGTTGAAAACACAAGATTACCATAAAACCATAGGAATAGCAGGTGCAGGACAGCTTGGAACAATGATGATACTTGAATCCAGAGGTTTGCCCATAAAATTCAATGTTTATTCTGAAAGCCAATCAGATCCTGCAGTTTCAATTGCAGATAGGTTCTATTCTTCGAATCAATACAAAGAATTTGTTGATGAAAGTGATATTGTCACCTTTGAATTTGAACATATAAACAGGAAACTCCTGGAATATGCAGAAAAAGAGGGAAAGTTAAGGCCATCATTAAAATCTGTAGAACTGAAAATGCAGAGGCATCTGGAGAAAGAATTCCTAAAATCTAGGAATTTTCCCGTAGGTGAATTCATGGTAGCCCATGGTGGAAAAAAGGCTCTTGAGTTAGCTCTTCCTATGGAAAAGTTCGTGATTAAAAGGTCAGAGGGTGGATACGATGGAAAGGGACAGTACTATTATTATGATATGAGCAACTTTCCCGTTGATTCTGAAGAAATTTTTGTGGTTGAAAAATTTGTGGAGTATGACAGTGAGGCTTCAATTATCTGTGCAAGAGATATTAACGGCAGCTTCTACTTCTATGAACCTTCCTATAATTTGAATAAAAGTGGGATTCTTATATGGAACAGTTCCCCTATAAATAATAATGAATTAAGATCACAAATGATTGAAATTTCAAGCAGACTCCTGAAAGAGCTAGAGTATGTTGGGGTAATGGGTATAGAGTTCTTTCTTACCAAGGATGGTCCACTAATAAATGAATACGCACCGAGGGTTCATAATACTGGTCACCACACACTCATGGGTTCAAGCTATTCGCAGTTCGAGATGCATGTTAGATGTGTAATGGGACTTCCAGTGTCTCAGCCTTCAACATATGTTCCATCGGGTATAGTTAACATTATTGGACTCTCGTTAAGTGACATCCAGTTGAATGATATACTGAAACTTGGAAATACAAGGGTTTACGATTACAGAAAGAAAGAGGTCAGAAAAAAGAGAAAGATGGGTCATGTCTGTTTGACTGCGGACAGCAATGAGGAACTTAAAGAACACATTGAAAACGTCCTTAAGATCATATATAAAAGTGATATGAACCAGTATATTTGATCATAAGCGATCAATATTTAATATGGGGAAGGATAATGAAAGATGAATTCAGGGGAAGCGTTTGGAAAGCCAGGCATACCACCTAAATGGACGTCAAGTGCAAAGGAAGGAGTCGGAACTTCCCTGAGGAGATGCTCAAGACTCCATTTTACAGTTTCACATGGAATAGTAAATGAGGTATATTATCCCGGGGTGGATATTGCCCAGATCAGGGATCATCAGCTTCTCATAACAGATGGAAAATTTTTTTTTGAGGAAAGAAGGGGAACATCTCATAGCATTCAGTGGATAAAATCAGGGATTCCGGCCTATAGAATAGTTAATGACGATAAGGATCTAAGGTTTAAAGTAGAAAAGACAGTATTTATTGATAGCGAGAATGATGTCCTTGTACAGCATGTTGTATTCATCAAAAATGATCAAAAGGATAACATCTCCATTTACTCTCTACTCTCCCCACACTTGATGAATGGAGGAATGGGTAATACTGCGTGGAACGGGAACTACAAGGGAAGAAGAATGCAATTCGCATCGAAGGGTGGAATTTTCATGGCCCTTTTTATTCCCGAAGTTTCAGGCAAAATGAGCTGTGGTTTTTCAGGGTATTCAGACGGATTCCAGGATATAGCAAATAATAAAACCATGACCTATGAATTCAGTTCAGCCACTGATGGCAATGTGGCAATAACAACTGAAATACTGCTTGAAAAGCAAAACTCATTTAACATGTACATAGCATTCGGAACCACTATGGAGGAGGCTGCTCTTAAGGTACTAAAATCCAGCAACCTAAACTGGGAAAGCATTCTTAACGATTATGTGCAGCACTGGGTGACATATAAAAAGTACAGTGCAAAGAATATTCTTGTAAAGAAAAAATATGATCTGCTAGAGCCAAGTCTTGCAGTAATAAGAACACATGTTTCAAAGGAGCCTCTGGCAGGTGGAATTATAGCGAGCCTTTCCATCCCATGGGGAAACTTCAAGGGTGATGATGATCTTGGTGGTTATCATCTCATATGGCCAAGGGACATGGTCGAGGCAGCGCAGGCACTTCTCATTCTAGGAGATATTGATGGTTCTGTGGACGCCCTGCGATATCTTCAATCAACTCAGGAATCCGATGGCCACTGGCCACAGAATATGTGGCTTAATGGGAAGCAGTACTGGGGAGGCATTCAGATGGATGAAACTGCCTTTCCAATAGTACTTTTATATAATCTGTGGAAGGGGGGATATGTAAAACTTGAAAACTTCAGCGATATGCTGATAAGGGCATTATCATTCATCGTTGCCAATGGTCCGGTTACTGATCAGGATAGATGGGAGGAGGATGGTGGATATTCAAGTTTTACCATAGCCGTTGAAATATCTGCCCTCTGCTATGGGTCTGAAATGATCGACCAGCTTGGTTTTCATGAAGAGTCTAACAAAATTCAGCTTGTAGCAGATATTTATAATAGCAACATCGAAAGATGGCTTTACAGAGAGAATTCTGACCTGGACAGTAAATATGGCGTTACAGGGCATTTTGTGAGGATATCACAGGTAGAAGAAGATATACAATCAAACGATTATATTCCAATAAAAAACAGGCCATGGTCTTCATCACTTGTGAAAACGGAGGAGACAGTTAGCACGGGAGTGTTATCACTTGTGAGATTTGGTTTAAGACCTCATGATCATGAAGGTATCATAAATACTGTTAAGATCATAGATGGTGAACTGAAGACAGAAACAAAATCTGGACCAGTATGGCACAGGTACAACCATGATGGATATGGAGAACACAATGACGGTACTGGCTTCAACGGTACAGGTCATGGTCGTGGATGGCCATTGCTCTCAGGAGAAAGAGCCCATTACGAAATTTCCAGAGGAAACATGAGTGAAGCGATACAGTTATTGCATACCATGGAAAGGGATGCTAACGTGGGTGGAATGATTCCTGAGCAGATATGGGATGGAGACGACATTCCAGAAAGAGGCCTCTATAATGGTCGCCCATCAGGTTCTGCAATGCCTCTTGTCTGGGCTCATGCTGAATATGTTAAACTCTGCTGGGCAATAGAAAATGGGAGGCCATTTGAAAGAAATGAAATCGCATATTCCAGATATGTGGAAAGAAAGATCAGGATAAATGAAGACATATGGAGCTTCAAAAATAAGATTAAAAGACTAAAATCGAAATCATCAATTATGTTTATTCTCGATGAGGATTGCTTCGTACGGTTGACAGGGAATAACTGGAAAGATATGAACGACATTCATTCAAAGAGTATGTTCAGTAAGGTTCACTACATTGAAGTTGATCTAACAACAATTAAAACTGAAACTCAGCTTGAATTTACATTCTTCTGGAAAAAAAGCAATAGATGGGAAGGTATGAACTATACAGTAGAGTTACTTTGAGGCAACTCCTACTCCTCTGGAAACACTGGTCTGATTTACCCCTGCCTTAATTTTCAATGACCCAATATAGCCAATTGCAACAATAAAGGCTGCAATCATGAAATCTCCTCCAAAGCCAAGATATATAACAATATATCCTGATATAAATGCTCCAATGATCTGCCCAACCCCAAGGATCGAATTATAATAACCAATTGCCCTTCCTCTGGTTTCCGTGTCAGCCATTGTGGTGACTGATGTTATCTGGGTTATGCTAATATAACTCCACACAAATCCCATGGCACCATAGATGAGTATGATCAGGATCATGTATCCAAACGAGTATAGTCCCATGAATGGAATTATGCTTGTGGCTGCAAAAACAACCATTCTTACCGCGAGAGGAATGTATATGGCCTTTTGCAAACTCCTTTTCTTTATATAGTTTCCCGATAGATTGAAGGAGACCACAGAAAAAGCACTGTTCAGTAGATACATTATGTAAACTATATCCTCTGTGGCATTGTATTTGTCTATGAGGAATACAGGATAGGGAGTGAAAAATGTTTGAAATCCAACCATGAGTAAACCACAGAGAATTATGTACATTATCAACGATCTGCTTGTTTTGACCCCTCTCTTTTTACCAAAAAGGCGCACTATGTGTACTACGTAAGATGGTGCATACCTTGTTCTTTCAAAACTTCTCACTGAGAATATATTCGGAATCCTTGATCTTCTAATTTTGGTGGAAGACTCCTTTAAGAGAAAATAGGCTAATATGAAGGCTACAAGGTAAATAAATGCAGAAATCAGGTAGATATCCTTCAGTATTTCAATAGATGATGGATTTCTCACAACTATAACAAGTCCAAGTGAAAGTCCCACAACCGTTCCTACGGTTGAAATTGCACTGAATACAGCCACAGTTTTGGACCATTGACTTTCAATTTCGTTCTCTATCACGAGAAGAGTGGATACAGGAACGGAGGCCATTGCAAAGAACTGATACACTACAAGTATCCCTATGTAGTCAAGGATGTTTGTTGTAAACATAATGAAAAAAAGAGATAGAAATGATCCCATGAAACCTATGAGAATAAATATTTTCCTTTTCTTCACATTATCAGATATATTTCCCCATAGAATGAGTGCAACCACAGAAGATAGGGATGAAAGAGATGATGCAATACCCACAAAGACAACATTCTGCCTGAAATACAGTGAAATGAAAAGAGGAATCATTGGTGTAAGGAGTCCCGCCGACATGTTTGAAAAAATGTACGCCAGATACCACAAACGCCACCTTCTGCTGTAGCTTACAGGATATTCACTTTGTTCGACCATCAGGTCACTTTTTGACCCTATGGAGCATTGGTTTAAATTTTTTACCTAAAACCATCCATTTCCGTGATTGGAATGGATGCTCTGTTGATCCGGTTCATAATTGAGAAAAAGTATCCATTTTCATCGAATTTCTCTATAATACCGGCCCGATATTCAGTCTTATCGAGTTCTCTTAGACAATTATATAGATTACCTGAAATTGAAACAGGATCATTTCGACTTCCCAGTATTAGTTTATTTCCTCGAATCATCTGTCCCAGTTCTGATGAAACGATAGGAAGAATATCATTCCTGCTTTTGATCACTCTGAGCAATGCTTCAGGGTCTGCCCTGTAAACATTCTTCGAGGGAGAATAATGCCTGTATTTCATTCCTGGAGACATAACTTTTTCTCCAGTCTTTGCATATTCTACCTTTTTGAAAATCCTGAGAAGATCATCTTCTGTATAGGCACCTGGTCTCAGGATTGTGCATTTTTCTCCCTCGGGCAGGATCACAGTTGATTCAATTCCTATTCTTGTTCTCCCAGCATTATACATCAAATCAACCCGATCCCACAATTCTTCCCTGACATGTGAAATGGATGTTGCACTGGGTCTTCCAGAAATGTTGGCACTTGGGGCAGCAACAGGTAAATCTGACCTTCTTATCAGATCTCTGGTAAAATTGCAGTCAGGTATTCGCATACCTATGGTATTAAGACCTGCACTGGCAACGGAAGAAATAATATCTCTCTTTCTTACAATTACAGTCAGTGGTCCAGGCCATAATCTTTCAAGTTCTTTTGCTTTTTCCACCTCATCCCAGTAACCATATCTGTTAAGATCACTGGTATCACTTAGGTGGATTATAAGTGGATTATCCTGAGGTCTTCCCTTTGCAGTGAAAATTTTTGAACATGCAGAGTCAGAAGTCGCATCGGCTCCCAGTCCATAGACAGTTTCTGTTGGAAAGATCACCGTGCCTCCTCTCCTTAAAATTTCTATACCTGGAATAAGCGTTTCAGGATTGTAAGTGGTACAGTCAGTATTTATTGTTATGGTCATAAATCCTGTACCGTAATTTTTTATATATAATCATTCTATGGAATGACATGAAAAAGATATTAGGATATGATATTTATTATAAAATAGACGTTGAAAAACTGAGTTTTTCAGGGAAGGAGACCATATCCGGGGAATCAGATAAATCTATATGGTTAAATTATTCAGGCATAGCCATAGAGAGTTTCAGGGTGAATGGAAAGGAGACTCCATTCGAAACAGATCAGAAGGAGCAGTTGATAAAATGTTTAACACCTTATACTGGTAAATTTGAAATAGAAATCCATTTTTCAGGAAAAATTGATGAAAGCCTTAACGGAATATACTATTCCAGAGAAAATGGGTTCGTATTTGTCAGTACGCAATTTGAGGCTACAGGTGCAAGATATGCATTTCCATGTGTTGATAATCCAGAATTCAAGGCCGAATTCAGGGTAACCATGGATATCCCATCTGACTATGATGGAATTTCAAACATGCCGCCTGAAAGGATAGAGGATCATGAAGGCAGAAAAATAATTACATTCCAGAAAACACCCAGAATGTCAACATATCTACTCTATTTGGGGGCATCAAGGTATGATATGTTAGAAGGAAAGCATGAAGAAAAACCCATATACCTTGCATCTGCAAAGGGAAAAATGCAGGCCAGTAAAATGCCCATAGGCATGGCTTCTGACACCCTGACCTTTTTTGAGGACTATTTCGACATAAAATATCAACTACCCAAGCTTCATCTCATAGCCGTTCCTGAATTCGCTTTCGGGGCAATGGAGAACTGGGGTGCGATCACATTCAGGGAAATTGAGCTGATGGTAAATGAAAGTACGAGTTCAGCGATTCTTAAGAGAGTGGATGAGGTAATCTCTCACGAACTTGCTCACCAGTGGTTTGGTGATCTAGTTACAATGAAATGGTGGGATGATCTATGGCTTAATGAAAGCTTTGCAACCTTTATGAGTTATAAGGCTCTGGAACACAAGCACCCAGAGTGGGAAATAATGGGCGAGATGGTAACCGGGGAGACAGGAGGTGCAATGACAGGCGATAGTCTCAGGAATACGCATCCGATCCATGTGGAAGTAAAAAACCCAGATGAAATATCACAGATTTTTGATGAGATAAGTTATGGAAAGGGAGGCAGTATATTAAGGATGATTGAAGCTTTCGTGGAGCCTGATAATTTCAGAAATGGAGTGAGGGAGTATCTTAAGGGGCACAGTTTTGGCAATGCTATAGGTCAAAATCTCTGGGAGTCGATAGAGAAAGTTTCAAAGAAGCCTGTTTCGAAAATCATGGACGCCTGGATTACAAAAGCTGGATACCCACAGATTGAGGCATCCGTAAATGGAAATAAGATAAAACTTCATCAAACAAGATTCTTCCTTGATGGCAGTCCTGACAACACACTATGGCCAGTCCCATTAACTGTGGTATACTCTGATGGAGTAAAATCATTCCTTATGGATGAAGAGGAAATGGAAATACCGCTACAGAGCTTCCAGTATATAAATAGTAATAGAACAGGGTTCTACAGGGTAAAATATGATGGTGAGTTAAATGAAAATATAAAGAAAGTTGCACCAACCACCATGGATAAATTCTCAAGATGGGGACTTATTTCCGATTATTCATCTCTCTACTTTTCTAGAAAGATTTCCATTGATGAGCTAATATCTATTCTGAATATGTTCCAATCTGACATGGAATATATGGTTATGGATGAAATATCTGGAATAATAATGAGTTTACACAACATTCTTCAAAATTCCAGAAAGATTGACTCATTTGGCATATCCTATCTTAATGGTATGTTGAATTCCCTTGGCACATTTAAGAGTGGTGAACCAATCAATATTACAGTGATAAGAGGAAGAATGCAATCGGTTCTTTCACTGATAGATCTGGATTATGCAAAGAAGACTGCAAACAGGCTCAGTGACTTCGAGAAAGTATCTCCAGATGAAAGGCAGTCTGTGGCTTATGCCTATGCAATGGCAAGAAACGATCTGGATGGTCTTCTGAAAAAACTTGAAACACTCAGAGTAGACGAGGACAAAATTAAGATAATAAGTGCAATGGGTCATCTAAAAGGAAATGAAAATCTTACAGCTGTATGGGGTCTTATCAGGGACGGAAAAATAAAAAAACAGGATTCATTCAGGGCCATAATGGCAGCATCAGGAGAGGCACAGAACAGACAGTTTATTGTTGATAACATGGAAGAAATTGTTTCGACACTGGACAGATTCTTTGAGGGAACCGGATACACATCAAGATTCCTTGAATCAATGATACCTTATCTGGGACTGCAGGATGAAAAATCTGTGAAGGAATATATATCAGGAAAAAACGAGCCATCATGGGAAAAGGGAGTGAGGAAAGGACTGGAGTACCTTAACATATATAAAAAGGTAAATACTGAGTAAAGTTCTAAAAGGCTTTTGTCACGTGCAGGTCCTGTACCAGCACAGAGGCCATTATGGACGGAGAAACCTCTTCCCAGAATTTCACATTTTTAAGTTCACTTGATACCCCGGATATATTTTTAATTATTTTACCAAAGGAATCGCTTATTCTTACACCGCTAATTCTCCCTGCTATCTCTCCATTCTCAACCCTGAAAATTCCGTCTCTCGGTACTGTTGAAAATACTGCGTTTCTATTATCCTGAAAACGGGTATACCAGGCATTTTTTATGTACAGTCCATGGTCTATGGAGTGAAGAAGATCTTCAACCGATCTGTTACCTGATTCCATAGAAAGCTGAAGTGGTTCTGGACTTATTATTCCTGCATTACCTGTGGTTTTTGTCCCGGAGGTGACTGCAGTAGAATATGAATGTACAAAATTTTCCAGCACCCCGTGAGTTATAAGGTTTTTATTGAAGCATGGTGTCCCCTCATCATCGAATACTGTATAATTTGAGCCATGTTTGTTTAGTGGAGAATCTGAAAGTGTTAGGGATTCAGAAGCGACTCTATTCCCAAGGCTTTCATCCAGATAGCTCATACCCATCTGTACTGAATAAGCGGAAAACAGCGAGGAGCAATATGTAAATATATTGCCTATGACGTATGGAGAAAGGAGTGTTTCGAAGTTTCCAGCCTCAAACTCTATTGAAGGAACTATGAGTGATGCCGTTTTTCCAGCCTCCATACCGGCTTTTTTTGCAATCTCAACAGGATCCTTCGCACTGGATGAGAAGTGTACTCCTTCCTGGCCTGTATTCTGCCCTCTAAATGCCCTTATATCAAAGTTGAAATCATCGTATGTGACATGATGCTCATTGAAGGGTGTTATAATGTGGTCATCAGTATAGGTTCTGTAAGCGAGACCTGTACTTCTCTCAGAACCACCTTCCCTTGCCCCCTCTACACAGGCGTTAACTATATCATCAAGCTCCACAGACTTTTCCTGTTCCTCTATCTTTTCTATAGAACTGTATTTTTCAGGATTTATACCGTTGAACGTATTTGATTCTTCCCCCTTTATCATAGATCTGTAAGATTTCTCTATTTTTTCTTCTATATTAGAGTCGTTATCAAGACTTATTTCAGTTATCTTCTTTCCTGAGTTGAGGAATATTGAAATGCCCTCCCTTGTCCAGTAATTTCTAAGATCTACCAGATTGTTTGAAAACCTTATCTGTTCTATATTGGTTCTAATTAACCTGATCACATAGGAATCTAGCTTTAGTTTCTTTACATTTCTTTTAATTAAATTTAAGTCAGCCATAATTTTACCTCAGGATATGTATATATTCCTTAATCTGACGCTTGGACCACCCATCCATGTGTCAACCCCCTGCTCTGGATCGCCTTTTCCACATGTTCCAGCGGAGAATTCAAGTTCATTGGATACAGCGTCTATTGAGGAGTAGAAATTGACTGTATTTGTTTCAATAGCAGGCTTTCTTACCCTGCCTTTTAGTCTTCCATTTTCAATCAGGAATGCCTCACTTCCAACATACTTCTCATTGAATCTGATATCATCTATATTCCATTCCGTATAACTTTTTATGTAAATTCCATTCTTGATATCTTCAACCAGCTCATCAAATGTATGCTGACCCGGTTCTATATACGTAGTACTCATTCTTGCCAGAGGCTCCATATCCCAGTCGGAAACTCTCCCACCTCCGTTAGGCTCAACTCCATAACTTGCGGCACTCTCCCTGCTGTGGATAAATTCGTTTGTCATTCCATCCTTGTACAGATATCTCTTTCTTGCCCTTATTCCTTCATCGTCATACTTATAATATCCGTAGCTTCCCTTCAAAGTAGGATCGTCAATTACATTTACCACTGGTGAGCCTATCCTGAACGGGTATTTCTTGCCTGTGAGGAAGGATTCGCCAGCAAGTGATCCTTCTCTTCCAGATATCCTGTCCCATTCTGTTGGATGACCGCAAGATTCATGTGCCACTATACCTGCTATTTCTGGACTGATAATCACATCATACCTTCCAGGCTTTGCTGATGGGGACTTTGAAATCTCCTTCAGGTTTTTCACTGCATCCTCAATTTTTTTCTGTATTTCTAGTTCCCTAAAGTTGTCCATTCCACCTGTAGTACCAAACTGTCTGTAAATTTCTTCAAAGGATGTCCCTTCTTTATAACCACCTACCATGAAATATCCGATTCTTGAAAGGTTAGACTCTATTAGGCTACCTGAAGTGTTCTGGTATATCTGTCTGATTTTCTTATGATATATTGCGTTCATTCTTACTGATAGACCATATGACTTCATCATTTCATCAGCGTTTTTCATAATTTCCATTCTGTCTGAACTTTGAATATCTTCTACCTTATGTTTTCCAACAGCATCCCATTTATCTTTGATTCCTCCAGAAACGTCAAGCTTGTTTCGACCTCCTCGGTGACTGTTCCTTATTACTCTGTCTATAATTTCCTGTATTCTGTCAAAATCAAAAGATGAAATAAATCCCATGGAAATGGATTCGTTCATGGCCCTTATGGCAATTCCCTCTCCTGATGAAGTACCTTCCCCCTGAAACTCTGAATTTCTCATGGATGCCCCGGTGCTTTCTCCAGACATGTACCTTACTTCACCATATCTTGCCCCCTTTTCCAGTTTGTCCAGAATCCTGTCCATCAGTTCAATCATGCTTAGTTCTTCTCCTTTTCCCTCTTTGTTCTTGATTCATAATCATCAAATATATCAGAAAGGACCTTTCCAAAATTCCAGCCTGAGGAACTTTCGGTCATGTTTATTTTTCTCCCTATCAACCTTGTTCTTATGGAATATTTGATCCTTCCTTCTTCACTATGGTGCTTCACAACATGGATATTCATGGTTCCATTTTTTAAATTTTCCAGCTTAGAAAATCTTTCGGTAAATTTTTCAACCATTGCGTATATTGTAGAGTATAGATCAGTATCCCCTGCACCAAGTCCTGATATGTTCACAAGAATGCCTTCTGTACTTTCCTTTGACCAGAGTGAACTTATTATGTCATCCACACTCAGTACTCCTACTATTTTCTTTCCCTTGTCACATATTGCTATATTGTGAAGATGGTTTTTAACAAGTTCTTCAGATGCGGTGAAAAGATCTTCATCCTCGTAACAAAATACAGGCTGTTCCATAAGAGAATTAATGTCTATATCTGGATGATTCCTCTCCCCTGTGAAGTCCCCTTTTCTAACTCTCTCCTTTGTTTTCATCTCATAATCCAGTATGTTTTCAACCCTGATCAGACCAAGAAGATTCGTTTTTTCGTCCGCCACATTGATTGTGTCCACATCGTGTGCCCTGACTTTTTCCAGTATTGATTCCAGATCTTCATCAGGTTTTGCGAAATAAGCATCCTGCATTAGATCAAAAGTCTGAACACCCTTGAGTTCATCGAATTCCTCAATGTTCTTTATTATGTCTGTTCTGGAAACTACACCTGCAATCTTTCCATTTTCTACCACAGGTAGGGCTCCCATTGCACTGTCTCTAAGTAGATTTACTGCCCTTTCAAGGGTATCTCTTCTTTTGAGTTCTGGAGATTTCGTCACAAAGTTCTTTATTTTGGAATTCAGATGAATGCTCCTCCTTCTTAATATATCTCTGTAACTGATCATTCCTATATATTTTCTTCCAGACACCACTGGAAGCTGAGCAATTTTGTTATCTCTCATTCTGTTCAGTGCTAGAGATACTGTTGTCTCCTCATCAATTGTCAATGGATTCTCTGTCATTATATCTTCAACTGTCTTCATAATCTCACCTGCAAAATTTTATACTTGAATTTCTCAGGACTTCAGTGATCCTGCTTCTTACATCTTTTCCCTTTATGGCATCGGAGACTACCTCTCCCAGGGTAACCATGTCTGTTAGCCCAATTCTTGTAATTTCCGCTGTACCGAGTCTCCCTTCCGTATCTGCGATTATTCTATTATTTTCTAGTCTCTTGCTTATTGTTTTGAAATCACCATATTTCTGGAAATTATCCTTTGAGAGAATTATCTGGTGACTTTCAGAATACCATGGCGCATATTTTACTGCAATACCTGAATCGTTTAGCGTTCTGGCAAGAGTATATGTGTTTGAAACAATCCATCCTGCATAACTTTCTCCGAATGTTATGAGGTCCTGAGCAGCAATGCCAAGAGCGGCAATCCTATTCGGATGATAGTTATCCATTGTTTTCCAAACAACATTTTCGTTTATTTTTTCAGCTAATTCTTCATTGTTTGTGAGAACAATTCCTCCCTGCGGGCCAAAGAATGTCTTGTGAGTTGAACCGAATAAAATGTCTGAATATTTAAGTGCGTCTGGCTGAAATTTCTTACCAGCTACGAGTCCCATTACATGTGATCCGTCATAAAGGAGCTTTGAACCTGTTTTATCGCAAATTTCTCTTATTCGACCGAGATCATAATGCTTTACAAAAAAAGACTGACCAAGCACAACTGCCTTGGGTTTAATCTCCGTTGCCTTCTTTTCAAAAGAGTCGTAGTCAATTTCCTGTTTTTCCTCACTGTAAGGGATGAATTCAGTCTTGAACCCCAGCATATTCGGAAGATAGTTTTCCATGTATCCGGTGTATCCACCGTTTTCTTCACTTATTGCCATTATTGTATCATTTTTTTGAATTGTGCTCAGTAAACTGATCTCCGCTGCAATATGTCCACCCAGTGGTCTTATTTCCGCAAACTTAGAACCATATAATGTTTTTATGTTTCTCTCTGTTTCGTTGAAAATATTCTCTATCATCTCAGTTCCGCCATAGGCATTTCTCCCATCTGGCATAACATGGGAATATCTCCCACCTAAATCTGTTCCCAATGCCATCTTCACGTGAGAGCAGAGAAAATTCTCCGATGCCTGAAGATTCAGGACATCTCTCCTGTACCTCCCATAATTGTCCACCATTTCTACGATCGATGCCATTAATTCTCCCATATGGTAATTAGCAAGCGGTTATTATAAAATTTGGATTGTTTACACATATTATATATGAAATTTTTATGAATTATAAATATTGTTTAGCAAATTAGGCCATTATCTGCAGTTAATATCGATCGATTACAGGCTTGTAGTCTATATTTGCATTCTTTGTTTCAATTCCGAAATAGAACCAGTAAACAGATGCAAGCAGTCCCATGGCCCAGAGTATGACGTTGATCAGTAGAAAGTTAGATAGATTCAGGGTGCTGGTATAAAAAGTGAATATCGGGTATGCTATCATAGGCCATAGTCTGGTCAGGCCAATAAGTGTCGATCTGTTTATTGTACCGTAAAGTTCAGGTTCAAGAACAGACCTTGAAGCATAGGCAAACTCACTCATGAACATATTTGCAAAAAGTAAGGGAAGAAATATTAGCATGTTAGTAAGATATGGTACCATTATGAAAATTGCAACCATTGTAACTGTGCCAAACAGGAAGGAGAGTAATGTATAATTCTTTCTTCCCCTCGAAATGAGTGGAGCCGCAATGAAACCAGCTACAGAAGAACCTAACAGTGCTACAAATATAATCAGATCATCCTCTGAGCTATTTGGAAACTCTATGGGTGCAAGAACATATGCCATGAGACCAAATGTAAGATACTGAGAGACTGCTATTACCCCCAGAAAAATAAAAGAAGAAATAAGCCTTGGCTGCGAAATGCTTTCGCCGTCATCTTTCAGGTCAATCTTTTCTCTCTCTATTTGGCTTTCATCTGCGTTTCCTGTTTCCTTAAGCCACATCTGAGATTCGGGAATGACTCGTCTTAGAAGAACAATAAATAAAATCAGTAACAATGACCCGATCAGTAGCACAATTCTATCCTGAAGATTGTTAACCACTATGAAAAAGAGACCTGCCATGAGGGCGCTTCCTATGTTATCCATATTAGTCAATATAGTTAACCAGAATGGTCTTTTATTTGCATCTGTGTTCTCAGCAACTAAAGAAAGTGACGATGGTTCTTCTCCACCAACTCCAAACTCTGCCAGTATGAGACCTAGCAGCAAAGGAAGAACGTTATAACTCAGGCTTATAACGATAATGCCTATGGTATAAAATGACATGGTAATAAGAAAAACCTTTTTTCTGCCAATGACATCGGCAAGAATTCCCATGGAGAGATTACCTGCCGGAACCACCAGGGATCCTATTAAAAGAAATATTAGTTTTCCAGTGTGATTGAGATTTCCTATTATGGATCCAGACGCAGCAAGCGGGCCAATTGTGCCAACTATCCCCCAGAAAATAAATGCAAAGGATGTTGATGCAAGGAGGGATGTTCTATATTTATTCATATAGAATACCTCCATAAAATAAACCTATTACAGGCAAACTTCTTTTTACGTTATCGTATGTTGTATCCATCTTCTCCCTCCGCCGGCATTACCCGGGTCAGGTTCAAAGGGTCGATCTTCTGATCCTCTCAGCCAATGGCTCCCCTGAACACAACTTAATTTTATCAAATTATTAAACTGTTTTGTTTTAATACTAATCTATCTTCTTAAGCAAATAGTTTCAAATCAAAAAGAGCAATTGATGCAATTTATCGTTTCATTCTATGCGTATAATATTATTAAAAAATAGAGTTGGTTAATTTGGGACTTCCACAGATTTTATCATCATCTGACTTTAAAATTAGGTTCCCTTCAAATCTTTGGGGGTAATTTATAAACCTTCATTCATTGACATTTTGTGAAATCTGAAGAACGTAAAAGAGACATCTAAATGAGATTCTTGAAGTCATCAAATTTGAAATAAATTCATCTGTTGTTCAAAAGGACTGAACAATAAGATCCTTACTTCAGCGTTCATCCGGATTCAAAGTAAGGGAATTCAGAGACTTGATTATATACCTGTTGGCTGGAGAATTGTGGTTACCTCTGGAATGTTAAAGATATCCGAATAAATTAAAAGAAGGCCATCTTAACCCTCACATGATATCAACTCAACTAACTAATCATAAAATCCCTCTGGAGGTTTAATGGAATAGTGACCGCTATATCTTTTGAATTGTTTCTCTGTTTTTACGATCTGGGTAAAGACAACTAAAATCATTATCATCAAAATTAAGAGATCTAAATAAGAGAACATTATTAAATGATACAATTGAAGTAAACTGTAAACAAATACCAGTTGCCAAGCATCAAAGAAAATCAAAAAAATTTGTGGCCTGGTATATCCTAAAAACACTCTTTTTTTATTAAATGCTTCCATTTTTTTCTTACTTTTAGAGCTACTATAATAGGCATAAGCAAACAAAGCATAAGTAAATATTTCAACCATAATGAAAACTTGAAAGGAAAATGAATCAGCAATAATAATCAATAAAATCCCTCTGGAGGTTTAATGGAATAGTGACCGCTATATCTTTTGAATTGTTTCTCTGTTTTTACGATCTGCCTAATAAGATTTAAAATCAGGATTATTAGAATGAATAGGACAAAATAGTCATATACTGCGAGATGAAGTAATTGTAACATATGGTACAACGCTATAATTGGGATCCCAATGATTATCCATTTAGCTACATCAAATATACTAAAACAAAATATCCTTACTTTTAAGAGTTTTTTATCTAGATCCTTAATATTTTTATGTTTTAACCAAACGAGAAGCGATGTCCATGCAAAAAAATTGATTGGTAAAAGGATGATATCATAATTTATCATTGTAATCACCCAAACAACAGATACGCTGGACTGGTAAAAGAACCAGAATAGGTTTCTCTTTCTTCACATACATTTCCTGTCAATGTTGTATTAATCAGCACAAAGTTTTCTCCATAGGTGAAATGATCCATAGTCGACGGATCATTATATCCTACTGACAAATTAAACCTTTCGCTAAACATACTTGAGGGTTGATAGCATCCATAATAGAAATAAGGATCTGGTATATTACATTGTAAAATATTGCCGTATGTGAGAGGAAAATAACTGTTATTTCGATTAAGCTTTTTCTTGCCTCTATCTATCTTGAATTTCACTTCTATTAAAAAATATAAATCTTAATTTTATTAAAATTTTAGGGTAATTCTAATTGTGTTGCATAAACCATTCAATAATTTTTCCTGAAAATATAATGGGTGTTGTTTGTGAAATTCAACAAACCAAATGATCATGGAAAAGATATGGTCACTGTAAAATAATTACGTGTAAAAAGCATGAGGGGAATTATTCACATTAACTGTATTGAGGATCACATATATGATCTGAAGAAATATAAAATGGAAAGAGGAACGGAAGACCGTTCGTAATTCCCTACAGTTACGTTGAATTCATTGAAGAATCAGATCAGTGTTCAATGCATTATTCAGGTCACTGGAATCATATCTGAGAGTATTTGTATAGGGCAGAGATTCCAGAAATATATTCAATCTTTTGAGGAATAGTGGAATCGGTGCCATTATTCCACTCAGGAAGAATCTCAACACGCTGTCAAGGTTCCCCAACCTGAGGAAGAACGGCAAGGAAGATCAGGAAACCTGGATTAGAGGAACGAAAGTGTTTCCAGGAGTATAAGAAGAGATGGACAGTTGAAATATATCTCCCAAATCTCAAGAGAGTCATGGGAGAGATCATCAAAGTAAGAATACAGATTACAAAATTCAGGAAATTGACCGAAGGAGCTCTGTTATAACATTATGAAGGATGATAGATTGTTATGCAACACAGTTGTGGAATTCCAGAAGTCTTTAATGAGAATACTCGTTAAATATTAAGATCCTAATAGAATGTAATAAAATTTGGATAGTAATAGAATGAAAGAAGTGGATTGGAATTGATGGATATTTTTTTAAGCTGGATATGCATATTTAGCTGATGAAAATAAGTCTTAGAATAATTTCATCCTCATACAGAACTTCAGATACTGTTTTGGAGATATTTGGGAGGACAATCGACGGAACATCAGTAACGGTCCTGTGTGGTGGTTTCGATCCATATTTTGATGTTATAGAGCCAAATGAGCAGGAGATAGAAGGAATCAAGAAGAATCAAGAATTCAAGAGAATGGAGAACCTTGAACTATGGGTCAAGGGAGAGACAAGAAAAGCAATAAGAATTTATGTTAATCATCCATATAAAGTGCCAGAACTGCGCTCCCTTTTTGTTTCCACAGTAATGGCTGCAGATATACCTTTTCACCACAGATTCATCTACGATCTTGACCTTGGGGCCTGTATTGAGGTAGAAGGTGAGGAAGTCATTGACAGAAATAGATATCATACCGATATGGTTTTAAAAGCCGATATTAAAGGCATAAGAACAACTGATGATTTCACACCTGATGTAAGGGTACTTAGCTTTGACATAGAGAATGCATTTCCACCAGATGAAGGTGACACTTATGGAAAGATCATAGTAATAGGCTACTCTATAAGAAGCAAAAAGGGTATAGAAACAGAGAAAGGTGCCATTACGGGAGAAGAGAAGGAAATTCTTTCAAATTTTAATAAGCTTATTCTGGAAAAGGACCCTGATATTATTATAGGATACAACATAGATGGGTACGATCTACCTGTAATTGAATACAGGATGGAACGGTACAGACTCACACTTGATATAGGACGGGACGGATCAAAGGCAAGGAGGATGAACGGCCAGTTCTGGAGGGTAAAGGGAAGGATAATAAGTGACGTATGGTGGAACGTAAAGAAGATCCTGAAACCAAAACATGAAACTCTTAATTATGTTGCAATGGAACTCCTGAACGAAGGAAAGGATGATGTTGACAGGCTTAACATTATGGAAGAATACAAGAACAGACCTAAGGAAGTCATTGACTATTGTATTAAGGATGCAGATCTAACACTGAGGATCATGGAAAAGATGCGGGTTGTTGATAGAAATATGTTCATGTCTACTGTTACCAAACTTCCACTGGAGGATACAACAAATGGCGGAACAAGTAATTATGTGGATTCTTTGCTCATAAGACTGGCAACGCAAAGGAATATTGCAGTTCCAATGACAGCAAGTCAGGCGCTCAAGGACAGGGCAATAGAAGGCGGCCATGTGGAGTCAATAGGAGCAGGACTGTATGATATGGTGATAGTACTGGACTTCAAAAGCATGTATCCATCCATAATTATGAAATACAATATATGTTTCACCACATTAAGTGAAAAAGGAACTATTATTTCGCCTACAGGGGCAAGATTTCTGGATCCATCTGTGAGGAAAGGACTAATTCCTGAATTATTGCAGACTCTAATGGCAAGAAGGGATCAGGTAAAAAAGCAGATGAAGCAGGCCACGGGAGACGAAAAGGACTATTTAGACGGAGTGCAGAATGCCATTAAAATTCTAATGAACACCTTTTATGGTGTCCTCGCTTCTTCATTTTACAGATTCACAAATCCAGAACTTGGTAGCTCGGTTACTTCCTTTGCAAGAAATACGATCATGGGTCTCATTGATAAACTCAAGAAAAAGGATCTAAAGGTGATATACGGTGATACAGATAGCGTTTTCATTGAGTCAGGAAAGAAGGAGCTGACTGATGCGATAAAAATGGGAAATGATCTGAGCAAAGAAATTTCTGACGATTTGCACATTCTGATCGAGTTCGAAAAAATTATGGATCCTTTCTTTTCACATGGAGCGAAGAAGAGATACGTGGGGAAGATAGTCTATCCTATGGATAGTGCTGGAGAAATGCTTGTGAGAGGATACGAGGTTAGGAGAACTGACTCCTTTGATATGCAGAGTGAACTGCTTGAATCGGTGTTTGATTCATTGATGAAAAAAGATGTATCAGGGGCAAGAAAAAATGCAGTAGACGTTATAGAAAGAATGATCAGTGGGGATAGGAGCATAGATATATCTAAACTGGTTATCTCAAGGTCGGTTAAGGATTCAGCATCCTATGCAAACGCTGATTCCATGGCAAATGTGAGAGCCGCAAGAAAACTGCAGGAAAGAGGTGAAAGGTTCATACCTGGAATGAAGGTTTCCTGGATAGTTACCAATAGCAGGGTAACACCACAGGAAGTGGAACCATATATTGATGGAGAGAAATTTGAGGACGAACCTGACTGGCTTTATTACGCAAAAAGGGTTGAGGAAACTGTAAACAGAGTGTTTGAGAGTCTCGATGAGCCCATACACCTGGTGGAGCAGGGTTCCAAATCTGGGAAAAGGCAACAGGCTGTGCATAACAGCAAGAATACAACACTTGATAGTTTCATGGAGGGATAGATTGTTTGATTTTGTTGTCATTGGGGGAGGACCCAGTGGCTCATATTGCACTCAAAGGCTGGCGAAAAGAGGGTTTAAGGTAGCACAGCTTGAGGAGCATCAGTCCATCGGAAAGCCTGTTGAATGCACTGGTCTTGTTTCAAGAAGAGTGACTTCAATGGTAAAGACGGATTCAGTGGTAAACAAAGTCCATGGTGCAAACATATACTTTCCAGATGGCAACCACATAAGAATTGGAAAGGAAGAGGAAACCATGGTGCTGGAAAGGGATCGTTTTGATCAGGATGCTGCTGCAATGTCCATAGGGAATGGTGCAGAGCTAATGTTAAATGCAAGGGTAAAGGACATAAGGAGACAGGATAGGAAAATGAAGATCACCATGAGGAGAGATGGAAACATAGAAGAAGTTGAGGCTCTTGCAGTTGTAGGAGCAGACGGGGCAAACAGTATCACAAGAAAGGTACTGTTCCCTGATCAAAGGTTCAGGAGGATTGTTTCCGCGTATCAGATCGATGGTGCTGATAGGATGGAAGATCAGGATAATGTAAACGTCTTTCTTGGTAATAAATTCAGCAATGGCTATTTTGCATGGGGTACTCCGGCTGGAGACTTCTCTCGCATTGGAACTGCTGGATTTGGATTAACAAGAGAAAAATTCAATTACCTTTACAAAAGGTATCTAAATCCAAATAAAATATCAATAACCGGCGGCCCTATTCCCATAAGTTTCCTCAGAAGACCATATGGTGATGGTGCATTGTTAGTTGGAGATGCAGCAGGTATAGTGAAACCACTCAGCGGCGGTGGAATCTATACTGGAATGGTCTCAGGAGAAAAGGCTGCAATAACAATGGAACGGGCATATGAAAAGGAGGATTTTTCAGAAGGAACACTTTCCCTATACAACAAACTGTGGAAAAAAGAATTAGGTGCAGAACTTAAGAGAGATTTCCGGATACAGAAACTATACTCAAGGATCACTGACACCTCATTTAACATCATAGGCAGAAAGATAACCACTGAGAGAATGACACATTTAATCAATACCATAGGGGATATTGATTATCCCTCAAGAGTTGTTCTTAAAATGCTCATCAGGAATCCATCCATAGTTAGAAACGTATTATTTCCAAGGAAAGAAAAGAATGCAGAACGAAACTAAGTACTCATTTTTAATCATAATAGCAACTCTTTCGTGGGGAATCACATTTCCACTGATCAAGATATCACTGGAATACATGTCTCCTGTAATATTTCTTGCCATTAGGTTTTTGATATCAACAATTGTGATGATTCCATTCATAAAAAACAGGAGTGATCTCACAGGATTGAGGCAGGGATTTATTGCCGGATTCTTTCTGTTTCTTGGATATTACTTCCAGACCATAGGACTATATTTCACGACACCAGCTATTTCGGGATTTGTTACCGGCCTTTACATAGTACTTGTTCCAGTAATTGCATACCTTATTTTTCGCCAGAGAATTTCAAAAAGTGATCTATCGGCGGTAACTCTTGCATTTGTTGGTCTTTTGATTATTACAGTGGGAGAGGTAAGTAACTTTTCACTTCAGCTAGGAGATCTTCTTACTTTCATATGTGCCGTTGGATACGCAATGCAGATAATCTATGTTTCAAGGAATAATAAGCTGGATATGGTGAAATTTACCTTTTTTCAAATGGCAGCAGTTTCACTTTATTCAACCATAGCAATACCTACCTTTAAGATATATTTCAACTTTTCATCTCCAATTCTCATCTTTACTATCGCTTTCACTGCAATTTTTGCAGGGGTTGTGGCATATTTTATAACCAACAAGGCACTGGTTTACGTGAAGCCTGAAAAGGCAAGCATAATAATGGTTTCAGAACCAGTGTTTGCTGCAATTTTCTCAGTCATACTTACAGGAATACCACTTTCCTATTACACTATTGGAGGGGGAGCTCTGATGGTTATCGCAATGTTAATGACAATAGTGCTTGTATGAACTCCATCCCTAAGTATATATTATATTGGTGAAAACTTAATAACTATCTAAGAAACTTGGAATCAATTAAATAATCATTATTAATACACACTAACGGCAACTTCACCTTACGCTTTTAATATAAAAAATCTTGATAGAAGGATATGGATCCTAAGTATGACAAGGTTCATTCGTGCCTTTGGAAGGGGTTCAACTTTCATTTTCCTACCTTTAATCTTCATAATAGTTTATCACATAAGTTTTATAATTACCGGTCTTTTTCTGGGTTCTGCCACACTTCTAATGGCTTTTGTCCAGTATTACTCTGGGATACTGACAGACAGGATCGGTAGAAGAACAATTCTTGTATATTCCCAAATACCAGCAGTGGTTTTCTATCTGCTGATCTATTATACGGTTGCAAATCCGTATTATTTTGTTCTCCTGCTTGGATCATGGTACGGAACAATAATAATAAACTCAATACAGTACCCGGCAGTACAGGCTTCTGTAGCAGATATAACATCGGTAAGAGACAGACTTTCAGGTTACACGATAATGAGGATAATGGCTAATCTCGGTATTGCCATAGGGCCACTGCTTGGGGCATATCTAGCATACTTTGGACTCCAATACATATTCCTGGTATCCAGCGCTGTTACCGTGGTGGAAATTTTCATGCTTTATTTCCTAATGAGGGAAACCTATGTTCCATCAGATCACATTCAGGTAATGAAAGGGGAGTTGAGCAGGACATATATGAAGGATAGATTTTTCGTCGTTTTCATAATTATAGGGGTACTTCTACAGATTTTCATGAGACAAAGAGGATCAACATTTACAGTTTATACAATCGTATTGCAGAATCTTCCTTATATGTATCTTGGATATATATGGGCGCTCAATGGAATACTTGTGGTGGCTCTTCAGTTTCCATTACTGAGGCTTATGACGAAGGTTGGAAATCCAATGATGTGGAGAGGCGTCGGAACACTTTTTTATGCTATCTCTTTCCTCGTTCTTACAGATTCAACTGCATTTCTAATACTGGCACTCTTTATGACCATATCAACCTTTGGTGAGGATCTACTTTCCCCAACCACCCAGAGTATTATCACCACTCTTGCACCAGATAATATGAGGGGCTCCTATGTTGGCGTTTACAACTTATATTCAAGTTTTGGAGGGTTTGCAGGTGCAATTATCGGACTATATCTTCTGTTTGTTTTACAGAGTGTTTCAAGCACATACTGGTTCTACATTGCTATAGGTACTGTGGTGGTCGCGGTTATGTATATGTTCATAAGTGGTATGTTCTCCCGTAGAATGAAGGAAATGGAGGAAACCGTAATTTCAAGCAATGTCGGATGAGAATGTGAAGGAATATTAATAAACCTGTATCATCCTACCATAATGGGAAAAGTATCATGATAATTTTGAAAAGGGTCTATGATCTTGAGGATGGAGACATTGGGACAAGAATTCTGGTTGAAAGATTGTGGCCAAGAGGCATGAAAAAAGATTCCCTTAAATTGTTCTGGTGGGCAAAAGATATTGCTCCTTCCACGGAACTTAGAAAATGGTTCAATCACGAGGATCAAAAGTATGCTGAGTTTAGGGAAAGATATATGGAGGAGCTAAGGCATAACAAAGACATCCAAAAACTTGCAGAGATATGTAACAAAGGAGATGTTATTTTCCTGTACAGTGCAAGTAATGAAAAGCACAACAGTGCTGTAGTACTTAAAGAATTTATTGAAAAAAATAGCCATAACTATTAAAATTCTTAAAAAGTGATAGCACAAACTCTTAACTTGTGGTCTCCTGTATGTGATGATTGATTGTAACAGCAACACCATCTTTGTACATTCTCATTTCCCGTCCGGATACCATTGCCCTGCCAACAGCAATAAGTGAGTCATCAGGATCCACAACAAGAACATCATTCAGTGGAATTATTCCCATGTCATTTTGTTCTACGAATTTGAAGAAAACACTTTTTCCCTGAGAATTATATGTTGCACTTTCCCTGGTGACCATCACTCTATTATTCATTCCTTTAGAAACCTCATGTAATTTAAGCCCTCCTTCAAAGGTGAGACCTATAAAGCCATCATGGGCTCTCATGGTTGCAAGTATACTATCATTCCTCGAAATAGTCCTGATCCTGCCTGTTGCTTTTGAAACTGTAATTTTGCAGTCATCTGGAAATATACTTTTACCATTTCCTTTTCCAAACTGGAAATCTGCAACTCTTCTAAGTTTTTCAAGGTTGAAATTTCTGACCTTTTCATAACCATTATCTCTCCTGAATAATGTTCCTTTAGTTTCTTTCTCATAACCCGAAATCACCTGTTCCACAGGATATATCTCTTCCATCTCCACAGGGATTTTCAATCCGTACCAGTTAATACAGAAATTCTCTTCTGATTTTTCATAAACATTCCTCACAAAATCCTGGCTTAGTCTCGCTGGTTTCCACTCCCTGGATGATAAGGTGCTGTAAGTACCCTTTTCAGGTTCAAGCTTCTTTAATCTAATCCCATAGGGTGACCTGTTAGTCTCTGTTCCAAAGTGGAAGAGTGGACTCTTCCTGTAAAGTTCAAAGTAAGGTTCTATTCTTTTTGAGTGTGTCAGTATTCTTTTAAATGCGGAATATAACGAAGGATGTGATCTGGATTTAGATTCAATATATTGCCAGAGTGTGTTTTCTCTAATTCTTTCCCTTATTTCGGATAGTTCCTGGAAAATTGCAAATAAATTGTGTTCAGCAAGGATTGAATATCTTTCTTTTTCTTCAAGAGATTTTATTTCCTTTATCGTAAATCTTTCATTTAGTGGACTCCAGTAGGGAAGCTCTGTCACATCTGCCAGATATCTTGTGCCTTCGGTGTAAAGAAGTCTGTCATCCCTTGCATATTTAACGTAGGATGCCGAATCAAACATATCAACTCCAAGAAGTACTGCCATTCCCATGAACATAGGATGGCCACCTCCAAATAGGTGAACGGGCTTTGAGAAGTCACTTGCAAGTTTTGATTCAAGAATAATATCCACGAGGTTACTGTATTTGTACTGTTCCAGCAACGGAACAACGCCACCTATGGGAAGATAACTTGCATCAGTATCTGACATTAGTTTTGCGCTTCTACGCCTCAAATCTCTATAAATAGACCCCTGGATAGGTCCAGAAATATTATGACTTTTTGCTATATCCTTTATCTCTTCGAATCTCTTGTGAGTTTCATCTACTGCCAGTCTGGCTTTTTCATGGGAATCGCTGGGCGTGGAAAATATATCTAGAATTGTGGAAATATCGCTCTTTATATCTATCTGAAATTCTACAGTATCTCTGTTTTCATATTCTACTCCACCATAAACATAACTCTGGAATGTTCCGGAATCGGTCATTATAGTTCCATCAAAGCCAATAAGGCTGTGAAGGCCGTTTTTAAGTGCCTCATCCTTCAGATCCTGGTTTCTTCTTATAATATAACTATTTGTTATAATGGCCTGTGTTCCAAATTTCTTCATGGTATCTATTGGTATTGTACGCAAATTAGGATTGATCACAGGCATTATGTTTGGTGTATCAACATACCCATGGTCTGTCTTAAATCTACCTATTCTTGCAAGACCTTCTCTGTGAAGAATCTGCATTGTTAAGCTCTGTCCTGTCATTTAACTGCCATTCATCAGGAGTAATAATACTCTCCCGTAGAAACCTGCTCCCTATGCATGCTGCTTCCTGGTTTGTTAATCCTTGGTCTACCAGAATTATGGTCTCGCCTGAACGTTATGTTCACTTCCTTAAGGAACGTATTCATACCTTCCCTCATTGGCATTGGTCCTCTTGCTATTCCCTGCACCCCAGATTGTCCAAGGAAGATCATCAGCTCGTCAGAAATAATGTCAATGAAATAAATATCATGGTCGACAACCATCCCTGTCTTCTTCCTGTTTTCCATTGTTCTCTTTATAATCTTGGCAACCTCCATCCTTGTTGAGCTATCAAGATTTGCAGATGGTTCATCCAGTAGATATAGATCAGCATCCTGTGCAAGAGTCATTGCGATTGAAAGTTTTTGCAGCTCCCCTCCAGATAGGCTACTCACCTCACTCTCCATTAGAGGATCTATACCAAGAGGTCTGAATAACTCATTTTTAACAAAATTATCACTCATTCTCTCCTTTAACGTTTTGAACAGAAGGTCTTCGCATGTTCCTTCAAAATCCGTTGAAATATACTGTGGCTTATATGCGACCTTCAGCTTTGGCTCGTAGGACCCTGAATTAGGAGTCATCACACCTGCCAGTATCTTTACAAAGGTTGATTTACCCAGAGCATTCCTTCCTAAAATTCCAGTAACAGTTCCTATTTCCATCTTCCCAGGCATTACTTTCAGTTTGAAATCTCCAAGATCAGCATCGATCTCACTCCAGTGAACTAGTTCCGGTGAAATGATCTTTCTGGTTGATGCTCTAGTTTCGAATACAATTTTTTCCTTTCTTATTCTGATGTTTTCCTCCTTCATGTAACCATCAAGAAACTGGTTAATTGCCTTATTTGGAGACTTCTGCTGTACAATAACTCCATAGGCACCGGGAGAACCATATACAAGATGAATCTGATCACTTATCCAGTCAAGAATAGCGAGATCGTGCTCAACAACAAAAATAGTTTTCCCCTTTTCAGCAAGTTTTGTCAGAATTGAAGCAACACGTATCCTTTCTGAAATGTCCAGATATGAAGAAACTTCATCGACAAGCAGTATATCACCATCCTTTATGAGTGCCATTCCAACTGCAAGTTTTTGTAATTCCCCTCCAGAAGCACTTTTTACGTCCTTATTCAGAGAATTTTCAAGGGAAAGCTCCGCTATTATATCATCTGCCATTCCAAACTCATCGGCATTCTTGAGAATGCTTCCGATAGTTCCCTTAACAACCTTTGGAATCTGATCGACAAATTGACTTTTTAAAACAACCTTTTTTGTTTTATCATATACATTCTGGAAATAATCACCAAGAATGCTGTTTGAGTATTTCTTCAGCACTTTTTCTTTTGACCCACCATTATCATAGTCACCAAAATTTGGAATAAGCACTCCGCTCAGTATATTCATGGTGGTGGTCTTTCCCATTCCATTTGGTCCAAGGATTGCGGTTATCCCCTTCGATGGAACTGGAATAGAATAAATTCTAAACGAATTCTCTCCATATTGATGCACAATATCCTTATTCAGCTCATCCGGAACCGTAATAATTTTTATTGCTCCAAAGGGACATCTATTAACACAGATACCACAGCCAATACATAGATCTTCAGTTATGAGTGGATAAACGGTCTCCTCCGGGAATGTAATTGTTCCTATCCCGGACCTGACAGGAGGACAATAAGATTGGCATTCGTGATTGCATTTTTTAGAATGGCATTTAGACTCATCTAAAACTGCTATATGCATTAAAAACCACTATCAATTTACAGTCCAGTATTCGTCCGGTATTTCCTCGTAAACAGAAAATTGTTCTGAATTTCCAACATCATTCAAATCCAATTTCATGTTTGCAAGTTCAATTATTTTACTTACATTTAGGATCCAGTAATGAATTCTCCATTCCCTGCCATCAAACAGTGTGGTTTCCTCCCTCTCTGTCTGAAGAACTCCAATATCTTCCATTGTATAAAACGCATCCCTGTCTTCTGGTTCCAGCATGTTGTCAATAACTCTATCACTATACCCAAAAAAATTAATCAAATGCTCGGCCGCAGAAAAAGATTCCTCAAAACTCATCCTCCTGTTCTGAAGACTCAATCCTTTGCTAATGGCATTGGAAAGTTCACTAATATTGGTAAAATTTCGCTTCTTCTTTTCCTTATTATTAATAATATTATCAACCATGTAATCGCTCCATTGAATGTAGATATAAGATATACTAAATCTACTAATAACCTTATTGTTACAAACTTGAATTAATTTTTCAAAGATAATTTCATCATTTATTATGTGGAACTTTCTTTGAGTCATTCCCTTTTTTTGTTATAGTGAAATTGGAATTGCTATAAAGGTAATATTCGAACCCTGACATTCAGGATTATGTTTGCAATTCAAGATTCTCTGTTAGAAGATAACTGGAATTAATTCATTCACTTCTATGGTACAAATCATTTAATCATCACATATGATTATAAGAGCAGGAGTGACAAATTTAGCAGTATGTAATTCAGCCCACTTTGCCTCTAATTACGATGCAATTTCTGGTAGAAAAATTCTGAAACGAACAAAGAATGTCTGAATTGAATAAAATACTAGTATCATCTTAAGATTTAAAGCCAGAATTGTATACTTATCATAATGGAGGATCAGGATATTGTTTTTTTCTATAAGAATGAGAAAAACAAAGATAATGAGAGTAATCCATGTTTTACATGTTATTCCAGGATAATTCCTGAGGGACTAAATTTCACCAAAGTAAAAATCGAAGAAGATATATATTTCCGGTTTCAAAAGTGCATGAGCAAATCTATGACGGAAGAAATCCTTAAACGAAATGGACTTGTAAATTTAAGTCACTTCATGTCTGAAGGGATGTTCAGAACTCAAAAAGTCTCTGTTCCGGATATTATGGCCATCCTTAACTTCACTCCCGATTCTTTTTTTACTGGCTCAAGGGTAATAAATAACAGCCAGATTGAGCGAGCCAGAGGTTCCGGATGTCAGTTTCTGGATATTGGCGCAGAAAGTACAAGGCCAGGGTCATTGGAGGTTCACAGTAATGAGGAAATTGAAAGACTGAAAAGTGCCTTTGAAATGCTAAAAGATACCAGCAATCAAAAAATTTCACTTGATTCACGGCACTATGAAACAGTCAGCACTTTCATAGACAGAATAGATGTTATAAATGACATCTCCGGATTGACAGATATAAGGCTTCCAGAACTGGCTCTAAAGGAAAAGAAATCCTATGTTTTGATGCACATTAGGGGAAATCCAACCAACATGAACAAAATGACAACCTATACTGATTTAAGGGGAGAAATGGCGAAGTTTTATTTCGAAAAACTGAGACAAATTAGCGAAATGGGTTTAGAACCGGAAAGAATAATCATAGACCCAGGTATTGGGTTTTCCAAAACTGGCGAACAAAATCTGGAAATCATAAAGAATCCAGAATCTTTTAACTTTGGATTCAGGCGTCTTTTTGGTCATTCCAGAAAATCGTTCCTCAGTATCTATTCAAAAAACAAAGCAGAGGATAGACTGCCAGAAACAATCGCAGTTTCAATCTATCTGGCAGGAAAGGGAGTAGAGATTCTTAGAGTTCACGATCCGGTAGAAAATATCAATGCACTAAGGTACTTTCAGCTGTTTCTAACTCCTTAAGGCAATTTCTGCAGATCCCTCTTACGGTAACACTTGTTGAAATTATCTTTCCATCTACATTCTTTTCAATCTCGCTGAAATCACTTTCAACTTCATAATCGTAGATGTTTTTGCATCTTTCACAAATAAAGTTGATATGTGGATCAACCTTCCCCTCATAAATCGCTTTCCCGTTAGTCTCAAAACTATTTATTAAACCCTTTTCCACGAACATTTTTAATATGTTATAAACGGTTGCTGGCGGTATATTTGGATTTTCAACTGTAACATATTTATGAATGTCTTCAGCGCTGAAATGCTTGCCAGGATTCTCTCTGATATACTGTAATATTTTAGATCTCTGTGGTGTAACCTTTAACCCATTTTTCTTGATTTCATCCTCTAAACTGATCAAATCGCATCAAACTAAACATTTAAAAGCAGTATTTATGTCTAATTATTATAAACCATCTTTTGTTATCTGATAGGAATGTCAAAGATCGAGAGACTGAGAGGATTCAAAGATTATTACCCAGAAGATATGCAGAAAAGAGAGGAGATATTCTCAATCATGCGGAATGCTGCCAAAAGCTTCGGCTTTCTGCCCATTGACTATCCCTCATTGGAGATGCTTGAAATTTACAGGATAAAGTCTGGAGACGAACTGGTGGGACAAACATATAACTTTAAAGACAAATCCAACAGGGAAATCACATTAATACCAGAGGCAACACCTTCCACAATGAGAATGCTTGTGTCTAGAAAGGATCTTGTAAAACCTGTCAAATGGTACAATATACCAAAATTGTGGAGATATGAAGAGCCACAGTCGGGAAGAAACAGGGAACATTATCAGTTTAACGCAGATTACTTTGGGGAGACGGGAATAGAAATAGACGCAGAACTCATTGCACTTGCATGTGAGACACTGAATAGAATGGGCTTGAAAGGTATGTACGTTGTGAGAGTTAATCACCGAAAACTTATGGAAAAAATACTTTCAAAACTTGGGTGTGTAAACATTCAATCCTCAATATCCACCATTGATCATTTTAGAAAAGAATCAATAGAAACAATTGGAAATAAACTTCGAGATGATGGAGTAGTAGATGATAATCTCAATAGATTGCTCAATTTTCTTTCAAAATCCTATCCTGTGTCAGAAATTCAAAACTCAATAAAAGACCTCGGGCTCGACCTGTTAGAAGATGAGGACTTCCTCAGGATGATCTCAACAGTGGAGTTCCTATTTAAAAACGGTTATGAAGATATAGTATATGATCCTTCCACAGTTAGGGGGTTGTCGTATTACACCGGGATTGTATTTGAAGGGTTTGATGTTGATGGAAAATTCAGATCAATTTTCGGTGGTGGAAGGTACGATAACTTATCTCAGCTATTTGAGGGGCAAGAAATTCCTGCAGTAGGATTTGGAATGGGAGATGCTGTACTTGAAAACCTGCTAAAAGAGAAGAATTTATGGAAGGTTGATAATGGGCATTCTTCATACTTCCTGGTCGGTATGGGAAGAGAGGGAAAAAATAAAGCAGCAAACCTACTTTACAAATTGAGGAGGAATGGTAAAACCGCAGTAATGGAAAATTCAGAAAGGAATATTTCAAACTCACTTAAGCATGCTTCATCAATGAATTTTACTCATGCAATTATAATAGGGGAAAAGGAATTGACTGAAAGATCATTAACCATCAAAAACCTCATAAACGGAGAACAAAAGAAAATAGGTGAAAATGAATTGGATGAATTGTAACTGGCAATTCAATCCATTATTATGTCATAGAAAAGTATAAAGAAAAAAGTGGATATGTTACCAAGTTCTATCATTATGCTTTTTTTCTCTTCTTCAGAGAGATTATTCATAATAGAATATGCTAGGTTTCGGTCTTCATCCAAATCTCTTTCAAATCTCTTTATGACCTTCCTTACAGTTTCCTTATCTGGAACCATAACACTTTCCTTTCTTTGAAGTGAACAAAAATAATAGTATTTAGCTATGTAGGGATCATCAAATGGTAAACTCTGTCCATCAATGACCAGATTGGTTAATTCATCCTTCCTGTACATGAAGAGCTCTGTGCCAGTTATTATCTTTATCTCAATAGAATCAGCTGGTTCGTGTATATAGTCTTCTGGAAAATTTCTTTCCTTAACATTTTTAACAATTTCAGAAATATATTCGTCTTTAAATGACACTCTTCCGTAATATTTAGGCAAGATAAATTTTTTATCTCAAGTTTGAAAGTTAAGGCAGTTAGAATTAACGAATATAATCAATTTACTATCAAATTTTGACAAACCTTAATATAAATAGCTTTTAAAACTAAAAAATTTTATAAGTTAAGAAAAATTAGGGTAATAGTGAATCTATGTCGGTAGCATTTGTACTTGTGAGTACGGTACCCGGAAAAGAGCATGAGGTTTACAACAAAATATCAAAGATTAATTATGTTGTAGAAGTCCATCCACTTTTTGGGGAATATGATCTGATAGTCAAAATTGACGCACTCGATTACAGTGAATTAGGAAAGATTGTTGTGGAGCAGATAAGGAAAATCGAAGGGGTTATAGATACAAAAACCCTTACGGGACTAAAGTTGTGATATAAATGTCTGTAGTGGCAAAAACTTTACCGTGGTATCCCAGTTGGAATCTTGACATTTTTTTCCTTACGATAATAGGGATTATAGCATTGGCACTTTTAATTTTTGGAATACTAACTGCCTATTTTGGAAAGGGAAAGGCGAGAGCAGCTGGAGGAGGAATGATAGCAGGAGCCGTTGTTATAGGTTTCTTAACTTATTATCTATCAGACTTTACATTCCACGTGAGTCTCGTTGATGATATAATTCTGGGTGCAGTATTTTATTTAGTTGCAGCCATAATAGGTGTAGTTATAGGATTACTTATATTCCTAGCCGCAATCATGAAAACCTGATTTCATGACCTCAAAATTATTAAACGAGATTGTTGAAAAAATTAGAAAAGAACTGAAGGGTAAAGGTATACTTGCCTGCTCAGGGGGAACTGATAGTTCTGTTCTCGCTGTGGCCTCGAAACTGGCCGTAGGCGATCAAATTTTATCTATTTTTGTCGATACTGGTCTAATCCGGGAAGGAGAGAGGGAGAGGGTGGAGCTATTTTTTAAAAAATTTGGGATCAATTATAAGATTCTGGACGAATCTAAACTCTTCTTTGAGAAATTAAAAGGTATAGTAGATCCGGAGACAAAGAGAAAAGTAATTGGCCAGACCTTTATAGAACTATTCGAAAGAGAGGCTAAACTCTCAGAAGCAGAATTTCTTTTGCAGGGCACCATTGCCCCTGATTGGATAGAAAGTGGTGGTAAAAACAGAGATACCATTAAAAGTCATCACAATGTTGGTGGACTGCCAGAAAAAATGAATTTGAAACTTATAGAGCCGCTGAGAGATCTTTATAAGGATGATGTACGAGAACTCAGCGAGGAACTTGGTCTTAATACCAGTCTACAGCCCTTTCCCGGACCAGGACTGGCAGTCAGGGTAATCGGTGAAATAACAGGGGAAAAGGTTGAGATATTGAAAAAGGTAACCAGAATAGTAGAGGAGGAAATTGAAAGCTCAATGAAACCTGAAAACAGACCATGGCAATATTTTGCCGTCATCTTGCCAGTAAGGACGACTGGGGTGCATGGAGACAAAAGGTCCTATGGTAATACTGTAGCGATCAGGGCAATTGATTCAACAGATGCAATGACTGGAACATTTCACAAGTTTGAATGGGATTTTCTTGAGGAATTATCCACCAAAATCACAAATGAAGTACCATCAGTAAATAGAGTTGTGCTTGATATCACCGATAAACCTCCAGCAACCATTGAATGGGAATAATTATTTTTTAAAGACTTTTTAAAGCATTATAATAAGGATTACCTATAAAAAAAGACTATTTACAAAAGCGATCTACTGGAAAGACCATGTTAAAATCTAATAATCTTCAGTAATTATACGTAAACCCATATATAGGTTAAAGAGATAAACCCAAATCTTGACACCTAAAGAGATGATTGGAATGGAAGAAGAGTTGCTAATATCAGAGGAGGAATATCAGAAATCAGGCGTACATATTGGTACCCAGGTTAAAACACAGGATATGGTGAAGTACATATTCAAGATTAGAAATGATGGACTGTACCTCCTTGATCTGAAGATTACAGATAAAATGCTTAAAATTGCTGGAAAAATGCTTTCCAGGATTGATCCCACTCAGATTCTTGTTGTGGCTCAGAGACAGTATGCGTTTAGACCTGTTACCAAGTTTTCAGAGGTTATAGGATCAAAGGCCATAGTTGGAAGGTTTATACCAGGAACATTAACAAATTACCAACTTCCAACATATACAGAAACAAAGGCGATAATAGTTACAGATCCTCTTGCAGATACTCAGGTTATGAAGGAGGCAAAGGATGTTGGAGTTCCAATAATTGCTCTGTGTGACGCAAATAATAAAACAGATTTTGTAGATCTGGTCATACCCAGTAATAACAAAGGTAGAAGATCATTAGCCCTTGTATACTGGCTACTTTCCAGAGAAATTCTGAAAAACAGAGGAGATATCAAATCATACGACGAATTTAAATTTACAATTGATGACTTCGAATCACAGATTTAATCTCTTAAATTCATTTCCTGTATATTTTTTATTCTTCTTATTCTTATGAAGTGACACGTTTCGTCTTGAATCATTGCAAAGATCATTTCTTTCCTGACTGAGGCTGCTAACCTTACAGCCCTGCTGATTTCATACCATTCATTTTCTCCTTCGAGTACGTGAATCAGAAAATCTGAATGATCATCCATGGATCCTTTGTAGGCTCTGAAGTTGCAGCCGTACTTGAATCCTGTTTTTACAATTAATCCACTTGAGATAAGTTTCCTATAAATTCTTGATACCGGATCGCTGTTTTCTATTCCGTTTACATAGTTCATCTCACCCTCTGATAATATCACCAGATCCTCAAGATGATCCCCCATCCAATCTGGTTTCATATCTTTAGTGTGTATACCTCTGCCTCCAATCTTTACTGGAGTTACTGATGGAAGTTCAGGTGTGTTATTTCCTTCAAGATTTACAGTGTTTGTGGTGTAATAAGTGATATCTCCATCGTCATCAACAGAGGCAATATTCTGTCCAGATATGGAAATCAACCAGCTACCATCGATCCTGCTTTTTTCCCGTATTGGGTAAATAATCCTTTTTACGCTCAATTTTTCGTTTTTCTTGGATATAATCAGACATTCATTTTCTATGGAAATCTTGGATCCTTCATTCTTCAGGTCAAGATATACTCTCCACATATACAGATCGTTTTCCTCAAATAATGTGTTTATGAGCGTCAATGAATCGTTATAAAATGGATTTACTGGTTTCAGTCTATTTCTGTAATATAGGAATAACATTTCAAATGGTTTTAAAATAATATTTCTTCCAGATATTACTCCCATATTGTACTTACTGTGGATATACTGGGCACTTTTTCCATTTTCTATTGTAAACAGAATCGAATTGCATATGGCATAACTATCCTCTTTATCGTTTTCCATTTATTCTTCCAATTAGGAGCCTTGATATACCGTTTACCATATTATTTACGGTCTCTGGTTGCTTTGCGGATACCATATATAAGTTGAGTCCAAACTTTTTTGCCATTGGTTCGAGATCTTCTTTCCACGTTACTGCCTCATACTTTCTATCAACCTTATTTGCCGCAAGAATGAGAAGACCCTTTTTCTGAGAGTTTTTAATGAACTTTGTTACTTCTCCCTCGTTTAGTTTCTTTGTGACATCAACAACAATAATAATAGCCGAAGACCCCGCAAGCAACTTCTCGTTATCTGGAAAACCATCTATTTCCTGAAATATAAGCTCAGCGTGATAATTTTTTCCATCATCCTCAAATGAAACTTTTTTTCTTAGTAATCCCTTATTAATAAAACTTCCAGCTTCACTATCAAACACTATTCTTGATATTAAAGAGCTTTTACCGGATTCCGTGTCCCCAACCAAGCTGACTTTCCACATCAGCCTTCCTGAAATCATCGGTCAACATTTTCTCCTTTGTTATAATATTTTTTGTAATAGCACACTTTTTCTTAACTTTAAGCTGATTTTATCTCGATTCTTTAATTCAAAGAATTTTGTCTTTCAATTTCAATTACAACCTTATTTTTGTGGAGATTCAAATGTTCTATTCACATTAATTTTCTCAATATAATTGCTCAATACTGGATGAGGTATATCTAGGTAAGACAAATCTATAAATGAATTTATAATATCTGTTTATGAAATATAACTTTTCAGATGTTGTAAATAGAATGAAACCCTCTGAAATCAGAGAACTAAACAAAATGGCATCATCACCAGGGATAATATCACTGGGAGGAGGGATGCCAAGCCCGGAAACATTTCCTATCAAAGAACTGACAGAAATCATGGAATTTGTAATGAAAAATAATTCAGATCTGGCTCTGCAATATGGAAATACATTAGGAATAAATCCTGTTAGGGAACAAATTTCAAAAATGCTGGAAAAGACTGAAGGAATAAAATGTAATATGGAAAATATAATTGTTAACTCCGGTTCACAGCAGGGTTTGTATGAATTGGGAACAGTGCTTGCAAATCCAGGAGATACAGTAATAACAGAGGAACCAACTTATGTAGGTGCTGTATCGGCCTTTTCAGCAAATGGGTTAAAAATGGAGGGGATTCCTGTTGACCACAACGGAATGAAGGTTGAATTGCTTGAGGAAAAGATTAAGAAACTTATTTTAGAAGGTAGAAAACCAAGGTTCATATATGTAATACCAACATTCCAAAATCCAACTGGATACACCATGCCTGTGGAGAGAAGGAAAGTTCTTATTGAAATTTCAAAAAAGTATGATGTTCCTCTTGTGGAGGACAATCCATATGGTCAGTTGAGATATTATGGAGAACCTGTACCTTGCATCAGATCCATGACAGGTGGAGAAGATGTAATTTATCTTGGAACGTTTTCTAAAGTAATGACACCTGGTCTAAGGCTGGGATATACCATAGCTCCAGAACCCGTAATGGAAAAGTTTAATCTTATTAAGCAGGCACTTGATCTTGCAACAAACTCGTTCTCTCAATATGTTGCCTATGAATACATTAAAAGGGGGATAATCTACAAGCAGGTCGAACTGAATAAACAAATATACAGGAAGAAAAGAGATGCAATTGTAAACGCCCTTAAGGCAAATATGTCTGATATTTCAACTTTCTCAGAACCCGATGGTGGTATGTTTGTCTGGGTCACAGTAGATAAAAATGTAGATACGAAACAGATGATTCCACTTGCCATCAAAAATGGCGTAGCATATGTAAGTGGACAGGCATTTACAACAAATGGTACTCAAAAGTCATCAATGAGACTTAATTTCACATTTGGATCAGTAGAACAGCTTGAAGAGGGCATAAAGAGGATAAGGAAGACAATAAATGAATCAGCCTAGTAAGAAAGGAATTACCATTGTAGCGGGTACCTTTGGGCATCTGCATAAAGGTCATAAGGCCCTTCTGATGAGAGCTATTTCCACAAAAAAATTCATTATCGTTGGAATAACATCTGATGAATATGTGAAAAAGACCAAAAATTATAATGTGAGAGATTACAAATCAAGAAGTGATTCTGTATATAAGTTTCTCAGAGAGAAGAATGCAAATTTTACCATTAAGCCAATAGAAAATAATTCTGGCGATGCTGATAAAAATAAGGATTATACTGATATTATAGTATCTAAGGAAACAGAAGGAAGTGCCAGAATTTTAAACAATAAAAGATTGAAAAATGGGCTAAAACCAATGCATATACATACGGTAAACACAAAAATTGCAAATGACTTTTTTGTTTTAAGTTCGTCAAGAATTGATAGTGGCGAGATAGACGAGGAAGGAAAAAGGCTCAATCCCTTAAGAGTTTCAATTATCCTATCTAAGAATATCCAAAAAGCATACAGGGATTCAATTTTAAGATCGGTTTTTAAAAATTCTCCAATTTCAAGTAGCATAGAAGTTAAAAATTCAGAAATATTTCCAGACTTTTCAGATTTTAAACGAACAAACAGCGGTAAAATAATGGATTTTGATTACCTGATTTTGATTTCTGAGGGCATCCTGCCCTATAGTAGGGGTTCTAGAAATAAGGTTTGTGTGCGAAGTTTTATTATTGACAAATACGGCACAGTAGGTGAGGGGATAAGTAGCTCTATTGAAATGCCAGAACAATTCTATTCAGCCTTTGTAAGGGGCAGCGATAAATTAAATATATTTAATCTGGAAAGCAGAGGATATTTCAGTAAAATGATTTTAGAGTCAGTAAAAAGCAGTTTGCAGTGCAGGACTAAGCCATGGGAATTTGGTGTATTTGATAGGATACAATCGGTATAAAAAAACAATAGACATATTAATGTGAATTTAATGTTTAAACGATAATATGGTTACCAAAGAAGAAATATTGGAAGCCCTTCAGGCTGTAGAGGACCCTGAAATAGGAATGGATGTGGTTAATCTAGGTCTAGTATACGATGTCCAGATCAACAAAGATAATGTTTACATAAAAATGACTATGACTGCACCAACATGCCCTGTAACTCCCTGGATTCTATCTGAAGTCCAAAAAATAGTAGAAAACATGGCCGGTGTTGAAATGGCAGATGTAGAGCTCGTTTGGGAACCACCATGGAATCCATCAATGATGTCTGAGGTTGCCAGAGATGCTCTCAATATGTAAGTTCTATGACTTTACTCCATTTTTATCCTTGAGTCTTTTTATGTCTGCTGCCCATAAATGAGCTCTGCACACTGTGATTTGCATATCATTTATGTACAAGGTGGATGTTGTCATTGCAGTTTTTTTGTAGGACAAATGATCTATATTCTCTATAGGTACCCTTATCTGATCACCCTTTCTTGGGGTATATATAAGACCCTCATCTGTTAACTTCAGAACACCTTTAGTATCATTTAAGATCGCAAGATCGACGCGCACAGGATTATCTGTTTTTTTCACATCGCTCATATGTAATGCATACTATAACAAACTTCAATATAGAACTACTGCTAAAAATTAATTGAGCTTCCTGGTAATACGAATAAAAAACAAGATGTCATATCATCCTTGACTGTCATAGTATAAAAAATGTTATCTTTATATATAGTTTAAATATAAGAGATTTGGTTTTTATGAGTGAAAGAGAAAAAATCAACATCGAGAACATAGTCGCATCAACATCACTGGCTGAACACCTCGATCTGAGCAAAATAGCATTGGCACTGGAAGGGTCAGAATATGAGCCAGAACAGTTTCCAGGATTGATTTACAGATTGAAGGAACCTAAAACTGCTGTCCTGATTTTCAGGAGCGGAAAAGTAAATTGTACAGGAGCAAAAAATCTTACTAATGTAAGATTGACCATTCAGACAATTATCTCTACCCTGAAAAAGGCCGGGATAGAAGTTTATGATTCTCCAGAGATAGTGGTTCAGAATATCGTAGCGGTATACGATCTTGAGGCAGATCTGAACCTTACACAGATAGCCATGTCCCTTGGTCTTGAAAATGTGGAATACGAACCGGAGCAATTTCCCGGTCTTGTATACAGAGTTGAAGAACCCAAAGTAGTACTGCTTCTTTTCGGTTCAGGAAAGGTAGTGTGCACAGGGGCAAAGGAAGAAAGCGAGATTGAACAGGCAGTAATAAAGGTCAAAAAGGAATTACAGAAAGTCGGTTTAATCTGATTTGAAAACCTGATCGAGGAGGGATGTAGCATAAATCCCCCTTCCCAGTGAAAATTTTAGTAGATCTGTTCCGTTGGTGCTGAAATTAATTGGTCTAAACCCAATACTACGATAGTTCCCCTTAGAAGAAAGCTCATTTTTCTCTTCTATTTTGAAGTCTGAAAATTTCAGATCATCTTCAATCATTACTCTCCTTATAATATCTCCAGGAATTCCATCTTGATTTTTTGTTTCGGTCCCAATTAGTGGGGCAAGTGGGGCAATCTTACCTGCTTTGGCCAAATCCTGCATTCTTTCAATGTTGAATTCGTTGACCAGTATGATCTTATCCTCGTCTATGTTGTAAAACTCGTCCACAGGGCTGATAAAATCTCCTGAGAATATCTCAAATGGATTTTCCGTTAATTCTTTCCTATAATTAAGAATTTTATTGAATAGATATGACTGATAGGCGTGTATAAACATTATTCTCAGGCTTTTAGGCAGAGAATCAAAACTCTGATCATAGCTTTTCCCTGAAACGAGTTCCGACATGAGTGCCCTCTCAAACTGTAGATGTTCAGGATAATTCTTGAGCCCAGATGCATAATCCCAGTTTTCTCCAAGTTTTACTCTAAAATCCTCATTATCTATCTCTGGATCGAAGAGATACTCTTTAACTGCATTCTCGATGCCATTTTTTACAATTTCCCTTCCCACCTTGTGAGTATTATACCTTATGGTTCCAAATCGTTGAATGCCAAAAAAGTTCCAGAAACCTTTATTTCTAGATATCTCATCGATCCTTTTAGCAGCATTTTCAACTGTCATTTCAGAATCAGATACTCTGATCTCGAATCTGTTACCCTTTAGATCTCCAAGGTTGAGTGGTTTATCAACATAGAAGGATTCTTCCACCTCACAATCCTTAATTCTTATCTGATCAGCATTAACGGATCCATTTATGCAGAAATATTGAGTAGTTATGGCTCTTTTGTCCTTGGTACCGGCAAATGTAATACGTTTCCTGCTCATGCCAAGATATCTGGCAAGATGCGTAACAAAGTGGTTTGTTTCCCAGTTTGTCAGAACTACTTTTAATATAGTATATTTTCCATTTTCAACTCGCTTTAAATCATTTGGTATCTCCTCAACAATAAAATCCTGAGGATTTACCTTAATAGTATAACTCATGCTAGTTCAGATGTATGTTTTTATTATCTTGTAGTTGTTGTCTCTTTCTACAGGGATCATACCAATACTCTTTATTGATCGTATAATAGTTTCTTTTCTGAGATTACCTACCTGTTTACCTGTGGCTGGAATAACCCTTTCATCATATATGGTACCTCCCCAGTCATTTGCCCCAAACATTAGGGCAATTTGTCCCATTTCAACTCCATTGGTGAGCCATGAGGACTGAATTATTGGAATGTGCCTGTTAAGCACTATTCTTGATATAGCAATATTTCTTAGAACCTCTTCTCCACCAACCCTGCTGGTAACTAAACCTTCTCTCTCAAGTTCTGTATTTCCTGGTTCAAAATTCCATGGGGTGAAAGAAAGGAACCCATTGTATTTTAACTGTAACTTTAGCAATGATAGAAGATGGTCTGCCTTGTGATAGCTATTTTCAACATGACCAAACATCATGGTAGAGCTTGTCTTTATGCCTATTCTGTGAGCAGTCTCCATAACATCAAGCCATTGCTGTCCACTGTGTGGTGGTCTTCTCAGTATCTTCCTTACATCATCTGCGAATATTTCAGCGCCGGCACCAGGAATTGTCTCCAATCCACTTTCGCGCAATGCTACGAGAACGTCCTCTACACTCATTTTCTCCTTCTTAGAAATGTAGGAAATTTCAGAGGTGGATAATCCATTTATTCCAATTTCAGGCACCATTTGTTTTATTGTCCTGAACAGATTTGTGTAATATTCCAGACTGAGTTCAGGATTTACGCCTCCCTGTATAAGAAGTTGCCGAATCCCATAACTGTCATTGAATGTTTTAACCCTCTTGGCAACATCAATTGCACTCATGGTATACGCATCCTCTTCCATCCCTGTTCTGTAAAATGCACAGAAGTTACATCTAACATTACATATGTTGGTGTAATTTAGGATCATGTTTGATACAAAGGAAACCTGCCTTCCTGTAATAGAGTCAGTAATCTTCCTACCCAGAATTCCAAGCGTTTTTATATCAACCTCATCGTAAAGATATGCAATTTCATCCCTATCAAGAATTTCTCCTCTTATGGCCCTCTCTGAAATTGAATCCATCTGAGACTTTTCAATTGATATCATAAATTTAGAATTGAACTGGAGGTTATAAACAATTGTAAATATTATTATCATAGCAACTTAAAGGTTATTTTAAATACAGGGTTGATTATCTAATTGAATATTAAATTGAATCATACAATCACCTAGCATTGCTTACTTATTTAATTTAAGATTTCTGAATAGGTAAACGCTCAAGCGGAGTTATATATTGAATATGCCCATCCATTTGAATACAGTTTACTTCAACTCGCTTAACATTTTATCAAAAGCAATATCTATTAAACAAATCAATCTTTAAGATTTCTGTGAATGATTTAACCAACTCTCTTACCGCAAAAATCTAAAATAACATGAAGTTACCAGATTGAGTTTTACCGTATTGTTCATAAGAACCCGGTTAAAAGATTGATTAAATGTTTCGGAATATAACTTGTGTAATTACTACAATTTAAATTCTATAAAGGTTAAAATTTTCTATAAAAACTCAAAATTAAACTAGATACAATTTATTTTAAAAAAATTTTATTTGATACCAAGTAATCTATGATTATCATGATAAATTCTTATGCTCAGGATTACTGGATTGATCTTCTGAAAGCAGGTCATAAACTGAATCGTCAGGAGGGAGCCGAATTACTGGAGCAATTCAATATGCAGGAATTAATGTCCATGGCGGACAACCTTACAGATTATCAGGTCGGTAATACAGTAACATTTGCCGTATCATACAATATTAACTATAGTAATTATTGCGCTGCCAGTTGTCCCATATGTGCTTTTTATGTACCAGCTAAAATTAAGGGAAAGACCGATAAGGGATATGAACTGTCCATAGAAGATATTAAAAGAGAACTTGAAAAAGCAAGACGGTATAATCCAACTGAAATTCATATTGTTGGAGGTTTCAATCCTTATCTTCCAATGGAATATTACGAAGATGTATTCAGAACGGTTAAAAAATATATGCCAGAGGCAACTCTTAAAGCGCTTACTATTCCGGAGATCGACTTCATTGCAAGAACAACAGGCAACTCACTCAGGGAAACTGTAACGAGGTTTCATAATGCTGGAATGGAAGCACATACAGGTGGTGGTGCTGAAATATTTGATTCAGAGATCAGGAAAATAATGAGTACAAGTGAGAAGATCAGCGGTGAAAAATGGCTAGAGGATGCAAAGATCATTCACGAAATGGGAATCAAGGGAAACTCCACAATGACATATGGAAGTGTTGAAAACTGGAGTCACATAATAGACCACATGGTCAGGCTAAGAGATCTACAGGCAACAACAGGCGGCTTCTTATCATTTATTCCATTGAAGTTCAGTCCTGAGAATACACCCCTACTGAAGATGGGAAAAGTAACAGGACCTGCATCTGGTGAGAAGGATCTAAAGGTAATAGCACTGGCAAGAATGATAATGGGAAAGTGGATGAGAAATATTAGTGTATACTGGGTATCAATGGGCAAGGGAATAGGACAGATGGCACTTACTGGAGGTGGAAACGATCTGGTTGGAACGGCCATAAGTGAAAAGATATTCGGTGCCACAAATAGGCACGAAATGACCACTGTTGAAGAGCTAGGAAGACTTGTATCAGAAATAGGTAAAATACCAGCAAAAAGAGATACTTTCTACAACCTGAAGGGGTACTTTTGAACAGTTTAAGGTTAATTAATCTAATACACAGTGATCCACTGGACTATATTGCTACAGAAAAATTTGAAGTTTCCCGTAGTGATACAAGGAGTAATCTTAGAGACCTGCTATATGGAAAAGTAGATTATGCAATGATCTCACTCATTGACTACTTCAAGAACAGGAAATCACTGGTGCTTGTTGATGGACCTACAATATCTGGCAAGGGTAAATCAGATTCAAACCTACTCATATCAAATGGTAGTGATCCATTTCCAGGAATGAGAATTGCAGTAACATCTGAAACAGAAACTACAGCATTCTTTCTGAAACTCATCCTCCAAAGACTGTATCCAGAGTCTGAGCTAATAAGAAGCAGGAACAACTCCGTTGGTAATTTACTAAAGGAAGAAGATTTTGCTCTGGTAATAGGTAACAGAGCTCTTGACATATATAGAACAGATACAAAGATTATATTCGACATTACTCATATGATCTCCAAGCTATTCAATATGCATTCAATTTATGCTGTAACTGTTAGTCTTAATGGCAGGGAATATGATGAAAATTTAGTTCAGTTGAAGAATATTCCAAGGTGGACAATAACCAGGGATTTAGAAAGGATATCAAAAGAACACAGTATGGATAAGAGCATCCTGGCTGAATACTATAACTCTCTCACATATGATCTGAACAATTTGATGAAAAAAGAAATCCTTACTTTCATGAAATATTACGATGAAATCAGTGATGACATATTCCTTGAAAATATCGATGAGAACTCTATTAGAAAATAGCTATTTTTTTATAATATTGGTAAAGCGAGAAGGAAACCTTGTATAAGTTTATAAAGTTTTAAATATTCATATTTTCTAACTCCAACATGTATACAGAAAAACTTTCTAAAGCAAAGGAAGGATTAACTTTTGACGATGTACTTGTAATGCCAAGAAGATCACCTATTGAACCAAGAGAAACAGAGATAAAAAGTGTGTTTTCAAAGCGTATTAAACTCAACACTCCCATCATATCTTCTCCAATGGATACCGTGACTGAATGGGAAATGGCCGTAGCAATGTCAAGAATCGGTGGAATAGGAATTATACATAGAAACATGTCAAGAAATGAAGAAGCGACCATGGTAAGAAGGGTAAAGAGAGCAGAATCACTTATAATTAGAAACGTTCACACCATAGATCAGGAAACTCCAATTAGTGTTGCAAGAAATATAATGGAGACAAAGGGAATAGCTGGATTTCCAGTCGTTGTTGGAGAAAAACTTGTTGGTATTGTTACAAAAAGAGACATGGAATTTTCTGAAAGGAAAGAGGGAAAGGTAAAAGAAATCATGACAAAAGACGTGGTCTTTGCTGAGGACAATATTGACCCTGAAGAAGCGAGGAAAATCCTTTATGATCACAGAATAGAAAAGCTTCCGCTGGTTGATAAATATCACAAGGTAGTCGGGTTGATAACTTCAAAAGACATAACTACAAGACACAAATTTCCTCTGGCTTCCAGAGATGATAAAGGTCAGCTGATGGTAGGTGCAGCAGTAGGGCCTTTTGATATCGATAGGGCAACACTTATGGAGAAAGAAGGTGCTGATGTTATAGTTATTGACACTGCACATGCACATAATGAAAACGTATTGACAGCCATAAAAAAACTGAAAAAGGAATTATCAGTAGATATTGTGGTGGGAAACATTGCAACAGCAGATGCAGCAAAAGATCTGATTTCCTGTGAAGTGGACGGCCTAAAGGTAGGTATTGGTCCAGGTTCTATATGCACAACAAGGGTGGTTGCAGGTATCGGCGTTCCGCAAATAACAGCCATTGGGGATGTAGCAGATGTTGCCTCTGAATTTGGTGTACCGGTTATTGCAGATGGTGGAATTAGGTTTTCCGGAGATATAGTTAAGGCAATAGCTGCAGGCGCAGATTGCGTTATGCTTGGTTCATTATTAGCAGGTACAGACGAGAGCCCGGGAAACGAAATGATAATTAACGGGAGAAAATATAAAACCTACAGAGGAATGGGTTCTATGGGGGCCCTTAGCAAAGGCTCTGACAGATACGGTAAATTTTCGGGAAGTAAGTTTGTGGCCGAGGGTGTTGAGGGTGCTGTTCCATATAGAGGAAAGGTAGAAGAGGTAGTGTATCAGCTTTCTGGTGGAATAAGGGCAGGTATGGGTTATGCAGGATGCAGGAACGTTCAGGAACTGAAACAGAAAACATCATTTGTGAGAATAACCAATAATGGATTAACAGAAAGCCATCCGCACGACATAAGGGTTGTTTCTGAGCCTCCAAACTATCAACTATTTCAGAACTGAACATACTTCCATTTTTTAGTTTGGATTCTTTTCTGTATTTTTACTTTTTTTCTTTAGGATTTAAAAAAGGTGGAAATGGTTCATAAATGCAATTTAAATAAAAAAAGATTTATAATTAGTGCGTTGAAAAATAAAACATTTAAATAACAAAAACATTTATATATATATCAGTTAACATTTATGTGATATCAAAAAATATGAAGGTTTGTTTAAGCATATTCTGCGTGATGATGTTTTTATTCACTATGGTTCAAGCCACATCAGGGTTACAGAACTCAGAATTTGGTGAAAGTGCTTCAAAGGTAAATGTCACTCCGGATCTGGATTATGGGGAAGTTTTATGTACAAAACCATATAGTAATTTACATTCACGTAATACATTTTCTGGAGGTTGTGCATGTCTGGAGATTCACCCATGTCTGGTTGTATATCAAAATTATAACAGTGGTACAGGTGAACCACAAAAGTGTTATGTAATTGAGTATCAAATTGAAACTTTAATGAATGCATATCAGGGAAAAGGATACCAGATAATGGGCGGAGAACCGCAGGTTGGTTCACAAACATATTGTAACTTTAAAGGGGATAATGGTGGGTGGACAGGTCTTCTTACCATTGAATACCCTGCCTGTTCACCTGATGCACCGAGCAGTACTAATAGACCTGCATGCTGGCAGTCTAACTGCAATAATATAGCTCTTAATGCAGTTCCCAACAAGGAAATAGGTGTGGGAAAATCCGTAACATGTACATTCAAATCTGGATTTAGCGCAGGAGGAGGAGCTTGTGGAGCTTCTGTAGGTGCATCTTTCAGCAATAGTATATCAATAAACTATCATGCAGTTTGTATTGACCCAGTTGAGTTAAACAAAAATTGCCTATATTATAAAACATCAGATAATTTAGGGGAAACAACTTCTTCACAAATAACAACTTTCACAACTTATGTAGGAACAGCTTTTCCTATAAGCAACGAATGGACGCACATTTATGTCGTAGAAGATCTCCACTTCGTGACCTGTGGATTAAATGATAGAAGATATGGTGGAGAAACCTTAACTGTAGGTGGAGGATTTAACGTAGATGCATAATTATTCTAATTATTTTCCCAGGCAAATCTTTAAGTAGTGGTAGAAATTGATAATTCATAATCTGGAGATAATCAAATGAAAAAGGCAACAAAAGGTCTGGTAATTATTATCCTTTTGATAATTTTAATATTTACTGGAATAAAAATATATGAATTAAGTATTAAAAATCATTATGCTCTTTCTGTAAGCATTCAGTCAAGTTGTGTATCGCCAGGGATAGGAACAAATATCACAATTCAGATGACTGAAACTGGTCACACAGAATATTCCTTGAATCACGGTGTATTAGATGCAATTTGTATTTTCTATATTGGTAATAGCACATTCAATCAAAAATGGATTCCAAATAGTGTAAATTATTATTCAAATGCAAGAAGCCTAAGTAGAGACGCTTGCTGTAATTATTCAACCTTTTACCGAATAAGTTCACTAGGTGAACAGGTGCCTATAAATTCCCTTTCTGGAACTGGAACAACAACACTAACGTTGCACTGGAATGGTACAGTTCAGGTTACACCGATCAATTGCTGTAATAAGATTGGCAAGCAATACGAGTCAGCACTCCCTGGAAACTATGTTGTAATACCAAGTATTAACTTTAAAAATAACAACCCCTGTAGAACAAGTTACTATCTATCAAACGATATGATTACAGTAAAGGGACCAGAAATAGGTTATGAAAATAATAGTAGTAACATTAGTCTTAGAGCATCGTTTATAGGACACATACAAAGGAATCCCATTCAATTAGAATTTGTTAACAGTTTTGTTAACACAGGAAAGAATAATAATAGTGTACCGATCTTATTATATTACAAAAACCTAACCATTAACAGTAATAAGGCTGTATATCTGCCAAAATATAACAAAACTATGGAAAGCAATTTCATTGTTACCAATATTTATGAAAAATGGAACAACTTTACTTGGAAGTGGAGGGAGATCAGGTATGCAATATAATTCACTAATAGAGTGTGAGAAAGTTTCAAAAACATATGGAATTTTTAGAAAAAACCGGGCACTTGATAATGTAAGCTTAAACATAAAGAAGGGAGAAATTGTTTGCATAGTAGGACCAAACGGTGCAGGAAAAAGCACACTACTAAAAATACTGGCCAATGTAATTGCCAATTATCAGGGAAGAATCTCTGTCTTTGGAAAAATAAGATATGTCCCAGAAAATTCTGTGTATTTTCAAAACATGACTGGCAAAGAAAATCTAAACTACTATGCTAAAATATTTGGAAAAACTAAAGCAGATGTAATTAAAATCATGGAAAAATTAGATCTGAAGGATTCTAAAGTAATTGCAAATGGATATTCAAAGGGAATGAAGAGGAAGTTGGATATTGCCAAGGCAATGATAGCAGAGTCCGATATATTATTAATGGACGAGCCCTTCGATGGTCTGGAACCAAAGATATGTGACGAACTTATCTCATACATAATGGAGTTGAAATCTGCTGGGTACTCCTTTATAATTAGCAGTCATGAACTGTCAAAAGTTCAAAAAATCTCAGACAGGATAATATTTCTCAACGCGGGAAAAATCAAAACAGAGGAAAGTATTGTATCAAATAAATATATTTATATCGAGTTTGAAGGTGAATACAATTTTTCAGAGCGTATAGATGATAAGAGTGTGGAAATGATAGAAAAAGGAGAAAATTATACAATTATAAAGATAATTGAAGAAAGACCGCAATGGGAGGTAATAGCAAATCTTATTTCCAAAGGTTTAAAAATTACCTCATTTTCCAGGGAATCCCTTGAATCCCTTTACAGGAGGGTATATGAAAAATAATCAAAGAAAGGTAATAGGAGTAGAATTTCTTAGAAATATGACAGACTTTAGACGAGGGTTATTGTATTTTATCGTCATATTTTCTCTGGCATTTCTTTCACTTTTATCTGTAGAAACTATCAAGGGTTCAATATATGATTATAACGGTCTTGGTAGTATAGCAATTGATGTTATATTTTATTCTTTTTATAACAATGTAGTTTTTTATGCGTGCATACTTTTTGCCGCTATAGGCGCATTCCTCATTTCAACAGATTATGAGGGTGGTGTTATAGGTGTTAATAATTCTATGGGCATTCCCACACTAAAAATAATTTGGGGAAAGGCTCTATTTCTTTATGTATTAATTCTGATTAATCTGTTTATAGACTTCTCAATTGCATTTGCATTTTTTCACAATAATTCTACTGTGACGTTAAGTTACATTAATCTTCATTCTTTCATGATATTTATCCTATGGATAAGTCTTATAGAAATGCTGTTTGTTTTAATCGGAATCCTTATAGGTACAGTGTTTGCAAAGAGAATAAACTCTATCATAGCTGCACTAGCTGGAGGTTTTCTTATAGAGACCCTTGGATCGGGATATGGAACCAAACTAATATCTTTGAGAAACTTCAGACAGGTATGTATATTTCATGGTTCTACGACAAGTTACCTTCAAACTGCTGTAAATCCAATTTCATTGAAATCCTTTTTGGCCGTATTTCTAAACTTTTATTCCAATGAATATACCAATCCAAACTGTGCAAGTTCAAATACAATATCTTACTCAACTTCAATTCTCTACATGCCATCAAATTATTTTTTATATGTACTTCAGGCTGTGATTTATCTAGCTGTCGTAATATCCGTTATAATAATAGGGGTAAGAATAAGGAGGAGGTATTACTAAGTGTTAATTAAAAGAAGATTTATAGTTATAGTAGTGGTAGTTGTATTCGTATTTGCGTCATATTACGTGTTTGTGCAACAAAGGAATGATCAAGTGAATAATAAGGAAAAGATTGTATTTCCTCCAGATTATAAGGTTTTGATAAATAAGACCTTTTACTTATCAACACCATCCTATGATAAATGCGGGCAAGTTTATTCAGAAAATCTTACAAAGTTCTACATAGATGATAATGTAAATTTCACCAATTATTGCCTTGAGTATAATTCAAGTTATGGTTCCTTTATTTACATCAAATCAATGGTAAATAAAAATACATTAGAGTGCTGTAACTGTAAGGTTATTAGCATTTCTGGAAGAGAAAATATGGGAGGTGGCTTTATTTATTGTAAAGGTTCAAAATATAAAATTTCTTCAAGAGGAGAATGGGAAATAGAGATACAAACAAATTACAAAGCCTCTTTAAAAGTGCTTTTATGTACCTATGCAGGAGATAAATCTTTCAATCCACATCATCCTCAAACTACAAATTAATCTTTTGAAGTGTAATTTCATATCAAAGGGCTCGTTTCACTGGATAATCAGTACATGGTATGAGACTTTTAAGTTTTACTTTAGTAATAAAAGAGCTTAAAATTTTACTGGTTAAGATAATTCTGTTCAATGAATATGGTCATAGTATTTATCACCATTTCTGAAAGCCTGTTTGATTCATGCACATTGAAATCTCTATATAATTTTTCTTATGCGTGATAAATTGATGAGAACGCAACTTAATTTTTTTGATCTGATAGAACGTCTCAATCTTAGTGAGAATTTTCATCCCTCATCATTCTATTTATAACATCAATTTCTGAAGCTCCCCTGTCTACTCTATACACATCAAAAGCTTCCCTTCTTCTTATAATATCCTCTGAAAATATCGCGCATTCGTGTTCCATTTCATACCTGTAGAGTCTCTCTCCATTTAGATCAGGTCTCTCATAATCAATTACCGGCATGTTTTTTATATTAATTTTTCTACCACTCAATTTTTCGTATATTTTTGCGACTTTCCTGGCCGCCGATCTGTAATCTGTGAGTTTTCCACCAAATATGTTAATGAAATACTTGTCATATTTCACAGTTAAACCTCTTGAAATAGACCCAGGATTATCACCATTTCCATACAGGGGCCTTATTCCAGCAAAGGAATAGCTTATATCATTTTTTTCCAGGTCCTTATAAATGCGCCTAGCACTCTGAATTATATAATCCACATCTATCTCTGAAATATTGAAATCATTAGGATCATCAACAAAGTTATCAGTTGTGCCAATGATCGTAACTTCTCCTCTGGGTATTATGAACATCTGTCTCCTATCCAGATGACTTCTGAAAACTATAGCATCTGTGGTTGGAGCCTTTTCATGAGGCACAACAATATGAATCCCCTTACTTAGCCTGAGATTAACATTATTACCATTTTCCAGATTTCTATAAACCTGACCCGACCAGGGACCAGCTGCATTTATACAAATCCGTGCTTTAACATTGAATTCGCGATTCTTAACTCTGTCCATTACCCTTAGTTCAATCAAATTTTCAGTAGGAGTGGCATTGAGAACTTCGCAGTAATTTAAGCATTTTGCCCCGTGAATTACTGAAGATACAATATTGTATATGGTCAATCTGCAGTCATCGGAGAAAGCATCTCTATAGGTGAAATATCCAGCGACTTCCTTTCCATACTCTCCATTATTTTTTGACATTCTGGGAACACTTATTCGTTTGCTCAAAATATTATAGATAAAAAGTCCTGCTCTCATAGTCCTTTTTTTCCACGAATATGGATCTATCAATATCCTGAAATTCATATATTTCACTATATTCGTGTTTCTTGCCAGATAATCTCTTTCCCTGAGTAAAGTTTTAACTTCGCGAAATCTAAATTCTGCAAGATACCTTAATCCGCCATGTATCAGTTTGGAAGACCCAGAACTGGTACCAGAAGCAAAATCATTTCGTTCAAGTAAGATAACTTTAACACCATTCTCGGAAAGTATATTGGCCACACCTGCACCAGTAATGCCTCCACCGATTATGGCAACATCGTAAATATCCTGATCCTGAGTGTTGATACAATTCTCTCTTGTATCTCTGTTAAAGGGGGGAGTGATTGCATCCTGCATGCAGGGGAAATATCCAGTCAGGATAAAATGTTTTAACTGCATATGGATTTAGGTAAAAATGGGATTCAACATCATTGGTCATAGAGGAGTACCTGATTCGTTTCCTGAGAACAGCATGAAATCGTTCCAGCAGGCGAAAAACTGCGGTTTATATGGCATAGAACTTGATGTACAGATCACTAAAGATAGCAAGATTGTCGTTTTCCATGATTCTACGCTTAAAAGGGTAACCGGTGCTGAAGGCTCTGTCAGCGACTATTCGTATTCAGAGATTTCTAAACTTAATTTACTGGAAAGTGATCAGAAGATACCTCTACTTGGAGATGTGCTGAAGAAATTCCAGGATTTGAAGATATTTATAGAACTTAAGACAAGGGATGAATTTGGGAACAGGATAAATGAGGGTCTCGAGACTGCACTTCATAACACCCTGCAGAATTTTAGCAAGGAGAATCTAATCCTGATATCCTTTGACGTCGTGGCCATAAGGGAAATGAAGGAGATGAACCTTAATTATAGAACAGGACTGGACATAGGCGAGGAAACCAGAATTATGCTGGATAGTATGCTGAAATCCAAGGTGCCAGGATTTATAGATTGCATTCTCCCTCAGTTTTCTTTGCTAAGTTATCCAGAATACAGTGAACTTAATAGACTGGGAAAGAAAATAATTCCGTGGACTATAAATGATAAAAAGGAACTAAATGTTTTAAGGACAATGAATATTGACACATTTCTCTCAGATCGTGGATGTGATCTCCTGAGAGAAATTGAAGAAAATTAAATCTATTTCTCATTTCTTCTTATCCTTCAAGGCTGCCCTGGCTGCTGATAATCTTGCAATTGGAATCCTGTATGGAGAAGCCGAAACATAATCCAGTCCAATCTTATGGCAGAATTCTATTGTTTCAGGGTCTCCTCCCTGTTCTCCACATATCCCAATTTCAAGGTTTTTGTTTCCCTTTCTTCCTCTTTCCACGGCCATCTTCATTAGTTCGCCCACACCTTCGGCATCCACAGTCCTGAATGGATCATTTGGTACTATTTTTTCCTCGAGATATTTTGCCATGAATTTTCCCTCCGCATCGTCTCTGCTGTAACCGAATGTCATCTGAGTCAGATCGTTTGTGCCAAAGGAAAAGAAATCAGCATAAGCAGCGATCTTATCTGCGACCACACAAGCTCTTGGTATCTCAATCATCGTTCCAAATTTATAGCTGATATTGTAGTGACCTTTTTCATCAAGAGCCACCTTCTCCAATCTCTCCCTTAGAATCGATAGCTCTCTCTCCGTGCCAACAAGGGGTATCATTATTTCAGGTATGATCTTCTTTCCTTCGCTCATTACGTTTATTGCAGCCCTTATGATCGCCCTTACCTGCGTTTCATAAATCTCAGGGAAACTTATCCCAAGTCTGCATCCCCTGAATCCAAGCATTGGATTGAATTCTTCCAGCGACCTAATAACACCCAGCATCTCATTCTCTCGATTTATACCTGTCATTAGCTCGTCGATTTCTTTCAGTTCGTTTGCCTTTATCATTTTAATTTTCAGTGAGTATATCCTGTTCAGCACTTCCTCCTTATCTGGCAGGAACTCGTGCAGGGGCGGATCGAGTAATCTTATGATCACCGGGAAGCCTTCCATTGTCCTGAAGAATTCTGTGAAATCTGAAATCTGCATCGGAAGCAGTTTTGTGAGATTGAACTGCCTGTCTTCAGCATTTTTGCTCATAATCATAGATCTCATTATTTCTATTCTGTCACCACCAAGAAACATCCTCTCTGTTCTGGCCAGCCCAATTCCCTCACCACCGTTTCTCCTGGCAATTATTGCCTCCTCCGGAGTATTGGCATTAGATCTTATACCTAATTTTCTGTATGTATCAGACCACTTCAGTAGAACCTCTATGTGCTCCCCTACCTGAGACTCCTCGAGATCTGTAACACCAAGAAGGAATTCTCCATTGGTACCATCAACGGTTATAATATCACCCTCTCTCAGAATGGTTCCATCTATGGTAAGAGACCTTTCCCGGACATTAACCTTCATGGATTCTACACCAACCACTGCAGGTTTTCCCATGGCTCTCGAGACGACAGCCGCATGTGATGTCATACCACCCTTCTGGGTTAGGAAACCTTCAGATACTGACATTCCTCTCACATCATCTGCTGTGGTTTCTGGTCTTACCAGAATTACCTTAACCTTATTCCTAGAAAGTTCCACTGCCCTGTCTGATGAAAATACTATCTGCCCTATGGCTGCTCCCGGCGAGGCAGCAAGTCCATGGCCCAGAACTCTCTCCTTCCCACTCTTCTTAACCTGTGGATGGAATAGTATATCAAGAGATTCAGGTGAAACTCTTAACACTGCTTCCTCCATGGTTATCAATCCTTCCTTTGCCATTTCAACGGCTATCCTCACAGTGGCCCTTGCACTTCTCTTACCATTCCTTGTCTGCAGCATGAAGAATTTTCCATTCTCAATTGTGAATTCCATATCCTGCATGTCTCTGTAATTTTTTTCAAGGATTTCCGCTGATTTAACAAAGTCTCTGTAGGCATCAGGTAGCTGTTTCTCTAGCTCTGAAATTTTTCTCGGTGTTCTTATTCCTGCTACAACATCCTCACCCTGTGCATTCAGAAGGTATTCGCCGAAAAGTTCTTTTTCTCCAGTGTTGGGGTTTCTGGTAAACGCAACACCGGTTGCTGAATTATTACCTGTGTTACCGAATACCATGCTTACGATGTTTACAGCTGTTCCAAGATCATTGCTTATTTTATTGATCTCCCTATATGCAATTGCTCTTGGTGAATTCCATGAATTAAAAACTGCTTCTATGGACAGAAACAGCTGTTTTTCAGGATCCTGTGGAAAGGTCTTCCCGTGTTTTTTGTATACTTCATCAAATTCCTTTCCTATCTCTTCCAGTTCATCAGCCTTCAAATCGGTATCATTTTTCCTTCCATACTTTTCCTTTTTTTCCTGAATAATTTCCTCGAACTCGTCATGGGGCAGGTTATAGACAACAGTTCCAAACATTTGCTTTAACCTTCTATAGGAATCCAGGGCAAATCTTCTGTTTTTAGTGGATTCAGTAAGTCCTTTTAGAGATCTATCATTCAAACCCACATTCAGAATGGTATCCATCATTCCAGGCATGCTAATGGGTGCTCCTGATCTCACTGAAACAAGTAGAGGATTTTTATCGCTACCAAAACCCTTTCCTGTCTTTTTTTCCAGAACCTTCATATTTTCTTTTATGGAATCATTTAGACCTTCGGGCATCTTATTACTCTTCTGATAGGCAATGCATGCTTTGGTTGTAATGATAAAACCATCAGGAACGTTTAATCCCAGCTTTTTCATTTCTGCAAGACCTGCTCCCTTGCCACCCAGAAGGTTTGCCATTTCCTTTCCTCCCTCTTCAAAAGTATAAATATACCTGTTTCCCTGTTCTTTCATGATATAACCATATTTTATGACTTATAAATGTTCACCTGATCAAAATCAGGAATAGAAAAAAAGTACTTTTTTATCAGTCATAGAATATATTTTTAAGAAATAAGTATTGAATTTAAGTCCATGATTACATAAGGTTTTAATATGTACAGACATACCCTGCAAACTTCCCATGGAAAGGTTTCTTTCCTTTTCAGGGAGGGCGAAAAATACATCATACTTTTACATGGCCTTGGAGGTCTTGGCAACAACTTTATGAAAATATCATCCTGTATTCCCGAATCATATGGCGTTATTCTACCTGATCTCCTTGGACATGGGCAATCGGCTAAACCTCATGATATTAAAGTTTCAGATCAGGCCGAAATGATCCATGAACTCATAGACGGTCTGGATGTCAGTGAGTTCTTTATGGGAGGAAACTCATATGGTGGCTGGGTTGCCCTTTTTTACGAAATCAAGTATGGAGATTCTCAGGGACTGATCCTGATTGATAATGCAGGAATAAACCCCACAGTTGGTGATCAGGGTCAGGAAAGCGTGGAAAAATTTATGCTTCGGCTTGAAAGGGTAAGTCCTAAAAACGACATGGAAATAATGAGGGAAATAGTAGAAAATAATACTGGAAGCCAATGTAAGGTAAATGAAGAAATGCTAAAAACGATCAAAAAGAGAACACTTATTTTATGGGGAGAAAAAGATCAAATGATCCCTGTTGAGTATGGAATACAAATGAACCATAACATGCAGGGTTCAAAACTGGAAATCATCAAGGATGGCACACACACCCCTCATGTATCATCAAGTGAAAATGTATGTCGGTCAATAATTAATTTTCTTGACGGGGAATGAATAGATACCCGGATCTTCTTCGTGTCTTTGAGTGAATTTATCATTTATATTTCCAGTGCTGAAGGAAACACTTTTCCTTCTTTCCTTCCCAAAATTTGTTTTTTTAATTCTTACACCGTCATCTTCTACATAGGTCTGGACAAATACGGAATCCCCGTTGAACTGTTCCGTAAGGGAATTAAGTGATAAAACTGCAATCCTGTTCTCCAGTGCCCTTGTAACCATATACTGGTGCCATTCCTCATGAAAATCTCTGCGAATCAGTGATGGGTTGAAGATTATTCTAACACCATTTAGTGAACTTATCTTTGAGAAGAATGGAAAATCAAGATCATAACAAACTGGCACTGAAAATGTTAAATCTTCTCCTGAGAATACCTTTATAACCCTTCCTGGAGTAATCCTCGATTTTTCCCTGTTAAATGGTACTATTTTGTCCTGATATCCAACCATCCTGCCTTTGTGATAAACATACGACCTGTTGTATAAGCTTTCTCTTTCTCTCACAATCAACGAACCTGCTATTAAGGTTACTCTCCTTGAAATTTCCCTAAAAGTTTCAAAAAGGTCAGAATCCCTCTGTTCATCCACAGGATCAATTATAAATCTCTCTGGGAAGACAACAATGGAGTTTTTTATAAATTCACCAGATATATCAATGGATCCTTCAATAAACTGTTCCTTCTTCATTATTTCTAACTGATATCCGGTAATATCAACGTTCTTCAATGATTCCATCACCTATCTTAATTAGTATTGAAGCCAGTTCTTCCTTTTCCATCTCCTTCTCCATCAACTTTTTTTCTCCATCATAAATGATATATTTGTTCCTGCTTATGCCAAAGGGCCTTTCCTGAACAAGATTCACCACTGTTACCTGATCTGAATCTTCAGGTACATAATTTCTGTCTGTTAGCTTGAATCTGATTATAGGAATGTTAAGATTGAATTTTTTCATGACTCCTTCCATTTTATCTACAAGTTTCTCTCTAGGTTTCATAACCAGATTTACAGATTTTTCACTTCTTATCTTTTTTTCACTCTTTTCTACAGTAAAGTCTGAAAGTGCGGCAGGTATTGCTATGAGATCTATTTTTTGATCTCTTATAGATTCTTCAACTATTCTGTAATAGTCATCTGTCTGTTCACATTTTATAAATTCACAATAATAGGGAATCCTGTGTTCAGAATTCCCCACATAAATGATCCTGCCATAACCATCACGATATGCCTCTCTGGCAATGCATACACCAGTATAACCGGAACTCCTGTTTGTCAGGGATCTAACAGGATCAATTGAAACCTCACTTTTGCCAGAAATGATCAAAATGGTTCTACTGTTGTTACCTCTTCTAACTATTGTATCTATAATCTCTTCAGACCACATTATCTTTGCTTTGCCATCTTCTACTCTGGGGGAAACAAAATCCACTCCAAAGCCCTTAAGCCTGACAATATTTTCCTGAAGAATAGGGCTCTCATACATTTCCATGTGCATTGCCGGTACGATCACGGTTCTTATCCCGGTGCCAAGAGCGTTTGCGAATATTGTGCTTGCAGTATCGTCAGCAATTCCTCCCGCGAATTTACCGATCATATTGTACGTGGAAGGGCACACAAGAAGAATGGTATTTGATCTATCCCCATCGAAAAGACTAATATGCTCCATATTGCCTGTTAAGTTAGTTATTATAGGTTCTTCTGAGGCCCACTCCATGGTTTCTTTTCCAATGATCTGTGTTGCACTATCAGTTAATACGACCCTTATTCTTGCACCACTCCTTTTCAGGTCCCTCACAATGTCCGGGGTTCTGTAAGCAGAAATACTACCACTAACAATCATTACTATATTCTTACCACTCAAAAGTTCGTTGATTTCCATTAAATATCACCTTGATATGGCCCATATTCCGTGTGCAGTTGCCACTGTATTATCACTCTGATCATCAATGCTCATTTCTATAAAGGCATGTCTACCACCTTCTCTATTAACCCTGGATGTTATGATGCAGTAATCTCCGGTGAGTGGTGTGAGAAATGTAATGTTAAGAGAGAGCGTGAATGCATTGAAGACACCTGGAATGGTGAATACTGAAAGAGCGCCAGAAATATCGAATAATCCTGCAATTATACCTCCGTTAACAACATCACCCATCCTCATAAATCGATCTTCAAGAATGATTTTTAGTTTTACCTCTCCATTTTTCTCTGAGAGAATCTCAATTTTGAAATTTTTCATGAAATTATCAGATTCTATAAGCGTTCTGAGTCTTGATTCAGGAGACATATTCAGTCAAATACTTGAGAATATTTATACTATCGCAGCAAATTTTTTTTAATGATTAGCGTTTTCCCAGAATATGAAAATGGATTCGTTCTCATAAAAAATATTCTCATGGAAAGTTAGACATTGTCCAGTAACAAGCAACATAAAGCACGATGGAAGTGATTTTAAATGACTGTAAAAAAATCAAAGAATGAGAAATCCAGATTGCACTTGATATTCCCACATCATTTCATATTTTTAGGGGACTTAATATCAATAATTTGCTTGTTTTGCCTTAAAAGTTATGTAATTCAAAAATATTTTATCTTTTATATAATATAATTTCACAACAGAGAATTTAAGTATGTTTCAGTGCTATTATTTTTTATGAGCTTCATAGTGAATTTCGACCGTTTTCTTATGGGATTTACTCTGGCCTCTCATATACTTATTGTTACAATGAGTATAGGACTGAGTATTATTGTATCACTGGCAGAGTATATTGGAATAAGGAGGAAAGATCCATACTACGAAGCACTGGCAAGGAGGTTGACAATTGCACTTGTTGTCTTTTTTTGCCATAGGCACTGCCAGTGGAACTGTCCTTGCCGTTGAACTTTTTGCACTATGGCCAAGCTTTATGGTTGTGGTGGGAAAGGTAGATATTTTGCCTTTCTATTATGAAGTTTTTGCATTCCTTCTAGAATCTATCTGTCTTGTTCTTTACTTCTACTACTGGGACTTTTATAAGAACAGATATAAACACTGGGTTCTTTCTTTGATGGTTGCTGTAGGAACAGTTATGTCAGCTGTTTTTATAACCATGATAAACGCATGGATGAATACACCTGCTGGTTTTAATATACCGTACTATCTCAAGACCGGCATCTTAACTGATATCAACCCACTTGCAGCAATTGCTGCCCCTTCAGTGCTATATGAAGATCTTCATGTTGTTACTGCCACAGTAACTGCTGGTGTCTTCCTAATAGGCACATATCTTGCATACAGTTTCCTGAAGGCAAAAAGTGAGGACCTAAAAATCTTTTACAGAAAGGGACTGAAACTCGTTGCGTCCGTTGGACTTATTTCAATAGCGTTAGCCGGAATAAGTGGTAGTCTTGCAGCCTCACAGCTAATAGTGTTACAGCCATTAAAATATGCTGCAATTGAACTTGATCTTCACAGTACAACCAGCGGTGCAGAAACGCTTGGTGGGATTTTAGTATCGGGACGAATACTATACGCCATTACCATACCAAAGCTGCAAAGTCTGCTTGCTTTTCCGCAGACTCTTGGAAAGGGTACACTTCCCGGACTGGACCAGTATCCACAGAGTTTATGGCCACCACTTTTTATTCATTTAACATTCGATACAATGGTAGGTGGAGGATTTCTGGTGGGTCTCTTTGCCCTGTATCTAGTATGGAGATTATTAAGAAAAAGATCAATCACAACTAAAATTGGTTTATACGGGATGATAGTATCAGGATTACTTCTAATTCTGGTGTACGACAGCGGATGGGTCACAGACGAGGTTGGAAGGCAGCCATGGATCATATACAATGTTATGACTGTTCAGTCCGCTGCAAATACGTCCTCGTCAATAATTCCACTTGGCATAGCCATAATGATTTTCTATTTCATAGTCGTGCCATTTAGTTTCTATTTTGCAAGCAGGGTCCTAAGGCACGAATCCGTTCAATCTGAAATTGAAAGAGCGAGAGGGTTGAAATGACAGGATCAGTTAACGTTGAAGTAATAGTAAATATACTAGTATTTTCAATCTTTTTTACAAGTGCATCCACTGAACTAATGGCAGCATCCGCTATTCTTTTTAAATATAAAGAGAGCCAGACAAAGGTTTTTGGGTTCCTTTTACCAATCTGGGAGATAACAGGAACCCTCTTTGTTTTCTATGTGGTGAATCTTGAAGGTCTTGTACCTGACGTTCTTCCTCTCCTTGCATTTTCTTTCATTTCTTATATACTGATATTTCTCATACTTTATGTGCTTCGCAACTCTATAATCATATTCGCAGAAATGATCTGGAAAAACAGAGTTATAAACAAAAAACACTCTATTCAATTTATGCACTTGTCACCTTTGTACTAGGGGCAATGATACTCCTGATTTATGCAAGCTTTATTGGAGGACATGGAATAAACTATACTGCAAGAACATTCAATCTGCTGAATTTTATAACATTCCTGCCAGATGATGGATTCATAATCGGTATTGCAATATTGCTCTTTGGAATGGCATCCATTTTTTATGACCTGAAGGTAAATCGCTTTTTACCACTGCTTGTTATTGTTGTGGGTCTGATAATTTCAGGTGTCGCACTTCGTGGTCTTGGTGATTACAGCAACAGTACTCTTCCCGTCGTATCACTTATCCTGTTCCTGCTAATACCAATTCTCTGGATCTTAAAACCAACGAGGAAGTATATAACAAACAAATTGGTATTTCAGGGAATTTTTGCCATATCCATATTCATTGTGGCATTTTCTCAATATCCTTACCTTCTGGGTAGAACTCTAAATATTACGACAATACTGAACAACACAGCGATGCAGACAGAAATGTTCTATGCAACCATAGTAGGTGGAATTATTTTGTTCGTACTGACGTTCTTCTTTTACGATATATATTTCGAGAAGGGGAAGCAAAAGGAAATGGATCAACAGAAAAATGCTGGAAGTTGATATTATTAATCTATAACATCAGTTGAGAAATTTCAACATTTTTTCCATAGTGGACTGGAGAAGTTCTGGTGGCAGTTTCCCGTGGGTATAATAAGAATAAGAATCAAATCCCCATTTCATAAGATGTGCCAGTGGTCCATTAACGGTTTTATCCACATGACCACCAAAGAGAGTATTGGAAAGTATAAGAGTAGCCTCAACTCCCCCTCTATTCATTATACAGAATATTTCTGGCTTAAACTCAATGATTTCACCATTTCCATTTATTTCTTTCATTAGAGAAGATACTGCTACATCTGCCTGAAGCACTGCTATATGTCCAAGTTTTGGCATTGAGAGGGTATTGCAGTCACCAACCACGAAAATATTATGATGTTGAGGGTGTCGCATTTCCAGGTCAGTTTTGATAAATCCATATTCATCACCAAGACCTGAATTCTTTATCACTTCTGGTCCTGTATATGGTGGGATTACAAGGGTAAGATCGCTGGGAAGCTGTGTGCCATCCTCAAAAATAACTGACTTTCCCTCTATACTTTTCAGCACTTTCTCTGTGATTACCTTGATTTCCTTCTTTGAAATCACAGATCCAACTTTTTCATGAATTCGAGGACCAACATCATCGAAAAACACCTTTCCAGGAGTAAAAACTGTTATGGTGGTAATTTCTCTCAGATCTCTTTCTCTGAGGAAAAAATCAAGCATGAACATTATCTCTCCAATTGGTCCTTCGCATGGTGCATCCAGTTTTATCTCAGTTGATTTTTCATCCCAGTTAGTCTTAGATGCTCCAATGACCACATTCCCCCCCTTAAAATTGTTAATTGCATCCCACATTTTTGGTGCATGTTCATCATCACAAACTGAGTATGCATGTTCCTCAAAACCTGAAATAGCCTCGTAATCCTTTACAGCTCCAGTTGCAATTACGAGATAGTCGTAATTTATAAGATTTCCATTTAAGAGCTTCACCTCGTTTTTCTCAGCAAATATCTGTTCCACTCTGGAGTTAATAAATTCTATATTATTTTTTTTAGCGATCTTACCAATTGGAATCTGAGTGTGAGCCACTGGCTTACCTGCAAGTGCAACTTCAACAAGAGACGGCTTTTCCAGACTCGTGGTTCTCATATCTATTAAAGTAATTTCGAATTTTTTACCAATCTCTTTTTTCACATCATATAAAAATCTCAATCCACCAAATCCTGCACCAATTATCACAATTCTTTTCTTTTTATCATTATTATGCTGGTATTGTTCCATGTTTATATGAAATCTTTCATAACACTAATACTTGTTGAAATATAATTTAGAATGTGAATTGATTCGGGAGCAATTGAAATGATTCCAAATCATGGCTGTAATCTAATGTTTTACCTAAAACAAAACAAGTCTCATGTATTCTTTCAATTTACTTGATAAAATTATCCAATATAAGATGATAATAATTGGAAAACAATAATAAGACATAAGGCATATTTAGGTATGGATGCTATCTCCTCACGACTTGAAAAGGTTGCTGAAATGCTGAAGATGTTTGGTCTTTCATCCTACGAGGCACAGGCTTTTTCTGCACTGATATATCACGGGGTTGCCAATGCTGATGTGATTGCAGATACCGCAAAGATACCCAGAACATCAGCATATAAGGTTATGGAATCTCTAGTGGAAAAGGGATATGCCAAAGAAACAGAGGGAAGACCCAAGATGTTTAAGCCAGAGACACTTGAAGATATAAGAAAGAGAATAGAAACTAGGGTGCAGGACCTGTTTTCAGAGATGAGGCAGATTGAGGACAATGTGCCTTCCAAGGGGGATCCACAGCTGGTTTACACAATTTACGGAAGATCAAAAGTTATGAGCAAAATAGCAGAACTGATCAACCTTGCTGACAAGGAACTGTATATCTGTACACCAATGGTGAAAGAAATAAGGATGGAGATGAAGAAGAACATAGAAAATGCAATGAGGAGAAATGTCAAGGTGATCTTTGTTACACCACCCAATAAAAGAGTTCCGCAGAACGCTCAGATATTTAGAAAGGAGGGTTTAATTGCAACAGACGTTGTTGCAGACAGATCAAGGGCACTTCTTGCAGGCCCCGATCTTAATGCATGTGGCTATACAGATAATCCAGCACTTGCGCTGCATGTATTCCAGTTTGTTCAGATGATAATTGATAGCAGCGATTTTAACGCAAAGGAAGAGTGAAAAATGAAAATTACAGATGTTAATAATATAGGTGGCCATCTATCAACCTCAAAGGGAATAGATGCAACCCCAGAAAGAGCACGTGAATTTGGTTTTAAAAGTTATCAAGTTTTTACCAAGAGTCAGATGCAGTGGAAGGCAAAACCACTTGATGAGGAAACTGTAAAGAAGTTCAAGAAAGAGAAAATGGAAAACGGAAACCCTACTGTAATGGTTCACGCATCATACCTTCTAAACACAGCCAGCAGTGATGAGTCTCTTAGGGAGAAGGTAAGGGAAGCCTTCAGAACAGAAATAGAAAGAGCTGATAAGCTTGGAATGGAGCTTTTAACATTTCACCCAGGATCATTCAAGGATGCAACACTAGAGATAGGAATAGCCAACGTTTCTAATATGTTAAATGATGTTATAACTCCAGATCAGAGTGTCAAGGTACTGATTGAAAATAGCGCCGGTCAGGGAAACAGTGTTGGCAAAACATTTGAAGACATCGCAAAAATAATTGATAAGGTAGAAGAGAAAGACAAAGTTGGTATTACGCTGGACACCTGTCACACATGGGCATCTGGATATAATTTTGCGGAAGAGACTGGCTATGGTCAGATGATCGATGAAATTAAGAGAACAGTAGGCCTAGAAAGAATAAACGGATTTCATCTTAACGACAGCAAAAAAGGACTCGGGGAACACACTGACCGGCACGAAATGATAGGAAAGGGTACCGTTGGAGTGAATGGATTCAGATTTTTAATGAAGGATAGAAATTTCCAAAAGGTACCAATGATCTTTGAAACTCCACTGGGTGAAGACGGATATATGAGTGATATCGAAGCTTTAAATCAATTGCTGAAATAAGGGAGAACATTGATTCTCGAAACATTTGTACCAACAATTTATAAGAACGGGTTAGGAAGGGTTACTTCTCCTCCCTTTGATATGATCACTAAGGCTACAGAGAAGGAGCTGAAGAAAAACCCATATAACATAGTCAATCTAAAGGACTGCAAGGACCCGGAAGAGGCAAGAAAACTATTCAATAAATGGCTGGAAGAAGGTGTTCTCAGTAAAAATAACAGTCAGGGGTTCGTAGTGTTGAAGCAGGTCTTTATGGAAGGGGGAGTTCAAAGGGAAAGATATGGAGTAATTGGCATCATAAATTTACTGGAGCCGGAAAACTGCCTTATACCTCATGAAAACATAATTACAAAACTAGTCAATCAAAGAGAGAAACTCATAGAAAGAATGGAATATCAAACAGAACCTGTATTTGTTGTAAGTGAGCAAACAAATCTGAATTCAACCCTCAGATCTATAATGTCAGAGCAAAAATGTGAGAGAGTCTATGAAGAGCCAGAAGGGGTTTTCAACAGCATTTGCATTCTTTCAGATCCTGTTAAAATTGGTAAAATACAGGAAGTTCTAAAGGGGGATATAGGAATTATTGCCGACGGTCACCACAGGACAAAGGCAATGCTATCTCTTTCAAAAAAATATGGGGAAGATGTCCAGTTTTTTAATCATCTATTCGTTTTTGTTACTTCCCTCAGATCGGAGAGCATATTTATTGCTCAGGTTCACAGAATAGTGGATTATAACGAAGATATAATGAAGAGAATTCGTGAAAAATTTATTCCTGAAAAAACAGGAGAAAGTTTGGATTTAAAATATCCTGTTATAATTCATGGAGAATCAAAATATTTACTCAAGCCAAAGACCGAAATGAAATACTGTGACTATCTGGATGCTATAGATAATTCCATTAAAAGAGGTTCCAGCAGGGCTGGAATAAAATATACTTATATCAGTGAAGAGGCAGAGAATGATATAAGAAATGATCCAAATAAAATGGCATTCATGATGCCACCCTGGGATAAGGAGGGATTTGTGCAAACACTGAAAAGAGGGTATGTATTGCCTGCAAAATCAACATATTTTTACCCGAAAATTCCATCAGGGATTGCATTCTACGGTCTGGATGCACAGGAATGCCGCTGTGGCTTAGTTGGTAGAGCAGCTGATTCGTAATCAGCAGGTCGGGGGTTCAAATCCCTCCAGCGGCTTAGTTCAAAATAGGCAAATCGGCCCATAAACTTAATAAATGTTTTTTGAAGGTTTTACACACGTTTATAGTTTCCGATGGCAACACGAATTCACCATCCTCTATTATTACGTATTATTATAGAGATTACCACATGGACTTCAAACTTTCATTTAAGGTGATTCCTAAGTTGTTTCACGTTACCAAGGTGTGATTACAAGTCCTACCAATATTCATTCTGGACTCAGGAATCGTGAGACAATCTGGTCATATGGTTCCTCAAAGGAGTCCAACAGTAGCTTATATCCCTTTCTCTTCATCTCCTCCGATGCTTTTTTAATGTCCTCTACTTCAAACTCTAGCCACACTTGGGGTTTAGGTATATCTAACGACCAAATTTTAGTTCCGAAGCAATCCTCCGCCGAAAGAGAGAGCGGCCAAATAGCAAACCCTTTTGAGCCCTCGACATTTTGGGCATGCATATATCCTCTACCATATTCATTAAATTTGATCTCCAAATCCTCTGCATAGAGTTTTCTAGTTGAAGACAGGTCATCTGGAATTGGTCAGAATCCAGTTATGAATAATACTTTCATTGGATAAACTAAACCTCTAGCTATAATAAATGTATACACATTTTCATGCTTGTTGATTGATGATTCCCGAACTTCCTTCTGCCTCTTGGTAATCCCCCCAAGAACTCCCTTCCGTTCTGCATTATTACCTTTCTCAGCTTATGCTACTCCAGCAGCATCTTCTACAGAGTATTTATTCCATAGTCCGGATGATCTTATTTGTGTCAGGATTATTCATCAGATAGATATTGAAATGAGGTTCACGAACATCTCCCTTTCCAGTGCATCCATGCCTTGAACCCTTACTGGTTCCTATCCTGTAAATGTCTTGGATGACATGAAGAGCTTCTCTACAGTACCTCTTATCCTCAAATGGAATTTGAAATCGTTTAAGGACATTTCAAACTAAGGGGGCACTTTATGCTATTTACAGAGGCAATTGAAATCAATGTCGATTCCAATCAGGAAAAAAGCAACAAAAATTTTTAATACACAGATATGTATGTATATCTACATATGTCCACCAAAAACATTGCACTCAGAGATGACGTATACAAAAAATTGAAAGAGGTAAAAGGGCCAAACGAGAGCTTTAGTGATGCAATAGAAGAGTTGTTGAAAAGGAAAGGAAGTCTCTTACCTCTTTGGAGTTCATTATCTGAATCAGAGGCCATTGACCTGATTGAGACAGACTTAAAGGCAATTAGAAATGGAGCTAAGATTAGAGCATGATTCTTTTTGACACTTCAGCCATAATAGATTTCTTAAAAGGTGGAGTGAAAACCAAGTCTATAGTGGAGGAAATAGAGAGTAATCGGGAGAGCGTATATACTACAGTAATTTCTCAATATGAACTATTTACCCCAGTTTTTCACAAGGGAATGAAAGTTGAGGAGAGGAATATTAGGAGTTTTCTCAGACGATCTATTGTATTTCCACTTGATCAGAATTCTGCCGAAGAGGCATCTCGCATAATGGGAAGACTATTTAAACTTGGTCTTCCAATTAATGCACTTGATACTCTGATAGCTGGCATTGCGATCGAAACGGGAACAGATAGAATAGTTACACTTGATCGAGATTTTATACAGATTGCAAAGGTAACTGACCTTGACATGATAATCATATAAAACTTCAGATGGAGTAACTTGATACATTGCCACTAAATCCTGAACCTGAAACTTTAAGGAAATAGAAAGTTTCCAGATAAATCAATTTCTCCTCTCTAAAGACGCATATGTTTGTAATTATTAATCAGCAGGTCTGAGGTTAAAATCCATCCGATGGCTCTTTTCTTACTTTCCGAAGTTTCATACATTCAACAAAGGTCCATTTACAATGAAATTAATTGTATAATCTAAACTAAAACAATATATCCCGAAAAAAAGGTTGAAGCAGATTACGAATAGTTAGACCTTAAAAAGAGGTTCCACCAGAAGCTATCTGAAGTATGCATGAAAACAGAAAACGGATGAAATAAAAAAACGTTTGAAAAATTCATATTAGTCTTTAAAATACCTTTAGCTAGCACTAACACACTGGATAGTTGTTAACGAAGTCATTTTCTCAAGGCAATCAGCATTGCTTGCTGGTAGAAGAATAAAGCCGGAGTTTATATATTCTCTAGTTATGGACGAAGGGTAAAGCAGATGAGTGGTGATGGAGTTCAAAAGAAAGGCACCTATTGTAAATCCGATGCTTCAGGCGTTATTCCCAGGGTGGACCCGGCAAAATGTGAAGCGAAGGGTGAATGTGTAAAAGTCTGCCCATATGAGGTTTTTGAAATCAGACCCAGAACATCCAGTGAAATTTCAGGTCTGAATTTTCTCGGACGCATAAAAGCAAGGGCTCACGGAAACAGGATTGCCGGCACTCCTGGTCTGGACAGATGTCACTCTTGCAGCGATTGCGTTACGGCATGCCCTGAGAAAGCAATAAGATTGGAGCCGAGAAACTGATGGCATCCCGCGGAGCCATCTTTACATGAACCGGATACCAACAGGAAAGGCAACAGCTGATCCATGCATATGACGAATCACATTGGGAAATCCTCGAAATGACCGTCCCGTTATGAATGAAGCCTGGATAAACAATATCATCCAGAATAAGAAATGGCAGCTTCATTCTTTATTGACTTCCCTGTCTGAGTTTCTAGATAATATCTGTCTGCTCTCTATGGATTTTTTGCTAAATTCAAATATCATTTTCTGGATTACTATCTGGAAACTCTTTCATACTGTTATTCCCGAAAGGTATGAGAGTATGATCCTCAGGAAGAAGCCAGATGTGCCATCGTAACAATTCGGCAGGTAAATCCTCACCACGAAGGCCATGGTTTAGACAAAAATTCAGTTTCAATAATACAGGGAGAGCTTATAAACGAAATTGATGGCGATCTAGGCAAATGGACAAGTTCTGTCCAGGTTTTTCCTTATTTGGTCAAGGAGAATTCCAAAAATGATTTGGATACTAGTGGAATCAATGAAATGGATCGTTATGATTAAATTCTAAGATGAGGATTCTAATCTTTACATCATAAGGGAGATTCTTCTTCCTTTCCTCGCACATATAATAATATCTAACTTTAAGTCTATAAATCCTGGTTCAATATATTGGGAGACACTTCTGGTGATATATTTTTGGTTATTTTCATCTATAAGATTATACTTTTTATTATCCCCATCAAAAAAAGTAATATTCTTTTTAAGCATACCATACAGAATTTCATAATAAATAAAGAAAAAATTTGATGATCTGAATATAATGATTGAAAGTTTTGGAGTATTCTCTTTGATAGGTATAATTACCGGAGTTCTAACCGGAATTACAGGCTCAAGTGGTGTAATTGTTGTTGTTCCCGCAATGACTTTTCTGGGATATAGTTTCCATATTGCAGTTGGCACTAGTCTTCTAGTAGATGTGATAACAACTTCATCCGTTGTTTATGTGTATTCCAGAGGAAAGAGAATTGACTGGAGGATAGGATTAATTCTTGGTGGTGGAGCCCTTATAGGTGCTCAAATAGGTGCACACGTAGCAATTTTCATAAGTGACAGACCACTTGAAATAGTATTCACAATAATGGCATTATTGATGGCAGCGCAATCCTTTAGAAGGGCAAAGAAAGGTCTTTCTCTGACCAGAAAGCAGATTTCTCATCCATATCTGGCAGGATTGGTAATCAGTATACCAATAGGAATACTAGCCGGCACTCTGGGAACAAGTGGAGGAATTATGTTCATCGCAGTAATGATGATTCTCTATTCCATGGATCCAAAAACTATGGTGGGTACTGCAACATTAGCCATGTTTGTATCTGCCATAAGCGGATCCACAGGTTATTTCCTTCTCAATAGTATTGACATTTTTGGAGGTATACTAATTGGAGCTATCTCCCTCATTTCTGGGTTTTATTTTGCCAAACAGGCACTCAAGATGAAGGATAGCACCATATACTATTTTCTTGGAATAGTTTTTATCGGTGTTTCTTTACTTGAAATCATAACTATACTAAGGGTATAGACAGGTGTGACTCTTTCTTATGAAAATTAATATTATCCCTGATAATGACGATAGAAATGTTTAAGCAATAACGACTTGCAAAGTATAAAAAAATAAAAAGGGGCTGTTTTTGACACTTTATTTCAGGTAATGTTTCTTAATGGAATTATTTTTCAAAATTTAATATTATATTCCTGATCTGATACTTTCCATATTCTATGGAATCATTCACTTTTCCTCTTTTATCTTCCAGCATATTAGATTCTTCAAGACCAAATTTATGTTTACTTGAAATGTCCAGTTTTCCTCCATTTTCAAGTGCATATGACCTCAACAGTACACCCTTTCCATTCTCGGTCTCCTTTATGTTCTCAATTATTATATCATCCTCTGTTACTTTTAGTAACTGATCATTATATTTCATATTGGTTTCGCCTGCATGATCAATGACTATGGGTGGATGGAAAACAAAGTTCAGTTCTCTGTAAACCTTTTTGTAGTCCTTCTCAGGAAGAATGAAAAATGTAACTTCTGTCTCTTTACCATCTGAAAATGGATTCGGGTACAGTGGTGCTTTCAGGAGACTAATGCCCAGTGTATCATTTACGAAACTGTAACCATGTAGCTCCCTTGCTACGATAGAAAAACCCTTTGATTGATCAGACCAGTTGACAAATCTTAGGGCAGGGAACTCAAACTTTGCCTTATTTTTATCATCAGAGAAATCTCTTTCAACCATCCCAAAGGGAATTTCACACTTCAGTGTTTTGCTTTTAATTTTTGAATTTATGAAGAATTTTACCAGTTTTTCTCTGTTCCTTAGATTTATTCTATTTCTTACCTCAATAAAACTATTGTTAGGGTTCATTATGAACCTCTGCTCAATAATTGAATCATCCTCATAATGTATTTTTACAGATACTATTGTGTTAACGCCATCCTGCTTGAAATCCATACTCTTTGTCTTTTCGCTTAATAAATTTCCTGGGTTTAGAGTATCAAGATCTATATTCCAGGCATCAAATCTACCTGGCACATCCTCCAGCAATGCCAGATGACCACTAAAAATGATTCCTAAATCTCTTTCCACTGTTATATTACAGTTATCATCAACAATGAAGCTGTAATATTTTCCCTTTATGAAAACAGAATTCTTATCATTCTTAATTTCGAAGTCATTCTGGGAATTACTATTTACACTCAATGGCTTATCATTCAAATTTAGAGTAAAACTTGGAACTGATAAACTGACGTTTTGGCTTGATTCTTCCTTTCCAGATTTTTCTGATATGTAAATTGTGTTTCTTCTTAGGTCTATAGAAGAATTAATGTTATACTGACTTGTGTTAACAATCATGTTTCCAAATGGAATTTTCATCTCTTTACAGTAAGCCTTTATGCTTTCATTGATAAATGATTCTGTATTTCTTATGGCCCTATCCAGATCGGAAAAAGCCTCATCGTATGCATAATAATTAGCAGAACCAGGTAAAACATCATGAAATTGGGCAGTGAGTAATGTCTCCCATTCTTCTGATAGATCGTTATGTTGATGGCTTATATTATGAGAGTTTAGAACTGATTTTATAAAATCGCAGGCAATAAGTCTGTCTTCTAGCAGTGCAACTCTTCTCTTTATTCCATAATTTGTAGTATAAACACCCCTGTGGGTTTCAACATAAAGCTCACCATTTACTTCAGGTGCATTTTTGGAATTATTCATAACATCTTTCAGAAACTCTTCCTGCTTAAATTCTGGTTTAGCATTTTTGGCTACCTCGGGAAGGAAATCAAGTAGTTCCAGCATCTCGGAATTTGGTCCGCCTCCACCATCTCCATATCCGAACTGGTATACATATGGATCATCAAAATTATTTACATTGCTTAAAACCCTGTTGATTTCATCAAATTGCATATTACCGTTGTAGGTTGAGTTTACAAGAATAGTTGGTATGACTGTACCATCTATTCCACACCAATTAAAGAAAGTATGAGGGAAAACATTTGTGTCGTTCCATCTCAGTTTATGAGTAATGAAACTTTCAATCCCGGATTGTCTCATAATTTGTGGCAACTGGCCACTGAAACCAAATGTATCCGGAAGCCATCCTATTTTTGCATCAGAATTAAAATTTGCTTTGAAATAGTTTTGACCGTAAAGGAATTGTCTTGCAAGTGACTCACCTATAAGCAGATTCGTATCAGATTCTACCCACATACCTCCAACAGGCAACCATTTTCCCTCCCCTGCTAACTCCTTTATCCTGCTGAAGAGCTTAGAGTTTTTTTCTTTTGCCCATTTATAGAAAAGTGCTGAGCTTTGCGCAAAAACGAACTTATATCCATCATCAAACAGTCTTGTTACGTTTAAAAAGGACCTTTCAGTTTTCTTTTTTGTCTCACTGTATGGCCAGAGCCAGGCAGCGTCTATGTGACAGTGACCCATTGGGTAGATATTATGTTGTATCTTAATTCCACTGTTATGAAGTATTTCTTCTAATGGACTAATACTAAAATTTCCGTAAGGTAGGTCAGCAAGTTTTCCATCGTTTACTGGCACAGAATAAAAGTCTACTAGTTCTTCATAACTTCCTTCGTTTTTGTGATCTATAATATCTGAAACGGTTAACTGCATAATATTTGGTGTGGCTTTCACCTTATAAAGAGATTCTAAAAACCCAGATATCAAAGTTTCATCATCTCTCGCGAGAGCACTTTTGATTATAGATTCAATCCTCAATGCAGCAGAAAATTTCTTCCAATCCACAGTTGCAAAGATTATTCTGTTAATTCTGAAACTCCACATATTACTGCCAAATAGTGAAGTTGAAGTTGCAACGATTTCAATGCTTTTTGGAGCTTTATCAAATGAAATATACCTGTGACCAGGGTCTATTGTCTGGATCTTATTGCCATCAAACTTTGCTATTCCTATCCCGCTCATGTCAAGGGCAATGAGATATTTTTGACCTTCATTTAATGGTTGTAATTCTGGCTGCAATTTAATAGATATTTCTTCGTCTGGAGTGCTCTTTTTAGAAAATGGTAACATCTGATTTTCACCATTTATTTTTATCTGGTTGATCAAAATAACATAATTGAAACATATTGAAATAATATCCTGAACCCTTCGTAATGCCTTTCTCTTAATGTCAGGTTTCATATTTCAAAAGTTTGCCTCTATATATAGACTTTCTGAGAATATTCAATTTGTTGTACAATTAAATATCTGATCTTAATAGTTAAGCAAAAAGAGAATTAGAACGGATAAAGTCATCAACTCTTAAATTCCAATTAAAAACAGTGCAAAGTAGTTGTTATTATCTTTCCAAATTTTTCTTACTTTCAGATGATTTTTAACTGCAAGACTTGTAAACTCATCAATGTCATATTTATATGAATTCTCTGTGTGTATTCGCTCACCCTTTTTCAGTAATATCTTGTTTCCATCCAGATCAAGAATTATATCTCTTCCCGCTTCAATGTGCATTTCAATTCTTCCTTTCTTTTCATTGTAAAAAGCTACATGTTTGAAATCAGACTTATCAAGGTTTAATCTAAATTCCCTATTAATACGATCTATTAAATTTAAATTAAATTCCGCGGTTATAGATTCACTATCATTATATGCCTTCTCAAGAACCTGTTTATCCTTTTTTAGATCGACTCCTACTAATACCCCATCTTCAGGACCCAACATTTCAGTGCAAGTTTGAAGGAACCTTGAGGTAGTTTCAGGTTCGAAATTACCTATGCTTGATCCGAGAAAAATTGCAATGATATTTCCTTCCAGATCAAGAAAAGGTATTTTGAAAGGCTTGGTATAATCAACGCACATGGGAACTACATTCAGTGATGGATACATTGCTGCAATATTGTGTGATGAATACTGAAGAGCTGAAATGGATATGTCCATTGGAACATATGCCTTTATCTGTTTACAATGATTCAATATGATCTGGGTCTTCTTCGATCCTCCACTTCCGTATTCAAAGAGGGCACTTCCTTCCTTAAAGTATGTACATATTTCTCCAATGTTATCCTCAAGAATTTTTCTTTCTGTTCTTGTTGGGTAATATTCCTTAGTTTCAGTTATTTTTTCGAATAGCATTGAGCCTTTTTCATCATAAAAGAATTTTGGATTTATTTCCTTTGGATTCTTTTTCAGCCCTTCTATTATCTCTTTCTTAAATTCTCCTGTTTCAGGTTTCATGTCTATTATTTTTATTTCACTCACTCAACATCACCTGCAAGCCTCAATCCACTGAACATCCATCTTTTTTCCGGAGTAAAGAAGTTTCTGTATGTGTGTCTTATGTGTTCTCTGGGTGTTACACATGAACCGCCTCTAAGTACCATCTGCCCAGACATAAATTTGTGATTATATTCTCCAACTGAGCCCTCAAGTGGTTTGCTTCTTGGATAGGGTAAATAGGCACTTCTTGTCCATTCCCAAAGGTCTCCCATTGCCTGTGTTGCTGAATGTGAACATGGTGGCAGCGGTTTGAAGAAATTGTTTTCGATGAAATTTTCATTTTTTGTTATTGGCTCATTCATGAAGGCAACCTCCCACTCCTCTTCTGTAGGTAGTCTTTTGCCAGCCCATGTAGCATACGCGTCTGCCTCATAATAGCTTAAATGCGACACTGGATCCTCAGGATTTAGTTTTCCCTTTCCATCTAGGTTGAATTGACTATAGTAATCTCCTTCTTTTATCCAGTAAAGTGGGGATCTTATATTTTCTCTATTTATCCATGACCATCCATCTGATAGCCACAGTTTAGGATTTTCATAACAACCATCTCTCATAAACTCCAGGTATTCCTTGTTAGTCACAAGCCGATCTCCTATCTCAAAATCCTCTAAGTACACTTTGTGTCTTGGATATTCATTATCAAACTTAAACTCATTTCCTGAACTCCCAATTTCATATTCTCCGCCCTTAATCCTTTTGTATTTTAGGGGTCTCGAACTGTATTTGGGGAACTTACTTATTTTTGTATAAACAGGCAAAATGGGGTTATTGAAGAAATTGAATTTTATGTCCATCAGCATAAGCTCCTGATGTTGTTGCTCATGGTTTATTCCCAGTTCTATAAGAGAATGAATAGCTGGATTTTCGAGAATGGATTCATTTCTGAGAATATTATCATCTATGTATTTCCTGTATTTTAGTATTTCATCAACCCCGGGCCTTGACTGTGTCCCTCTTAAATTTTTTGGAAAGAAATTTCCCACAGTTTCATAGTAGGAATTAAAAAGATAGTCATACTTTTCATTAAATTTTTTATAACCCTTGACAAATGTTGAAAGTATGAATTTTTCAAAGAACCAGGTCGTGTGTGCCAGATGCCATCTAACAGGACTGGTATCGTTTCCTACCTGAACAAGCATATCTTCCACTGTTAATGGTTCTGTTAGCGAAACTGTTTTGTTTCTAACAGCAATGAATTTGTCCACTAATTTCATCTGATATTCAGTCATATTTACTAATCATTAACATTATTTTAATAGTTATGCAGTAGAACCAGATGCATTAGAGAGAAAATTTTTATTATGCTTACTGGTTACGCATCTCTGATTAAGATCGCATTATATCGAATTGAAGCAATCCCACTACTAATTATCATACTTAACCAAACGATAAGAAAATATCACATATAATTTATTAAAAGATAATATTTTTCTATAAGCCTGCTGTTTAAAAAAGATTTGCCCTTAAAATTTATTATTTTAATGAATCATTTGTTATTATGGCTTTTACCTCGTTTAACATTTCTTCTCTAGGTTTTCTCCAGGAATTAAGAAGCTCTATTCTTTTTTCTTTCGCCTTTAAAATATCCACATTACTTACAGATTCAAATTCATACGGTTGGTGAAATTCAAGAGGTATATTCTTCTTTATAATTTCCCCTACAGTAACATATGCATCTTTCCACGACTTTCCTGTTTGAAAGATTGAATATGCTTCAGCAGTTGCATTAATTGAATTTTCCATCGAATCAAAAGCCCTTTTTTCGTCCAGCGTGAACTTCATCATGAAGCCATGAAAGTGATTCAGAATTTTCTCACATAAGATTATAAATTTTATAGTTTTGTCCTTTGAAATCTGGAATTCTCTATGGTATCCCGTTCCCTTATTCATTAATATTGTAGCTGTAGAAACACAGTTTCCAATGGCTTCGGAAGCATAACCCTGAACAAGTTCAAGAAAGTCTGGATTCCTTTTATTTGGCATTAACGAACTTCCTGTGGAAAAGCCATCAGGGAGCGTTATGAAGGGGTTGGTGCCTCCACTGAAATTAATAAAGTCCTGTGAAATCTTAGATAAAAAAGTCATAAGCCTCAAAAGAAATATTGATATGTCTAAATCGTCAATTCCACGATAAAAACTTCCTGACATGGGGTTCTTTGCATTGGATCTGAAACCAAGGTTTTTAGCAACCTTACTAAAATTTATTGGTGAGAGTGAACCAAACCCAGAACCATAACCCAGAGGTGAAATAAGTGTAAATTTTTTAGAAATGTCTAGAGCATAAAGAGAGATGTCCAGAAATATCCTTGACAAATAATCAAAGTATGTTGAAATCATGACCGGCATTGCCTGACGATTGTGGGTATAACCAGGCATCACCCCATTGAAGTCCATCTTGCGCATCATCATGTTTTCAGAAAGACTGGTTAGATCATTCGAAATTCTCAAAAGATGATCAATATAGAATGACCGTATATCAATGTGGCTTTGCTCGTTTCTTGATAGGAAAATTCTAAGGTTTTTGTATGCTTTACCTCCATTCCCCTTTATATACTCTTCCACGAATCCATGTATATCTTCAACCATAGGATCTATGGTTATTTCCTTGCCAAGTAGATGCCAAAGCCCTGATAGTATAATGTCACTTTCATCCTTAGAAATGATTGATTCTTTTCTTAATTGCAATTGATAGGCAAGTAGTGATATTACTTCATAATCGAGAAGCAGGGAATCTATCTGTACATCTTCGGCTGTCATGATATCTGAAAGATCTTCTCCCCCCTCCTCAGATGCCCCTCCATTCCATATTTTTGCCATGCTCTTACCCTTCAATTACTATTTTATCTAACTGTTTTTTCCTCACTTTACTTGTTGTAATTGTCTGGCTTCCGAACACATAAATAAACCCTGGAGCCTTGCTTTGGTCAAAGGTCTGGTTCTTACCATATGTAGACATAAACACATCATAAAGTGAATTAGAGCTTTCAACGCCCATAGGTATAACGTTTCCCTTGTATAACTTAAGTTTAACCGTTCCGTTTACAAGTAAATTTATGCTCTGCTGAAACTTTTTTATATGTTCCATTGCAGGATCAAACCAGAGTCCACTGTATACCATTTCTGCAAACTGCTGATCCATGACCCTTTTTAACTGACTTTCCCTCTTGTTCAAAACCAGAGACTCTAAATATTTATGCCCATTTATTATTGTTACAGCAGCAGGACATTCGTAGAACTCGTGGCTTTTTATGCCCACAACCCTATCCTCTATTAAGTCAATGGCCCCAACTCCGTTCTGGCCCGCTTTATAATTTAGTTCAGTAATCAGATCAGCAAGTAACATTGCTTTACCGTTTAGCTTGACAGGCAATCCATTATTGAATGTAATGGATATAACATCCGCCTTTTCAGCAGATTTTTCGATTGGTAGAACCCATCTGTAGGCATCCTCTGGAACCCCTTCATTTATTAATTCTATGTTTGAACCCTCCACTGATCTACCCCACAGGTTCTCATCTACAGAGTATTTACCTCCATATGGTATCTCTATATTTCTCATCCTGGCATATTCTATTTCTTCATCCCTGTTCATGTTCATTTCTCTCACTGGCGCTATAACTGATAGATTTTCATTTAAGGCCTTTATAGAAACTTCAAATCTTACCTGATCATTGCCTTTACCCGTTGACCCATGAACAACTGTAGTGCATTCGTTTTGTTCCGCAAATTTCACTGCTTCCATCGACATAAGAGGCCTGGCAAGGCTCGTCGATAGAGGGTATTTATCCTGATAAAGTCCATCATTCATAATTCCCTGGGCAACGAAGTCGTAGGAAAACTTTTCCGTCACATCTTCTGTAATAGTCTTTACGGCACCAAGATCCTTTGCCTTTATTGCTATTCGCTCTAGATCATTTTTTTCCTGTCCAACATCTAGGGTTAGGGTTACAACATCAAAATTAAGTTGTTCCTGTAGCCACTTTATCATGACAGAAGTGTCCAAACCACCAGAATATAATAAAAGAGCTTTCTCCTTCATAAGTGATAATTTCCCATTAGAATATTAAATTAGTTAAAAGCTATATCATTTTTTATGTTATGTTTGACTTAAAACCATAAACAATATTAAAATATACATTATTAATGTCGATTCAATGAAGAAAGATACAAAAGAGAAGGTTACCGTTGAAAGTAGAATTTCCAGATTTCTCACGGAAAATCCTGATTATATGCTTTCACTAAGATCTGATGTGGTTAATGTGAGTAAACTGGCAATGCTTATACTGAAAGAAAACGCTGATCTAAATCCAATATCTGTAAGGGCAGCACTAAACAGATTTAAGCGCAAAGGAAATGGTGAAACTGGAAAAATTAAGGCAGACGATCTACTGAAGAAAAGTAAAATCTCATTGCAGGACAAGATTTGCGTGGTTACGTCAAAAACCCCTTTAACGATGAAATATATATCTGCAACGTATCTGCAGGATAATATCGTATATATAGTGGATGAAATGAAAACCAAAATACCAGAAGCGTCTCAAAATATTATAATTGAGGCAGATGTCAGCATGATTCATATACTCTCATCAAAAGAGATAGAGAGGACACATGGCTTTGTAATGCGAATAACAAACAAACTCTTTGCTAGAGGTGTCAATATTTTGCAACTAATTTCATGTTCCAATGAAACAATAATAATCCTAAATAAGAAAGACTCCACACTAGCTTACGAAATATTGACGATGGCATAAATGTATACAGCTTGAAGATGAACGCAAATTTTTATTCAACTATCCTTTTTTTGCCTGAAACTTGAGAAACAATGGGTATATAATGACATCTGAGAGTGAGAAAATCATCCCAATTCATGGAAAATAGGATATCATCGAAAGGTACGACCATCAAACTTTTTCATGACTATTGAAAATGAAATCCTGCACTACTGTCATATAAAAACTATTTTGCAGACATTTAATACAGTCTTGTCACACTATATACTTCATATCTGGAACACATCTGTAATACAGTAATAATCAAATTATCAACGTTTGTCCAAATAGAAGGTTTTAAAATTTACAACTTTAAAATATTGTCGACGGCAGGGTGAAATAAATCTCTTTTTAGCAAAATCATTCAATTAATCGATTCGTTTACCATGCAACGCTATCTAATTATGTTTGAGCGATTTATAGATACATGTCCATTATGTTCCTTTTTTTAAATTGGATCTAGTATTTTAGTTCTCTTTCCAGTGATATCAAAGCTTCTGAAACAATTTCAGCACTTTTCTCCACGTCCTCCAGTCTTATGAATTCATTATTAGTATGTGAAAGCTGGGTGTTTCCTGGACCATAAGTTATAGCAGGAATATTCCATGAATTTCCGAGAACGTTCATATCGCCACTCCCGCTTTTGAACACAAGCCTGGCATTGGCCCCAGTCTTCTGACCTATTGCGAAACGAAATGCCTTGGCCAGTGGGCTTTTCGTGTTTGATACATAAGGCTTTACCTCGCTAATTATTCTTATTTTCACCTGAACTGGGAGATTCAATGATTCGCATATTCCTAACACTTCTTTCAGGATGTCATTTTTATCTACTGGCATGGGAAATCTAATATCAAGTGTTATTGTCGTTTTTGAGGGGATAACATTGTCTGATCTGCCTCCATGAATACCAGTCATTGCGACAGATACTTCATAAAACCCCGTTCTTCCGGAATAATGATCCCTAATTTTAGACCATGCCGTCATGGCGGCATCCACAGAGCCGCCTCCGATCCAGGGAGCACTGGCATGAAAAGGTTCCGTTTCGAACATAACATCTAATAATAATCTTCCCCGGTAACCAACAGTAATGCCGTCAACATTACCAGGCTCACCGAATATTGCATAATCGCTCTTCGGTTGTGTCCGTGCAACCTCAAGTATGCCCTTTCCCATGCCTTCTTCTCCAGTTGCAGCTATTACGGTCAATGTTCCCTTGAACCCTGCCTCCTTAGCGATTATTGCACCATAGAGAAGTGAAACCAGTGATGACTTTGCATCCACTGACCCCCTACCATACAAAACTCCATTCTTAACCATGACTGGGAGTTTTCCTGGAACAGTATCTATATGACCACATAGAGTTATGGATAATCCCTCTCCGGCAAATATACCGAGTCCATTTCCTGCTCTATCTGTTATAACATTTGTTGCCCCTAATTTCTTAAGATACGAATTGAATATCGAGATAGCCTGTTTTTCTTTTCCAGTGGGTGAGTAGGTTTTAACGAGATGAATTAGAGTATTATCTATATCCTTAATCATTTCGAAACCTCAAGAAGATAGTCCAATATATCCCCAGGTATATCGATCTGAGTAGTGCTTGCTATTGTCTTGAACTCACTGGTACTATTAACCTCATGAACAAGGTAACCCCGTTCTGATTCCATTATGTCCACTCCTAGTATTCCATTTCCAACGCTTCTCGCAGCTTTTAGCGATATTTTCTCTAGCTCTGTAGTAATTTCACATTTCTCTGCACGTCCACCTATGGCGGCATTAGTTCTCCAGTCCCCTTCTGGCTGATATCTATACATTCCACACACTACTCGATCACCTATGACAAATATTCTTATGTCTCTTGGAGGTCTCTTAACATATTCCTGTAAATAGAATATTGAATACAAAGGATACATATATTCTCTGTCCTCTAGAAGAGCCATCGCCGATTCCGGGTTATTCATGAGCGCAATCATTCTGCCCCAACTTCCTATTACTGGTTTAAGAACTGCTCTTCCCTGAAATTTTTCCGAAAACTGTTTCATTGCAGTTTCGTAACTGGTGGAAACTGATGTTAAGGGTGATGGGACTCCGTTTGAAATAAGGGCCAGGGAGGTCAACATCTTATTTCCAGCGTTAATTATCGTCTTAAGATCATTTAGAACACTTTGTTTCTTATACTCAAGAAAGGCTGTCGAATGAAGTCCGCGATAATACGATGTGCATCGTTGCAGCGTTATGTTTCCATAATAATCGGGTAAAGGCTTATCGAAGTCCATATCAATGTCCTTAACATTTAACATTTTCAATTCTATTCCTTTCCTGTTAGCGGCCCTAAAAATAGCCTTTTCCTCCCACCTGACGGTATCATAAATCATAGAAATATTCATTTTTGATCGTTCCTTCCCTGCTTCTTTATATATTGATCGAGTGCAGTCTTTAGTATTTCAATCGCACGATCAACCTCTTCCTTGGAGACAGTGTAGGGTGGCAGCATCCTTATTGTGTTTATTCCTGAGTATAATGTAATGAGACCAAGATCAATCATATCCATAAGTATGGGAACGAATCTTACTCTAAGTTCCATGGCAAGCATCATTCCAATACCCCTCGTCTGTGATACCAGTCTATGGGAATCGGTTTCCTCATTCATTCTTTGAAGTGTGTATTTTCCCATTTCACTGGCCCGTTTTATCATCCCGTTTCTTAGTTCTTTTATTACCACTTCTCCTGCGGCACATGATAAGGGATTTCCACCAGTTGTAGAACTCTGCTCCCCAATTCCAAGTGACTCAACGAATTCTCTTTTTCCCACTGTTACGCCCATTGGTATTCCACCTCCAATGCCCTTGCCTATTGTCATTATATCCGGAGTTATTCCCCAGTTTTCGTGTGCCCACATCTTTCCGGTCCTTCCAAGTCCGGATTGAATTTCGTCCATTACCAGGAGTGTTCCATAGCTGGATGTAGCCTCCCTGACAGACGGGAGAAATTGAGGGTCTGGGAGATTGATACCACCCTCTCCCTGAATTGGTTCCATGAATACGGCTGCAACATCTTCCTTTTTTAACAAAGTATGAACATGTTCATAATCTCCAAATTTCACAAATTCAACACCCGGGATCAGCATGTCTTCAAAAGAACTCCTGTATTTTGCTGAATGTGTTATGGAGAGGGCCCCCAGTGTTTTTCCATGATAACCCTTCTCCATGCTTATGATTTTTTTTCTTTTAGTCGATTTAACCGCTATTTTTAGTGCCGCCTCTATGGCTTCCGCCCCGCTATTTGAAAGATACGCCATGTTTAGCCCCGTCGGTGTAACATTCATAAGTTCTCTAAGAAATCTCGCCCTCGCAGGGCTGTAAACTGATGTGTGCGTTATATATATTTCATCCACTTGCTTTTTTATTGCCTCTGTTATGGCATTATTTGAGTGACCAAGAATAGCGACTCCATACCCACTCATAAAATCAAAATATTCCTTTCCGTTCATATCCCATATTTTTGTCCCTTTAGCTCTGGCTGCAACCACTGGTATTTTCTGATATGTGCCCGCGAGGTAACGGTCTTCAATCTCCTCAGTAAGCCCGTTTTTCATCATTTTGTTATCACCGTCCTTATATTCGTGTTAATTGCGGCTGATATTGGCATTGGTCTATTTCCATTGGCAATAATTACCTCATTGGTACCAGCTTCTATGGATTCAATCGCGGCCATGATCTTTTTATCCATGCCATTCCCAACCAGTCTTAACATTTTTACAGCCTGTTTCATATTAAGTTTCTCCACTAATTTTCCGTTAAAAATTATACCATCGACGTCCGTTAAAAGGATCATCTTTGTGGCTTTCAATTCCCCAGATATAGCTGATGCAGCTCTATCTCCATCTACGTTCAGAGGTTCATGCTCCAGTCCAACCGCAATAGGCGCTACTACAGGGGTGATTTTTTCAGAAAAAAGATACTTAATGAACGTTCCATTTACCGATAATATCTTACCGGTGTATCCACCATCAATGAACATTTTCCTACCCTTCTCATTCATCGCTATTAACCTTTTTTTCCTCTCCGCAATAATCGTGGGCCCATCGATACCAGACATACCGAAGGACTTCATTCCAGCCTTTTGCAGTGCAAGAACTATGGACGCGTTAATGCTTCCACGCATACTCATTATATAGGTTTGCATCGTTTGAGCATCTGTGTATCTACTTCTTATTCCACTGGGAGAAGTAATAAATTTCGCCTCCATATTCAACCTTTTACAAAGATCGGTGACAGCAGGACCTCCACCATGGACAATCACATATTCATCATCTTTGTTCGATGAGAAATCTTTGGTAAAACTTTCTGATATACCATTTTTCATTAGACTTCCTCCCAGCTTTAAAACAATTACCACGATTTACACCAGCCGCATTGGAGACATCATTAACCCCTCTTTCTCATCAAATCCTTCCATAATATTCATTGATTGAATTGCGTTTCCAGCTGCTCCCTTTATTAGGTTATCTATTGAACCAATAGCAACTATCCTTTTTACATGCCGATCAATAGCGAATCCAAGGTCTATGAAATTTGAACCTACAACAAGTTTAGGATCAGGGTATTTATAGACCCCGCTTGGATCCATTATGAACCTAACAAATGGTTCTTCTCCATACATTGTTCGGTAAGCGTTCCATATATTCTGAATTTTAGGCTCTCTCTCTACAAATACACTACTTGTAGTTAGAATTCCTCGAACCATGTTAATTGAGTGTGCTGACATAGTAACTTTTACTTTGGTACCTGAAATAATAGAAAGTTCCTGCTCAATTTCTCCTATGTGCCTATGTCCTGATGGACTGTATATCCTTACCGAATTGTACCTTTCTGAAAAGTGAGTCGCCATGGATGGCTTATTTCCTGAGCCCGACGAACCTATTTTAGCGTCAATCACCACCACTCCATCCAGAAATCCTGCCTTGGCAAGTGGTGCAATGCTATAAATCGAAGAGCTTGCAATGCATCCTGGAACAGAAATGAAACGTGCCGACTTCAATTCTTTCCTGTGAAGTTCTGGCATGCCGTAGACAAATTTCTGGAGAAGGTCAGGGGCTGGATGCTCCCAGCCATACCAGACTGGATAATCTGCCTGGTTCCTAAACCTGAAATCCGCACTCATATCTACAATCTTCACTCCCATTTCAGACATTTCAGGCACATGTTCAATGGATGATCCGTGTGGAACCGCCATAAAAACAATATCTACTTTTGATGCAGCTTCTTCTGGGGTGTCCATGGAAAATCTCATAGAAGTGAACCCTTTGAGATTAGGATGCGCTTTGAAAACATACTCCCCGGCATGCTGTTGTGAAGTTGCAACTTTGACTTCGACTTCAGGATGCATCAGAAGAAGTCGCAGTAGTTCCCCCCCAACATATCCCGATGCACCAACAATAGCTACTGTCTTCAATTAGTAATTCCCCATTCTAAACAGAAAATAGTGATCACTTTTTTACTAATATACGAAATGAAACCGTAAGATTCTGGGCTATTCATTCACCCCAATCCTCCTTTACCTCCTCTGCCACCTTGAGAAAAAATTTTCCAGGACTTTCTTCCTGTATTTCATAATCCAGTCCACAATCTCCACAACTGACAATTTCTCCTTTTAAGGCATCATCAGGGACTATAACCTTTCCACCACACATTTTACATTCCATATTCATTTTCATCCCCCCTAGATCCAAAACAGAGCCGTAAGCTATGCAACTCTTCTGGAGTAGCATTTAATGAGACTTGTTTTGTAGTATTCCATTTATTTTATATAAATATTAAAACGTTATTGCCATAATTAGTCTTAGTTAGATTAAAATGGTTAGAATTGAAATATTTATTAATAAAACTGTCAGAAATCTTGTCACCAGTGATACTATTATAGCAACATTCTTCAATAGATATGGTTCCAGTCAAGGAGGCAAAAGTAGTTAAAAAACCATTATTTTGGCTCAATTTTCAACATTTCACTTTTGTAAAATAACGAAAAACAGATCATATTTAATATAAAGGGTGTGTTTGTAATACAGCAATGCAAAATACTCCATAGAACTCCTAAATCATAAGTATCAATACAAGATAATTACGGTTGCAAAAGGTTAAAATGCTGATTGAAGAGCAGTCATTTGCAACTATAGTATGAAAAAAAGGAGTGTGACACAGACAAATCAACAACGGCAAGAATTTAACAATAAAAAAACTCTCAAAGGTAGGGTCATCAGATGTCAGAACATAAATTACGACTCTAAAATTATAATGTTAACAGAACCGTTTGGTACGATTTATAACTGATTAAACAAAGATAATTTAGAAGCGCTATGAAAGTTTTGATTTAGAAGATTTTTCAGACTCTCTGAGACTTATCTTCTTGCTGTGTTCCTTACGATACGTGCCAAGATCAACCTGACTTTGTACATTAACGAGCAGTTACTCTTCCCTGATGGGAAGTCTCTTCTGTAGAATCTTTTCTATAGAATAAAGTTTATACATTACTACATTCTGGAATCCTATTATTTCAGAAAGGAGTGAATATGTTCCGCTCTGATATATCAAGATCATTGAATATATAATTGATGTAGTTTTTACTTTATCTCTTAAAAAATAAACCACATATGAAGTGGACCTGAACAGACGTCATTATAAGTGTAAGTAAATCCTTTTCATACTGTAACGAAATTTATGATTGTCATCTTCTCTAATAACGTTTATCGTTAAACTGATAAGTTAACATCTTGCTCTACCAGATCTTGTAACGCATTCAGGAAAAAATTCAATTAAAACCTTTGAAAAATCTAAAACATCTATTCCTTCACTTAATTTAGTAGCAAACTAAAAAAAGAAGAATAGTATTTAGTATTAATGAAGGAAATGAGTGTGGAAGTTCTTAATTTGGCTCGAAACTTTGATGTTGAGAGTGGTAAGCCATCTGTCGTTGTATCATTTGGAAATTGCATAGATAGCACTCCAGATGTAAGAGAGAGGGTTGAAGCAAGTGGACAGACAGCTCAACCGGATAAAACAATTGCCAATCGAGTAATATTATTCGTGCCAGATGTATCTGAAACGCCATACATTCTTGGCTCTAAATGGAATTTAAAAATAGAAGATAATGGTTCCATATCAATAACAAGGGATATGTAAATATGACATTTACAAGTCAAATAACAAATTATTCTTCAAATGCTGGAGAGAGTCCAAAAATTTTATTTTATCCTACTCAACTTGCAATTAAAGAAGATAGACATAAAAGAAAACCTTACGAAGGAAAAAATGTCATTGGTGAAAAATTTTCAATCCCTACATCAATTCCAATAGGGCCTTTTGAAAGTTTCACAAATTCAGACCCTATTAAGACCTCAAAAAAGAGTCCAAGCAATATCTTAGATAATACCTTAGAAAAAATAGTAAAGACAAAATTCGCTTTCATTAGTCCTGACAATCTTTCATTGATAAAAAATTATATTTCTAAAATGCATGCAACGAACAACTACAATCCAATAAATCTATTACTTATGGTTGAGAAAACAAACAAATATTTACACGAAGTTACTCAATATGGAAAAGAAATTTTCACAGAGATAGAATATTTTTTAGACGAAGAGGATGAAAAGTTAGATGGAATATCGATAAATATTTATTTGCCAGTCAAGGATGCAAAAGAGATTTCTGATATTTGGAACTACCTGAACGAAAATATTGATTCCGGAGAAAGTGGCTCTGAAAGGATCTTTTTTAACATTAGAAAAAAGATGTAAAGTATGCAACCGAAAACTTTGCTAAGGCTTTCATCTGAATTTATTTCAATGATGTCTAAAATGTCAGATGATGATCTCATAGAAGGTTTAGTTAGAGCATCCATTGAAAAATCCTACTATTATGCATTCCTAGCAATTAGAGAAGCAATGACTGCAATTGGAATCCAGATAACTGGGACTTCTGTGGCGCATCATGAAGTCATCGAAAATCTAAAAGAATTCTGTGAGCCTAAAATGGCTAATATCTATAGTAGGAAGCTCAAAAGTCTAAGGTCTCAAAGAAATACGGCCACGTACGATCTTTCTAAAAAGATAGACAAAATTGACGCAGAATCTTTAATATTAGAAGTGGGAAAACTATTGGAGGAATTAAGTAAAGATAAAAATTTGGGTGCCCAAATATTAAATTATAAATAACGCTCCCACAATCACGTGTCATAACCACTTCAAGATTATATAAAGGAAAAAGAGAAAGCATTCAATTGTTTATATGCTCATTTACTAATCTCTATTGCAATATATATTTCTAAAAGCAGTTTCAAAGTTATAAGTAATCGATTCTAAAATGACTAAAATCAATGTGAATAATTAAACACTATTGAATTTGTATTGTCTAAACATAATTTACTTAGCTGGTGGATTGCTTCTCTTGTTTCATGCCACATCTGATCAATGGATCATGAGTATAGAAAAGTGAGATATCATAGATTATAAACACATTAAATGAATTCAAAATTATTTGATGCTGTCGGTGAAACTCCTAACCTAAGACTGCCTTGATGGGAAAAAAAACGGATCTCCTCTTTTTCCATTTCCTGTTCTTGATGTTTTTCCTTTTCTTTCTAGAATTGTCAGGGCAAACCCTACCTGCATTGTTAGATGAGTAGTAAAAAAATACAAATCATTTAAATGAAAACAATGAATTTACCATTTGGTAAAAAATTGGAATTTACTAAATTACATTCAATGAATGAAAAAGAAACGATTAATGAATTCATTAAGAAACTACCATCTCTCCTACCGAATATGGATATAGAGGACATATCATACGAAATACCAATAGACAAAAAGAGTTATTCTCATATAATGGTCAAGATTCTAACCGGAAATAAAAAGAAAAACCTACTTATTGAGGTTAAATCCAATGGAGAGCCAAGGTTTGTCGAAAGGTCCATTTATCAACTTAAAAATTTAACTAAAATTAAAAAAGGAATATACCCCGTTTTTGTCGCCCCTTACATTAGTGAAAGAGCAAGGGAAATTCTTAAATCAGAAAACATAGGTTATATTGATTTAATAGGAGACGCATACCTGCAATTTGACTCAGTATTGGTAGACCGTATAAGCATCGCTGAGAGGAAAACAGAGAGACGTCTCAATCGCGGTATATTTGCCAGTAAGGCAACTCGCATTTTAAGAGCAATCCTTAATGATCCTGGTAAGAAATGGAAGAACACAGAACTTGCCAATATATGCAGAATGAGCCCTGCCGGTGTTTACTTTGTTGTGAATCAGCTTGAAGATAAAGGCTATGTATCACGCGATGAGGACAAGAGCATTAAATTAATAGATTCAAAAAGGCTTCTAAAAAATTGGGCATCAAACTGGACAGTAGAAAAGAGCAGATCAAATGCTTTCTTCTCATTTGCAAGAAGTCCAGAAGAGATAATATTAAAACTCGCAAAGGCAGCAGATGAGTTGAATCTGAAATACGCATTCACAGGAATGGCAGGAGCTTCAATGGTAGCACCATTTGTACGATATAATGATGTATGGGTATATATCTCAGGAGACCTAAATGAGATAGTGAAGAAACTTGACCTCAGACCAACAAGCTCTGGAGCCAATATTAGGATTTTTGAGCCCTTTGATGATGGAATATTTATGGATTTTAGGGAGATCAGAGGAATAAATGTGGTGAGTAACATCCAACTTTTTGTAGATCTATTCACATACCCAGGCCGGGGACAAGAGCAGGCTGAAAAAATTCTTGAGATAAATAGCAAAGAGGATGATATATCTTGAAGACACGTTTTTCATCTGCCTTTGAAGATCAATTGATTCACACATCTAAAAGTGTTCCAATAGAGTTAATGCGAACTCTCAGACTTATACAAAGTAGCAATAGTTTTAATTGGAAGTTTGGTACCGTACCTGCTATTTGAATCTCGTAAAATCCGGGAAGATACTTTTATGCATGTGGGCTCAACTGACATTGACCTAATTGTTGACCCCGATATTGTTGATAATAATGAATACCAGACAATTGTAGAATTAATAGAACAAAGTGGTCGGAATCAATTATCTGGTAACAGTTCATTTTTGCAAGAACGGTTAGAGGGAAAGACTTCTTCTACAGAGATACAACTGTGGATTTTCTAAATCCTCAAAAAGGGACATGGGTAAAGAACATCGTCGAAAGTTAACCGTTTTGAATTATCAATCGTAACGTTGCTGTCTGATTTCAAAACGTTTTGGCTGATTATACAAAACATTATTTTAATGGATTTCCAAATATAGATCCCTTTTTTCTAAAATGGACCAACAGGAGACAGGTGATAACAAACTCTATTTGAGCGACATAAGCAATAGTTGAATACGGCCTCCAAAATATACTGTATTTTTTTAAGAATAACCAAATCTACCAACCAGAATATTCATGAGTCAGCCATGTGCGTATAAACTTATATATTACATAAAAATATGTAACATGATGGAAAATAAGTCAATACTACATTATCCGAGGTTGGATACTATCCTTATGGTGGAGGATACTCTGAGAAAAGCAGAAGAATATCCATCAAAGAGGCAGCTGTGGCTTGCATTGGAGAAGAAAGTGATGTACCAAACATTCAACCTAATAATTTCATATCTAGAAGAATCTGGAAAAATTGTTCAGCATAATGGGAAGATAATCTGGGTGTGGAATCCTGAACTGTTAAGCAAGTATAGTAACAACAAGCTGGTACTCAAGTAGTGAGTGACACGAAGGCCGTAGTGGCATTTGCGGACGAAGATCGTCAGGAAAGTTCTAGGAGTTGAGAAATATGATTTTTTCATACTGTTATGTCTATGGGCCCGACCGGATTTGAACCGGTGACCACCGCCTTGTAAGGGCGGTATCATAACCACTAGACTACGAGCCCTCTCTTCAGGATATTCACAATGTATATATGAATTTTGAAAAATGAACGTTCTGTTATCCCGATAAGTTTCTCAAAAGTAATGGTTCTAGATTCAAAAATTCATATAGATAAATAAGAAGGAAATCATCTCAATAAAACTCTGATTTATAGTAATCTGGATCACCTGACTTAACTACAATTTCTTTCTCTTATCTTACCGTTAACCTATTCATCACACCAAAACGATTTAAAAGTGTTTGTTTGCTTAAACAATAGTAATAAAATTAAATTCAGAATAAATTCATAGAATAATCATAATTTTGCTGTAAAAACTGAATTTTCCAAATATTTTCATATTGAATAAATCATGATAGTTTATATCATTAATATTTTAAAATATACTGAAAGATATATATTTAGATTTACAACGTTGCTCATAATATTTAACGTTTTACTTTCTCCTTTCACCTTAATAATTGTCTTGGAATAAATCGCTAAATTTAAATATCTCTTTAGAGTTAAAGTCTTAAGTGTAAAAAATGAGAATTGAGATAGGAGAATGTTTTACCGTGGAATTTGAAATGTCATTGTTCCAGGAAGATAGAAAACTCTTGCCTGTCCACATTTTCGACAGAAATATGGAAAGATTTGAAATGTTGGAACTGAACAGAACAATGATTAAATCAATTAACAGGTTTTTACATGATAAAAGCATAAAGACTGCTTTTCTGACAATAGTCAGAACTTCCAGATCAAAGTATGAAATAACACCAGGAACATTCATTATAACGAAAGAAAGAGGAAGGTTTCCAGTTCAGTAGCTGTAAACTCCTTTTCCAGTCTTTCTCCCAAGCTTGCCTGCATTTCTGTACATTTTCAAAAGATTGGAAGGTCTGAATTTGGGATCGGCATATTCTTCATAAAGAATTTTCATAACGTCATAAGTGACGTCTATACCAACCATATCAGCGAGTTCCAGTGGGCCCATGGGCATCCCTGCCCCATATTTCATGGCTGAATCTATGTCTCTTGCAGAGGCAACTCTTTCATCCAGCATAAAGAAGGCTTCATTTATCATTGGTACCAGTATCCTGTTAACCAAAAACCCTGGCACCTCCTTAACCGATATGGGTTTAACCGGACCCCTATGATTTTTTAACGCACTAAAAAAACTCATGGTTTGCTCAAAGGTTTCATCAGAAGTTTCCATTGATCTTACAATCTCTACCAGTGGGAGTGTATAAGGCGGATTAAAGAAATGAGTCAGTATAAATCTTTCAGGGTACCTGTAAAACTTTGACATCTGGGTTACACTTAATGAGGAGGAATTTGAGGCAAGGATTGCTTTTCCATCCATGATCCCACCTAGTTTTTGAATTATCTCTTTTTTGACATCTATATTCTCAAAGGCAGCTTCTATTATAAGCTGACATTTTTTCATTTCATCATATTTTAATGAATAGTGGATTCTCTTTGCTATTAGATTCACAACTTCATCTGTGTAAGATGATTTTAGCGTTTTCCTTATCTGTTCTTTCTGCTCATCAGTAAGTTTAACACCGAGTTTTTCTATTTTTTCAATTTCCTTTTCTGACCTGCCGTTGCTGAATTTTAACTGCGATTGCATGATCTTTTCAATATTCATCTTTCCCCTGTTCAGCATTTCATCATTTATGTCCACAAGGTGAACCTCGTATCCATTGAATGCCATTAGATATGCAATGGATGCTCCCATGGTTCCTGCACCCACAACTCCTATTTCCTTTATTTCCATATTTGCTCATAGCTCAAAATTATAAATCCTTATTCCAGAGTATATAAACGTTCAAAAGTTGATGATAAAATTTTTATTCCTGTTTTTATTAATAATATTAGGTCTTATCGATGGATAAAAAGAAAATTCTGCATGACCTTGATGAATTGGAAGCGGCCGACACTGAAGAAATGGATAGACTTGTTTTTGGAGAAGAAAGAAAAAAGAAGGGTTCAGGGAAAAACTCTCGTTCTATCTCTAGGAAATAGGGAAGCTTCCCTAATATTATTTAACCCGAGGATGACCTGAGTAAGTCTTTCAAGACCCAGTCCCCATCCAGCATGTGGTGGCATCCCATATCTGAATGTTCTAAGATAGAATTCAAAGTTATCTGAATTTAAGCCTTTTTCCTCTATTCTACTTTTTAATTCATCCGGATTGTGAACTCTCTGGGCACCAGAAGTTAGCTCTATCTCCTTAAACTGAAGATCATATGACTTCGTAAAGTTCTTGTTATCGTCAAGAGTTGCTGTATAGAATGGTCTCACCGTGGTTGGCCAGTTTATTATGAAATAGAAATTTTCAAATCTTTTTCCAATAATCTTTAGACCTTCGTTGTTCAGATCCTCTCCATCCTTCTGATCTACGCCTTCTTGCTTGAGGATTTTAACGCATTCACTGTATGTAATTCTTGGAAATGGTGTAACTGGTTTTTCCTTTACCAGAGACACTTCCTTTGCCTCTGGCACATTATTCAGGAAATTCTCTACACCAGCTGCGATGGATTCTTCAAGCATCTTCATTGCATCCTCATGATTAGAGAATGCCATTTCTATATCAATGGATGTAAATTCGTTCAGATGCCGTGGTGTGTTGTGCTCCTCAGCCCTAAATGCTGGACCCACCTCAAACACCTTTTCTATTCCTGAAGCAATGAGCATTTCCTTGTATAATTGTGGGCTTTGATTAAGGAAGATATCCTTTTCGAAGTATTTTACACCAAAAAGTTCTGCACCTCCCTCAGTTGCAGCAGAAACCGTTTTTGGGGTTTGAACCTCTGTAAATCCCTTATTCATCAGGTAATTTCTTATACCCCACAGCAGTGCGGATTTTATGATAAATATTCTGTGATGTTCAGGCTTTCTAAGATCCATAAATCTATTGTTAAATCTTGTATCAAAATCAACCTCAACCTCATCAACAATTCCAACTGGGAGTGGAACCTCAGCCCTGTTTAGAATTTCCATTGAGTCAACAACAATCTCCATTCCCAGTTTGCTCATCACCTTTTCAGGAATTTTCCCGGTGATTGAAACAACACTTTCTCTTGTTATGTTGGTAAGATCAGCGAAATGTTTATTTTCTTTCCTGAAAGTAGCCTGAATAAGTCCACTGCTATCTCTCAGTATTATGAAACCTATATTCTTCATGACTCTTATTTCCTGAGCCCATCCCATTAAAGTTATACTTTCTCCAGAAGTTAATTTATTAACATCCTTAACAAAAACAGTTTTCATAGTTCACGCATTTTGAAGTTTCTAAAAACTTTTTCTAATATAAATTGGTTTGCGTTTTTGAAATCAATTAAATTGCCATATCTCTTTCATCTGAAGCATATTTCATTGATTTCTTTGCAAGATTTTCATTAATACAAACTAAATGACTCATGCCATTACCTTAATACCTACATTACTTCGGTAGATTCTATAGCGGTGTCAAAGGCATATATATGAGAATTCTGGTGACATAATAGGTCATGAAGCATTTCTTTTTTCACTCAATGATGTTATTCACTGTGTATTCAATGATATACCTTCACTATTACTTTCCAAAAGCTTGTGAACAATTTCAATTACATGGCTGCGGGTGTTAATGTAAATAATACTAAATATAGGTATGAAATTGTTGGATATGGATAAATCGAAGATCCCACTAATTCTGGCGATCTTAGTTATTTTAATTCTGGTAGTTTCTATGTTACCAGAAAGTTCAACTAATCATAACAGTTCAAATAATGTTACATATATGCAGAGCAGTACAGGTAAAAACCTGGTTATAATCAATTTTGACTATTCAGTTGACCCGGGAGCGGTGGACATGTTCAACAGTGCATTGAGTGGGTTGAACAGCACCAATACAGCAGGTGTTGTCATTGAAATGAACACTCAGGGTGGCTTGATAGATAGCATGCTTACCATAATAGACGATATTAATCACACCGAATCCCTTGGGATTCCAGTTTTCACATATATCACCACAAATGGTTTCGGTGCATATGCAGGCGCATACATAGCAATGGCCTCCACACAGGTATGGATGGCCAGAGGTTCCGTAATAGGTCCAGCAACCCCATCAGAGGATGCATCCGATTTTCAGTCACTTATGATAAGCCTTGCACAGGAACATAATCATAATGCCACAGCCGCATCTCTTATGGTAACCAATGGCGCAACCTATTCATATTCCAGCGCCACATCAAATGGGCTTATCAATGGAAACACGACCAGTTTCAACAACTTTCTAGCAAGAATAAACATGGCTGGATACCACCAGGACACAATTTCCGAATCCTATTTTGACCAGTTTGTCAGTTTCATAAGCAATGCCACAGTGGATGGTCTTCTAATTTCATTCGGCTCACTTGCCATATTACTGGATTTATACCACCGAACAATTTTTATGACATTACTTGGTTTAGGTTTGATAATTTTGGGGTTCCTCGGATCACAGTTGATCGATGCTTCAGTCGTGGGTCTTGTCTTTCTGGTTATGGGCTCCATACTGATATTTCTAGAATTCAAGACTGGACATGGAATAGCACTTATGGCTGGTGTTGCTGTTGATATAATCGGAACTCTATTTCTTGTATCTCCACAGTATGATCTTACTGCACAACCCTATTCTTCGGGATATTCACCTTCTCCAATAAACGACTCATTCATAATAACTGCAGTACTTGTTCTTTTGATTGCAGCATTTATAGCCTATTATATAAATAGAATCGTCAGGTCTCAGGTGAGAAAACCTGTTACAGGCTGGGAATCCATGATTGGAAGTGAAGGTACTGCAGACACAGATATAGATCCAGAAGGATGGATATCTCTTGAAGGTGTAAGGTGGAAGGCAAGGACTGAGACAAACGAGAGAATTGAAAAAGGTGAACATGTGGTTGTTATAGGTATAAATAACCTGACTTTGGTCGTAAAAAAGGTGGTAGATTCTGGACGTACTGGGATTTGATATAGGTGGTTCTAAAATATCTGTATTTCTTTCAGAGAGTAATGGTGAAATCCATAAGAGACTTAAAATTAAGACTCCTAAATTCAACTCTCCACAGGAAATGGTAGATCTAATTGGCAATATGGTGGAAAGCATCGAGGAGGAAACCGGGAGGATTCCTGATGCTATTTCTGTTGTTATTGCAGGAGCAGTTGATGCGAGACGGGGCATAATACGTTCATCACCAAATCTATTTGGTGGAACGGAAATTGAATTTTCAAAAATGCTGGAGGAGAGACTGGGAAAAATAGTTTACATAGAAAATGATGCCACAGCAACAGCTATTTCTGAGAAAATATTTGGGAATGGCAAGTCTCAGGACAATTTCCTGTATATTACAATGAGCACCGGCATAGGTGGAGGTGTATTCATCAACAATAGAATTTATAGAGGATCTCTGGGAATGGCTGGAGAATTTGGACATATGGTAATAGATCCCCTTGGTCCTGTCTGTGGTTGTGGAAGAAGAGGATGTTTTGAAATCATGGCTGGTGGAAAGGGTACCCTGAGGATAGCAGAAGCCATGAATACCTATGCAAAATCACCCTATTTAAAAAAAATTCCACCGGAAAAACTTGAGGCAAGACATGTTTTTGACGGTGCTGAGGCTGGAGATAAAGAATGTATACGGGTTATCGACAAGGTTGTGGAAAACATGACCAGAGGTGTCGCAAACCTTGTAAATATTTTTGATCCAGAAGCCATAATGATAGGCGGTGGGCTTTCAAATTCAAAAGAGCTTGTGGTTGATGGGATTGCCGAAAGACTTCAGGAAGAGCTCAAAACAATGAAAAGGAATGTGGAAATATTCAGGACAAATCAGATAACAGTCGAATTATCACCACTGGCAGTTGTCCTATATGAAAAGGAGATGCCATCATTCAATTATGAGAGAATTATAAGGGAAATGAGGCAAAAGATTGCAGAAAAGACAAAATGAAATTAAATCTACGAGGTTGCCTCATCACTTACAAGTTTGACGAACGGTTCAAGAGAAGTCAGTAACCTATCACCAAACTCCGTGAGAGTGTAGGTTAACTTTCCTCCTGCGTTACTCTTGCTTATTATACCAGAATTTACCAGTTCCCTTAATCGCTTTGAGATTATGGTAGAACTTGACATTGGTATATGTGCCTTCACATTATTGAAGTTAGAACCTTTACCATTGATCTTAATGCTGAGCATGACAAGCAGGGAATATTTTCTTGAGAGCACCCTGAGAACAGGCAATGAAGGATCGATGCAGAGTTTTTTACCATCAACTTCTATCATGCATATCTCAAGTCTGTTCTGTCTCCTTGAATATTCATCCATGCTAATAAAGTTAGAAAAATAATATAATCTTTTAGTAAACAAAAGTTTACTTTGTACTATTTATAAACAGAATTAATTTCTGTATATGGTAGAAAAAAAGATTGAACTGAAAATATACGGAATGACATGCGAGGACTGCGCCTTCACCATAAAAAATGAAATGGAAAAAATAGGTGCAAAAGATATAAACATAGATTATAAAAAAGGGATAGGAAGTCTCAAACTGGATGATTCGGAAGATCCAAAGGACAGGATACTTAAAAGTCCAGTTTTTTCTCCACAATCCCATTATAAGGCAATAATCAAAAAGGTGGAGTGATGCAGGAGGAATTTGATATTGCCATTTTGGGTCGGGGAGCAGCAGCATTCTCATTTGCCATAAAAACCTCTGAACTGAGCCATAATCAGGCAAAAATTGTAATGATAGGCTATGGATTTATTGGAGGCACATGTGTTAATGTGGGTTGCGTCCCATCAAAGTATATCCTTGAGTCTGCAAAATTATATCAGAAGATGATTCATCCTCCATTTCCAGGTATATCATCTGACGAAAATTCTCTGGATTTCAGGAAGCTCATGGAAAGTATTGAAAATTTGACATCAGGCGAGAGAAAGACAAAATATGAGGATGTGCTGACATATTATCCCAATATTCACATAATGAATGGTCGTGGAAGATTTCTTGGCCCTGATAGGTTAGAAGTTGTAAATGGTAACGAAAGGTCAGAAATAAGTGCTGATAATATTGTAATTGCAACTGGATCATCCTCATCATACCCGAATATAAAAGGAGTGAAGGAATTGAAGGGTGAACTTCTCACAAGCGATAGTGTCTGGAATTTGAGAGAAAAACCTCATTCCATGGGCATAATTGGTGGAGGATATATTGCCCTGGAGCTGGGCCAGGCACTCTCCATGCTCGGTGTAAATGTAACTATTTTCAAACATCATGATACTATAAACAGGATGGGTGACAGAGATGTTGATCGTAAACTAATAGATGCCATTCAGTCGGATCATCTGAAGGTCCTCACAGGATATTCGGTGAATGAAATTAAAAAAAATGGAACATCCTATGAAATAATTGCAGAAAATGAAGGATCTATTTCTAAATTTGAGTTTGAGAAGGTAATGATTGCTTCTGGAAGAAAGGCCAATGTGGAAAGCTTAGATCTTGAAAAAGCTGGTGTGAAATATAACAGTAGAGGTATAACTGTGGATGAGAGTATGTGCACATCAAATTCACAGATATATGCTGCAGGTGATGTGGTAGAACAGAAATTTAACCTTGAAACCATTGCAGCAAGAGAGGGAACAATCGCAGCAAACGCCATGTTTGGGCAGCCTTACGTGCCAGTAGATGAAACATTCATACCATGGGGAATATTCACAGACCCGCAGGGTGCCTTTGTAGGGTACAGTGAAAATGAACTGAGGCAAAAAGGGATTGCCCATGAGTCAGTAGAGATAGATCTTGAATCAGTTCCAAAGGCCAGAATTATAAATGAAACAAAAGGGATCTATAAGTTGCTGTTTTCAGCAGATGATCATAAAATCCTTGGTATACAGGTTATTTCACCAATGGCAACGGAGATAATAATGGAAGGTGCTTACATATTGAGGAATAATATGAGCATTGAAGATCTTGTATCAATGACACACATATTTCCAACAATTTCAGAGGGAATAAAGATTGCAGCCCAATCCTACTCAAGGGATATTTCAAAAATGAGTTGCTGCATGGAGTAAGAAAAAATTTTTCAATATTTTTATGCGAGCTATCAATCCGGTCTCAAAGGATCTAAGATGAAAAAGTTGAGGCTCATAAAATATCCCGGTTCAAAGTGGGTTTCCATTCCTGATATAAGGGAAGTTTGGAAAAAATCAAATATGGAAGCATTCGCTGATGTTTTTGGAGGATCAGCAACGGTTTCACTAAACATGGGTGCAGAGAACGTAATATATAACGAATTAAACACTCAATTATACAATCTTTTACTGAGCCTCAGAGATTCATACGATTCGTTTATGGAATATGTAAAACAGTGGTTGACCTCACCAAAAAGTTTTATGGAATTCAGGAAGCAGTTGAAGGAAGAATCAGATGAAAAAAGGGAGGACAGAACATACAGTGCCTTCAAAACATTTTACAGGTATAACACAACCTTTGGTGGAATGGGAGAAACATATTCAACATCAAGGGAAAAGAGTACCTTCACGGCAATGGGTAAAACAATTGGCGTTCTCCCGGCAATACACAAGACCATATCTACCTGGAAACTGGAAAACATGGATTTCCTTGCATTCATAAGGAAATATGACAGTGAAAAAACTTTTCTGTATATGGATCCACCATATCCTGGCAAGAACTGGTATGAGCACAATTTTTCCATAAAGGATTACAGAGATCTTTCTTCTGTCAGGAAGGAAATGAGAGGAAAATATCTGATGAATTTTGACCGGGGGAGTGAGCAGATTACAAAGGTTTTTGGTGAACCACAGTTCATAAGAAAATACGAGAACAAAAATGGAAATGGCGAAGATATGGAAGAGCCATTCAGATACATCTCATTTTACACAAATGTACTGAATAAATAGACCAAATTTTGATCTTCGATTGAATTAGTGTTTTATTGACTCTTCAATTATAATATTGATGTGTGAAAAAAAATTAAAAACAATATATGTAATGAAACCATGTGGGTAGGATAAGTTTGGATCAATACGACGCATCACAGATACAGATACTTGAGGGATTGAAGGCCGTAAGAAAAGTGCCAGGAATGTATATAGGTAATACTGGAGAGGGCGGTCTTCACCATCTTGTTTACGAGGTTGTAGATAACTGCGTTGATGAAGCGAACGCAGGATTTGCAGATAAGGTATTTATAACGCTTGGAAGAGACGGTAGTGTAACAGTTGAGGATAATGGAAGAGGCATTCCAGTGGACATACACCCTCAATACAAGAGACCGGCACTTGAAATAGTGCTGACGGAGTTACACAGCGGTGCAAAATTTGACAAAAAGGTTTACAAGGTTACTGGCGGTCTTCATGGGGTAGGAGTACACGTTGTTAATGCACTCTCAGAAAAACTTATTGCTGTAATTAAAAGAAATGGGAATATTTATTATGAAATTTTCAGGAGAGGCATACCAGATGGTCATCTGATAACAGTAAAGGAAGATGAAAAGGATAATGATCCAATTCTGAAGGATATAACACTCAATTTAAAGAGTGAATCCGGTACAACAATTAAATTCTGGCCTGATCCAGAAATTTTCCAGGAGACAGTATACAGTTACGAAATTCTAGAACGAAGAATGAGGGAACTGGCATATCTAAATCCCAATATATTCTTTGAGATGAGGGATGAAAGATCAGGAAAGAAAGATACATTTCATTTTTCAGGAGGGTTATCCGAATTTGTATCATATCTTTCTGAAGGATATGATCTGCTTTTAAAGGAAACAATCAGGGGGCAGGAAGAAAAATCAGATGTGGTTGTTGAATTTGCACTTCAGTATTCTTCAAATTCCATGGAGGTCATGAAGTCCTTTGTAAACAATATCAGAACGGACGAAGGCGGAACTCACGTTGCCGGTTTTAGGACGGGACTGTCTAAGGCAATTCTGGATTTTGCAAAGAAGAATAACCTCGTAAAGGGGGTGGACAATTTAATTGGAGATGACGTAAGGGATGGACTTGTTGCTGTTCTGCACATAAAAATGTATAATCCGCAGTTTGAGGGGCAGACAAAGGAAAAACTGGGAAATGGTGAAATCAAGGGTATTGTGCAGTCCATACTGGAAAGTCAGATGAAGTTTTATCTGGAAAGCTATCCACATGTGGCCAATCTCATAGTAAGAAGAGCATTAATGGCTGCAGAGGCAAGAGAGGCATCCAGAAATGCCAAAGAACTCATAAAGAAGAGGTCAAGCCTGGGGACCGGGAGTATGCCGGGCAAGCTTGCAGACTGCTCATCATCAGATCCATCAAAAACAGAGATATATATTGTGGAGGGAGACTCTGCAGGTGGATCTGCTAAACAGGCAAGAAACAGGGAATATCAGGCAGTAATGCCACTCAGGGGCAAAATTCTGAATGTGGAAAAGGCAAATGACAGCAAAACATTCGCCAATCAGATAATCAAGGATCTTATCATAGTGCTCGGTACAGGCGTGGGAGATGAATTAAATCTTGACACTTTAAGATACGGAAAAATAATAATCATGACCGATGCCGATGTGGACGGTGCACATATAAGAACCCTGCTACTTACATTCTTCTACAGGCATGCACTGAAACTGATCAAAAATGGAAACATATATTTTGCAGAGCCACCGCTCTACAGGGTACAGAAGGGTGACAAGGTCTACTATGTATATTCCGAGGAGGAAAGGGATAAGATAGTAACAGAACTTGGTAAAAATGTGGTAACACAGAGGTTCAAGGGTCTTGGGGAAATGAACCCTGAGCAGCTTTGGGATACGGCTATGAATCCTGATACCAGACGACTGGTAAGGGTAGATGTTGAAGATGCAGATGAGGCAGATCACACCTTTTCAATTCTCATGGGAGACAAGGTAGAACCAAGAAGAAGATTCATAGAAGAGAATGCAAAGTACGTGGAGGAAATCGATTTTTAAGGTGATCTGAATGGAATTGAAACCAGTAGAAACAGAAATTAAAAAGTCCTATCTCGAATATGCAATGAGTGTAATCGTAAGCAGGGCAATCCCGGATGTTAGGGATGGATTGAAGCCAGTACAGAGAAGGATACTCTATTCAATGTATGAAAACAATTTCACACATGACAAACCATACAGAAAGTCTGCAAGGATAGTTGGGGAGGCCATGGGTAAATATCATCCTCACGGGGACAGTGCAATTTATGATGCAATGGCAAGGATGGCGCAGGAATTCTCCCTGAGATATACACTTATTGATGGGCAGGGAAATTTTGGATCAATAGATGGAGATGCACCTGCTGCAATGAGGTATACAGAAGCAAGAACAAACCAGCTTGCAGAGGAGATGCTTAAGGATATAGACAAGAACACAGTACCGTTCAGGCTGAACTTTGACGGCTCCCTGCAGGAACCTGATTATCTTCCATCGGTAGTGCCAAATCTTCTAATAAATGGAAGTTCAGGAATAGCGGTGGGTATGGCTACCAACCTTCTTCCGCACAATCTTACAGAGGTTGGAAATGGGATCATAGAACTTGTTAAGAATCCTGAGGCAACTGTAGAGGATCTGCTAAAGCATCTGAAGGGGCCAGATTTTCCAGGTGGTGGAATAATCTGGATGACAGAGGATTTGAAGAGGGCATACGAAACTGGAAGAGGCAAGGTCATATGTCGTGGAGAGGTCAATGCTGAGGATAAGAAAAGGATTGTAATTACAAGTCTACCATACGGTGTTAATAAGGTAACATTCCTCGAGAACGTTGTAAGACATGTTGATGATGGAAAGATAGAGGGAATTACTGACGTGAGGGATGAAAGCAACAGGGAAGGGATGAGAATAGTAATAAAAATCAGGGATGAGGACCGGAAAGGACTCATACTGAACCAGCTCTATTCAAAGACTGAACTGGAGCAGAGCATTAGCATTAACAATCTGGTTCTTCTAAACAATGAGCCAAGGCAGATGAACCTCAAGGAGTTAATGAAAAGCTACATAGATCACAGATTAAAGGTTATCCTGAAAAGAAGCCAGTTTGATTATGATAAGCTAAAGGAGAGGGAACATGTACTGCTTGGGCTGGAGAAGGCCATAGAACAGCTTGATCTGGTAATATCCCTGATCAGAGGGAGCAGGGAAACAACTGAGGCAAGAACAAAATTAATGCAATCACTGGAATTAACGGAAATTCAGGCAAACGCCATTCTTGACATGAGATTGCAAAGACTGACCTCACTGGAGCATGAAAAAATAAAGAAGGAGTTAGAGGAAACATTCAACGAACTGAAAAGGCTCAGCAATATAATAAATAATGAAAGTGAGAGGGATAAAATTCTCATAGATGAAATACAGTACCTGATTAAGAAATACGGTGACGAAAGAAGAACCAAAGTTCAGATAGGTGGTCATGTCAATCTTTCAGAGGATCAGACAATCCCCGTTGAGGAGAGTGTCATAATACTAACAGAGAAAGGCTTCATCAAGAGGGTAACACTTGACGAATACCGCGCTCAGAAGAGAGGCGGTAAGGGTGTGCAGACAAGCGTGAGAGACGAAGATCAGGTGAGATCGCTTATTCACTGCAGTTCCCATGATAACGTTCTCTTTTTCACAAACACAGGAAGGGTATTCAAGATAAAGGCTTACAGGATAGAGAGCAAGAGCAGAACAGGGGTAGGAGTGATCGGTTCAGCATTCCTCAGGCTTGCAGAGAGTGAAAGATTAACAGAAGTTCTCAAATTTGAGGAAAGTGAGGGAGCATTCCTTATCATGGCAACCAGAGGTGGCTATATTAAAAAGACATCTGTGGAGGATTTTGCAAATATCAACTCAGCGGGAATCAGGGCAATAAACCTTGAGGATGGAGATGAACTTGTATCTGCGTTCATATTAGAATCCGATCATGATATTGTTGTAATATCTAGCAATGGAAAGGCAGCACGTTTCAGATCAGATGAGATCAGGGCCACAGGAAGGACGTCCAGGGGTGTCATATCAATGAGAGTTCAGGGAAATGAGTTTGTGATCAAGGCCTTCGCCATTGAATCAGGTCAGAACATACTGACTGTATCCTCAAGGGGAATTGGAAAGAGAACAGAGGAAAATGAGTTCACCAGTCATCACAGAGGAAGCATGGGAGTGAAGGTTATGAAGATCACTGAGAAGACTGGAAAGATAGTGGATGCCATTCCTGTAAATGAAAATGACGAGATCATAATAATGACAAGAAATGAACAGACCATTAGAATCAGGGCTTCAACAATAAGAGAGGTGAGCAGAAACTCCCAGGGTGTGAAACTTATGGATGTAGGTGAGGATGATGAGGTCATTTCAGTTGGAAAAGTGGAGCTGGAACAATGAGGAAACTGTATCTAGCAGGGACAGGAAACGTTTCCAAAAACCTCCTATCACTTATTTCTAACCTAAATTCTGATATAAAGATCATGGGGATCGAGAATTCAAGAGGTCAGCTATTCTCAGAAGAAAGTCTCTCCATGGCTGATATCAATAATTTCATGAAATCACCACAGGACTACAGGAAATCAGTGAATATCAGTAAGATGGATTTTGATATTTATGTGGACATGAGGACAGCATCAAAAAATGGTGAAAGAGAAAGGGATGATTATATCACTCTGATGAAAAATGGTAAGCACATTGTAACAGCCAACAAATCTGGACTTGCAAACTTCTTTCCTGAAATAGGAAAAGCATCCTCAGAATTTGACAAAAAGCTCTATTTCGAGGCAACAGTTGCAGGCGGTCTGCCAGTATTCTCACTCACTAGAAGCAGTTTTCCATCATTCACTGTAAACAGTTTCACAGGTGTTGTGAATCTTACATCGAATTTTATAATGAAGAAGGTAAACGATGGAATGAATCTTGAAGAGGCCAAAAGGAAAGCTATGGAAGAGGGTGTTGCAGAAACAGATATGACTGATGATCTGGATGGCACAGATTCCGCAAGAAAGGCAGTGATTATAGCAAATTCCCTTTTCCATAAACCAATGAGGCTGAAGGACCTGAAATACTCCGGAATCGATGAAAATAATATTAAAAAGAACGAAATGCTGCTCGCAAAAATCTCAATGAATAAGGAGTTTAGTGTTGAATCACGGGTATTCACACTGAACAGTGAAGATCCATTCCTGAAACTTGCACCAATGGGTATGGCATGCAGTATCGGGTTTAAAGAAAGGAATCCTGTATATATATCAGAGGATATGGATGGACCTCTTGAAACCGCGGGGGGAGTTTTAAGCGATATTTTATCTGTTTAGAACTTCCCTTGTGCAAAATATATACTGGTTCATCGGTTTAAGATCCATTACTACCATTAGCAAATAAAAGCAGAAACTTTGAAACTACTTTTTTGAAAATATTACATTATTATATGTTTAAACTTTATAATGCAAGCAATGGCACATACTGGGTCAGGATCAGAACACACAGGAAGGATATCCCAATGAATGAATTTGAATTCAGGAAAGAAACTCTCACCGTTGAAGGATCATCAGGATCAAGAACATAATGCTGGTATATTATGAGAAAATATATCAGAATAAGTTCAGCAACATACAGATAACTGCTGATGTAAAATATAAGCAATGTGAAAAAAAGTAGTGTAAATGCATGGGTAATATCTGAAATGATCATTCCCTTTTTGACACCATAGGCAGTCATCACGGTTTTTAAATTATTCTCCCTGTCATAGTCTACATCCGGTATTGTATACACCATGTCAAAACCGCCTATCCAGGTTGCAGTTGTAACCACAAGAATATATATCTCTGGAGATGAAGGAAAGTGAGGTATAACCGCGAGATAACCGGCCATCACTCCCACGCCTATGGTCAATCCCATGAAGAAGTGCCTCCATCTTGTAACTCTCTTTAGCATTGGATCAATTATGAAGAGTGCCAAAACTATAGGAGAAAGAATAAGCACAAAGCGATTTAGAAGAAACGTACACAGCTCAAAGAGTGCTGCTGTTATAACTGTAAAGGTAATGGCACTGGTCATGGAAAGTGATCCTGTTACCAGTCCCCATTTCCTTTTACGTGGATTGATCACATCATATTTTCTTCCAAGCAGTCTGTTGATGGACATACCGGTGGCCCTTGCCAGTGTACCTGCCAGAATTACAAGAATGATGATCCTGGTGCCCGGATATTTTCCTGCCGCAATGAAGCTGCCTGCCACTATAAAGGGTATATCAAAAACAGTATGTTCCAGTTTTATGTAATCTACGAATCCTTTTAATTTTGATTCGTGAACTTCTTTCTCAGTTGATCTACTCTCTCCTGAATATCCTGTTTCATTGAAAGCGTTTCTGGCCATGGCCTGTTAAATCCCTCCGATTTCCATTTCCTTGTGGCATCTATGCCCATCTTCGATCCATAGTTCAAAAGCGAAGAGGCATGATCAAGCGTATCCGTATGAGTTCCCGGGATAATAATAACATCTCTTGCAGGATCAATCCTCGTGCTCATGGCCCATATTACCTGTTTTCTGTCATGAACATTGATGTCATCATCAACAATGAGCACTATCTTGGAGAACATCAACTGACCGGTACCCCACACAGCGAACATAACCTTCTTGGCATGTCCCGGGAAGCGCTTCTTTATGGAAACCACGATCATATCATGGAACACTGCTTCCTCCATTGTATTCATGTCAACTATCTCTGGTATCTGTAACTTCACCAGAGGAAGGAATAGCCTTTCTATGGATTTTCCCATAATCACATCCTCGTGCCACAGCTTTCCAACAATGGTTGTTGGGTATACAGGATTCTTTTTCTCAACTATCTTCCTGATGTGAAAAATTGGAAACACTTCCTGCAGGGAATAATATCCTGTGTGATCTCCGAAGGGTCCTTCTATTCTTGATTCTGATGAGTCAATATATCCTTCAAGAACGATCTCGGAATTCATTGGGTAATGATGATCAACGCTCTGTCCTTTCACAAGATTTGGTCTTTCCTTGCTAATAAGACCCCAGAATGAGAATTCATCCAGAGGGTCCGGTAAGGGTGCAACTGCTGAGAATATTGTAAGTGGATCTGTTCCCAGTGTAACGGAAACATCCATGATCTTTCCCTTCTCCTTATACTCATCAAAATGTTTTGCACCATCCTTGTGTATCTGCCAGTGCATTCCCATGGTTTCTGAATCATATTTCTGCATCCTGTACATGCCTGCATTTTTTCTGCCTGTTTCAGGATCACTTGTAATTACAACTGGTAATGTAATAAAGGGTCCTGCATCATCCGGCCAGGTTGTGCATATGGGATATCTGTCCAGATCTACAGAATCGATTACGCTGTATGAGGACGGTAATCTGTCATGCAACTTTGGTCTGAGACCTCCAAGTTCCTTAAGCATCTCCATGCCCCTGCCGATGAGGGATTCACTTTCCTTTGGTGGCCTTATGAGATTTCGCATTGCATTTCCAATGTTTTCTGGCTTATCCCCAAGAATGGAATTCATTTTCTCCTGGGTTGAAAATATGTTTCCAACAACAGGTATGTCATAACCCTTTACATTATCAAAAAGAATTGTACGTCCCTTTCCAGCCCTTTCCTCCTCACTCAGTATCCATGTGAGTTCCAGTTCGGTGCTCACTTCATCATCAATCTGGATAAAATCATTCTTTTTCTTTCGATCTGAAATGAAGTCCTGAAGATCATCATAAGTCATGCACTCATATCCTTATTTTTGATTTATTGTTTTCTTTAATTTTTTTTGATAAAACATAAAATCCATTAGAATTTACTTTATTTGCTCTGCAATCACCTTTACAAAACCTTCTGATAACTCCTTGCTGACAGATCTGAAATTGAATGCCATAAGGAAACCGTCTATGCCTGCAACTGTGCACTTTGAGGCTTCAAGGCTGTAACCGGCGCCAGAGAGTGTTACAGTAACTGAATCACCATTAAATTCTATATCAAGCATGCTCGCCGGAATTACCTCTTTGTATTCTTTCAGAACATTCTCAAGGTCTTTCAGGTTGTCTGCATACTTCTTCATTATGTCACCGGCCACGAAGCCACGATCATACCATTTCTTCAGTGTAGATTCTTCGGAAAATGACATGGCATTCTTTATCATTCCATCAAGCAATATACTGGGTATTGGAACAGAATCTGTTTCCCTGAGGAATCCAAGCAGATACCCAGCCTTTTCAAGATCTTCAAGCCTAAGACCCATCTTATCTATTTTCATGTAGAATGAAATCGCCTCAGCCACAGTAGAACTAACGGTTTTCCGGCTCTTTTCGCACATATCGTTCAAATCCTTCACAAGTTCGGGTCTGAGGCTCACGTTAATTCTAGACATTGGTACAGTATCCAAGAACACAAAATAAATATTTATAACATATTTGCAATTTCAATTCTAATTTGCTGGATTACACAAATATCCACACTGATGCATAACTTCGTATCCAAATGCTAATTGTTGTGTATTATTATCCATTAACATAGATATATAATCCTCTCATATCTGAATGATCATCATGTTAAACGTATTATTTGGTACTACTGTATTCGTATCTGTTGCCAGTTTTATACTGGCACTTTTCATGACAAGGAATTTCACATCCACCCATGGAAAAAGTCAGCTCTTCTGGTCAATCGGATTATGGTTGTTCTTTATAGATGCACTTCTGGAGATTCTATTCGCCATTGGGGCCGCTGATCAGGTTCTTTTTGATATCTATCTGTTCACAGTGGCAATTCTCGTCCAGTCTTTATCTATAGGTTCTATTCTTCTGCTTAAAAAGCCTAACTATAACAGGACATACTCAATATTTTCCGTCATAGCCGATGTTCTCCTTGCCATAACACTGGTGATGTTTCCAACGGGAAATATTCTGGTTGGTGGTATAGTGGCTGGTGTACTTCCTCTGGCAGTCATAATAATGTCATCAATAATATCATTCCCTGCAGCACTAATACTTATTGCAACAGCCATAATATCATTCAGGAAAACCTCAAATAAGAAGATGATTAGCATAATCATAGGAACAATAATTGTAAGTGTTGCAGGATCACTTTATATTGTATCCTTCCCCGAAACACTTTATTATGCTGAACTTCTCGGAATCATTTTCCTCTGGTCCGGGTTTTTCAATTTCAATTCAATAATAAGGAAAAAGGAGGTAAAAAATTATGCTGTCAGCTAATTTTGATAGATTTTTATTTGCCTACACCATAGGTTCACACATTATCATAGTGAGTGCAAGCATTGCATTAAGCCTAATTCTTGCCATTCTGGAATTCATGATCACAAGGAAAAATGTACCTGAGTACAAAACCATGCTTTTCAAGCTCAAAAGAATGTTTATAGTTTCATTTGGGGTGGGAACCGCCAGTGGAATAGTACTTGCAGTGGAACTGGTGAATCTGTTTCCAGGTTTTATGACCTTTGTGTCGAGCACTGGAGCCATATCACTCTTCTATGCTGAGGTTTCTGCCTTCTTCCTGGAAACCATTGCCCTTGTGATTTACGTTTATTATCAGGACGTTTTCAAATGGAAGTATGCAAATTTTGGGTTATCCATACTGGTGGCACTGGGTGTAATAATGTCTGCCGTATTTATAACAATGGTAAACGCATGGATGAACACACCCAACGGCTTCAACAAATCTGTATATCTTAGCACTGGAAAAATCACCGATGTGAATCCTTTCGCCCCCTTTGATACTGTTTCCACATTTAACGAACTTGCACATGTTCTTACAACAACAATCTTTGTTGGATTTGTTATATTAGGAGCATTCTTTGCATACCAGTATATCAGATCGAAGGACAGTGAAACAAGATTCATAACAAAACTCGGAATAAGAATTTCAGGCTGGATGTCAGCTGTTTTCATACTTCTTGCCGGTATAACAGGAGGAAATGAGGTAATCAGTCTCCTCAAATATCAGCCAGTGAAGTACGCTGCCATTGAGCTTGATCCAAACCCCGGAAGTGGATTTGGTGAACATCTTCTTGGATCAATAGTTAATGGTAGAATCGTGGGCTCAATAACCATCCCTGGATTGCAGGCGTTCCTTGCAAACTTTGAGGCTGGAATAACAAAATTGCCTGGTCTCTCCTCCTATCCTCAATCTGACTGGCCTCCACTGTTTGTTCACACATCTTTTGATGTAATGGTTGGCGGAGGTCTTGTGCTTGGTTTATTCTTTTTCATATTCTTCATTTACGAAATATTCAGGAAGGACATGTTCAGAAACAGGATCATTATGTATTTGGAAATTGCAGTGGGCTTCTTTGCCCTCATCGTATATGACATGGGCTGGGTTACGGACGAGGTTGGAAGACAGCCATGGATCATCTATGATGTGATGACTGTGAATCAGGCTGCCAATTACTCTAATGCACTCATAGTTCCAGGTTATCTCATAATAGCTTTCTATCTCTTCCTTATACCATTCACATTCTATTTCTTCGCAAGGGTTTTCAAGGGTAAATCTGCAACTCATAAATCTACTGAAAGTAAGAGGATTCCAAACAAACAGGGAGGTGAGTGAGTTGAATTACACATTCTATCTGGTATTCGCAATCTTTTCTGCATTCATGGCACTATTTTTATCAGAAGCAATGGGTGCATTCCAGATGCTGTTTAACTGGGAGAAGAGCAACAGCAAGGTTATTTCATATATAACTCCAGTTTGGGAAATAACCGGAACGTTCGCAGCATTCTTTGTTGTAGCAGCTGACTTCGCATTCCCAAAAATAATAATTCCACTGGCATCAATCTATGCGGGAGAGATAATGGTCTTTCTGATCTTCTTTGTGGCAAGGAACGCTACATTTGTCGTGGGAGAATTTGTTAGTTCTAGAGGCTACATGACAAGAAAGAACATGTTCAAGGCATACTCAATAGTTACTCTTTTCATAGGATTTGTTGCACTTCTGGTAGTTGGAGGAATAATAGGAAGTGATGGTGTGAGCATCGCTTCCATGAGTTTCAGTCCTGTAGCATGGTTCCTTAATCCATCCTCATACATACTGATACTATCTGCAGTGTTCCTGATAGCCGGTCTATCCTATGTATTTTATGACACGGGGAATAGAAGCAAGAGTGCAATATTTTCCCTGCTGGGTATAGTTTTTGGAGGAATCGCATTTTATCTGCTGAATAGTGCTGTGTTCTCTGTATTAATCATAATTCCAGTGGTGATAATTGTTATACCGGTTATTCTTTCATACATCAGAAAAATCACTCCCATACTGAAAAACAAGGCATTTCTCGTATCATGGGTTGCACTTGACGTATTCACACTGAATTTTCTGGTATATCCAACAGCATTTAAGGGTGCAATAAATGTACAGAGTGTTACCACCTCAGGGCCTATGGATACAGCTTTCTTCATAATTACTGCATTTGGTCTTGTTCTATTGCTGGCACTTTTCGCAGTGTACGGAAAGGCAGTGAAGAATTCCAGAAATATGAAGAAAATGGAGAATATAACAGAATAAACTCTGTAAGTTTTCTCCATAATAATTTTTAAAATATTTTAAAATGAAACAGTTACTTTTTAATTCCTTTTGCCGAAAAGATAATGCCTATACTTACAAGTAACAGACCTGCTATCTCATAAACCGATGGAATTTCATTCAGTAAGAAAATGCTAAAAATTACAGAGAGTGCAGGAACAAGGAAGAGGAAGGATGAGATAGTAGAAACCCTGTATTCTCTATTAAGATGCAGGAAGGCATAATAGGCTATGGCCGTGCCTGGGAATCCTATAATAATAACAATGATCAGGAAAGTAAGATTTGGTTCAAACAGTGTAATGTTAGGCTGGAACACTCCCGCCACCATCAGAGCAGGAACTATGGCGAAGGCAAACTGATAGAAATTTGTTGTCTCCCGCTCCGTCCCACCGAGATATTTTTTGTAATATATGGTTCCTGAAGCCCAGCTGACAGAACCCAGAAAGGCAATTAACACACCAATTCCCAGACCTGAGATCAATCCATGGAAAAATATTACAATAACACCGGAAAATCCAAGGATAATTCCAAGAATAACGTACCTGTTATACGATTCCTTCAGAAATATAATAGAAAGAAGAGTTGAAATTACCGGATAGGTGTAAATCAGAATTGCAGAGAGTGAAGAGGAGATGGTAGTTTCAGCTATGAACCACAGCTCCATGAAGATGAAAACATTCAGCATTGAAAGGATGAATAGGGGAATAATCTCATTCCTCCTTATGTTGAATCTCAACTTTCTGTTAAATATGATTAAAACTCCAACCAGAGAAATGAGAATTCTGTAAAACAGAAGTGTAAAGGAATCAACATAGTTAAGTGCAAATTTCACCAGAGGATAATTCAAAGCCCAGAATGAAACCATAATCACAAATAGAACAATATCATTTTTCCTGCTCATTCTCATTCACAATTTCTTCAAGGTATTACAAACTACATCTTTAAATCATTCAAAAGTATGTATGGGATCGAAGACGGAAATCCCTTTATAAGACAGTGAAATAGTGTTAATATGGTGTCAGGAATCTTCACAGACAGGAACAAAATACTTGAATTCTTTAATTCCAGAGGTCTCATTGTGGATCCTGCCGCCTTGCAGATTATAATGGAAAAATCTCTGGGTACAATGATTACACACCTTATTGACAATGAAACAATGAAATCAGGCATAGTTGGAAGGCAAAATGTTCTAAATCTTATAGGTGGAAATCAGGTCAAAAACCCTGCCGTTATGAGAGAAATAGATGTAAATGATATCAAGGCAAACAGTTCCGTGGAAGATTTCAGAAAGATGTTTGTTAACAGGTATGAAACATTAAAAAGTATTATTGTCAATGCCGGAAAGTTCAGGGAGGTAGACTCCATTTCTTCCGTAAGGGAAAAGGATTCAAGAGAAGTTAAGATTGTAGGAATGATCAGTAATGTTACAGAAACAAGAAATGGTCATAAGAAATTCAGGATAGAAGATACAGAATCATACATAGATGTGATAATTCTGAAGAAAAACCCCATGGCAAAGGAGTTGCTTCTCAATGATGAGGTCGTAGGTGTAATAGGAAGCAGACCCAGGGCTAGCAATGACAGGGAGAATTCTGAGCCTGTGATATTTGCTAATGAGTTAATAAGACCGGATATTCCAGAAAGAATGATTGATGACACGGGCTTACCACCAGAATATGTATGTTCCATATCTGATATTCATGTGGGAAGCAAGACTTTTATCAAGAACGGTTTCTCAAGTTTTCTTAAATGGATCAACTCTTCAAGTGATGAATCTGCTAATCTGAAGCATCTCATACTGAGTGGGGATGTTGTTGATGGTATAGGTGTTTATCCAAACCAGGAAAATGATCTTGAAATTGTAAATCCAAAGGAGCAGTACGAATATCTGGCCGAATTTGTGAATCAGGTGCCATCAGACATTAACGTTTACATTATGCCTGGAAATCATGATACCGTAAGACTGGCGGAACCACAGCCTGAGCTAAGTCCTGCCATCAGGCAAATGTTCACTGAAAAGGTCACTTTCCTTCCAAATCCATATAACCTTAGAATAAAGAAGAAGCTCATAACACTTTATCACGGGATGTCCCTGAATGATCTAATAGAATTGATTCCAGGAGGTAACATGAACAGTGTTGGAAAGGCCATAGAACTGATGCTTAAGAGGAGGTATATGGGACCTGTATACGGTGGAAGGACACCCATAATTCCAAATCAGTTTGATCCACATATATTCAGGGATGTTCCAGATATATTCATAACAGGGCACATACATGGGCATTATCTTGGAAATTACAATGGCGTTAGATATGTGAATTCCTCAACATGGCAGTCTCAGACTGAATACCAGAAAATGATGAACTATTCTCCTGATCCATGCATAGCAACATTGTTTGATCTTAATTCAAAAACAGTGATTAAGAAAAATTTTCTCCCTAAAGCGTTCTCAGAATAATCTCTTCGATCTCTTTTCTAAAGGTATCCACTATATCCTTGGTTGCTGTGTCCCTCACTGATTGCGGAGCACTCATGAACCCTATTTTTGCCGTTATTTTTGCCATTTTAGCCATGGAATCATATTCCTTGATCTTTGCTTCTAGGTATCCTTCTATTATCCTTGCTAGCTCCTTCTTTAGCTCAGGATCCTCATTAAGTTTCTTCCTTACATATTCCTTAATCAGATCTTTCACTATGTCACGGACAGCTTCCAGATACATTTCTTCAGATGGAAGGGTGCTCATCATATCCTTGATATATTTTTGAATGTCTTCAGGCATATATTCAGAATGTAATGGAATAAATAAAGGTTCACAAAATAAATATTTATAAGAAGTCTTAATATCCTTATACTTTATGTGGGAAAAATAAGTATTGTCTCACGATTGGGGTGAAATATTGAAACGAAGTTCAAGAGATTGGAAAAAGAGAGGAAACATGCGCTGGAAATGGAAAAAGAAGAGAATTAGAAGACTGAAGAGGCAGAGAAGAGCCAACAAATCCTGATTTCACCTTTTTGATCGAATTTTTATATTAATATTACCCGTTTCATGTAAACGGGTGTATAATAGACATTTTTACCTTTTACATTAACCGTTTTAGATTTTATTCAAAATTTCCTCTTCCATAATTTCTTCCTTTTTGGAATTTACAATCTTTTCATTTTTATACACAAGGAATCCACCTACTATTGAAACCAGTGGACCAATATAAAATCCTCCTCTTATGACCAGAATTATCAAACTGGCCAGTATGGCTAGGATTCCTATACCGTAAAAACCCTTTCCCTTTCCGTAATAGCAAAAGATGATCACAATAAAGCTGAGAGCAATCACCGCAAGAGATGCATATGGATTTATTTCTATGGATTTCAGGAATGCGAGTGAACCTGTTGATCCAGGATCAAGACCGAGAATAAATACGATCAGAGCCAGAAAAACTCCGGAGATCATGCTTATCAGTGAACCGGAAAAAGTGAGCAAATATGAAAACCCCAGGGATATTTTCATAGAATTACATTGTTTTAAGTTTTTTAAGGTTTCTCAAACATATGCAACTGTTTGGAATGTTTAGAATTTATAAACAGGTTTCTTTATCACGCCTAAAAAATCCCACTTCAACTGACAGAACAGAGTCACTGTTAAATAGTTTTATCTAATTCAGAACCTACGGGGACATGGGGTAATCAGGCATCCTATTGGGCTCCAGTCAGGTTTTGATTAGAAACGGGTCAACTGATATGGTGATGATTGACTGGAACTATGAACCGGGAAGAGACCCGCAGATCTGGGTTCAAATCCCAGTGTCCCCACTCTATATTGGGTTTGAGTATTATTTTCAAGACTTACTTATTAATTTTTCTTTATATACTAAGGGATGCCATTCTGGAATATATTAATGAACGAATAATATTCTACTGTCTTTCAACTCGTCTTTTTTAAGTTTGTCCTTCCAACCCCCTGGCTTATATGATATTGCCACAGAAGGCCCATAAAAACCATTCTGAAGTTTTTCCATAGAGGAACCTTGCGTTATGGGATTTTCGAATAGGCGTGCCATCTGGGCAACTGCAAAGGCAAACTCGTGATAGTGACCTATTGCCCTTTGAGAAAGAATATCTTGATTAATTAGTTCGTCAGGGTCTTTAAGGATGTCACTTTCGGTTATATTTGTGTTAAAAAGAGTGTTGTACAGCTCCCTAATTGCTTTATCGGTTTTGCTCTCTTTTCTTTGTATGTCCCCCTCATTGAATCTGAATACAAGAGGACCATGCGGGTTAAATTGGTACCTTTCCTCATATTTCCCGGGAATTTTTATTATTTCATTACTCTCCATCAGGTCCTTCAGGGCTTCATTTATAGATTTAAAACGATCTTTCTTTGAAGTGATAAGGTCTTTACATACTTCCCAAAGGTCGTAAGCGTTGTAGGACTTCATCGGGGAGACCGCCATATTTGATAGATGCCAGGATTCCTCAAGGAGGATCCAGACCCTTGCTCGAACTGTTCTCCCAAACTCTTTAGCCATGTATTCAGGCGTAATATCAGGGGGATCCTTTGGCCATAATAATCTGTGTTCTGGGTTGTTCATTATGAATGTATTATGAGAGCATTAATAATAAAGGTTTGTCTTAATAAAAGTCGAGGTAAGATTAAAGATTTTTAAATAGTGCGTCACTAATAGTTGCTAAGTCTACTCATGATTATATGAAAAGGATCAGTAGAAAAGTAACGGACTTTAATGGTTCGAGATATGCTCTGATACCGTTCTTTGTCGCGGAGCTATACGGCATTGAACCTGGCAGTGCGGTAGAAATCGACACATCAGATCAGGACGTCCTCGTTCTGAAAATAAAGAAAGAGGCCTAGAAATGATCGGATCAGAGCTTTTCAACAAGAAGCGACCCGTCATCTCGCAGGGTGATTTTAAGTTGCTCGCCGTGAACAAAAGGCAGGTCCCCTGTAACGCCTTTGGGAACGTAAATCCTCCCGGCGCCGTCTCTGTCAACGTAAAACTTGCATGTGCCTTTCTTCATATTTACATAATCATTCAAACCTATATAAAAGTGTTCATATCCTTACATTTCCGTAAGTTTTATATCCTTATAATTCCTTACGGAAATATACAGAAATATAAGGTGATATTAAAATGACAACGATTAACCTGGCCCCTCTCAAGCAGAAAGCGTTAAACTTCCCTGAACCCGTAAAGTCCTTAATCTTGAGTGAACCTGACATGATCGATGCACAAGACTTCATCTCTAAACTGGGCACTTGGCTGAAACTCGTCAACATGGAGGAAAGGCAAAAATGAAAAAAGAAGAGATTGGTGATTCGCATGAGTACAATTGTCACAGCCTATTAAACTTTACGAAGTCGGTTAAAAAGCCCACTCAACAGGCCTTAGCCGTTGAATATGCAAAGATGGGATTCCCGGTTTTTCCATGTTATTCGAACAAGGCCCCAATAGTGGATCATTTTTTAGGTTTTATGCGTGGCCTAAAAGATGCCACGACTGACCCTAAGGTAATAGCAAAAACATGGCACAAATACCCGAATGCCGGGATCGGCTTTGCTCTCCCGAAAACCCTCATAGTTTTAGATTGCGACGTCGAAAAAAATTCGCAAAAAAATCCAGTACTGTATAATGGAGAACCTAACATTATCGGGCTGAAATCATTCCAGAAGCTTGTTTTGGATTGTAACATTTCTGGATATTATCTTAATACACTTTCGTTGAAGACCCAGTCAGGAGGGCGGCATTTCTATTATAGGATGCCAGATTGTATTAGTTCGTTCAGTCACACAAGAGCCATGGAAGGGCTCGACATCAAGGGTTATGGAGGCTATGTTATCCTTCCAAATTCCCAGGGTCAATACGGTAGGTATGAATTTCTAAACCTGACTGAGATAAAGCCCATACCTGAGGGTTTGCTGAAATGGGTGCTCCGAGTTGGAGGAAAAAAAGAGGCAATTAACAGGGTTTTTCATGAGACTCAGGAAATTGAGGATCCCAGAGTCGAAGAATTTGTTAATGAAATTCTGCCCGCATGGAATAGCGCCATAAGAGCGCACCTTGGAAACGACTTTCGAATGGCAATAGCGGGGACTCTATACCATTACGGATGGCCTAAAACCATGGCTAAACGTGCTATGCGAATGCTAATCGACCACTCTGAGATACCAGGACTTTCAGACAAAAACGCAGTCGAATACACTTATAAAAACGGTGCAGCGGGTAAGCCAATCCGAGGATTTAGCACACTGGAGAAATTAATAAACAAATTGGAAGGTGAAGAACATGACAGCAAAAACTGATACAAAGAAACTGAAAACGATAGCACAGGGCACCAATGATAATGGAAGCAAAGAAGAACGATTTGACCTTATCGCTGAACTTGGGGGAGGGTACTTTTCCACACCCCAAGGTTTAGCCTTTTACTTCGGAAACAATGCTCCGCCAATTGAGATAGAAAGCCCACAATTTGAAGGGTTGATGAGTGAGATAAAGTATAATCGCTTGGGACGTCCAGCAAACGGTGAGGAAATATTAGCAGTCAGGAGGCTAACCCGTTATTACGCAAGCAAGAACGTGAGAGAAGTTGGAGTAAGAGTAGCAAGGATGGATGATGCAATCATCTACGATCCGGTGTGCGAAGATGGGAAGATCTTCAAAATTAATAGCGATGGTATTGTCCTAACTGCGTTGGAAAAACCTGCAACTGTCAGATTTGTGGGAATGCTTCACGCTGAGGTTATGGATGGGATTAGAGAAGATTACCTCAGCCTCATTGACACATGGCGTATGGATGATAATACAAAATTGCTTTCTATTGGTCTTGATTTTTCCAGGTTTATCCCAGGCATTCCTCATGCTATTGAAGTGGTCACTGGGGACCATGGCGCCGGAAAAACAAGCTATACAGTGGCGAAAAGGGAATTAATTGATCCTAATGGAGCCCCCACACAGGCACTAAAGTTTGATGAACGGGACATAAGCATATCTGCACTTCATCAAGGCATACTGGCATTTGATAATGTGAATACCACCATGCCTGACTACATTTCAGATGTCATTTGTAGAATTTCAACTGGCCAGGGGTTCAGGACGCGTGAACTTTACTCTAACACGTCAGAGGTCATTTTAAAGCTCAAAAAGCCGATTTTGATGAATGGAATCAATATACCAGGATACAAGCCGGACTTTCTAGATCGTAGCGTCCCAATACTGCTAAGACCCATATTTGGGGAAGGCCGACTGAGCGAAAGTGAGATAAAACAGAGAGTCGAAAACCTATTGCCCAGTGCCAGAGGGTATCTGCTTTCTGTTGTTCCTAAGGCCATTCAACTGTACCCAGAAGTTGAAAAGGAATTGATGGGCAAACTCCCCAGAATGGCTGATTTCGTTATTTGGGCTGAATGCGGATTGAGGGCAATGGGATTTCCCTCAGGTGCATTTTTTAACGCATATCAACAGGTAAAAAAACGCGAGACTGAGGACCTGGCAAAGGAAAACACCCTGATCATCGCCATACAGGAATTAATGTCAGATCGTGAAGAATGGAGAGGAACCAGCTCAGAGCTCCTAGATAATCTGAACCCATATATAACGGAGAATAAGCGTAGATTTGATTCTAAGCTTCTCCCGAAGGATCCGAAGAGACTTGGAAGATTGATAAAAGAGCACGAACTAGTACTTCGGGAGCTAGGATATGAAGTAGCGACCCTCACGGATGGAAATCGAACAAAAGTGATCAGGCGGATCGGGTCGGTAGATAAAGTTAATGTCAGTGACGTAAGAACTGAACCAGACATCACAAAATACGGGCTCCCCGGAGCTGACATTAACAAAAACACGACTTTAGAAAAAATATCTAATGTCAGTGAAGTGGGGCTCGTAAAAATCGGGTTCCAAAGTAAATCTGACAACACTGACATTAGAAATATGTACGAAGCCTATGAAGAAGACGGAAAAAAGAGTGGTGAACACGCGCCAGATATTGTAAATTCCGCATTCACGAGTGAAGACTCCGATCAAATGTCGTTCACAAAGGAACAGGGAGACGAGTCTGTAAGAATTGTACTACAACAGGGGGTTCACTTAAACGCAGCTGATACCGGTGTTTCTATTTATGGGGACAAGTTCAACATAGCAGTAATAGGTGCATACTACCGTCAGAACACTGAAACCGTGAATCGAATAATGGAAGATCTCGGTTTCAAAAAAGGAAATACTGGAAGTCTTCTAAATGTGTTTTTTAGCAGGACATTAAAAGGAGGTGATTAAAAATGATCCTCCATGGAAATCTTAAAGGTCTTCAAGGATCAACAGCAAGTGTAAATTACATAGGGCCTAAAAACGCCCCTTACAAACTTACTGGAGAGTTTCAGAGAATAGCATTCAACAGGATTATACTTGATGGTTTGAAATCAGGAAGAACCCATAGAATACCACTGGAGAGGGTGATCTCCATCGCTGAGCTTGACTCAGATTTTAAGATCCTAAATTTTTTACAGGATGGCTCAGGGGCAGCCTTAAGCCTCAAGGAGGAAGTGAACAGAAATGAATGAACAGAATTGGGAAATGAAAAAAGGAAAAGGAAAGAGAATAGTGATTTGCTCAGTGCATGATAAGCGCTCAGGAGAGATCGGATCACTGGTCATAGATCGTGACGTGAAGCTCCTTCACTGTGAACTCTGTAATGACTTTATGTGCGGGCACATAAAATATGCAATGTCCATAGAGAAAGTAAGGAAGGATCTTTTAGATGCCATAAACAGGATCTGTGACCGGTGCAGCAGTTACAACCTTCCAGGAACGAATTACTGCGATCAGTGTGGTGCAAAGCTGGAGGTGGGTTGAATTGAAAATAAGTGAAAATGGTGCAGAAACCATAAGAAGAATTTTGAACAACCCACTCACTTATTGTTTTGTATGGATCCTTGTTTGGGCTGGAAAAAAGATATTCAAGGATGAGGTGAATTACAATGAAATCTGATATCGTACCTAATCGGGATATCATCAGAAATGGAGGGAGATCATGATCAAAGCAGAAACAAACCCTCAGGGAAAGCAGGGCAACGAAGCGAGGAATTACAGCAATCCTGAACCGTTTAACACTTCCCAGATCGGGAGGTCAATTACAGTAACGCTAACCAATGGAAGAATAGAGGCTGGCATTCTCAAATCTCTTGGTGCTTACATGATAAGCATTAAGATGCCTAATGGAAGGGAACTGATCATCAACAAGGGTCATATTATAACGGTGAGTATCCTATGATAAGACACAAAGACATTAATCAACCATCACTGTTCGACTTTTCAGGAAAGAATGAAAGGGGAGGATATGATAACATTACCCATGATACTTCAATTCTGACAGCACGGATAAAACAACCAAAGTTAAGCAATGGAACCGAGAAGATGGAGATACTATCCCTTCAAGCAATGAAATACTGTTCAAGGTTCGAATCATGCTCAGCTCCTAAGTGTCCTTTAGACATTCTCATCAAGGCACGATCTGAAGTGGACGGAGATCCAAAATGCGAGATGGCCAGGGCAACCCGCCATAAGCACTGGGAAGCCATGCCAGAGAATCTCAGGAATGAGCTACCATTTCAGGGATATTTCGAAGTGGAATTGAAGAGGATGAACGCAGCAAGGGAAAGATGGGAATCACTTCCCGATGACCAGAAGGTAATTATTAAGGAGAGACTGAGGAATCTCAGGGAGGGAAGATCGCAATGACGCAGTCAAGCTATAAAATAGGAGCTCACAAAATTAAGATATTCCGGCAGTGCAGAAGTGGATCTCATGATACGTGCCCAGTGTCATTAATGGTGGAACCCTCACTATCAGGACCGGAAGGAGAAAGGATACCTTCAGGTCGCCATGTTAGGATATATTGCGAATGCCCATGCCATGCTAAGGTCCCTGAATCTCCCAAGAACCGGTCGAAATGAAAACTTTATTTTCCCGATTTCTTGTCGATTTATCGATTCTCATTTCCATACTTAATTAGATGTGGTATAATTGAATGTAACTGAACTAAAGATAAAGGTCAATGCCAGCTTTGACAGCACTGATCTGCTGATACTGGATATATTTCGCCGGATCCCTTCCAGGTCCTTGAGGGTACATACTATTGTTGACATCTTGGAATATGAAGAAGTAATGCTGAACTCATGGGAGCTCCGAGATCGATTAAGAAGGCTTGTAATACTTGGCCTTGTGGTCCGGCACCAGGGAAAGAGAAGCGATCGTTATTCGATTTCACATGAGTATATGGATCCATGAAAGACCCCCTTCCCCCCTTACTTAAGTTAATGTCCTCATTGTCATTTTCGTGTTTAAATTTCTGGACCGTCCCAAAGTTTTTAGGAAAAATCTCCGCATCTTCATGGCTATGCATTCCCATTTGTTTATGCCTTTATGATGAAATGTAAAAAATGATTCAAATTTTCATTTTCGATTTCTTCACCATCTTTTTCATGTCCATTCTCTCTTAATTATATACGCTCTTATGATGAAATGTAAAAAATGATTCAAATTGATTTTTTCGGTTAGTTAGTTGACCGGTTGTCAGGAAGGCAACTTGACGACTGCCTTATCTCCCTTGGGATATATCTGCACGAGTTCCCATCCCTTGTTGAGATAGATTTCGAGTTCTCTTTCAGGTATGGTCTTATGCCGGTTCCCATTGTTGAGGATCTCCGCCTTCTTATCCCTGAATATCTCTTTCAATCTCTCCTGGAGGTCATCTAAATCGAGTGCCATAAGGTCTTCTTTCTCCTTGTCAGAAAGGTTCGTTCCGTAAGCAGTTTCCAGAATCATTATTGCAGTCTCCTTCATTGTATTGGTAGTTATCTTAGCTACATCCTCTTCTTTGATTCCGTGGTCCTCAGTCTCAAGGAACTTAAGGCATTTGACGTAACTTGACCTCATATCCTCTATTGTGTCGGAAGTAAGCATTTTGTCAAGAGTATATCTATGTTCCATGGATCCGGAATGCCCCATCATAAAAACTCTGTAGTCGTGCATGATAAATCCTTTTGATTCCGCGAGCATCAGTTGGGTGTCAAAATAGCTTCTAAGTATATATGGCCTATTTTCGAATCCGGCCGATCTTATACTCTGTCTTATCAGATCACCTATATTTATAGTGGTTATGTGCTTTTTTCTAAGAGCTAATTTTGAGGGTACAATTATAGGCGATTCTGCCATGAGAACCTCGCCTTCAATCATTCTTTTCTGTAAATAGGCAGACAAATAGCCAGTTCCTTCGGGGCCGATGAATGTAATGTACGGCTTGCGGGTTTTGCTAAGTTCAGGTCTTACCTTGACCATTGTTACTTCATTTTCGAAGGAAACTGTCTTAGAATCAACGTCAACGTGCATCTCGGGAAGATCTCTAATTTCCAGTCCTCCCTTTCCCATGTAGTCGCCTAATGCCTCCAGCCTTAGGCCAGAGAATGCAATTAGCGCGCATGCAGTTTTTGATCTTGCATCGCCAACTGAAAATATTTTCTTTAATGATTGCTGAGAAGGGATACTCTCATTTCCATACCTGGTATTAACTCCCGCGTTTTTGATTTTTAGTTTTCTTATTAGTTTTCTGCCATTGAATGAAAGCCACGATTTAACGGCCTTAACGCTTGAATTTATATAATTGGGAGAAAGTCCCCTATCCTCCTCGGTGCCAATGAAGTCCGTCAGCAGATTGGTTAAGGATTCATCTGATAGTTCCAGAAGATCCATGGGAGTTTTACTGACCTCGTTGCAGAAGGAACCGAGTCTTCTCAAAATTACATCAGCAGTTAGCTGCGACCCTCTTGCGCAGTCTCTAAACCATCTTTCGACTTGTTTTTCCTTCAAGAGATCAATATATTTTTTCCCCCTTCCAGTCACCATGACAAAGAGAATGTAAGATACTATTTAAGTTCTATCCTTAAACCTAATACAGTTCAAATCCCAGTGTCCCCATCTCAGACGAATACTCTGACTTTGTTATTTTTTTTAACTTCTAAACCGCACATATTACTGCCTCCTAAAATTCGGGAAAAAACCGGGGTTCCCGCGCCCATGCGTAAAGCTTTAATGTCACTACCCAGAATATTATCATAGTAAATGAATGTGTTTTTAGACTCCATTACCTCTCAATTTATTTTTACCTCAGATTACGAATTGATAATCATAAATGATAGTATGTATTAATATGCTCCATACTTATTAATTACTAATTGTCAATCAAGAAGTCAGGCTACGAGGATGAAATTTTAAAATTCATCTATACAAATTACCAAGACGTAGAGATTCCAATGACTAAACTTCAAGATATTATAACTTCATATTATACTGTAACTAGCTCAGCGGGTTCATTATATGAAAGCGGGTTGGTCAATAAACGAGAGGTTGTCTCTGGAAGAAAAACGATAATGATCTCTTTGACTAAAAAAGGAAGAGAAGTTGCAGAGCAACTCAAAAGAGCTGAGGCAATTTCACAAGGCAGGAAGCTCTCATCCACAGAAAGGTACGCTGTAATTCTATATCTATACCGAAACGGATCAAAGAATCTGAAGGAAATCAATGAAGATCTTCCAGGATCAACTGAAATTTTAAGGGAGCTTGAAAAACTGAATGTTGTAAAGCAGGAAATCAAAAGTTCAAAATATCCTCAGGAAACAACGTTGAGTTTGACTGAGAAGGGAATGGAGATTGGATTAAGATTTGAGGAATTGGAGAGGATGATGGAAGAATGAACGAAAGTGTGGATAATTCAAAGAGCAATGATTTCCAGAATAGGTTAGGGGTGTATATGTAATGTTGGTAGTTAACTCATACGTCCTTGTAGGAGAAGATTCTTTCAATCCAACATTGAAAATAGTAATAGAAGTAGAAATTAAAGTTGGGTCGGAAGTTTTAATCAATGCGTTCGGAGACTTGAATTATCATGGAAAAAAAATTGGAAGATTGGAACCTTCAACTCAAAACGTTTTTGGTTTCCCCCTCTTCGCAATAAAATCCGAACTAAAGGATCAATCAGTTAAATATAATGTGGGTTTTGAATGCAAATTAGATAAGAATGTCTTAAAATACATAAGCGATGGAAGAAAAGCGGAAAAGAATGGAGACGTAGTATTTATAGCCGAAATAAGGCTAATTTATCTTGAAAATCGAGCCTACATAATAGAATCCAGAGTTCAAACAAATTTAGCAACGAACAACACCGCAAACATGTTATCAACTCTAAATGGTACTTCATACTTGGAAATGAGAACATACAACCCACAAATTCCAATGACAATTAAATCATCGGATTGGATAAATGATTTTGCACCAAAACTAGGATTGGGGGAATATGAAATAATAGAAATCCCTAGATTAAATGCTGTAAATATAAAGGAAAAATTCAGCAATTCACTTTCCGCCCTTGAGGTATCCAGGAAATACCTGTACTCTTTAAACAACGGCTCTGCAATGTCATCACTCCGGAATTCTTTAAGGGAATTCAACGAGGCATTGAAAAATCTTGGATATAGAGACGAGAATGGAAAAAATGTGGATTACGGTAAAATATTCGATAGAAACAAAAACAATGAAATTTTAGTTGAAACATTGCAGAAAAATCTATATAGTTCAAGCTCCAGAGGAGAAGAACCCGCAGCAGCACATATGGGTAATTCGGTTGAAGGATATGAAATCGAATCAATGATATTCATGACCTATTCATTGTACAAGATGGTTTTCGAAAAGCTTCGAGAGAAAGAGGAATCAGAGGGTGATTGATAATTATGAGACGACAAGCATAAGTTTGTCTGAAAAGGGAATGGAGATAGGAGAGATTCTAAGTAAGGTAGAGGGAATGATGGAGGAATGATAAAAAATGAAAATTTATGAATCGAGTTTCACAGAGAAAAAGCTAGAAGAAATGTATAACTTGATAAAAGAGACTGATGGATCAAAAGTACAGCTTTATGCGATTTCAGTAGAGAAAAATAAAGAAAAAGAGAAGATTTGGACCGTTAATACACTTTCAATAACAAAATCTCTCGGGGATGAAATGATTGAATCTGCAAAGGGGTATCTTATCCAAAAAAGCCAACTCAGGATAAAGGATTTCGATTTGAAGAGCGATTTGTCGCCTGAATATTTGATTGGAAAGTTAGCTGACGATCAAGTTCCTGTCTTAAATAAAATAATTAGTGAAATGAAGAGAAGTGATAATTCTCCAATTTCATATGGAGAGTTGTCAAAATCAACTCATCTTATCGGTTTTGCGATAGAAATAGGTGAAAAAATAACTATTTTCAATAAAGTAACAAAAGCCAGATTGTTAAATCCTAAAAAATACTTATATCTTGTAGAATCCCGTACAGGGGAGCTCACACATCTCAAAGAAAACAATTTATTATCTATACCGAATAGCATTGACGCAATTCTATATGAGGATCCTCTGTACATTTTGAACGTCAATCATTTTCTTTCTCTGTTTGATTATGGGGAGGCTTTTACAAAATTTATAGATAATGCAAAAACCAGTTTGGCCAACATAGTGGATGATGTTCAGTATGTGATTGATGAGACCTCCCCACATATAATGGAGTTCAAGCGCCTGGCTTCTGCTTGTGCTGGTTATGTAGATAGAATAGTAAGAGAAAATACTAACCTTGAGCCTATTGCAAAATCATATAACCTTGAAATATCATTTTCCAATGGAAAGATCTCAGTAAAGAATTCAAAGCTTAAGGATATCCTCTCATTATTAAACGGACAGGCTGTGAGAGACGAACTATTCAAAGAAAAATACCTTGCTCGTGAAAAGGAGAAGGTTTGAACTCACTTCAATCACTTTATTTAATTAGAATAGGTACGATATCCAAAAAGGAAGAAATCATCGATTATTAAGTATGCTTTAAATTGTATATTTGATTGTACTTTTTCTCTTGAAATAATTAAAATCTGTCCACCACCGCTTGTTTTTACTTTAAAGAGGAAAGGGAATTTAATTCGAACAGTTATAATTTGATAGATTAAGCTCTCTCTCAGAAAAATAGTAAAGAATAGGATACTGATGATAGGTATTAGAAGTAACACAATTAGTTCAGTAAGATAAGAAGAAGAAAATGCTGTAACATCTAAAGTCATTACTGGTAAAACCGTAATCACAATTGTCAGGATCAATGGCCACATCTCTGAAGCTCCTTCTCTTTCTGTCAATTCAACTTTGAATAATTTTGGATTGAATTCTTTCTTATCGTTTATGAATTTTATAAAATACACATTAATCACTATAGATAGTGCGGTTAAAATGGTAAAAACTGCTATTAGCGAATTTTCTTTTGTTAAAAATGATACGATCATTGAGGCAATAAAAATCGGTAAAGATACTCCAACTGAGAGGATTAAATTTAATTTAAATCCCACTTTATCACACCATGTATATAGATGTAAACTTAGACTTTATCTTTTTCATTTTAATACTTATTTATATATCTTCTCATTTTCAACCTATAATAACTGCATTTCTTCCAGCAGCTCTTTTGCATTCTCATTAGCTATCCTGGATATCACATAATTGAATTTCTCCTCTAACATTGCTATAAGTTCCTCCTTTGTTTGTGCCTCTACTGAGAACTTCTTGAATATGTCATAATTCACATCAAGCTGATCCTTCCTTCTTGAGTTGTATTCCTTGTTGAACGGATTTATCTTCATACATACTGAGTAATTTAATGAGTTCTAAAATTTTATTGTTCAGGGCAACGAACACATCATTTATAATATATATTAACACTCAACGTTTTTAATATCTATCTACATATTAATCTTATAAATCTCATGGGCTCAGATAATGGAACGTTCAGTTTCAATAACGATAGATGCTCTTGTTAATTGACTTATTGAGGCCTTCAAACATCCATATTCTTGGATGTCTTGGTTCCTAATATTTAAGCTACGGAAGATTAATATAAAAGCCACATCATATGTCAAGATGGTAGAAGAAAAAGCAGTATCGTGTATCTTTCCGCATTCAGATATGGAATTTGGCGTAACAACAGATAGAAAATGGACTGAGAAAGAGAAAAAGAGTTTCAATAGGGGGGCGCTCAGGGGATTTTTATCGGATATACTTCCTGAAAGGGAATATGCTTATCATTATGCAATACACTATAAGATGACAGACAAAAACGAAGACAAGATTAAGGCAACATGGGAAGATCATAATAAAATGCTTTTTCCGATACCAAATCATTTAATGGCAAAGGGAACCAGAGTGTATTTCTTTTATAAGAATGAGATTGTTGGAGATGCTATCATAGAAAAAGTGATCTATAATGATCATGAATCTGAACTTTCAGATGAATGGGATCCAGAGATTTACCCAATTATAGTAAAATTCAAAAAAGGTAGTGTAAGGGTATTTCCGAATAATTCCATATCTGAAAAGGTTATGAAAAGGGTACTGACAGATAAAACTAACAAAACTCTCCCTATAGGTTATCCTGTTCTGACTGACATGGAAGATCAAAAACTACAAAAAGAGATAGCAAATGTTGTGAAATCTTACTCAATGGCATTCCTGTAATTTCATCAACAGGATGATAGTCAGCATTTATTATACCATCTAAAGCACATTTTCTCAATTTATTTTATAAGAGCCTATATGTTCTTATTTCTAATGGATTTAAGTTCTCCATCATCTCTTTTGTTAGATTAAGTCTCATTAATCAGACTTTAGAAGAAGCCTTAGCTATTTCTAAAAATTTGTATTACAAATAGGTGTGCAATACGCTAAATTCTTGTAATGACTTATGGAAAAGAATGATAGAAACTGTTATTATATCACTGACTATGGCTTTCTGTGGAAAAATTATGACAGAAGAAAGAGCAGCGGTGTTAATTGACAACTCCTACCTAAGGAAAGAAGTTTTAGACGTTTATAAAGGAAAGCAGGGACGATTCAGATTGGATTATGTAAAATTTTCCAATTCACTATGTAGAGACATAGATGCATCACTGATCTGCTCCACCAGAAATTGGAACACTTCTCTTCAATTTTCATCTAGTTTCACCTCAACTTCTTTCTTCTCGAATCTTTCCCTGAATGCTGAATCATTCAGGAACTTCCTCCTGAACTCCCTTAGGGGGAGATAATCAATGGATGAATGCAGCCTGCATTCATTGTAATCTGTGAATGCCTTTTCTATCTCTATGGAAGCATCATTAAAGTTCCTAAACTCGTTTGGCCATATGTAATCTGTCTTGATTGAATTGTGGAACGACTCAATGTCTCCATTGTCCTCAGGAGTGTGTTTCTGTATATATTCCAGCTTTATCCCCAGTAATTTCATGGCACTCCTGAACTCCTTCGAGATATACTGGGGACCACTGTCTGTTCTGAGCACCAGGCCTTCTGGTACTGATCCATTGAATGCCAGTAGAACAGCATTCTCCACAGAACGTATGGCATCCCTTGCCATACATGACCTGGAATAACGGTATCCCTGCCATTCCTTGGTGAAACAGTCCTTGATGCACATCAGATAGGTCATTCCCGATTCAGTGGGAATGTAAGTGATGTCAGTTTGCCAGAGCTGATCCGGACCATGAGGACGGAAGAGATTCCTGGCCTTTGTTCTACCCCTGTGCTTAAATGCAGGGAGGTTCAGGTTGTTATCCTTAAGAACCTTCCTGACGGTCTTCTGGTTCACTTCTGTACCAGAATTACGAAGAACTGCCCACACTCTCCTGTATCCGTATGTTGTCCTTTCTGATGCAATATACCTGACCTTCTCTTTGATGGCTGGATCAAGCCTCTGAATGTATCTCTTCACAGGCTTGTAATAATATCCGGACAGTGAGATTCCGGATATTCTTGATATCTCCCTGAGAGATATCTGATCCTTCAGATCATCAATAACCATCATTTTATTCTCTTGATCGTTTTTTAAAAGTGTCTATGACCAGTGACTGATCTCCTATGATCTTCTTCAGATTCTCTATCTCATCGTCCCTTGAATCAGAATTCCTTCTCTGAGCCAGTGCTGTCTTACCTCCAAGTATGAACTGTTCCCTCCACTTGCTTAACTGAACAGGATATATGCCATGCCTCCGGCATATTTCAGCCTGTGTCACATTGTCCGTAAAGGATTCCATAACTATCTGGAACTTCTCTTCAGCCGAATATTTTGATTTCATGAAAAAACCTCTATGATTTGATAAACCGCTTTTTGCATGCTCTCCCTGTATCTGTTCTTCTCTATAATATTATTATCATGGTGTTCCAGTTCTATGATGGTGCAGGTCAATGCAATAACATTCACAGAATCAGGATTACCACCAGATTCATCATGGATATTAACATTCAATAATGTAGAATACACATTAACAAACACATCATACACATTCCATGTAATCAATGGATCGTACTCATATCATGCAACATCAACAGATTACATGAACATATCTGGATCTGTATTAGTATAAGGTTCAAACAAACAGGTTAATCTATTATTCAGCTTGCAAATGTACGCATTAACATTTAATGAATCAGGATTACCCCAAGGATCAACATGGTATGTAAATCTATCAAATGGTATGAAGTCTGGAGCAGTATCAGGATCATACTACTCCTTTACGATAACCAATGGATCATACTCATATTCCATATCAACAACAGACAAGATCTACGAACCAAATCCATCTTCAGGTTTATTAAAAGTGAATGGTGCATCTGTATCAGAACCAATAACATTTTCAAAGGTATTATACACAGTAACATTCAAAGAATCAGGATTACCATCCGGAATATCATGGTATGTAAAAGGTGCTGGATCAGGCAATGCTCCAGCAGGTTCTCCCATAACATTCTTATTGACCAATGGAACATACAGATTCATAATCGCAAACACAACTGCATATTATACAACAACAGAACAGTTCTCAATAACCATGAATGGAAGGAACATCACAGAGACAGTCACATATCTCCACTATTCATACATAACAGGAAAGATATCACCATCAGACGGAAAAGTTACAGTAAATGGTCATAAGGTAACGCTGTCTCCCACAGGATCATTGAACCTGTCAGTGGCAGCAGGTTCCTACAACGTGATCATCTCTGCAAAGGGATACAGAACATATTATGACAATATCACGGTTACCAATGGAAAAAGCGTAAACATAACATATGATCTTAAGAAGATCTCAAAACCAGGACTATCACCCATAGAATCAATAGCAATAGCGTCTGGAATCATAGGATCTGCTGCAGTGATTGGCGTAGTTGTATATGTATTCAAATTCAGGAAGTAAAAAAGGTCCATCATTCATTCCTGAATAACAAATACCAGTCACTGAAAGGCAACACACACTGCATACTTATGAACAATCATCCAGTGATGTTGGATCTCATTGATCATTATTTATATCAATTTCACAGACTCATTTAAATCAATTATCTCGTAAATATCATCAGAGGATTTCTAATAACCTCACAGAAAACACCGCAATATATATTCATGAAACACGCATGTTACTGTATGAGCGTTTACAATTATCAAAAGAGTATTCTTATTTCCATAGGTAACAGTTAAGTGAAACATGTGAATCTTGTTAGAAGAAATAAGGATAATGAGAGATAATTATAGAAGTGCGTGACTTAAAGTAAGTTAATTTTCAAAGGAAATCATTAAATTGTCCCATACACCTAAAAAAATAGGGTAAAGAATAGAAATCCTCCTATGTTAATTATTATGTTTTAAATATTAATCTTTTTAATCATTTGCAGTTTTTACATCTGAAAAAACCCGCTTATAGAGCTCTTATATTACATAATTTAGTATGCAGTCAAATAAATTTATAATCATAGTTTGCGTACCGACTATATGTCAGCGTCTCTGTATGAATCATTGGAACAGGAATATTATCATCAACAATAGTATGTCCCTTTTATCCGAAAAGCGTTTTACTGTTATTCTTGTGAATGAACCATCCTTTGATCTTCTTGTTTTACCTTCAGATCTTGTTTCTTCATGTTTCACATGTCCAGGATCTGATGTGATGAATGTTGCATCCTGTGCTGATCCCTTTTTAATCCTTATTCATTTCAGTTCAAGCTGTATCTGTAATTCATTACATATGATCCTGTCCCTTCCAGTCTTTGATAATCTCTCACGAAACAATCATATGGTCCTAGCATCAGGATACTGATATGGATAGTCAAGAAAGTTCATGAATGATATTCTATCCCTTATTTGTGTCTCTGCCTGTTGTTCAACCATGTTGAGCATTCTCTGCAAGAACAGTACTTTTATCATGATCTTTACAGGTATGTTTTTTCTTTAATCTCGATCTGTATCATAATGATACAGATCATTCAACAATGGTGTGAATGCTTCTCAGTCTATGGCATTCTTTACGAATATTAATGGATCATTTATCTTCATGGTGTTGTATTTTTCTTTTATTGCATGATCAAGTAAATCACTCTTACAGTAACGTGCGTATTTCATGAATAAATGTAATGGCGTTTTCTGGAGGGTTATTAGAAATCCTCATTAGAATTTACAGTAAAGATATTATATTATCTTTTCTCAAGTGTAACAAACCTTATAATGTATTAAGTATTAATATTATTGTGTTAAATTCTACAAAATATAACAAGATAAGTGTGTATATTAGAAAAGAAGAAAAAGCCATAATAGAGGAGAAAGCCCTGTTGGAAGGAGTGTCTATATCTAGATACCTTGTACTTGCTGCTTTACATAATGACCTCAATTTTGAGAAGTCTAAATAAATAAAATTCCACATTTTTAATTTTAATAATTTTTGATACGTTTTTTCTTATATTTTCAATAAATTTTAACAAAAAATTCAATTTTTACATAAAATTAATTTATATTGTTAAATTGAATATATATGGTATAGTAACCCATAAAGTATATATATCCCCGATGTCTGTAACCTTAAGAGCAAAAATGGAAAATGTCAAAAATATTCAGGATATAGATATAGAAAGTAAGAGTAAGCTAACAAGAAGTGTTGGATTCGCAGACATATTTTTTATGTCCTTCGGAGGTCAGGCACCTTTTCTTTCGATGTTAACATATGCTACCGCAGCTTTGATACTGACACTGTTCTTCTCTCCAATTGTGCTTATCATAGGGACTCTAGTGGTTTTAATTAATGGCGCAGGTGTTTATTACTTATCAAGAAAACATGATGAGGCGGGGGGATACTTTAATTATGCTTACAAGTCATTATCACACAGGTTTGGATTTGAAACAGGCTGGCTATATCTTTTCTATTCATTACTGTATGCCGGTGGTTACATTACCGGGTCAATATTTGTCCTGACCTATGTTGTTTCACCGTATATAGTGATTCCACCACTGGTTGCATTCCTGATCGTTTTCATTCCAACAGGAGCATTTCTTTTACTGGGTATAAGACCATCCTCAAAATATGCAGTCTTTTCAGCAAGTCTGGAATTAGTTGTTCTAGTGGGAGTTATAGCAGCAGGTTTTTATGGCGCTCATTTCCTGGTATATAATCCATTTACCAGCATCCCATCTCCAGCAATCATATTCCTGGGAATTTTATTCGCCATTGGCATACCTACTGGATACGGTGCTATTACACCAGTTTCAGGTGAGGTAAAGAACGCTAAAAGAAATGTTGGAAAAGCGGCAATTCTTGTAATAATTATAGGAGGAACCCTTGAAGCACTGGTATTATACTCCCTAGTTGACTATGGAATTGCTACACACTCATTTTCAGCACTTGTATCATCAAATTTGCCGGTTATCACCATAGTGGATAAGATCGCTGGACCAATTGCTTTACCTTTATTATTATTCGCAGCAATAAATGATGGGATTCTGGGCTCTCTGGCTTTTCTTACAGCGTTTTCCAGGAATCTATACGCTATGTCAGAAAGAGGAGTCATCAACAAAGCTTTAAGCAAACTGCACAGCAAGAGAGGAACGCCCGTCATAGCTGGAATAATAACCTTAATCGCAGCAGCGATAATACTTATGCCTGTCTTGATATTTGTAAATGCATTTGTCATATTCCTGGCTTTAGGATCAATTGCAGGACTGGGTAATCTGATGGTTCATCTAACAGCAAACTTCTCATTGTTCAAGGAAAATCTTGTTAGAGCTCAAAGAAGAATCAGAGAGTTGGGCATTGGTGTTCTGGGAATAATAGTATCTGGATTTGTATTTATATACTCGCTCCTTACATCTGATACATACGTGATAGAACTTGTTTTAGGCTTTATAATATTAGGATTTATAATACTTGAAATGCTGGATGTCCATCAGTATGTTAAAGCACATACAGAGATTAATAGTTGATATTTTTAAATTTAAACAATTTATAATATATTTGAAGGTGTAAATAAACTTTTGATTTCATATACAGAGACTGAAAATGCAGGTCCATATAATATGGTTTAAATATTAAGGTGAAATGAAATGAAAAATAATAGTAGCACCATTATAAATAAAGGGAAAAATTTAGAAGAGAAATTATCATTTCCTGAACTTTTTTTCATATCATTTGGCGGTCAGGCGCCTTTTATTTCCCTATTAACATTCGGAACAGTTATGATTGCAATGGTTGGAACTGCAGGAGCATTTGCTATGATGATAGCCACAACTGTAGTATTCTTCAATGGAATAGTTGTTTATTTTCTTTCAAGAAGATACCGTAGAAGTGGAGGATACTACATCTATGCCCTTTATGGCCTTTCAGGTGGGTTAGGTATAGAAACGGGCTGGTCGTATCTATTATATGCACTTGCTTACGGTGGAACATTGCTTGCCGGTGGGGCATATGTTTTATCATTTGTTCTCGGTATCAACCAGATAATTACAGTGTTTCTTGTTTCCTTAGTAGCTTCCACAATGGTAATAGCGGGAGTAAAGGTTTCAGCAAAATATGCAATGGTAATGTCAACAATAGAAATAACTATAATAGTTGTATTATCGATAATATTTCTGCACAGTTCAGGCTGGCATTTCTACAATCCTGTAATATATTCACCCTACCTTCTTGCTGCAGTTATATTTGGTCTTGGAATCCCGACAGGTTATGGATCAATTGCTCCACTTGGTGGTGATGCGATGGATAGCAAGGCAATTGGAAGGGCAGCAATCACAGTTGTGATATTCGGAGGCCTGCTTGCAACATTATTCTTTTATTCCTTAGGTTCATTGAATTTTACCGGGAATTTGATTATTTATCTTATAACTCATTTTGGAATACTGGGCTTAATAATAGTACCTATCATAGCACTGAGCGATGGCATTCTTGGAGGTATTGCGTATATACTGGCCGATTCAAGAACCTTTGGTGCAATGAGCGAAGATGGAAGATTTCCAAAAATATTTTCAAGAAAATACAAAGGTAAACCGGTATTATCTGAATTATTAATAGCTACAATATTTGTAATTGTTCTGGGTACAATGACATACTTTATTGGATTATACGCAACATTCCTTGCCATGGGTGCATTAGCGGGTCTGATGAATCTTATAATCCATACATCTGCAGATTTTTCTCTGATAAAAATCGCCACCAGAAAATCAAAAGGGAGAATAAAAGAACTAACAGCCGGTATTGTTGCAGTCTCTATATCAATATTTATATTAATTGACTCATTACCAGGTATATCTCTCACCATACAGTATCTTTTCTTTGCATGGATAATAATCGGCTTCCTCTATGCGGAAACCTTCACTATAGTGAGTGAAACATCAAAGGATATACCTCCCGCATAACCCTATCTAAATTTATTAATCTGAAAAATATATTTTATTTATTATTCTTATCTTGACCTTATCAATTCTAATAATCTTATGTATTTATCACTGGAAATTTTAGAAACTGCACCCTGTGTGGAAATTGTACAATTATTGTCCCGCATTTCTTGAAATGTAATTATATTATTTGTAAGATTGTAAATATCTCTCAAGATATAGTTAATTCCTTTCTGTTTTTTCTCGGCAATACTTTCATTTATTATTTTATCAGTATCTCCAAAGAACCGTATATCCGAAAAATATATCTTTATAAGTCTAAATCCTGCTGGAGTAGATGCACCATCAGAAGGCTCATTTTCAATAATTTTTTTACCAGAAAGTATACCGATTCCAATTATTCCTGATTTTGACAGATTACATATAGCCAAACGAGTTCAAGAACTTTAATGATGCTTCCATAGAGATAGAGAAGGCATTCTCTGATTACAATTACCCAGAACAACTCTGGCGAAAAACAATTGCAGAAATGAATCAGAAATACCGGAAAGAATTGAACAAATTCCAATGAGAGTCATTCCTGTTATTGCCAGTATTCTGGGAGATATTCTGAGGGCGATTAATCCTCCTAATATCTGGAACGGCATTAATCCAATAAAAAAAGCAGAAGCGATCAGCCCAAGATCAAATGGAGAGACATTTATCTGTTCCTGTATGAAAATCAGTGCAGGAGCAATGGTAAACCAGTTAATTGCATAAACCAACCGAGAAGCATAAATAGCAAAGAAAGGTCTATTATTTCGAACCAAGGTTCCGTCTCCCTTTATGCCTTAGTTTGACTTAAAATTTAAAAGGTTCTGTGTTATATTTACAAATACTCCGTCAAAAATACAAGCAAGTGACAGAGATTGAATGTGATTAAACTTTATAATTTTACAGCCATTTCCAAACATCCTCATCATCAAGCGATGAGAAAAACTGGAGTATGGGATGCATTCTTTTATCAGAACTCTTTGAATTCATCATCAGGGAAATGTACTCATCGGCCTCTACAACTGGAACAAATGTTGTATCGCATGGAATGCCATTTTCCACTGTCAGGAAGAATGCCAATCTGGGTATACCTGCATTATTTCCAAGTTTCAAGCCCTCCTCAAGGACACTCTCCTTAACGAATGCCTCATATATGTTATCCTTTAGTGAAACAACACTTACACCCTTATGATCAAGTGGCTTACTTGTGTAAAGGATAACCTTTACTCCCTTATTTGATAGTATACCACCCTGAACCTCTGCTACTGAATCAGGATCGGTGGCCTTAATATATCTCAGGATTGAATTATCATCCTGTGTTCTTAATGTATATTTTATAACAGCCAGGGGTGTTTTTACTGTTAGTTCATCCATTCTTTTTCTTAGACTTAAGGAGTTGGTCATTGACACAATTCTAAATTCCTTAAAATTTCCCATAAATTCTGCCAGAATGTCGTTTATTTCATTCAGTTTTTCATTGTGAAATCTAAAGTCTATGAATATTTCGTTCTTGAGAAGATATGTATTGTTTAGAGCAACCGAAGGAGACTCAATAAGTTTCTTTATAATTTCAATCTGTTCTTTGGATTTTATTTTTTCAGTTATGGTGTAATATGATCTGTTTTCAATAAGGTCTTTCCTTGATAAAATGGGTGAAATGGCAGAATTTGAAACATTATCCTTTAGAAAAAAGAGTCTGAGATAAAGTACATCTTTATCATTAAAAATATACACTGGTGTTGTCTTTTCAGATCTGGCCAAAACGCTGAAAATTCCGTTTGTCTGACTAATGGCAACTATACATCTTCTGTTAAGCCGGTTATGAATCTCACTTATTTTCATCTACACTATAGTCATGATGGTCAAAATAATAACTATTTCCAATGACAATCATGAATTGTATTTATGTAATGATAGGATCATATCCAATGAAAAGTCTGGATGGCAGGAATTTAAATAACCTTCATTTTAAATGGAACAGCACAAATAAGCCAGTTCTTCGTGTAAGCGAGGGCGAAGAGTTTGAAGTTATCATTCCCGATTCTTCCACAATGCAGGTAAAGCGTAACTCCAATTTATCTGATCTAAGGAAAATAGATTCATCCCTCTTTGATGGTGCCGTTGGACCAGTATATGTTGATGGAACAGAACCAGGTGACTGCATTACTGTCAACATAAAGAAAATTGAAACTGAAGACTGGGGCTGGACTGCCATTATGGATAATTTTGGTCTCCTGAAAAATATGTTCAGTGAAACAATGATAGTATGGAAAATAGAAGAAGGTATGATCACATCAGAAAGTGATATTCTAAAAAATGTTAAAATCAGGGAAGAACCATTTCTGGGTGTTATAGGCACTGCACCCGCAGAAGGGGAATACGGGATGATACCACCACAATATTTCGGTGGTAATATGGATAATAAATTCATATGTGCGGGTTCCAGTGTGACTCTTCCAGTTTCTGTAAATGGTGCATTGCTGTCATTTTCCGATCCACATGCTTCCCAGGGAGATGGGGAAATATGTGGAACAGCAGTTGAAACCGGGGCAAGAATAGTTGCAAGTGTTAGCATAGAAAAAAATAGGAAAATAAAGTATCCAGTCGTAAAAAGCAAGAAGAGAATCGTTGAGGACGCAGTAGTATGTACTGGCATAGGTCCTGATCTATACACCAGTTCTCAGAATGCTGCTCTTTCAATGATAGAACTGTTACATGGGAAGGGGATTTCAAAGGAAGAAGCGTATATTTTATGCAGCGTGGCCGGGAACCTGCACATAAGTGAAATAGTCGATGAGCCAAACTTTGTGGTTTCAATGGAAATGCCGGAAAATCTAATTAATATGCTATAATAATATTAAAATTAAAAATTTTATAAATTATAAAATATCATTTCTCCCATGATATTTTTATATGGTCCGCATCGTAGGTACCAGCCTCTGTGGCAATCTTCGGCTTTTTTCTAACATAATAAAATGATATTATTATGGCGAAAATAAATGACCAGATAACACCAACCACAGCGGAACTTGCATAGGCAAAGTTATCAAAGGAAGGCGTACTAATTTGGGCAAGGATATCCTGCTGTACCGTGTAGAAGATAACAACGGCTGCTATTATGGAAGATGCTATGGGAATTAATCCATGCACCAGCCACTTGAAAACCTTCTGTGTTCTTGTGTAAAGCGTAAGACTGATATTGGCGTAAATGTGAGTAAATATTATACCAATTCCTGAACCTGTCAGCAATATCAACGCTCCTGTCTTTGGTCCAAAAAGAAAACCGAAAAGAAGATTGATAACAAGCATCAGAATCATATATGCCCGTATTGCCTTGTGTGGGCTCTTATATTTCTTATGCACCTCAGAAAATGACTTTGGGAAAATGATCTTATCCCTGCTGGCTGAAAACCATACCCTGCTAACTGCATTTGTCTTTGCAACACCGTTGGAAAGATAGCTGTTTATGGTAAATATTACCAGAAGTATGCCACCAATTGGTCCCAAATATCTTTCAAAAACAATAAGACCAGGATCGTTCGCGCTTGCAAACCCACCTATGCCAGATATGCCCCATCCAACCGTAAGCGCGTAGGTTGCAGGAATAAGTGCAAGTCCAGAAAATAAATAGGAAAGAAGAAGGGAATTCTTTATCTTCTTCTTTGGTTCAGTAACCTCCTCTGATATGGTTGTAGATATCCCAATACCGGTAAAATCACTTATGGAGAATATCATGGAAAGGAAGAATACAGGTACAATACTGAAAGGTAGTGTAAAGGGCACAAATGAATTCCCTGGTCCAACCTCTATAATTATTATAATGGAAGCAACGAACAAAAACATCACTTCTGCAAATCCGGTAATAAATGTATACTGAACAGATGGCCTGATCCCAAGATATGGAATTACTGAAACATAAACAATCATTCCAATGGCAAAAATTACCCACAAATACTTCAAGGACGATATTTCCGATGAAAGCAGAAACAGGAATGATGATATTCCAAGCACTGCAAAGGCCGAGGATGTGAGGTTTTCATACAGCCACGAAAAGGCTGTTGCAGGACCATAAAAACCGGATTTTGTGGATGCCGCCGCGTATGCATAATACCCACCTGCATTTGATCTCAATTTTGAGAATTCATAGGGTGTGATCATCCATAAACCATAGATCAGCCATGCAACCAGTACTGCAGTTACTGATCTGAAACCCACATCCCTGAATGTTCCTATCAGGAGTATTGCAATATCTGCCGCCGGCCCAACCTGAGCCAGGGAGTAAAAAGCTCCCTGCCATGTGCCAACTGATCCCTTTTTCAATTCGTTCCTAGTGCCACCTGAATCACTGGAGGTCTTTTTGAACATAGTATGTTCATTAATGGTTCATAATATTTAAGTGGTTTCGGTAATATATTTATATGATAAAATTTTCATTAAGAAAACGAACAATTCATGGGTTTTTATATTATAATCTTATCAATTATATAAATTTCACAAAAAGGGAATATATTGCACACTATCAAATTTATATTTCACATGCTGTTACAAAAAAGGTTAACAGGAAATTAAAATTTTAAAAAAATGTGGTTTAAAAAATGTCTCTTTTTTCAAAGATCGAATGTAACGCCCTGAGACAGTGGCAGTTCGTTTCCGTAATTCTTTGTTATGGTCATTCTTCTTGTGTAAGCTTTCCAGGCATCGCTTCCTGATTCTCTGCCTCCGCCAGTATCCTTCTCACCGCCGAATGCTCCACCTATTTCAGCCCCTGCAGTGCTTGTATTTATGTTTGCTATTCCGCAGTCTGATCCCTTTGATGAAAGGAATATCTCCTCCTCTCTCAGATCGGTTGTGAACATTGCAGAGGAAAGACCCTGTGGAACACCATTGTGAATTTCAATGGCCTCTTTCAGGCTGGAATATTTGAATAGATACAGAATGGGTGCAAAGGTTTCCTCCTTTGTAATTTCCATACCCTTTTTAGCTTCTATTATGGTAGGCTCCACATAATATCCCTTTGATTCATTCTTAAATCTCCTGCCACCAGTGAGAACCTTTCCGCCCTGTTCAACTGCCCTTACTATGGCTTTCTCATAATTGACCACCGCTTCCTCATCTATGAGTGGACCTACCAGAACACCACTTTCGAGAGGATTTCCAATTTTAGCTTTTTTGTAGGCCTCAATAAGTCTCTTCTTGAAATCTTCATATATCTTCTCACTAACAACTGCCCTTCTTGTACTTGTGCATCTCTGGCCAGCAGTGGCAAGAGCTCCGAATCCAACGCCCTTAAGAGCTATATTCATGTCTGCCTTCTCACTCACTATTGCGCAGTTGTTACCTCCCAGTTCAAGTATGGTTCTGCCAAATCTTCCTGATACAACAGATGATATGTGTCTTCCCGTTTTAACAGAACCTGTAAAGGAAACCAGTGGAATCCTTTCATCCTTTGACAGCAGTTCCCCTATGCTTGACCCCCTGCCATTCACCAGTCCGAAGATATTTGGATAGTTTTCTTTCTCCAGTACCTTTCCTATTACATTCATCACGGCAACTGAAGTTAATGCAGCCTTTGATGATGGTTTCCATAGAACAGTGTCTCCAACAGTTGCAGCCAGAAATGAATTCCATGACCATACTGCCGATGGGAAGTTGAATGCTGTAATAACACCAACAATTCCCAGTGGGAGAAACTTCTCATATAATACATGTTCCGGTCTTTCGCTTGCAATGGTATTGCCGTATATCTGCCTGCCAAGTCCGGTAGCATAATATCCGACATCTATCATTTCCTGAATTTCTCCCTGTCCTTCAACATTTGTTTTACCAACTTCAAGGGAAACAATCCTCCCAAGAAGTTCTTTCTTTTCTGAGAGTGCATCGGAAATATTCTTAATCAGGAGACCCCTCTTTGGGCCAGGTATTTCACTCCATTCAGCAAAGGCTTTCTTTAGGGATGCGACGGTTTTGTCATAATTTTCAGCATTGGCCACAGACACTTTTCCAAGTATTGCTCCGTCTATGGGACTCTTTACAGTAATTGCATCTTTTTCAGAGAATTTTTCCCATTTCCCATAAAATACACCAGAATTACTATCGGACAGACCAAGTTTTTCAAAAGTTTCTTTCTTAATTCTTTCCAGATCAACCATAATCAAGTAATTATTACAATGTTAATATGAATAGTGGTTGTTTAAAAATTACTTTATGTTAATTTTTTTAATATCTTTCTTCTCGGTGTTTTTCTTTGAAACGACCTTCTTCCCCACATCAACCATACCGTCTGCCGCTTCTTTAATTAATGAAAGCAAATCCTCGGCAGATTCCTTCAATCCCGGGAGTTCAAGATCCAGTTCAAAGTGTATTTTCCCGTTTTTTCCGCCAATTGTTTTTTCTACCATTTAACTCATCTCTATATTGAGAAAGCCCTTATTAAACTCTGCGTTTACAGGATTAAGATCACTCATACTCTGTGGCAGGAAGAAAACCCTTCTCCAGTTATCTATCTGAACTACCAGCTCACCGCCTCTATTGTGCAACTGGGTGTTTTTCTTATCAGCAAAGGGTATCCTTATCTTTACCATCTTATGATCCCCATCGCTTATAAACTGTACAGGTGGGATTATACTGCTCATAACACTCATGGGATCGGCATCCTCATATAATTTCTTTCCCATTTCCTCAAGAAGTTTCTGTCCGGTTGGTTCATTTGCACTCATTGGAATCTTCATTATTTTTAGATCAGCGAATGCAGTCTCAATTTCCTCCAACACTTCTGTCTGGGATTCTCTCCACTTCTTCAGAAAATCACCTGTATCATCTGCATATATCTTGTTCACAATAACGCTATCCACATTATATCCATACATTAGCAGATATGTGAACGCTCTCTTCGTCTCGTTAAAGGACATCCTGTCAGGGTTGCATACCAGCCTGATGGTTGTCGTTTCAGGATCGGAAAGTATTTCTTTTACCTCTCTCATTTGTGAATAAAGTTCCTCAATACTTCCGAAAACCTTGTCATCCGGAATGGGTACACCAAGGAAAGGTTTCATTAGAGGCCTCATTATCTTTGCTGTTTTTCTGCTTATGGGGAAGATCCTTTCCATGTACCATGAAAATGCTTCAGGAAAGGACAGCAACTTTAAAGATTCCCCCGTTGGTGCTGTATCCATAACAACCACATCGAACCTGTTGTCCTTTGCGTATTCTCTTATGTATAGCAGTTCAGTTGCCTCATCAAAGCCAGGCATGGTTGCAATCTCCTCCGCTGCAATACCATCCACTCCCTGAGATCTCATTAACGCTGTAAGATAAAGTTTCAGGTTATCCCAGTATTTCTTTATGGCTTCAGTTACACTTATCTCCTGAAGAAAAAGATTTTTGCCAACCTCCACCGGCTCACTTCCTATACTCTTCTTAAAAGCATCTCTCAGACTGTGAGCGGGATCTGTTGAAATAACCAGAGTTTTTAATCCTCTCTTTGCCAGTTCGATACCTGTTGCTGCAGAAACACTTGTTTTACCAACGCCGCCTTTTCCTGTATATAATAATATTCTAACCATTTTAAACCCTTATCCTGCTTATGACACTGTATGCAATTTCAAATAAAGTTTGAAGATTTGGACTGATCTTCGCTGTCTTTTCAGATTCAATTGCCATGTCAATAAATTTCTTTGCCTTCTCTATTGAATAATCCACAGAACCTGAATCAATGAGGAACTGCTTTGCCTTCTGAACACTTTCAGGATCTGTTTCCCTTCCCCTTAAAACGCTTTTCAAATGTCTCTTTCCAGCCTCGTTCCCATTTTTCAATGCATAAATCATGGGAAGTGTAAGAGCACTGTGCTTCATATCAGTGAACGGAGTCTTGCCAATGATCTCTTCCTTTCCCACAATATCCAGTATATCATCTGCTATCTGGAAAGCCATTCCAACATTAAATGCAAAATTGAACATGTTATTCTGATCTTCTCCGGAGGATTGTGCAATCATAGCAGCACTCTTAGCCCCTGCTCCAAAGAAGTACGCTGTCTTGTTGGTAATAATATTGAAATATGTATCTTCTGTTATTTTGAAATTGCCCAGATTCATAGATTCTTCTATTTGCCCTTCTGCAAGCTTCTGAGCAGCCTCTGCAACGACGTTTGAAACATCGATGCCGTATGTGGCCCCTATTCTGTATGCCACTGAAAACATATAGTCGCCAGTTACTATAGCATCTCCAAGACCATATTTTCTGTAAAGTGATGGCATGCCTCTCCTTTCTTCTGCCTCATCTATTATATCGTCATGTATCAGACTGGCGCTGTGCATTATCTCATATGCAACTGCCAGATCGATGGCATTTTCCAGGGGCTTTGTCGTGTTTAATTCATAAACAAGTAGTACAATCAGTGGTCTGAGTCTTTTTCCACCTGATGAGATGGTATAATTGGACATCTCATTCAATCTGGGATTGTCAGTCTTTAGAACTTCTACAAGTCTCTTATTAATAAGATCCAGTTTTCCACTCAGATCAACACTGATTTTGAGAACTTCTGACATTGAATCAACAATACTGTATTACATGAAAGCAATTTAACTTTTTTAAGAATTTTTTTGGGAAAATGTATATGTGGTTAAGGGTAAAAAATCACTTCGCAATTGTTATTTCTATGGAGGAAACATTTGATTCTCCTCTTTCTCCTTCAACTTTCTCTGTTGTTATATGGATGTCTGCGTATTTTGCATTTGGCATGAATTTATTCTTGGTAATTTCTGCTATATCCACGGCCTTGCTTATGGATTTTCCTCTAGCTTTTATTACTATTTTCTCCACATTGTTGGTGTTAAACTGAGTAACAACAGCTAGCACATAATTCATTGTCGGTTTTTTTCCTACGTAAATGATGTTATTTTCTTCTGACATTGCAAATCACTTGTGCTGTAAATCAAAAAAAGGTATTTAATTATATCTCAATAATTACGCCTCTTTCTTAAAAGAAGAAATCATTTTAGCCTTATCATGGTTTCTGTATTCTTTATACCTTTAATTTCTCTTATTCTGTCAATAAACTCATTCAATTCTACAAGATTCCTGTATGAAACCATTATGGCCATGTCAGACTTTCCTGCAACCTCATACACCCTGGCAGATATCTTCTTTAATTCCTGCAAAATTCCGGTTTTGCTTGAGGGATCGTATCTTGAAAGGATAATGGCTTCCTTCATTTCTGTTGTTTCTATTGTAAATCTGCTAATAACATTCCTTTCCTGAAGACTTTTTATCCTTCTTCTAACGGTACCTTCAGAAACATTAATTACTGTGGCAATAGCCTTATTTGTAAACCTGCTGTTTATTCTGAGTAACTCAAGAATCTTTTCATCCAGAAGATCTATGTTTTTATTCTTTTTATCTGTAGAGTGTTCCATCCGCCCCTTTTTCCTTTGCTGGATTTTTCTTGATTAATTCCTTCGGAACCTGATTCATTCTAATAATATTGGTTGCCTGAACCATGTATATTGGAAGTCCTGTATTCGGATCATTTCCACCCTTCATGATTGCAACAATCTCCATCTTTATCTGAATTACAGAACCATCTTCCAGCTTTACCTTAACCCACTTTGGTTCTTCTTCTATTTCAAAATTAATTATCTCCCCATTATCTGGAAGACCTCCCTGAAACACCATAGTCATGAATGTATTAAGAATATATAAATCAGATTGGCATAATCATTCCTGCATATCATGAAAATCTATTTTATCCATTAAGACCTACGGAATTTAAGCGAGGGTTGCTGAGCTTGGCCAAAGGTGCTGGACTTAAGATTCAGTCGCGTAGGCGTTCGTGGGTTCAAATCCCATCCCTCGCATCCTATTTAGATTCTAATGCTTAACCTTTAGAAAAGAGTGCATGGCATTATTCACTTGATATCTACAAGTTCAAAATTATGTGTCAGCACTTAATTAACTGCAATAATTAGAAACTGACAATGCAACTCTATTTGAAGTCATTATTTTACCATATTTAGAACGTATCCATCCATTGGACAAACATATGAGTACAGTAACTTTGGAATTTGATCGTTTGCTGCTATTTTTCCAGCACAGGCATTATGCAGATTTCTCACAAATTAACTTTTGATTTCATCGAGTGATCTTAAAAATATCATATAGTATAATTTTTGATAGATTATTAATTTTTTTGCCTACTTTCAATTTCATTAATATTTGTCTCTAACCATTTTCTATCATCTTGTTCCTTTATCTTTTCTGCATAACTAATCGCCATTTTGAGATATTTATCGTATTCACCAAGTTCTCCTTTTACGTAATGCGCTCTGGCTAAAGCCTCACAGGCAAAACCATATTCAAAATCCTCAAGGTTCCCTGATTTGCACAATTCAAGGCATTTGTTTCCGTGATATATTGCCGATTCTGGCATTGATAGGACAGAATACACCCTTGATATTATCCAGTGTCCTCTTGAAAGTTCGAGGTCACCACCACCAGCAAATCTCCAGTGGAATAGGGATGCCTGAGATACGCTTATCATCAGGTCATTTTCATCAGAATTTCTTGACTTTTCAATTAGGTTCCATGTTTGATTGAACAGAGTAGCGGCAATTTTCCTATGCATTTCCTTGTCTATTCCCTTAATATTCATTTCCATCTATCATCATATTATTCAGATATAAAAATACAGGAATCAGTGTCCCACATTAAAATTAGTCTAACAAAACAATAGCAGATGGTCTATGCATCAATATGATTTTAAAACAGTAAAAATTATGCCATATAAATAAAGTCCAATACCATATTGTGCTTTAGTAGCCATTCCTGTTAGTATTAAAATTATTAAAATTCTCATATAATTATATTTTAATCTTTCATATTTATAATCTGCTAAATTCAAATCATGTTTATAAAAGAGAAATAAGGTTATTTTAAGAAATGATTAACCCATTTATGGTTGAAGAAGAAATATACGAAGAATTAAGAAATAATGTAAGGGAATTTGTACAGCGTGAGGTTGAACCTGTTGCCAAGAAAATGGATCTGGAGGACTATTTCCCGGAGAAAGTCTTCAGAAACATGGGGAAAATGGGATATCTTGGCATTACCGTCGGCGAGGAGTTTGGAGGTGCAAATCTTGGTTATATGGGACAGGCAATTATAGAGGAGGAACTGGGTTATTCCTCTCCTTCACTGGCACTCAGCTACGGTGCACACAGTAACCTAACGCTTGATAACTTATACAGGAACGGAAATAATGAACAGAAAGAAACCTACGTTCCAAAACTAGTATCCGGCGAGTGGATCGGTTCACTTGGTCTGACTGAGCCCCTTTCTGGTTCAGATGCCATGAATATGAAAACTACAGCTCAAAAAGAGGGAGACAGCTATATAATTAATGGTTCCAAAACATATATAACCAACGCCCCTTATGCAGATCTGTTCCTTACTTACTGCAGGACAGGAAAGGAACACTCTGCCTTCATAATTCTTTCCACCGATGAGGGATTTTCAAGAGGGAAAAAATTTGACAAAATGGGAATGAGAGGTTCTCCTACAGGTGAAATATACTTTCAGGATTTGAAAGTAACCGGTTCAAGATTAATTGGCAAGGAGAACCATGGGAGACACATAATTCTCAGCGGATTGAATTCAGAGAGAGCTATTCTATCTTTCATTTTTGTTGGGCTAGCAAGAAGGTCCCTGGAAGAAGCAATTAAGTATTCAGTGGAGAGAAAACAGTTTGGTGAATCACTGTATAAGTTTGAAATGATACAGGACAAGCTGGCAACAATGTATACCAGATACAGGGCTGCAAAATTGCTTGCATACGAAACTCTGGAGCATCTTGATAAGAACAAAATGGATGTGAAGAATGCGGCAGCATCAATCCTTTATTCAGCTCAGGTCTCTGAATACATATCAAGGGAATGTATCCAGATTTTTGGTGGAGCAGGTTATATCCATGATACTGGAATTGATAGATTAATGAGGGATGCCATCCTTGGTCAGATCGGAGCAGGAACTACAGAAATAAGAAAAAAGCTCATATCGGGGGCACTGATAAAGGAATTCCGCGAAGGAAGGAAAATTGATTGAATTATGTTATGTATAAAATGTGGAATTCGAGAAGCCATATACAAGGGACTCTGTGAAGACTGTATATGGGAAACACTGGTTATTGAAAAGCCAGGTTCAATAACATTTACCAGTTGCCCAAAGTGTGGTGCAATAAAGGCTGGGAATTACTGGGCTCATCATGATGCACAGGACAGATGGTCAAAGAAAGTTTATGAACTTTTCACGGTGAATGATCCATTTAAGATTAAATCATTCGGACCCATAGAACTGAACAAAATCGAGGATACAGCCTATATCAGGATCAGGATTAGAAGAGATGATGCAGAGGAGAAGGAGTTTCTGCTGGAAATTCCATACAGGAAGGAGTCAATCAGCTGTCCAACGTGTAATAAGGTAACAGGATCATATTACGAATCCAAGGTTCAGCTGAGGGGATTCATGGAAAAAATGAGCCCTGAAATAAATCTAATTCATCAGGAGCTTCTCCGCATGGTTGAGAACAACCAGAAGAAAGACCCTGAATCCTTTGTATCAAAGTCAGTTCAACTGAAGGAAGGTATAGATATATATCTTGGAAAGAAAAAAGATGGAGATACATTTGCCAGAGAAATTCAGTCTAAAACCATATGCAATGTGGTCGTTTCAAGTTCACTTGCAGGAATAAAGGATGGAAAACAATTTTTCAGGTTTACCTATATGATCAGAATTCTTGATATTGAGCCTGGATCTCTAATATTCTTTGACAATACAAAATACATTTATCAGGGAAAAAGGCCAGGTGGCATATATGTTACAGACCTGAAAAATGGTAAGATTACACTCATAAACAAGAGATTAATAGATTTTGATAAACTGAAGGAAACTGGAGAAAAAGCATCCAGGGAAAGGTTCATTGTAATTAACAGGACAGAAAACGAAACGAATCTGATGAATGAGAGAACCTATAACCAGATCACCCTGAAGAGGATTATAAAGGAAGATCAGATCGAACTGTTCTTCTATGAGGACAACTATTATGAAATTTTAGGTGATATTTGATGTTTGTAAGATCAGAATGGGAAAATTTGAAGGAAGTGATTGTTCATAGACCAGGAACAGAGATAGATTATGCGATGATCTCGCCGAGAGCATTTCTCTTTGAGCGACCGTTCAACAAGACGAAAGCATTAAGGGAACATGAGAAGCTTGAGGAGATTATGAAGGAGAATGGGGCAAAGGTAACACAGCTCAGAGAAATTGTTGTGAACAGGTGTAATACTGACAGTAGTTTCAGAAAGTCTCTGGAGGAAAAGTTAGCTTCTGAGGTGCAGTTCTATGGCGATATTTCAGAGGTTGAAAGGCTAAAGAAGGATTTTCAGAGAAATCTTCCATTCATGGATGCAGACACTCTTTTTAACATATCAATCCTGGTGCCATCAATTGACATAACTGTTGATCGTGATAATCATATGTCATATCCCAAAATATTTTCCAATGTACCCCTTACAAACCTGTATTTCATGAGGGATCAGCAGGCTGTGAGTTCTAATGGAGTTATTCTTGGTAGAATGAAACTGCCGCAGAGAAAAATGGAACCTGAAATTACAGGATTCATAATGGAGAAAATCCTTGGTAATGATCACCTGAAGAGGGTTGAGGAGAATTCATATTTTGAGGGTGGTGACTACATTCCATGTGGTGAATTTGGATTAATAGGAACAGGACCAAGAACTGATCTTGCTGGAGCCATATCGGCAATGAATTCAGGAATGATGAGCCATGACGAAATTTTGGTCGTGGAAAATCCCAGATATCCATTTATGGTAAATGATCTTCTAAACAATATGCATCTTGACACATATTTCAACATTGCAGGTAATGGCACTGCCATTGGTTCATTGAGCCTTGTAAAGGCAGCAAAGGGAAAATTATACCAGAAAACAGGAGATGGTTACGTTTATGCATATGATATAGCACTTTATGATTATCTGAAAAAGAAAGGTTATAACATAATGGAAATTTCCCCCATTGAACAGCTTTGTTATTCATCCAATTTCCTTACTGTAAAGAATAACAGAATTATATGCATAGATTCTTTTTCAGTTCTTAAAAAGCTTGAAAGCAACGGTGTCATAACTCAGAAGATAAAGGAAGAAGCAGGGGCAAAAGAATCAGAACTTAAAAGTGGAACCATGTTTCCATCCAGTTCAAAAATGCGGGATTTTGGTATTGATTTTATCAAAATCAATCTGGAAGAAATAACAGGTGGATATGGCGGGGCACATTGCATGACCTATACCCTTCATAGAAATTGATGTAAAAATAAAAACTGTAACAACATTTCCTAATATTAAAAATCACTGTAATACTTAAATCTCTAAATTGTAATAAATATAAGCAAATACGCCATAAAGATAGAAAATTTCATATTTAATTTACATAGCAAAGGTTAATTAAAAATAAATAAATACTCATGTATATGTCAACTAAAACCATGATCTATATTCTTGTAGGACTAGCTGCTTTACTTCCTGCTGTGTGGGGATTCTTTCTCGCCCTAGCTCCAATTTGAGGAATGATTTTTTTGGCAGAAGATAAATTTTACAGTCAGGTTTACTCAATTAAGGAACAAATCAATTTTACTGAGAAGTTTTCCCTGGAAGCACGAAATTTTAAAGCAATTGTAATTTCAGGAATGGGGGGATCAGGTGTATCGGGCAGAATTTTTGCAGAGATATTTCAGGAACTTCCTGTAATAGTTGTGGATTCTTATAAACTTCCAAAATATGTGGACCGCAGCTACTGCTTCATTGCAGTAAGTTACTCGGGAAACACAGAAGAAACACTGAGTACAGTTAAAGAGGCGAAGGCCAGAGGAGTCAGGGTAAATGCCATAACTTCCGGTGGTGAGCTTTCCAAAATATGCGACAATCTGATTAAAATACCGGCAGGATTGCAGCCAAGGGAGGCCATAGGATATCTTTTAATGCCTCTTTTGAACACTTTTGCTGGCATTCAGACGGAAGAGAGAAAAAAAATCATTTCAATTCTTGAAAATCTTGAAAAGGAGCGAAGCCCTATATGGCAGCTTGCACAGAAAATAGTAGACTCAAGAAAAATTCCCTACATTCTATCATGGGAACCTTTCACAAGCCTCAGCTACAGATTCAAGACACAGTTTAATGAAAATTCAAAGCTTTTCGCACTGAATCATAACCTATCAGAGCAGAATCATAATGAACTTGTACCGCAACTAATGAACGGAGGTATGGCCGAAAAATTCATCTTTCTTGTTCTGGAGGGGGATTACAGTTCAAGATGTAAGGTACGCCTGGATATAATGGAAAATAAATTCTCATCAGAGATCATAAGGATAAAGCCCAAAGGTGAGACACAACTGGAAAAGCTGTTCTATCTTCTGCACTATATTGACATCCTTACAGTGGAAGTAAGTTTGAGGTTGTCCTTTGATCCAGAGGATGTAAAGGTTCTGGAAAACCTGAAGGCTGAGCTTTCTAAAATTAAATAATATCTGCGTTTCCGGATGGAAGTATCCTCATTATTTCCTCTGTGTCAGTATCCAGTTTTGTGGCAATCTCCTGTGCTACCTTATCCCTTTTTCTACTGCCAGGAATTATGGTAACACAATCAGAATCATTTTCCCTGAACGGATAAATCATCGCAATTTTTGCTTCCCTGTAATCAATCATTCTAATGCTAAGCTTGAGTGGTAAATTGAAAAGATAGTTTCTTTTTCCCCTTACAATCCATGATCCCTTTCTAACATATTGCCCAGATTCTGGTGTTTTACTTACCTGCAGTGGGCTGACCCAGTAGGCTGATCCTGATGTGAGTCCATTCTGCCATGCCCTTGAGAATGAGACGGCAAATGCTGCAGCCTCTGTTATCTCCTCTTCCGTTATTTCTGCGTTATCTTCATTTCTTATTACCGTACTGGGTGCACCGTACATGTCCGCGTGTATGTAAATATCCTTCTCCCCCATATGTTTCTTTACAACCTTCTCGTTTGTATCCGTATTCTTACCAGAGATAACCAGATGATTGGCAGGGGTGAAAAACCAGTGATAGGTCTCGAACCAGAATCTTGGTCTATCTTTTTTCTTCTTAACCTGCTGTTCCTGTATCCCCTTTATTGAGTTTTCCATTGCTATCTTTGCACCCTCTATCCTTTCCAGGTAATCCTTAGACGAATCAAAATAGGACGTCATGTTTTCCCCAACACTTCTGTCATAGAACAGTTTAAATGTATTCTCGTTGAAAGTAATTTCTGCGCTCTTTTCTGCCTTATTCTTTGATTTCACCTCTATGACAAAACCGTCAAATGAAAGTCTCTCCTGATCAGAGGTCTTCAAATGCTGGAGAACTTTTTTCATGGTTTGAAAGTGAGATGAAATTATGACTCCTATTTCCCTGCTTGTTTCAGAAGCCTTCCTGTATTCCTCAATGGTTTTTTCCTGATTCTCAACAATTCTCCTAATTCTTAAATTCTCTGGTGTATCCTTAATTTCAGTTTCCATCATCATTTGCAGGGAATCGTTGAAATCCTCCATTATCCTGTCAGGTTCTCTGTTAAGAAACGTCAATCTTATTGGGCTTACAAGCTGTTCTTCTTCGTAGAAATATCCCTTATTTTCTTCAGTCTCACGAAGGCACTCATTGAGTTTTTCATCAATTTGCCCGATCAAATCTGTACACTGCTTTGCATCAAGATTCTTATCAATTCCTGCTCTATTTAGAATCTCCTCGGATAATTCACCTCCAAGGTTGAATCTTGTTGCCATAGTTTGAACAATTGATGCCTTGCTCTTCTCAAGTATTTCAATCTTATTTTCAGATTTTAATGATAGGGGATCAACCAGAGATGGTGGAATGTATTTTTCATTCCTTATTATTTTTCTGTTTTTCCATTCCCTTGGATTAAGTGCATATTCAATTACATCATCCTGCAAAACTATCAGATTACCATCTCTGAAGAGTTCCATCACGAAGGATGAACCGTTGTAAAAATCCACTCTGACTACCCTGTCAAAATTTATCTGGTAAATAGCCTTGATTTTCTTATCCATGAATTTCTTTCTGAGAAACATTGCAAGATTCCCAGCATCCTGCCCTCTTTCGGCATCCATAAGACAAATTCCCTTCTTCACGTCAATATAAAATGAACCTTTCTTTAGTGTTGGACTGTGAATCTGGAAGATAAATTTTCCACCACCAAGATCATATATCTTCTTTACAAAGCTGTCCTGAAGATCCTTTCTTTTGTTATTAACAAATGCATAGATATCAACAGAGCTTTCCTTATCTTTCACATATCTATATGACAGATTGCCTATAAAATTTAAAGAAATAAAGCATGGGATAGAAGTATGAAAAATATTCTTTACAGAAAACCTTAATTTTGAGGGAAATAAGGTCTTCCCAGACATTTCTGGGGTGGCTGATAGACAAATACATTAAAATGGCAAGACTATAAATGAATTATGGAAATAAGGATTTAATTTAAAGGGGTTGGATTAATTGGAAGCAATAGATGAAAAGATTCAAAATCTTCAGAACCAGGTAGATTACGAAAAAATGATGCCCATATCCAATTGCGCAAGTCTTGCAAGGATGGAAATAGAGCTTGCCACACTTTATAATAGAAAGGGTGAAAAGGACAAAGCAAATCAGCTGCTGGAAGATGCAAAAAATGCATTAACAGATCCAATGTGTCCCGAATCAAGAGACAAAAGGAGAGTGCTTAACCAGCTTTCATTTATAATGGGCGGTACCAGTGGTGCAGCCCTTCAGAATCCATACATGCAGGTGCGTACATCAATTCCAATATACATACGATTCATGGGTCTAATAATTCTGATGCTTGGATATGCAGTATTGTACATTCTTGGGTATTTTGGTTATATAACCAATGATATTTTATTCAACATTCTTGTTTTTGTGGTATTTATTGTAAGTCTGATTGCAGGCAGCGTAATCCAGAGAATGTACGTAAGGAAGGCTAGGTCAAGATAAATTTTATCATCTCCTGTAGTTTGGTTTGACGAGTATCCACATTACAACTTAATAAAGGCATAAGCATAAGATTATATTTTTTAACCTATAATCAATATACATAACATGACCAACATTTTGATCACAGGTTCTCTGGGGCAGGTAGGTTCTGAATTAATTGATTATCTACTGGCGAGCTATGGAGGAACCATATACGTAACTGATGTACAGAAGGAACCAAAAATTAGGGAAAACAGCAGGATCAATTATGAATTTCTGGATGTTAGGGATAGGGAAGCAGTGGATAATATAATCAGGAATAGGAATATAGATGAGGTATACCATCTGGCATCAATCCTGTCTGCAACTGGTGAAAAAGACCCATACCTTGCCTACAATGTAAATTTAACAGGTACAGTAAATGTGCTGAATGCCTGTGTTACAAGAGACGTAAAAAAGGTATTCATTCCTTCAACAATTGGCGTCTATGGTCCAGAGGTTCAGAAAGAGAATGCCCCAATTAGACACAACTCAATTCCAACAACAATGTATGGCATAACAAAATTTACAACGGAAATGCTGTCACAGTATTATTTCAACAAGTATAATCTTGATGTCAGGAGTCTAAGATATCCTGGACTCCTTAGCTATAAGGTAGCTCCAACAGCCGGTACCACAGATTATGCTGTGGACATGATAAAGCACGCAGCCCAGGGCAACCTTTACGAATGCTATCTGAAGGAGGAGACAAAATTGCCAATGCTCTACATGCCAGATGCAATGAAGGCAACACTTCGGATGATGACATCACCACAGGAGAGCATAAGAATAAGAACATCCTATAATGTGATGGCATACAGCTTTTCACCAAAGGAATTGGAGGAAGAAGTTAGAAAACTTAACCCGGACTTCAATGTAAAATATAATCCTGATTTCAGGCAGAAAATAGCGGACACATGGCCCTATTCTATAAACACAGAAGATGCCGTAAAGGACTGGAATTTCAAGCCAGAATACGACCTGAAGGCCACGGTTGCAGATATGTTTAAAAATTTTAAGAATCAGTCAATCTGATTGAGGTCAACTTCAACTATACACTTGTTGCCTCCGTCGGAGAACTTTTCAACCAGGGTAAAATTATTTTCTCCTGATCTTTGAATAATGTCCTTTCCAAGAACGTCGCATATTACCTTTCCATTGTTCTTGGCCATTTCATAGAATATACAGTTATGCCTTATGATCCTGACAGTTTCCCCGTCAACTTCCATTTTTGCATAATATCCAAGTTTATTTAGAGCGTTAACAAAACTCTGCAGTCTTTGAATTTTCTTTTCCCTACCATCAAGAGTACCTTCAGAATTCTTAAAACCAGCTTTTTCCATTAATCTATCTGCAACATGCCCAAGAAGAAGGTTCAGTTTCATCTCACCGAATTCATTCCTGAATTCATCGAGAAATGTAGCCATGAGTTCTGAATATTTCTTTGGAAATAGTTCCATGCCGGATTGACTGATCTCATAGTATTTGGAAGGTCTTCCAGTACCTTCTTTCTTGAAGAAGGGCTTTACATAGCCCATCTTTTCAAGTGTATCCATGTGTTCTTTTACAGCAGTTTTATTCATATCCAGTGTATCTGCAAGATAAGCCATGCTTTTCTCCCCATTCTCAAGAATCATGAGAATACTTGTTTTTACCTTTCCAAGGAGAGGACTTACTGCAAGTTCATTTTCCATATATAGAGTAGTTAAATTACTTATATTAAGTTTATTGACTTTAAACATAAGTAAGTGTTTAAATAGGTTAAACCAATTTAGTATTATGGTTGAGCTGAAAATTAGCAATCTCTCTGCCAGTGTGGAGGGAAAGAAGATCCTGAAAGGGGTTGATATTGATGTTAAGGGAGGAGAAATCCATGCATTGATGGGACCTAATGGAGCAGGTAAGAGCACATTGGGAAATGTTCTCATAGGCCACCCGAACTATGTTATAGAAGGCGGATCAATTATACTGGACGGTAAAGATCTTACAGATAAAACACCTGAAGAGAGGGCCAGGGCTGGACTGTTTCTTGCTTTCCAGAGCCCGATCTCTATCCCGGGCGTAAAAATTTCTTCATTCCTTCGAACAGCATACAAACAGCTGCATCCTGAAGATAAGGTGACAGTCACAGAATTCTTCAACAGGGTAAAGGAACACCTGAAACTTGTAGGTTTGGATGAGTCTTTCATGTCAAGATCCGTTAATGACGGATTTTCTGGAGGAGAAAGAAAGAGATTCGAAATACTGCAGATGGCAATCCTCAAACCAAAGATAGTGGTACTCGATGAAATAGATTCTGGTCTGGATGTTGATGCACTTAGGCTCGTTGCAGAGGAGATAATAAAATACCACAGCAAAGAGGTTGGTTTCCTGATCATAACGCACTATCAGAGAATTTTAAAGAATATTGACCCAGATTTCGTTCACATACTGGTGGATGGAAAGGTTGTCAGGAATGGAGACAAGAACCTTGCCCTTAAGATAGAGGAAGAAGGTTACGATTGGATAAAGGAGTGATAAAGATGGAAGTTGAGTTAACAAAGGAAGAAGAAATAGAAAGATTAGTTGAAAGTTTGAAAGGTTCCAAGGCTTCAGACTGGGAATTTCATGATAAATTCAGCCCTGTTTATTCCACAGGAAAGGGACTGAATAAGTCTGTAGTAGAGGAGATTTCAGAGATTAAGAAAGAACCAGACTGGATGAGAAGGATGAGATTGAAAGCGTTAGAAATATTTCAATCGAAGCCCATGCCAACATGGGGACCTGATTTGTCCGGCATAGACTGGGAAAACACCACATACTATAACAGACCAGATGAGAGAACATCCCAGAACTGGGATGATGTGCCAGATCAGATAAAGGATACATTCCAGAAACTGGGAATACCAGAAATGGAGCAAAAATATCTTGCAGGATCAGTTGCACAGTACGAAAGCGAGGGTGTGTATCATTCACTGAAAAAGGTATGGGAAGATAAGGGAGTTGTTTTCATGGATCTTGATTCGGCTGTAAAGAACCATCCGGACCTTGTAAAGGACTATTTCTGCAAGGCAGTTCCATTCACTGATAATAAGTTTGCAGCACTTAATGGAGCAGTATGGAGTGGAGGATCATTCCTGTATGTGCCCAAGGGCGTTCATATAGATATGCCTCTGCAGACATACTTCAGAATGAACAATGAAAGCACTGGACAATTCGAACACACCATAGTTGTAGGAGATGAAGGTTCCAAGGTTCATTACATCGAAGGATGCACAGCACCCAGATGGGACAAGGATTCACTTCACAGCGCAATTGTTGAGATATATGCACAAAAAGATTCAGATGTGAGATATACAAGTGTGCAGAACTGGTCAAAGAGTGTATACAATATGCCAACAAAGAGAGCCTGGGTAGACGAAAGGGCAAAAATGGAATGGGTCGGAGGATCACTGGGTTCCAAGATAACAATGATATATCCCTCATCCTATCTGAGAGGACCATACGCATCTACATCAAACCTGAATATTTCACTTGCGGGTGCCGGAACAATAAAGGATACGGGCGCAAAGGCCATACATCTAGCTCCTCACACAACATCAAAAATAATTGCAAAGAGCATAAGTATTGAGGACGGAAAGGCAATATACAGAGGGCTCCTCAGAATGAACAAGGGGGCAATTGATTCAAGAAGCAAGGTACAGTGTGATGCCCTTCTGATAAACGATGATTCTCAGTCACTAACGTTCCCCCACGATGAGATATATGAACCCACTGCAACATTCTCCCACGAGGCAAGCGTTGGAAAGATAGGAACAGAAGAACTTACATATCTAAGATCAAGAGGACTCTCAGAGGACGAGGCAAGCTCTATGATTGTTCTTGGTTTCCTGGATGATGTAATGAAAGAAATTCCAATGGAATTTGCCATTGAAATGAACAGACTGGTAAAACTTGAAATGAACAAACTGGGAGCAGTAGGATGATCTTTCATGGAACAGTTTTCTGATCTTTTAAAAACAAGACTAAAAGATCCTGCCTATGATTTCAGACAGGATTCATTCCTGAATTATCTCAAAACACCAAAAAGGTCGTACAAGGAAAGTCCCACAGTCAAGGATTATGTGGATATTTCCGAAAAAGACCTTGAAAGAATGGCAACAGGATTATACAAACCTCTTAAGCCAGCCTTAAAGGGCAGGGAATACGACGTAATGATAGGCAACGGCAGGATTATTTCCAAGAAGGAAGTGTCCGGGGTAAAAATAAGTAATATTACCGATGTATTGAGTGAACTTCCTTCCGTGGTATGGGAAAAGAAGGGAAAGGAAAGAGAGGAGTTTCTGATAAATGCATCATGGAGTGGAGGCTACTTTGTAAAGATCGATGGCGATAAAAGTGTTAAGCTCACCATAGATGCATACAACGATGGTATGGATTCAGGTTCTGAGAAGAACATTATATTAATTGGGAAATTCTCAAAGGTAAATCTTGTTGAATCCAGGTACACCGAAGGTGAAGCATCAGGCAATCCAACACAGGGGAAGGCTACATACATATTCCTCGATGAAGGTGCATCCCTTGAATATAATTATCTTCAGGACAAGAACACAGCAGTGAATGACATTACATATGTCAGAACATTTCAGGAAAAGTCTTCCAATTTCAAGATATTCCACGTGAATCACGGTTCAGGAAAATTACTGTTTGTAAATGAATCGACACAGGAAGGGGATGAATCTGATTACAGGGTATTCGGTGCAAGCTTTAGTAATGGACATCAGGCCATTGATGTCAGAGACAGCAGCTTCCAGATCGGAAAGAGTACCTCTGCTGACATTGAGGTCAGAGGTGTCGTTAAAGGATCAAGTACAACAATTCACAGGGGAAATATAGATATTGAATTACCAAGCATTCTTTCAACAGGATTTTACGATTCAAAGATACTTTTGCTTTCAAAGGAAGGATATGCAAACTCTAAACCTGCGTTGATCATCAGAAACAATAACACCAGATCAAAGCATGGTTCAGCTATCAGCAGTGTGGATAAAGAACAGATACTTTACTTAGAAAGCAGGGGAATAGATGAGAAAACTGCAACTACTCTCATAACAGGAGGCTTTATAGAATCCATTATAGAAAAATCTAACAACAAAAAATTTGTCGAAACCGTGCAGGAATATTCAAAGGATATAAATTTTTAAAACACATACATTATATATCAAGGCGACTAATTTGATCAATGTAGAAGAAATAAGAAAAGATTTTCCAATTTTCAAAAGATTTGAAAGGGAGAACATAGTCTATCTGGACAATGCTGCCACAACCCAGAAGCCAAAATCTGTTATTGATTCCATAGTTGATTTTTATGAGAATCATAATTCTAACGTTCACAGGGGTGTTTACAGGGTAGGAGAAGAGGCGACAGATCTGTACAACAGGTCAAGAGAGAATGTTGCTAATTTCATAGGGGCATCAGAGAATCAAATAATATTTGTGAGGAATGCAACGGAGGCACTCAATCTTGCAGCATCGGGTCTTACATCCATGCTAAAGGAAGGGGATGAGGTACTAATTTCAAGAATGGAACACCATTCAAACATTGTACCATGGCAGATACAGACGGTAGCCAGGAACCTTAATCTGAAATTTATAGATAATGGGGAGAAAGACAGGATTGACTGGAAAATGGTTGAAGAACATCTGAGCCCAAGAACAAAGGTTGTGTCACTGACCCAGTGTTCAAACATTCTTGGTACAATCAACGATCTAAACGATATGGGAAAACACCTTCACAATCTGGGAATAAAGTTTGTTATAGATGGTGCCCAAAGCGTTCCACATATGCCAGTGGACGTGAATAAACTGCAGTGTGATTTATTGGCCTTTTCCGGGCATAAGATGCTGGGACCATCTGGCATAGGATGTTTGTATGGAACTGAAGAAATACTTAACGAAATGCCACCTTACATGGGTGGCGGAGAGATGATAAAGGAGGTATATGAGGATCATTTTATTCCAGCAGATGTGCCAGAAAAGTTCGAGGCAGGCACACCAAATATAGAAGGGGCAATAGGTCTGTCCGCAGCAGTTGATTATTTAAAAAAACTGGGAATGGAAAATATTCGAGAACATGAAAGGGATATTATTTCATACGTTCTAAAAAGAGAAGACGAATTGAACATGGATGATCTAATAAGCTATGGCCCCAGAGATCCTGATATTAAGGCTGGAATTTTCACATTCAACATCAGAAAGAAGATAGAAAGTGATAAACCATTTGGAAATGAGGTGCATCCCCATGACATTTCACATATGGCCGACAGGATCGAAGGAGTAGAACTCAGATCAGGTCATCACTGTGCCATGCCTATGACCGTTGCTCTTGGTGTTTATGCCACTGCAAGGGCTTCATTCTACATATACAATGACAAAGAGGATGTGGATCACCTGTTTGATTCCATAGAAAAAATAGAAAAGAGGATGATTGTAAGATGAGTGATGATATAGTATACAGCGCAATAATAGATGAGCATTATCAGGAACCAAGGAACTTTGGTAAGATAGAAAATCCAGATGAACAGATAATGGAAACAAATCCAACATGTGGTGATACCATAGCCATGTATGTAAAGATTGGGGAAGGAAAGATAAAGGATATTAAATATGTTGCAAAGGGTTGCCTTATTAGTGTAGCTTCTGCATCAATTCTATCAGAAAATGTTGAGGGAAAAAGCATTGAAACTGTTATGGACATGAAAAAAACCGACGTCCTTGGAAATCTTGGGCTAACACTTGGACCTGCAAGAGAGAAGTGTGCCCTTCTGTCCTATGATGCTCTGATTAAAATGATAAAAGATTATAAGAGTAAAAATTCTCAGTAAGAACTGTTCTCAACAACAGATCTTCCATCAACTTTACTCACATGCAGTGAAATATCTGCAGCGGTTTCAAGTTCTGTGTGATGAGTTATTATGACAATCTGAGGAAATATTCCCTCATCGCTCAGATCCTTCATGGCGTATTGAAGTATTTCGCGCAGGTCATTACGCCTCTCTTCATCGAGGTAAATTGTTGGTTCATCCATCATGATGGTGCTTATATTCCTTCCAAGATATTTGGCTATGGCCAGTCTCATTGCAATGGAAACAGCAGTCTTTTCACCACCACTTAGCTGAGTGATATTTTTTACCTCACCATACTGCATTATATCAACATCCAGATCATCTGATATCCTGATATCTTCCATGTTGAGGTTGAATCTTGAGATTAGGTTCCTTGTTATGGAGTTAATTGACTCCAGTGCCATCTGTCTTATGAGCTGTGGTATTCCGTCTCTGTTGAATGCTTTCCTTACAAGAACTAGAAAATCATGAAGTTTCTTTGTCCTTTCTATCTCTTCAAGATCTCCCTTAAACTTTTCAATATTCTTTTCAAGATCCTGAATGGATGTATTCAGTGATGATTTTTGACCGGTAAGATTTACTCTCCTTTCCACAAGATCGCTATACCTCGAATTTATGTCTGATAACTCTCTGTCTATATCACCGAACTGATTTATCTCTTCTTTTAATTTTCCAATTTCTGTATTAGCATTTTCAATTAAAACTCTCAAAGAGTCCTGCCTTGTCTTTGCATCTTTCAAGGAATCTTCCTGACGCAAATACGACTCTATCTCCACTTTCAGTTCCATAATTGCTTTCTTCAATTTATCAAAATCCTGTGATCTTTTTCCCTGTTGCCAGAGAGAGTATGATTTTTGGTTGGATTTAATATCCGTTTCGATTTCATCAATCTTTTTTCTCCTTGCATTAATCTTTTCAGGTATATCCTGTTTATTTAGAGATTCAACAGTACCTTTCAAGCCTGACATTTTGCTTTCCAACTCCCTGAATTCTTTCTTTATTTTTTCGCTATCCTTCAAGAATGATAAAATTTGTTCGTACTTTATATGCGCATCTCTTGTTCCATTAAGATCATTCTGCATAGAGTTTATTTCTTTTTCAGTTCGACTAATGTCATCATTTATCTTGAAATAATTTCTCACGTAATTTGATGAAAATGCTTCAATACTAGCATTAAGGTTTTCTATCTTTTTTCTGAGTGCACTCTGCTTACTTTTATTTGAGTTTATCTCCTCCTCTGATTTCTCAATTTGGGTTCTGTATTCTTCCATAACTCTTGACCTGTGCTCCTGGGTGAGTTCCTGACCACACAGTGGGCACTGTCGTTCATTCTCCAGTTCATCTATTTTCGCTTTTAATTTAGTGATTTCATCTGTCAATCTTTTAATTACTGTACTGCAGGTAGCAATTTCCGATGCCTTCTCACTTTCTTCAGTTCTGAGTTTTTTTATTTCCTCTTCAACATCATCAAATGACATTTTTTGAGACACAATCCTCTCAGGTAGGCTTTTTTCAATTTCTTTTAACATTTTTTTACTTTTCTCAACTTCAGACAATTTTTTCCCAACTTCCTTCTCAAGGTTTATGTATTTGTAATTTCCCTCTGAAGTCTGTTCTCTCTCCTTTTCCTTTTCTTCTATTTCCTTTATTTTAGAATTCAGTTCGCTATACCTTTTATTTAGCGAATTTATTTCTTTCGCGGATTCCCTTAAACTTTCAAGCTCTTTTTCCAGCTGATTTATCTGATTTTTTTCATCCTCAATTTGCCTTAGGCTCTGTTCTATAAGTGTTATTTTATCCCCATTAAGATAGAGATCGCTATTTTCCATTTCAATCTGCTTTCTTTTTAGAGAATCAAGATTTTTCAGGCCTTCTCTTAAATCAACAATCTTCCTCTCCAGTTCATCCATCTCTTTCTTTGCTTTTTCTGTAGATTCTATTTGGGACTGCAATTTACCGGTTTTTTCAATAAATTTCCGGTGTTTTTCGTTTATGTTATCTTTCAGCCTTTCCGTCTGATCCATATCCAGATGATTCTTATTTTCCTCCAGAATCACATTTTTAAGTTCTTCCTCCTTTCTGGCCTTCTCATCATTTGTCTTTTTAAGATCATCTGTGAGATATTCATACTGGCCGATCCTTTCTGACATGCCTTTAACAATCCTGTCCACCTCGCTGAACGCCTTATCGTAATTTTTTAATCCTATGATCTCATTGAACACATCCTTTCTTTCGGCTGGTGATTCTTTAACAAGTGAATCTATTTGCCCCTGATCAACATAAATTGAATTTATGAAGGCACTTTTTGAAATGCCCATAATGTTCTGAATTTCATTAGAGACCGCACTTGCACCTTCTGCTAACTTCTGCCCATCCATAAGAAGTGCAGCGCTTCTTGTAGTCTCTCTGTCCTTTTTATTTTCTATCTGTCTGTATACTTCATATTCATGAGTACCTATTCTGAACCTGACCTGTATATTTGCCATTGTTGAATTGTATGAAACAACTCTCTTTCTCTCACTCTCTCCCTGACCGAAGAATGCGACCTTTATGGCCTCAAAGATGGATGATTTCCCCGATCCATTCTGTCCCAGTATGATGTTAATTCCAGTACCAAGATTTACATCACTATGACTGTGTGATAGGAAATTTTCCATCTTCACATTTTCAATGATCATTCAAAATCTCCTCACAGATCTTCAATATATCCTCATCACTGTGTTTTCCTTCCTTTATCAAATTGTATATTGATAGTGCCATGTTACCCTTTTTCTCATCACCAAAATATTTGGTGAATATTGATTCTATACTTTCTTCAAAAGATGGTGACATTTCAACAGCCTCTGCATTCTCTTCTATTATGGGCTGTCTGATTATGAATTTCTCCCTGTATTCACCAAGTTTTTCCCTCATGTATTTCACATTAGGCTTACCATGTATATGCATGGTGATTACTGGTTTCTTTTCAAATTCCTGATTATTAAGTTCGTCCAGTTTCTCAAGACATTCATCCAGGGTTCCTGTAAGATCTCGCTGGACCCTGACACTCTTCAGGATCACCCTTTCCATCTCTGTTTCATCTCCATCTGTATCAATAATATTAACACCCTTTCCCTGTCTTGTTAATCCTGAAATCTCATTTGTGCTTTTCACCTCAGTTGAACCTGCATAACAGAAAAGTGACCTTCCAAATTTTTTCTTTATGAACTGGTGTATATGGCCAAAAGCCAGATATGTGTAATTTACAGGAAGGTCTTCTTCCCTTGCCTCTGAGCTTTCCGGAGGGAATAATGGGGATATTGCCTGATGGGACATAAATACGGAAATTTTGTGCTCCGATGCCTCCCTGCTTGCCCTGTCATATTCATTCTTCAACTGTTCTCTTTTGAATAACTTCATATTGCTGACGCCACCGATGAATACTTCCTCATTTCCTTTCCTGAATATTGTACTTTCAAATCCCTCAAGTCCCAGTATTTTCAGTCCAAAAAGATCGAAAAGGAGGTGAGATGGATTATCCCTTACCTTTGGTCTGTCATGATCACCTGCAATGGAGAATACCGGAATATTGTTCTTTTGTAACAAGATCATAGATTCTTCAGCAACCCTTAGTGCCCTGTTAGATGGTCTTGCTGAATCAAACAGATCACCGGAATGAACGACGAAATCAACGTCCCTGTCTATTCCTATCTGTATGCCCTCCCTGAAGGCGTCATAGAAATCCAGTTCCCTTTCTGGAATTCCATACTGCACTGAGCCCAAATGTGTATCTGAAATATGCAGGAACCTGACCGTTCACACCAGCCCCTTTATGAAATCTCTATTCTTTTCAGGTGAGGTGGCCTTTTCTCTCAGCATTTTTGATTCCTTCATCAATGGCAGTATATCTATATCACCACCACCCTCTCGTGTTTCCCTTCTCCTGACCTTTATTATTACAGGAAATCTGACGAATTCCCCAACAAGTACAGCCTCTCCCGTATTCAGTGAAGGAAGGTCATTTATGATTGATTCACTAACACTCTCGCAGGATTCCTCAATTGCCTTCTGATCCATAGGATTGGTAACACGCAGAATTATTTGCGAGTTGCACTGGCTCAACACATCCTGATCTATCTTTCCGGGCCTCTGGGTGATCACAACAAGAAATGTTCCAAATTTTCTTCCTTCTGCTGCTATTTTCTTAATCAGTAGGGGTAATTTTCCAACTGTCTCTCTCCCAACAAAATTATGTGCCTCTTCTATGAAGAAAAAGACGGGATACCTGAAATTTCCTGATGTTTTCTGGTCGTATATCTCATCCAGAACCTTCAGGCAGAAATATGATATTATATCCTGATCAAGACCTGAAAGATCCAGAATGGAAAGCTGGCCAGGTCTCAGGTAAGATTCGACTGGTGTTGTAACATCGGTAAATATATCCTTTACAGCCTTGAGCAGGGCTATTCTCCCAGCAATCTTTGATTTATCCTGGAGAGGCATGGATTCATAGGCTCGCATGAAATCCTCAAAATTTCCCTTTCCCTTAATATTGGAATATAGACGCCTGACAATCTCCCTCATGTTTGTCCACTGCTCATCGATCCTCATTATGTTGAACAGATCATCCTCCTCAAGATCCTGAAATCTCAGTGAGAATCGTTCAGTTAGGGAATTGAGTTCAGTTCCATACCGGCCTGTGCTCATTGGTGTTTTGAACACCTTCGTTATATTAGCCATGGATTTGCTCGCCTTCATCAGCGAATAGTCCGCATGTGGATCTAATACGACTATGGTCGCTCCAGCTTTTGCAAGTTCCTCTATAAGAACGGCAGCCGTATTACTTTTTCCTGCACCCGTTTGTGCCATAATTGCAACATGCCTTCTCATTCCATTGATGGATATCCCTGTTCTCACATTATCATAATCTGTAAGTGATCCAAGTTCAAGATTTCCATCCTCACTGTAACCGAAGAGTGTCTTCATCTCATTCTCTGTCGATCGCCTTACTGGTGTTCCGGGTCTTATGAGTTCTCTGTTGCTTTTCAGAACTCTTCCATCATCAGTTATTGATCCAACTGTTCTTGCCCTTGCAACATCAACTATCTCTCTTATTTTGGTGCTGTTCAATTTCTTAACGGTCTCAAAATCTATACTCTGTCCAATGAGATCACTGAACGAAAGAAGCTTTTCAACTCTCCCTATAATGCTTCTCCCCTGCTGCACCACTGTTATATACTCCCACCTTTTGAGCACTGCTTCTGGACTGATCACGAACTGAAAATACTCGCTTTCACTCTGTCCTGTCACGTATCCTATATCAAAATCTGATTCTTGCACGTCTTTCACCCCTTGTTTCAACATATTCTGATCCAGCCATTTTTATGAAAAGTTTCATAATAATATCCTCAGTTTCCTCCCTGTGGAATTTTACCCTCTTGTCTGCAAGTGATATCCACAGGTTGTGATTTTTCAAACCTGTATAACCCCACATAATCCATGATACTATATCCCTGTGATCCAGATCAGACCCATCTGGTATGATGAAATCAACCTTCATAGGTGTATCGTCCATGGATGGAAGAACATGCATGGTATAGAATGATATCTTTTGATCCTTTGTGATTTCTCTTTCCACTAATATGGGCTCAGTATATCCTGGATTCTGCACTATAGATTTTATTAAGAGATGATCAGTTATTGACTGTTTTCTCACACTTTCAGGTACATTGCTGTCTGTTTCCATTATAGTTCTTTTGAGAATCATAGTTTCAGAACTCTTACCTATAAAGATCAGAATGACTTTTTTTTCTTTAACGGTTCGAAGGAAATCTACAAGCTTTTCTGTGTACAGAGAATAAATATCAGGTAGATCAGTATCAAATTTCTTTGTCCTCCAGTAAAGCCTGCCGGAAAGTGATCCATCCATAATGCATATTTTTGCGTCTTTCTCCAGCATTGACCTTGTTGCTACTATATGCTCGAGATTCTCCATTATTCTCTTTATGAGCTCACTTTTCTGTTCTCTGTCCACGTGAATAAGATGAAAACTATCTTCCTCAAGCTCTTCTCCTTCTATTTGGGAAACAGCCCTTGCAACTACAAGCTTCTGTCCATTATACAGTTCTCTTGAAAATTCTGAACCATCTGTTGCACTGATTCTGAGTTCAGGTTTTTTCTGCTCTGGGAGTTCATGAAATAATTTTCGAACCCTATCCTTAAAATAAATATACGCCGGATCTTCCTCGTGTAAAATAAGGCTTCTCCTTATTATCTCTCTGCTATTCTGGAGAAAGTCACTGTATTTTTCAATAAAATCCATGGTCAAACATGAATTACTGTATTATATCGTTTTTCAGTATTTCTCAGGCAATAATATCAGGATAGAAGTTTCAGGGCCACTTCCTCCATTAGCCTTGTCCCCTTTGAAAGAGCTGATTCATCAATGGTGAACTGTGGTGAATGGTTTGCTCCTGGATTTTTCTCATTCTTATCTGTTACTCCAAGGAAATAGAATGCTCCAGGAACCTGCTGCACATAGTATGCAAAGTCCTCCCCTCCCATCTGGGGCTTTGGATGTATTATGTTTTTCTCTCCCACAACCTTCCTTGCCACACTCTCTATAACTGACACAACCTCAGAATTATTTATTACAGCAGGATATCCGCGCAGAAATTCAAACTCAAACTCCGCCCCGTATGTCTTGCATAAATTGCTAACCATTTCCCTAAGGAAATTCTCACTCTTCACCCTGTCCTCCTCAGTGAATGTCCGGACTGTTCCTCTCAGTTCTGTATGGGGTGCAATAACGTTATACCTGAATCCCGAATCCATTCTACCAAATGTAATTACAGATGCTTCCGTTGGGTCAAGTACTCTTGACACTATTGTTTGCGCCTGTACTACAAGCATGGCACCAATCATCAGTGTATCAACTCCTGTATGGGGGTATGCTCCATGCCCTCCCTTGCTGTGTATCCTTATTCTGAATTCATCCGCGTTGGCCATGCACTCCTTTGGAAAAATTGCTACAGTTCCACTTGGAGCACCGGACATGACATGCTGGCCAACAACGTAATCAACATTTTTTAGAGCCCCGGCCTTTATCAGTTCTACAGCCCCACCTGGAGGCATCTCCTCTGCTCTCTGAAAGAGAAGCCTCACAGTACCGTTAAACTGATCTCTCTTCTGCATCAATGATCTCGCTACACCCAGCAGCATTGCCATATGAGAATCATGGCCGCAGGCATGCATTACACCATCATTTCTTGACTTGAAGGATATATCATTTTCTTCCCTGATGGGAAGTGCATCCATATCGGCCCTAAGAGCAACGGTTTTTCCCTCAGAACCTCCCTTAATATCTGCATACAGGCCACCCTTAGGAACTACATGGGGTCTCAGCCCCATGTTTTCAAGTTCCTCTATTATCCTTTCCTCTGTCTGTTCTTCCTGAAAACTCAACTCTGGAAATTCATGAAACTGTCTTCTCATCGTAATTACATACTTATCAATATTTGACAAATCATCTGCCATAATGCCAAATATCTAATTCTGATAATAAAGATTGTTGTATGTTATTTACTCCTGCTTAAAGATAGATTGGTACAGGAGTGAATGAAAGTATGAAAAGTATGAGAACCAGTATTCCGACACCTATTTCCAGTGCACCTATTGGTGATGTATCATCAAGGGCTGGTGGATGATTTAACCCAAGGAAAAGCACAAGAATTGCTATAAGTAACCAACCGGTGTAGCTTAATCCAAGATAGAAGAGGACAAGAATGAAAAAGTAACTCAGATATATTGCTTTTCTTCCAAGCATCCCTCTAACGATGTGGCCACCGTCTAACTGCCCAACAGGAAACAGGTTCAGGGCAGTTGCGAATATTCCAACCCAGACTGATATGGTCATTGGAAAAAATGGAGTTGTAACTGGCATTAATAATCCAAGAATATGATAAATAAATGGATAATGAAGGAAATAGGGGATAAAATGATGATAGAGTGGCATTGTCTTCTGAAGATAGTTTGCAACAAACAAAAGGGGAAAGGCGGTTGCAAAACCTGCAATGGGTCCAGCTGCTCCTATATTTGTCATTACCTTTCTGTTTGGAAAAGGGTCTCTTAAGGAAATGAAAGCACCAAATGTACCTATAGAATATGCCAGTGGGATAAAAGGAATGAAAAAAGGAAGGGAAGCCCTAACCTTATAATGTCTTGCAACAATGAAGTGACCAAATTCATGCACTCCCAGTATGGTCAGAAGTGGAAGTGTAAAAAATACAAAACCGTACAGTACAGTTCTCCAGAAAACATCTGCACCAGGTTTTATGAAATCTCCTGTAAAATAATATCCAGCATATAGTGTGGATAGTATGGTAAGAATAAGCATTATGAGGTTTACCTTACTGGATACAAATTTCTTCTCCTGTCCCATTGAAACCTGAACATAATGTTCGTAGCTGTTAACCATCTGCGGAATATAACCCATGGATATTAGCTTCTGACTCAATTCAGAGAACTTCTTCGTTATTAATGGGTTATCTGAATCCAGAAACATGAACTTAATAGAGAGTGGATTTACCTCTATTTCATAGGTATAAATGTAATTCTTTACAAGGTCTACCACTTCTCGAACCTTGGGGTTTTCGAGTTCAATGTTTCGATCACTATCCATGTATAACCTCTTGATCTTTTCCCCGTTCTAACGGGAACCATTCATTTTCCTGGTTCCTCTGACCCCCGGGGAATTTTTCGCCAGCCTCTGATCGGCATTTCATAGCAGGAATTAGATCCTATACTAGTGCAGAGGCCCATATGGCGAGGCGATTTATTGCCCTGTGTCGTCATATAAACTCATGAGATCATTTATACTAATCTCAGGGCGTTTCAGATATGGAAACATTTTAATTAAGGTTTGTTGATAAGAATTTTAAACAAAAATGGAGACTGTAATGTATTAAAACCTGCAGGAAAATAGAAGTGTGTTGCATAATTCCTCCTGCATAGTGAAATACAGAGGAACGATTTGCTGTTATGACAAATCAACAAATCACTGCTGCCGGTAATAGAAGCACAAGAAGGCACTGGATCGGTTCAGACAGAAGGTTTGACAGGTATTACATATCTCGTGTGAATAAAATTGAAGATCTCATTGATCCATCAATTCTCATGGATTGGAAGACATTCCTTATAAGAGAACAATGAGGGTAAGAGAGGACATCCTTCCAGAACACCCAGTGCATTCATAACATTTCTTGTCAAATTAAGGGCAATGTACAGCATTCCCTTCAGATCACATGTGGGAATTGCCAGAATATTTGCAAGGACCACCGGAATCTGTTTAGTGTGTTATACAAGCATATTCAGAAGAATCAGGAAGATCGTGCCAATTCTTCCTCTCAAAGATACCTGTGGAGAGCCGTGGGCTGAATAGATTCCACAGGATTCAAGATAACCATAAGGGGTGATTTCCTGGAAAGAAAATGGAACAGAACAAGAAGAGGATGGTCAAAGCTTCATGCTGTAATATCAATACATGATTTATCTGTACTGTCATTTGCAATAACAGATGAGCATGTGCATGATGCAAAGAGTGGAAAGGAGTTGCTGAAGCCTGTAATGGAAAGGATCAAAAGGATATTCGCAGACAGGGGTTATGATTCAAAGGCAATATTCAATGAATTCGGTTCCAACACTGTAATACCTGATAGAAAGAACGCATTAACCAGGAGCAGGGGATCACCTTCAAGATCAAAAATAGTCAGTCAGATTAAAAGGACATCAGAGAAGGAATAGAAAAAATTTATTGATTACGGAAAGAGATGGAATGTGGAGATATATTTCTCAGGATTGAAGAGAACCATGGAAGAAATAATCAAGGCCAATAGGCCAGACTACATTGCACAGGAGATTGCCTTAAAGGTGCAGTATTATAACATCCTCAGGGAGATAACACAAGCATATTAAATTGTGCAACAAATAGTATAACGAAGACACTAAATCTGGTCAATTTTACTCTGAGAAATTAATTGGTGCTAATATATTAACTGAAAGTAAAGTAAGTCCAAACAGCTATTTTATTAAGAATCTAGTTAGAGTAAATCCAGATAAGTTGCTCGGTATAGTATTAAAGAAAGTTTTTGAATATGAACAGAAGAAAAATATGAAGTCTTTTACTGATACATATTAATATAATATTTTATTTATATTCTCACTCTATTAGATTAATAATTTTGAAAGATAGTGGTTTTAGTCATAAACCCAGGAAGGAGGAATCAAATAATAGTGACCTGTAATTTTCTTAATTTCCTTTTCTGATCTTACTATATTTGTTAATGCATAAATTATACCAATTAAAGAGATTAAGATTTCAATAAATTCTGCATACCCTATAGCACCTGTCGATCTCAATTCTAAATCGGTAAGAACAAAATATACAATGAGCATAACCATTATTGAGAGAGATTTGGTTATGGCAATATTAGTAAATCCGAACAACGACCTTCTCATAGAAAATTTCTTAATAGAACTCTTCTTATATGATTGTTTTTCCTGTCTACTATAATAAACAATTACTCCGAAAAGTAATAAAACTAGTATAAGGGTAAATACAGCATTAAGATCAACATTACTCATATTAATTCACCATTGCTTTTCATATATTTTAATTTATCACGTTTTTACACATATCTCCTTCCTCTTGGAGTCTATTATTGGAATTGATCCGTAGATCATACCTTTTGTCCATTTTCATGAACATATCACCCGAATATTAAATATACAGGACTGGATAAACTTGCACTATAAGTTTCTCCTTCCTTACCCAAGTTTCCTGTAAGTGTTGTATTAAACAGAGTAAATCCCACGTTTTATGTGAAGTGATCAACCTGTTCAACCTGCGATCCTTTTTCATTTATGGAAGTGCATACGATTTGGTTAAATGCGTTTAAAATTAAATAACATCCATAGTTGAAATATCCATATGGCTCATTTGGGGCCTTGGATGTAGCCCTGTCACAGCATTCAAAGTGACCATTACAATTCAAATTATTGGTAATTATTGTTTTATCAGGATTGCACACGTATTCTTCAACTGCTACACCAACTGATATGGCAAACAAGATCACAGGAAGATAATTTGTAGATTCAGTTGCACAGGATATTGCTAGGGGTGTATAATAAAAATAGGTACCTGAGGACTTATCACATTATACCGCATTCTTATAATATACAGATTCTCCTGAATTACATATCTTTTTTGTATCATTTGATCTTAGAAACTTCTGATCACTAAACTATTACTTCTCTTTCAATTCTTTCCATCAATATAAAGCGAAAAAAGGAATAAATTAAAAGAAGGCCATCTTAACCTTCACATGATATCAACTCAACTAACTAATCATAAAATCCCTCTGGAGGTTTAATGGAATAGTGACCGCTATATCTTTTGAATTGTTTCTCTGTTTTTACGATCTGCCTAATAAGATTTAAAATCAGGATTATTAGAATGAATAGGATAAAATAGTCATATACTGCGAGATGAAGTAATTGTAATGCAATGTATACCCACGTTATGAGACTCCCTACAATGATACCTACAACTATATGTGTTATGCTATAGGAAAATACAATTTTTTTTCGGAGTTTGTTCTCTAAATCCGTTTCGGAATGAATTTTGCGGATCAGCCAGGAATTAAATAATAATTCTGAAGGTAGGATGAATATTAGAAGTTCGTCAAAATTGAACATGTTAATCACCCAAACAGCAGATACGCTGGACTGGTAAAAGAACCAGAATAGGTTTCTCTTTCTTCACATACATTTCCTGTCAATGTTGTATTAATCAGCACAAATTTTTCTCCATAGGTGAAATGATCCATAGTCGACGGATCATTATATCCTACTGACAAATTAAACCTTTCGCTAAACATATTTGAGGGTTGATAGCATCCATAATAGAAATAAGGATCTGGTATATTGGGTGCTTTATCAAATGCATTTTGGCAGCAGGTTAATTTCTGATCATTATTAACATTGTTTAATATTACAGGATGATCTGGATTGCCAAAATATTCGCCCAGAGCTATGGCAATGTTTACTGAGACTTCAGGGGCAACAGTAATCAATGTAACAAAAGATATTCCGTCGGTTAATACAGTTAATGAACCAAATATTAAAGCTGCTGCCAAACCTGCAACTAAATATTCCAGTGGAGTGTAATCACAAGTGGTTGATACACACGATGCTTGAAGATTTTGAAAATAGACTGACTGGCTAACACCTTTGCTGTTCCCGGAATATTCAAAGGAGTAGCATCTCTTATTCACACCCATCACATTTTTCGGAGATATCATGCTCTGGTAAAGATATACTCTGTCGGAATCACTCCTCAATATTATTCCTCCAGAAATTCCAGCGATTACCTTTCCTGTTGATGCATCAATAACCTTACCCTGTCCTGGAAACTCCTGTAAATCTGGTAATTCATATCCAGTATTGAAATTTACGTATTCGTTAAAAGAGTGGCCAAGATGATCCTGACATGTCCATTCTGATGTCCCAGGATATTGGTATGCAATTTCAAACCCACTGAAGCAACCTATATTGTTAACAGTTGTGCTGAAACACTTATTTTCGCATTGATATGCGTTTGAGGTTCCTAAAAGAATATCATTACAATTTTTGGTTACCTCAAAGTAGCCCTCTTTAACTGGCCCATTACTAGTATCAGAAGTTACAGTGTAAGATATTTTTACATGTCCATCTGATGAACCATTGGCAAAGCATGTGGATGATGGCTGGCTTATGTCCAGATTGGAGAGAGTTGGAGGATAGGTTGTAGTGGCTGTAGATCCTCCACCTCCCCCACTTCCACCACCACCTCCACCACTTTTGTGGATAGGTCTTCCCTGAGAGATTGTTGGTTCTATATTAGGATCAATGGTGTATGTTTCGTGAGCACTCAATTTTACGGGACCAAATGAAAGAATTAACGCATCATATCCATTCATCTTCTTTATCTCTCCCATGTGAAAGATATTTGAATCACATATCCAGTTTATGTTAAGTCCACCCATTTTAATGCTGGAATCATTCTGATCTAATATGAAATCATTTTGATTCAATGAATGAACAGAATTACCGTCGTTACCTGAAATTTTAAAGTTATTGGAATTTGGTAATACAACTGTGAAATCTACAATGTATACTGCACTTGCATTGATCATATTCTGGAATGCAACTGAAGAACTCATTCCATAACTGTCGAAGAAGAATGCATCTACAGCCTTCGTATGGTTCCCACTTCTTATTAGATCTGCAGATGTACATTTACCGTTTTGAATTTCTTTAGAATGATATGAATTGAAATTCACCACAGACACATTTCCCATGGCTGACGAATTGGAAACATAAGGTGATGCAATTTTATCTGACTGTGTGCCTATTTTAAAATTTCATACTGAACAGGATACTTAAAGGAACCAAAGGATATGATGGGCTGACTTCCCACAAAACAGACAGATTCACCACACTTTGAATAAAGGGCTTCAGGGACATTGCTGTTTACATTTGATACTGAATTAGAGTTCTGAGACGAATTGTTGAAAGTGATTACCGTAAAACCTATGGAAAAAATCATTATTAGAGAAAGGAAAACAACTGTTATTTTGCCTATACTTTTTCTTGCCTCTTTATTTATGTTAAGTTTCACTTCCACTAAAAAATATAAATCGCAATTATTTTTATATCTTGTGGATACTCAAATTGTGTTGCATAAACCATTTAATAATTTTTCCTGAAAATATAATGGATGCTGTTTGTGAAATTCAACAAACCAAATGATCATGGAAAAGATACGGTCACTGTACAATAGTTAAGTGTTAAAAGCCATGAGACGCATTCCAGTTCTTAATGATATTGAAGTTCACATGTATGATCTGAAGAATTATAACAGGAAGAAGAATGAAAGATCGTTTATCATTCCAGACAGGATCATTGAATTTATTGCAGAATCAGATCAGTGTTCAATGCATTATTCAGGTCACTGGAATCGTATCTGATAGTATTTGTATATGGCAGAGATTCCAGAAATATATTCTATATTTTGAGCAATAATAGCATAGATACAATTACTTCACTTATGAAGAATCTGAATTCGATGTCAAGAAATTTCACAACCTGAGGAAGAACGGATAGGAAGATCAGGGAACCTGGGTTAGATGAATGAAGATGTTTTGAGTAATATGTGAAAAGATGGACAGTTGAAACAGACATTTTAAATCCTAAAAGAATCATGAAAGAAATCATCAAAGCAAGAAAAAAGATTACATGATTCAGGAAGTTTGGCTGAAGAAGCTCTATTACAACACTATGAAGGATGATAGATTTTTATGCAACACAGTTGGAAAATAGAATAAATATGTGAGGCTATATGTTTAAGAATGAAAACGAATTTTATAATTATGGTGTTTTTATGGACGAAGATCAGGTAAAAAAACAGGAGGCAATAGTAAGAAATGTTTTGTACAAGAATCTAATGGAAGCATATATTCCCTTTCCGATGGACAGAAAAATTTCCACCCAATGGGCTGAACAGATGAACATTCCAAGAGGTGGGAAAGTCATAATCTACACGTCATTCATGTATCAAATGGCAACCATTTTTAAGTCATATGAAAAATATATCCCTACTTTCGGTTCACTTGGAACTTCAAGAATAGTTGCATCAATCGGTTCAAAACTGATCAGACCAAAGAAAGAGGATGTGGTAAGAGCAGATAGCATACTGAAGAATATTTACAGAATGATTTCAAAAAACGTTGAAAATGTAGGATATCTCT